>JABGQA010000128.1 GCA_018644665.1 Candidatus Poribacteria bacterium
GGACCCGTGTCTGGCACACTCTGAAATGCCAGACCGGTGGTTGAGATAGGCTCTAAGGCGCCAGGTCGGTCGCTGCCGAGTGGGCCGGCCGGGCGCTGGGCACACGCCCGGATCTCTTGCGGCGCGACACGCGATGCGTCATATTCGCCCGACGCGCGGCAGTCGGGCGCGCGCCCAGGTCAGTCGGCACACCCATCTTCACGCCTCCTCACGCCGCAAGGAATTCGCGATGAGCGCATCTGAACCTAGACAGCCGACGCTTCGACCCCTGCAGGAAGGCGCCCTGTCGCTGCCGCTACGCAGTCGTGTGCAGGCCTTCAAGGGCGTCGAACAGTGGCAAGAGATCACCGTCGAGGAGAGCTTCCCGTACGCGGAGACCGCCTTGCTCCTCTGCGACGTATGGGACGACCACCCGTGCGAGGGCGCCGTCGTACGGCTCGAGAAGATGCTGCCTCGGATGAACGAAGTGGTGGGGGTGCTTCGCGCGCGCGGTGTGCTAATCGTCCACGCGCCGTCGGATACCATGGACGTCTACGCGGATACGCCTCACCGCCTACGCGCTCAGGCTGCGCCCGCCACTGACATGCCGGAGCCTCACGACATCCCGGAGCCGCCGCTCCCGGTGGACTCGTCCGACGGTGGGTGTGACACGGGCAAATCTCGCCCCGAGCATCGCTGGTCGAGCCAGCATCCCGCGATCGAGATCGCAGGTCATGACGCCGTCTCCGACAAGGGTGATGAGGTCTACCGGCTGTTCCACCAGCTCGGCATCCGCAACATGCTTATCATGGGCGTGCACACGAACATGTGCGTGCTCGCGCGCACGTTCGCGATACGCCAGATGTCGCGTTGGGGAATCCGTGTCGCGCTTGTGCGAGACCTGACGGACGCGATGTACAACCCGGCGATGAGCCCCTACGTGAGCCACGAAGAGGGCACGGAGTTGGTGGTCCAGCACATCGAGAAGTACTGGTGCCCCACCGTCCTGAGCGCGGCCCTGCTTGGTTAGTAGGCGCGCGCAGGCGACGCCGACGCACCGCGCCACGAGAGGCCGTCCGCGATGAAGACCCGTACGCGCTACGTGTGCAATCAGTGCGGCGCTGCGTCCCACAGGTGGCTGGGGCGATGCCACGAGTGCGAGGCGTGGAACTCGTACGAAGAAGAACTCGTCCCGCCGAAAGGCTCGCGCGGCGCGACGCCCGACGTCGCCATGGTGGGCGACTCGAAGCCGATGGCCCTACGCGACATCTCGGCCGATCCCGTACGGCGCTCCTCGACGGGGATCGGTGAGTTCGACCGCGTGCTAGGCGGCGGCATGGTGCCTGGGTCGGTCGTGCTCATCGGCGGGGAACCGGGCATAGGCAAGTCGACGCTGCTGTTGCAGGTGATGGCCCGTCTGGCGAGCGATGGTCAGAAGGCGCTCTACGTTTCGGGCGAGGAGTCGATGCAGCAGATGCGGCTCCGCGCGTCTCGCCTCGGGATCGACGCCGAGGGTCTCTATCTGCTGGCGGAGACGCGCGTCGAGGTGATCCTTCGTCATGCGGAGGAGATGAACCCGTGCGCGCTCGTCGTGGACTCCATCCAGACGGCGACCGTGGAAGCGCTCGAGAGCGCGCCTGGGAACGTGACGCAGATCCGTGAGAGCGCCGCGGCGCTCATCCGCTACGCGAAGTCGACGGGCGTCCCGGTGTTCATCGTCGGTCACGTGACGAAGGAGGGCGCGATCGCCGGGCCGAAGATGCTCGAGCACATGGTCGACACGGTCGCGTACTTCGAGGGCGACCAGCACCACTCGTACCGCATCGTGCGCGCGGCGAAGAACCGCTTCGGCTCGACGAACGAGCTCGGCGTCTTCGAGATGTCGGATCAGGGACTCACGCCGGTCGAGAACCCGTCGGAGCTGTTCCTGAGCGAGCGGCACGCGGGCGCGTCGGGGTCGGTCGTGGTATGCACGATGGAGGGGTCGCGGCCTCTGCTCCTGGAGCTTCAGGCTCTCGTTGCGCCCACGCGATTCGGCACACCGATGCGTGTCACGACGGGACTCGACAGGAACCGGGTGTCTCTGCTTATCGCGGTGCTGGAAAAGCGTGGGGGCATGTCCGCGCAGAACGCCGACGTGTTCGTGAATGTGACAGGCGGCGTGCAGATCGACGAGCCCGCGGCGGATCTCGGCGCCGTTGTCGCGATGGCGTCCAACCTACGGGACGCGCCGGTGGACGGCCAGACGGTGTTCATCGGCGAGGTCGGACTCGCGGGCGAGGTGCGTGGTGTGAGTCGCCTGACGCAGCGGCTCGCCGAGGCCGAGAAACTCGGTTTCACGCGCGCGCTCGTGTCGAAGCGCCAGACGGAGGCCGTCGTTGGGTCGGGGGGCCTTTCACTAGTGGGTGTCGGTACGGTGCAGGAGGCGCTATACGCGGCGTTCTGAACCCCGAGGGAGCCCGTCGGATTGCTTCGCCAGCCTGGGGCGCGTCCTTCCGGTTCGACGTGGGGCGTAGGCCGCGCCCTTCGGACCGAGGCCACGGACGTCATCACTTGCGCGCGCACTGGCGTCTATCCAGCTGCGCGTCACCGGGCCACTGAGCAGCAATTGGCAGAGAGGTGCCCGCCATGCGCCCGATCCTCTTGCTTGCAGCCATGTGTCTGGGTATCGCCGGATGCGGCGACGCCGTATCAGTGTTGACCGACGACCCCGCGGCGAACTCCGCGTGGTCTGGCGGCGATGCCACCGTCTTCGACGCGTCTGAGCAGGCGTACTCGCGGCCAGTTCCGAACCTGGCGCCGGAACGACTCGCGCTCCATCTTGTGGGCGCGAAGCATTTCAGCGCCATCTTCGTAGGCGGCGAGGCCGAGACAAACGGTGGCTTGGGGCCGGTATTCAACGCGGCGTCGTGCGTTTCCTGCCATCCCCCGGGAGGCAGGCCCGCCGCGCCGATGGTGGGCGGCGACATGGGGTCGATGCTGGTCCGCCTCAGCCTTCCGGCAGCGGCCAGCCAGGCGACCGGCGCTCCGACGCCAGTCCCTGGGTTCGGCGGGCAGTTGAGCGACCAAGCTGTGCCGGGTGTCGAACCGGAGGCGAGCTTCCTGATCGAGTATCTCGACACCATCGTCAATCTCGCCGACGGGACGACATACCAACTCCGTGAGCCGGAATCCACTATCGAGGGCTACCGTCCGCTGCCCCTGATCACGGAGTCCTCCGCGCGCATGCCGCGGCCGGTCTACGGACTCGGCCTGCTCGAAGCCGTACCCAACGAGGTCCTGCTCCTGCGCGAGGACGAACTCGACAGGAACGGCGACCGCATCTCCGGTCGGCCGAACTACGTGGTCGACATCGAGACCGGCGAAACTGTCATCGGCCGCTTCGGTTGGAAGGCCAACCAACCGAATCTACGGCAACAGGCCGCCGGCGCGTACCACGACGACATGGGCATCACGCCGTCGTTGTTCCCGTTCGAGAGCGTGCGGGGGCAGATTCAGGACGACGGCAACTCGGACGATCCTGGGGTACCGGACGCGATTCTCGACGCGGTGACATTCCCACGAAGACGATCGCCATGCCGGCCCGGCGAGACGTCGACGACCCACAGGTGCAACGGGGAGAGATGATCTTCGAAGCGGCCGGATGCGTGCGATGCCACGCTCCGACGCTCGTGACGAGCGACTACCCGGACGTCCCTGAACTCGCCAACCAGACGATCCACCCGTACACGGACATGCTCCTACACGACCTCGGCCAACGCCTGACCGACGGCCGTTCCGACTTCCTGGGGTACGGCGCAGAATGGCAGACGCCGCCGCTGTGGGGCATCGGGCTGAGTACGACGGTGAACGGACACGGCAACTTCCTGCACGATGGGCGCGCGCGCAGCATCATGGAGGCGATCCTGTGGCACGATGCGGAAGCGCAGCGGCCACGAGAGTACGTCCAGGCTCTGGGCGCGGCCGACCGTGACGCGCCGCTCGCGTTCCGTCACTCCCTGTAGCCACACCCGCCCTCAGGGCCGACCGCGCGTAAGAAGCGTTCGGGTTGCTCTGCGCTCGCCGGACACGGGCCTCGGCCGCCATCTGCCGCCGTTCGGCACGCCGACTTCGGGCGGATTGGCGTGGGCTGGAGGGGCGCGCAAACGGGGCCATGGCCACTCGCGCGCGGAGGGATCAGGCTACTTCAGGACTACGAGGCGGCGAACGTCACGCCGGTCACCGGCGATGAGTTCGTAGAGATAGACGCCTCCGGCGACGGTCTCGCCGGTCGCGTTCCGTCCATCCCAATACGCTGATGCGTCGCGTGACACGTGGTAGCCGGCCTCCCGTGCCCCGAGGTCGATTCGTCGCACGAGTTCGCCGGCGAGCCCGTACACGCGCACGGAAACGTCCGCGGCCGCGTCAAGCTCAAATGGGATCCACGTCTCGGGGTTGAACGGGTTGGGGTAGTTCTGCAGCAGCCGCGCGCCCGTGGGTCGCGTCGAGAAGTTGGCCGCCAGGGATGCCAGGCGAGTGTCTTCAACGGTCAGACGCCTTTCTGCCCGCGAACCAAGGACGTAACCGTCCGCCGACACAAACTCGAACCGCACGAGGTCGCCGTCCGCGACGACGGGGCGGCGGTTCGGATCGACGAAGGACGCGACGAACCGTCCGTCGGGAGTAAGGACCGCGGGAATGGACTTACCTGTGTCCACATTGCGGACGCGCATTGTGGCCCCGGCCGGCAGCAGATCCATATCCGGCACATCGCCCGCGACCGCGAACGCCCAAGCGCCCGGGTCTGCTGAGGGCGCCGTAAGCGTTTCACCGACGCTGACGCCGTGCGGCGTTCCCAGCATGGTGAAGTCGATGGGGTCGAGGAAGTTGACGACGTATCCGTGTCCTGGCTGGACCTCGAAGTCGTCCCCGAAGCGGATGTGTCCGTCCCGGCCCACGGCCGTCTGGAAAACGCCGCCCTGCAAGCTGATAACAACGGTGCTGCCCAGACGGATCAAATGGCTGGCGCGCATCACGCTGTCGGTGGTGATCAGGCGCACGGCGTCGTCGGACGTGGAGAGACCGTAAGGCGCGAGCGCCGCGGAGAAAAGGCTGAGACCCGCCGGCACGCTGTAGGCGAACTCATGCAGTTCTGCGCCGATCAGGAATGTCGCTGAGGCGGAGACGGCGGGCACGAGTATCTCACCCCCATCATCGACGAGAGCGACGTACACAGTGTGCACACCGGCCGACAGGCCGGTCAGAGTGGCCGACGCGCCCGACGCGACTTCTGTCCCGCCGCCGAGGCCGCTACCGTCGAAGCCTGAGTCGACGCGGTACTGCCACGCGCCCGTGTGTCCGACGACTTCGACCAGGAGTGTGACGTCCGACGTGCCGACTGCGAACGTCTCCGCGAACGCTGGTGACAGGATCGTCACCGTCGAGTCCGCCGTATCCTGAGCGGCCGCTTGGCCAACGCCCAGGGCGAACCCCACAATGCTCAGCAGCGCGACGGCCGCCGTGACCAAACCATGTCCCATGGACGCCGCCGGACGGGCGCGCAACCACGCTCGCCGTCCCACGGTCCTGCCACACGAGTCCATCCGCGCTCTCCAATACGACTCACTTGAGCAGACCGGTTCCGCGTACTATACTCCAACGCCGATCCGCGCCGGAAGTTCAATCGCTACGCTCCGTCGCTACCCACGTCGCGCGCGCGCCGCCGACGCGAGGCGCCGAGCTTGGCGATGGGCTAGTATACCACGGCGGGGAGTCGCAGGCGACAAGCCGACCATGCCGGGTGGATGGCGGCGAGGCCGTATGGAGTTACGGCGTCGCGAGCGGTGGAATCAACGCGGAGAGGACCACGCTTTGGTTAAGTGGAGAGGGCGCGCGCGAATGTACCGTTCTGTTCTAGCAGCGTACGCGGTGGCGTTTGTTCTGGCGCTCGCGGTCGGGTGCAGCGCTCCGCAGCCGACACCGCTTATCGAGGAGCCGGGGGCCGCGGCGGGCGACATGACCATGGACGCGGCGGGGATGCTGGAGGCGGTGGAAGACACCGTCACGACGGGAGCCGAAGCGGCCCCGGCGATGGAGGCCGCCGAGCCGGAGCCCGATCCGGTCGCCGAGGCCATGGAGCGGTACGACGCCCTTGAGGCCACCGTGGAACAGCTTCAGTCGGACGTCGACAACCTGAACGCAGGACAGACGGTCTTCCAAACGGAACTGCGCTCTCTCGAGGGCCGCGTAGAGGGCGTCGAGAGCAGCGTCGAGGGCATGGCCGAGCGTATCCTGTCCCGTTTCGACAACTTTGACGCTGAGATCGCCCGCATCCGCGAGACCGTTGAGGATATGCCCCCACCCATGCCGACGCCGCGCGTGGCTCCGGCCGTCGGGCAGACGACGCCCCCAGAACCGCAGGGACCAGCGCGCGATGTCGAGGCGGAGGTCGCGCTGCAGGTGGACGCATGGAGGCAGGCCTGGGAAGCCGGCGATGTCGACGCGTACGTCGCGGCATACCAGCAGTACGCGTCCGTCACCCGCTACGGGCTCGTCGAGGGCACTGTCGGCCGTAAGCGGACGCTGAATGTCGAAGGCCTGCGCACGCGCATGGAGCGCCTGGGACGCCAGTACGCCCGCATGGAGGTCCTCGTGCGCGGCTTCCGCGTCGTCGAGGAGGAGGGCCGCATGGTCGCGACCTTCCAGCAAGACTTCAGCGCTTGGGCCGCGGCGGGAGACCTGCCCCCGGCGTACACGGACCGAGGTATAAAGACGCTCGCCTTCGTTGAGCAGGACGGCGGCTGGCTCATCATCAAAGAGGACTGGGTGCCCGTCCAGCCATAGGCGCAGATGACATCCCACGTTGACCGGCCGGTGACGCTCGACTTCGTCGTATCGACCGAGGACGAGGGCCACCGGCTGGACATCGTCCTCGCCGCCCGCCTACCTGAACGCACACGTTCCCAGATCCAGCAGCACATCCGCGACGGGTGCGTCCGCGTCAACGGGCGCGCCAGACGGCCCGGGTGGCGACTGACCGCCGGCACACGAGTCGTGGCGTCGATAGCGCCCGTCGCAACGCGCGCGGTGGAAGCCGAGGCCGTCGACCTCGACGTCCTTCACAGCGATGCGGACGTGATCGTGCTGCGCAAGCCGGAGGGGCTCATCGTCCACCCTACCAATTCGCGCACCTCGGGGACGCTGGTAAACGCACTGCTGCACCACTACCCCGACGTCGTAGGAGTCGGGTCGGACCCCGAGCGCCCGGGCATCGTGCACCGGCTGGACCGGGACACGACCGGCCTCATGATGGTCGCGCGGACCCAGGCGGCGTACGACGCGCTTCAGAATCAACTGCGTGACCGGACGGCCACGCGCGTCTATGCGGCGCTGGTGTGCGGGTCGCCCCCGGACGAGGGGCGTGTGAGCGCGCCCATTGGGCGGTCCACGCGGGACCGCACACGGTACACAGTTGACGGCGATCGACCGAGAGACGCCGCGACTCGTTTCGAGGTCGTGGAGCGCTTCGGGGACACACTCGCCCTGCTCGATGTAGCACTCGAGACGGGCCGCACGCACCAGATCCGCGTCCACCTCAGCCACATCGGGCACCCAGTGGCCGGTGACCCAGTGTATGGCGGGGGGGCGCGTCGCGCGCATCGTGAGGCCGCTCCGGCGCTCCGGCCGATCCTTGCGGCGGTGGGGCGGCAACTCCTCCACGCTCGCCGTTTGGCGTTCGTCCATCCGCGCGCTGGGGTCCGCGTCGAGTACGACGACGCCCTGCCGGACGACATGCTCCGTGTAATCCAGGCGGTACGCCGGTCGCGCATCTCCAACGCGCGCGGCCGTTGACGGCTAGACCCGCGTCGTCTACTCTTAGAAGTGTGATGGCCCTCGACGCGCGGGCCCGGCCACTGGGCAAACGCGACCGATCGAGGCCTCCAAGGGACCCCTGCGGGGGCGGCTGCTTGTGCGGCCGAGTAATGAAGACCGCATCGTTGAGGGCGTGAATGGGCGCCAGTTACGGCGAGGCAGCCCGGATGAGGGAACCGCTCGGGACGGCGTCCCGGCGTCATCCGGTCAACTTCGACCGACATCGGCATATGTCGACGAGCCGCCTGTCCGGCGCGCAAGGAAAGTAGCGCGCGGCAGGTGATTGGTGTGCCCATCTCGGCGTAAGTCGTCCGGCGACGGGCGGCGAACGCGACCCTCGGCGGATACGCGTCTCTAGGAAGACCGGCACTATGCGCCAAGCGTTCTCCCGTCTGTCCAAGACCGAACTCGTGCAGGCCCTGCACGAGGAGCCGAACATCAACGGCGCCAACCTCAGCGATGTGGACCTCGCCGGGGTCAACCTCGCCCGGTGCAACCTCAGCGGAGCTCGGTTCAACGGAGCCGACCTGGCCGGATCATACCTGCAGGGCGTACTGGGCCGATGGGCGTCGTTCGTCGAAGCGAAGATGCAGGGCGCGGCCATGCCCGCCGCGGCGCTCGAGGGAGCCGGATTCCGAGCCGCCGACATGCGCTCTGTCAACTTGAGTTGGGCCGACCTACGAGAGGCTAGCTTCGTAGGCGCGCGGCTGTCTGACGCGCAACTCCACAACGCCACGATGACTGGCGCCGCCCTGACAGATGCCGATCTCGAAGGCGCCCGCCTCGACAATGCCGACCTGGACAACGCGGTCCTTCAGCGCGCTCAACTATCGAACGCGGTGCTCCACGGAGCGACGTTGCGCCACGCCGATCTCTTTGAGGCGGACCTACGTCGCGTGGATCTCAGGGGCGCCGACTTGAGCGACGCCAATCTCGTGGGGGCTCAACTGGGCGGCGCCAAGTACGACGAAGAGACCGTGTTCCCGGACTTCTTCAACAAAGACGGCCTCGGCATGTATCTGCTCGGCCCTGACGCCGACCTGCAGCGCATGGACATCGACGGCTTCGAGTTCCGCGGGCAGGACCTCTCCCGAGCGAACATGGGGTATGCGAACCTCGTTGGCGCCGACCTCCGCGGAGCCGACCTGAGCGAGGCGAACCTCGAGGGCGCGCGCCTGCGCAACGCGCTCTACGACGACGAAACCCGATTCCCCAACGGCTTCGAACCCGACCTGCGAGGCGGGTACGCCGTCATCCCTGGCACGGTGATACGCTTCGCCAAGATGCAATGGAAGCACCTACGCGACGCCGCCCTGAGCGGAGCCTCGCTCGTAGGCGCGGACCTCACGGGCGCGGACTTGACCGGCGCGGAACTGAACTCGGCCGATCTCACGCGAGCCACTCTGTATTGCGCCAACCTGACGGAAGCGTCGCTCCACGGCGCGACCCTGCGCGAGGCGAACGGGCGAGGCGCCATGTTCATGGGTGCCGACATGCGACGCGCGGACATGCGCGGCGCGAACTTCTCGTGGGCGGATTTCGCGGAGACTGACCTGCGCGGCGCCAAGCTCTCGGGCGCCGTTCTCGAGGACGCCCGGCTACGAGGAGCGCGGTACAACGACGCCACCGTTTTCCCGCCGACATTCGACCCGGTGGCCGCTCGCATGATGGGCGGCGACGGGGGATCGGCCGCACGCGTACGTCCCCCACGCGTCACGGAGGTACCAGAGCCCGCCTCCCAACCCCTCACGCTGGCCCGGCGGGAGGTGCGCCGGCATCGAAACGCCGTGGTGGCGTTGGCCGAACGCGGGCGCACGCGCGTGCTGTCGAATGCCAGCGCCGCCGCGCTGACCGGCGTCATCGCGAAGGTGTTGTCCTCCCAGGTCACATGGCTCGTGGCCTCCGGGGTTGCGACGCTGGCGGTCGTCCTGTGGTCCGGCGAGATCCAGTTGTCGCGCAGGGGCGACGTAGCTGACTTGGCCTCCGAGCCGGTGGAAATGAGCACTGCATCGCTGCTGTCGGGCGCGATGCCGATACGCGGGTCCTTACCGATTCTCATCCCTGCGCTGCATCCCAAGCCTCCAGCGGCGGACATCGCCCAGGTAGTCGTGACGCCCCCAACGCCGCCCGTCGCCGTGGTCGCGCCGCTGGCCGTCAATGCGCCGGCACACGCGGCCGAGACAGTCGAGGTCGAGGAGGCGCTGTTGGCGCGGGCCGTGTCGATCCGGGGCTCCGCACCTATCGTCGTTCCCGATGAGTCGTTCTTTGCGCGCGCTTCGCGTCACGCAAACATGGCCACCCCGACTGTTGCCGCCGCACCAGCGCACGTGCATGAGGTAGCGAGTGCGGCCCCTGTGACCGCAGTCGACGCGCCAGTTGCCGTGGCCTCCGCAGTGACCGCCCCTGGGCCGACGGTGGCGACGCTGCCCGTAGCCACCAAGGTTACTGCCGCGCCACGGATCGCAGGCCCCACCACCGAAGTCACTCCCGACACCACGCCGCCACCCGCTGCTGCCGAGGCCGTCGCAGCGGCTCAGATGCCCGATGCCGCGACAGAGCCCGCGGCCGATCGCACTGCAGCGTTGTCCGTGGTCGAGGAAGCCCCCGTGGCCGTTGGGGAGGCCGTCGCCCCTGTGTCGGCAAGCCCGGCTGCCCGCCCTGCCGCGGAGTCCGTCGCTGCGGAAGCGCCGCCCGCAGACATCACGGCGGCGGTGGAGCGATGGCGCACCGCCTGGGAGGGTCGTGACGCCGACGCGTACGCAGACCTGTATCACCCGGAGGCCTCCGCGCCACGTGGTCGCGTGGGTAACAGATCGCTGCGCGCGCCACGGTTCACGAAGGTGAGTTTGCAGGCGCGCGCGACGAACCTGTTCTCCCAATACGACCGCATTCAGGTAGACGTTGGCGCGATGGCGGTCCGGCGCGACGGCGACCTCTTCGTATCGACCTTCGACCAGGACTTCACCGCGTGGCGCGCGACTTCCGACGCGTCTCCTGCTTACGTCGATCACGGGCGGAGGACGCTGGTCTTCGCGCGTGACCGCGGCAGCGAATGGCGGATCGTGTCCGACCAGTGGCGCCAGGTCACGCAGTAACCCCGGCGAGAGTACTCCTGCACACGCACTGGCGTCGGTAGTGCGCGCAACCTTTGCAGTCCAAGCGCCGGACGTGCCGGTGGCCCACCGCCGCGCGCGAGCGTGGACGGTTGGCGAGGGTACCGCAAAGCGACGACACCACGAGGCGATGCTCGGGCCCCGAACTCCGCGCACGGCGCCCAGCACGCCCCCGACCGCTCAGCCATGTCGTTCAGGTCGCCGCGTGGACCGCGCAACGCTCGGCCTGACGGTGTCCTGAATGACGCTCTGACGCCGTCCCACCACTGCTCGGTGCCTGACCGGGAGGCCGGGTAAGTGAATCTCAACGCCTCTGCTTCGCCACGGTGGTCCTCACTACGCCCCGCCGTTGGTCCACCCGTCTGACAGCCGCGCTGTGACGTAGCGCAAACCGCGCCCAGTATCGGCAGTCCCGAATGGACGCGCGGTCTGCGGTGGCGTGGGCCGGGAGCGGTCGATCGGAGGACCATCCGACGTGATCCCGGCCGCCATGATGCCTGCCACCTGCTGGAGGCTCCTAGTGGATCATCGACCGCGGCGGCCGCTTCGCGTCCCGAGTGCGCGCCGGTCGTGACCCAGAGACGGCCTTCGATTGTCCCTGCTGTGCCCCTCGTCTATACTCGCCGCACTGTCTTCCGCGGCATCACTTGCCGCGTCCTGTGACCATCGGAGTCAACGCAATGGCACGCGTACCACTCGCGCTCCAACTCTACTCCGTTCGCAACGAACTCGCTGCCGACACGCGCGGCACACTCAAGGCCGTCGCCGACATGGGCTACGAAGGCGTCGAGTTTGCCGGCGGCCCTCAGAACACGGGCGAAGAGCTGAAGGGCTACCTCGACGAGTTCGGTCTGGTGTGTTGCGGCTGGCACACGCCGTGGGGCTCCGTGCAGCCCGACAAGATCGACGAGACCATCGAACTGAACAAGACCGTGGGCAACCGACACCTCATCGTCCCCGGCCTCCCCGGCGACCTGACCGGCTCGCGTGACGCCTGGCTCAGCCTAGCCGGCAAGTTCGACGACATCGCCGAAAGGCTCACCGCGGACGATATGGTGACCGGCTACCACAACCACCACACGGAGTTCCGCCTTCTCGACGGCGAGATGCCCTGGGACACGCTCTTCGGCAACACGGGCGACGGCGTCGTGATGCAGCTCGACACAGGCAACGCCCTGCACGGCGACGCCGACATCCTGGACATCCTCAAGCGATACCCCGGTCGCGCGGGCACCGTGCACCTCAAGCCGTACTCGCCATCGCTGGCGAAGGACGGCGGTCACGGCGGCTTCCGCCCCGTTATCGGCGAGGACGAATCGCCATGGGAGGAGATCTTCGGCATCTGCGAGGCCACCGGTGGCACGGAGTGGTACATCGTCGAATACGAGAGCGACGCTTACGAGCCACTCGACGCCGTGGACCGTTGCCTCAAGGGTCTCAAGGCGATGGGCAAGTAACCCAGGCCACCGCGGGCTGCAACCATGTCCGACCGCGCGAACATCCTCTTCCTGATGCCGGACCAGCTTCGGCATGATTTCCTCGGTTGCTACGGGGCGTCGTTCGCGCGCACGCCGAACATCGACGCGCTTGCCGCGAACGGCGTCCGGTACGACCGGGCGTACTCCCCCTCCCCCGTATGCGTCCCTGCCCGGGCGTCCCTGCTGACCGGCATGGACGCCCTCAAGACAGGCGTCGCCGACAACGGGAGTTGGCTCCGCCCCGACCTCGTCGACTGCGGCGTGCGCACATGGCCCGACATCCTCGGCGAGGCGGGCTACTACACCGCCGCTGTGGGGAAGATGCACTTCTACCCATGGAACAGCAGTCTGGGGTTCGCGTACCGCGTCGCCGCCGAGGACAAGCGGTGGCTGGAGGTACGCGACGACTACTGGCACTTCCTCCATGAGCGCGGACTCCGCAAGTACCACGGGAACGAGCACGACGGATACCAGGAGAACCGTGGGGCCATCGTCAGCAAGCTGCCGTGGGACGCCTACTGGGACCGGTACGTAGGACAGGAGGCGTGCCGGTTCATCCGCAATCACGGGCGGGACGGCCCGTGGGCGATGATGGTTGGTTTCCCGGGCCCACACTGCCCGTACGACCCATGTCCCGAGTTCCTTGACGCGTTCGATCCCGCCGACATGCCCGACTCCGTCCCCGAGGCGCCGGACCAGCCACCCGCATTCCGCGACGCCAATGTCCGCGGCAACCGCGCCCCGTGGAACGGCGTGGACTACGCGGAATTCACCGAAGCGCACAAGAAGAAGATACGCGCGCACTACTCGGCGATGGTCGCGCAGATCGACCACGAGGTTGGCGAGATCGTGCACGCGTTGCGCGACGCCGGCCAACTCGACAACACGCTCATCATCTTCGCGAGCGACCACGGCGACTACCTGGGCGACCATGGCCTGATCGGCAAGGGGACATTCTACGAGTCCAGCACGCACGTGCCGATGATCGTCAGACCCCCTGCCGGCGGCGAGCCCGGCTCGTCGGATGCCCTGGTCGAGCTGACAGACGTGACGGCGACAATCCTCTCCGCCGCAGGATGCGAGACGCCTGGCCATATGGACTCCCGCCCGCTACCCGCCGGCGCCGATGGCGCGCGTGAGCGTGATCACATCATCGGCATCGTGCGTGGCGGCTGGATGAACTTCGACGGCCGACACAAGCTGGCCAAGTATGCCCATGGCGCCACGCAACTCTTCGATGTTGTGGACGACCCGGGAGAGCAGACGAACCTCGCGCGCGATCCGGCCATGGGCGATGTAGTGCGACGTCTTGACTCCCAGCTCACGTCGGAAGTCATGCGCTCGGCCGCTGCGGGCCATGCCGACAAGCGGCTCGACCCGACGGCATCGTCCGGCGACCGGCGGTTCGGCACAGCCGCATGGCAGAGGACATACCCGGGACCACCGACGAGGGCATAGGGAGCGACCGCACATGCACAGCGATGCCGCCCCCGCCACCGCGCCCACCCACATGCCGGTCGTCGACGCCGATGTCCACAACTACATCAACGGCATTGCGGACCTCGTCCCGTACCTCCCGACTCGCTGGCAGCAGTACGTCCGACAGTCCGGCATGGCGATGCCTCCCATATCCCTCTATCCGAAGATGCACGCGGCCGCTGCGCGTCGCGACGCCTGGCCGCCGTCGGGTGGGAAGCCCGGTTCCGACCCGGAGTTCGCCCGCGATCAACTTCTCAACCGATGGGGCATCGACGCGGCCATACTGAACCCGCTGATCGGTGTGTCCCTCGTACGAAACCCCGACCTCGCGAACGCCTTGATGCGGGCGGCCAACGACTGGACCGCCGACGTGTGGCTAGACGCGGACCCACGCTGGCACGGCTCGATCCTTGTGAACATCGCGGATCCCGACGCGGCAGCGGGCGAAATCGAGCGTTGCGCGCGCGACGCGCGCTTCGTCCAGGTTCTTTTCCTCGCGCGCTCCGAGGGCCTGTACGGCAACCGGCGTTTTCTACCGATCCTCCGAGCCGCGGCAGAGGCGGGCCTACCGGTGGGCATCCATTTCGGCGGCGGCCCGAACCCGCTGACGCCGTCGGGCTGGCCTTCGTACTACATCGAGGACCACACGGGGATGACGCAGGCGTTCGAGGCGCAGGTCATCAGCATGGTGTGTGAGGGCGTGTTCGAGACGCTTCCCGACCTGCGCGTCGTCCTCATCGAGGGCGGCTTCGCCTGGATACCGGCTCTCATGTGGCGGCTGGACAAGAACTACAAGGGCCTGCGCGCCGAAGTCCCCTGGCTGACGCGCCTACCCAGCGAGTACATCCAGCATCACTTCCGCGCGACGACGCAGCCGATGGAGGAGCCCGCCGACCCCAAGCACCTGCTGAGCATCTTCGAGATGATCGGGCGAGACGACTTCCTCCTCTTCGCGACGGATTACCCACATTGGGACTTCGACGCGCCCGACCGGGCGCTGCCCGCGGTCGTCCCGAAGGAACTCCGGCGGCGCATCCTCGCCGACAACGCGCGGGAGATATATGCCTTCCCGGGAGCATGATGTGGGCTCGGCGGCGGACCTCGACGACGGCAAGCCACGGCGGGTGGAGGTCAACGGCCGCGCGCTGGTCCTCGTCCGCGCGGGCGCAGCGGTTTTCGCCGTGCGGGACGTCTGCCCACATCAGGCGGCGCGGCTGTCGGACGGACATGTCGAAGGCACGACGCTGGCGTGCAAGCCCGGACAAGACGTGCGCTACGGTCGCGAAGGCGAGATACTCGTGTGTCCTTGGCACGGCTGGGAGTACGACCTGACAACGGGACGCGCGTTGGTGGACCCGGATCGCGTGCGGGTAGCGACCTACCCCGTGCGCGTCGTGGACGACCGCGTTCTTGTGACGATGTGATCGAGGCTTCGCAGGAGGGAGTTCGCATGGCGTTTGGCGCAGGTGATTACAGGTACGAGATCGTTGAGGGATGGTGTCAGATACCGGAGGGGTGGAAGCTCGGAGAAGTGCCGGGCGTCGCGTGCGACTCCCAGGACCGGGTGTACCTCTATTCCCGCAGCGATCATCTCCTGACGGTGTTCGATAAGGACGGGACGTATCTCGACCACCTGGGTGGCGACATCATCGGCAACGCCCACGGCCTCTACATCGACAAGGCAGACAACGTCTACTGCACGAGTCACCAGACGCACACGCTGCATCGCCTGAATCCGAAGGGCGAGGTGACGCTGACGATAGGGACTCGGGACGTCCGCGGCGTCGACCAGGCGCCGTTGAGTGGGCCGTGCGACAGCGCTGTCTCATCGTCGGGCGACCTGTTCGTGGCCGACGGCTACGGCAACCGGAAGGTGCATCGCTTCACCCCGGACGGTGAGCTGCTCAACTCGTGGGGCGAAGAGGGCGATGGCCCCGGGCAGTTCACGATGGTCCACGGCGTCCGCATCGACAAATACGACCGGCTGTGGGTCTGTGACCGTGAGAACCGGCGCATCCAGATATTCGACACGGATGGCAAGTTTCTCGAAGAGCGCGCCGACCTGGAGAGGCCGGATCAGGTCTACTTCGACCCGAACGAGGACGTCGTCTACATCGCTGAACTCGAGTACCGCGTCACGATACAAACGCTCGAGGGTGAGACGCTCGCGCAGTGGGGCGGCGGCAAGGAAAGCAACGTGCCGGGCGAGTTCCTGGGGTGGCCACACGGCATCTGGCTCGACAGCGAGGGCAGCATGTACATCGGCCAGGTGCACGCGGAAGACCAGATCCTCAAATACCGGCGCGTCTAGAGGCCAATGGCAGAGCGGAGCCATCTTCTCGGCTTGGATGTGGGCGGCACCAAGATCGCGGCCGTCGTTGCGGACGGGTCGGGTGAGATCCTCGCGAAGATCCGTCGCCCCACGCCGGCCGCGCTTGGACCCGACGGCATCGTCGCCGAGATGACCGACATGCTGGCGGAGGTCGCGGCCACCGTCAGCATCGCCCCCCTCGACGCGGCTGCGCTCGGCGTGAGTTTCGGCGGGCCGTATGACCCCGTCCGGGGTGTCGTCCGCGACATACCGAACCTGCCCGACTGGGGCGGCGTGCCGCTGTATGCCCTGCTGGCCGACGCCCTCCCCGGCGTCGGGTTGGCGATCGACAACGACGCTAACGCGGCCGCCCTCGCCGAGTGGCGTTTCGGCGCCGGCCAGGGCGCCGACCACATGCTGTACCTGACGATGGGCACCGGCATCGGTGGCGGGATCGTCAGCGAAGGTCGACTCTACCGTGGCCTGCGGAACGCCGGCGGCGAAGTGGGACACACCGTCCTCGTGCCGGACGGCGCCGAGTGCGGCTGCGGACACCGAGGATGCCTGGAGGCGTACGCTTCGGGGCCGGCGATCGCCCGCCGGGCCATCGAGAAGATAGAGGCCGGCGAAGGCGACGCCTTCCGCGCCGTGCTCCGAGACGCGGGCGTCGCGCTACCAGATCTCAGAGCCGAACAGATCGTCGAGGCCGCGCGCGACGGCGTCAAGTTCGCCATGGACCACCTGGCCGAGACCGCCTTCTACATGGGTTGGGGCATCGCCAACGCCGTCAGCATCCTGGCGCCGGAGGTCGTCGTCCTCGGGACCGTCGCCACGGCGGCCGGCGACATGTTCATGGAGCCGCTGCGTCGGCACGTGGTGGACATGGCGATGCCCGGAGTCGGCGAGGCCACCCGCGTCGAGCCCGCCGGCTTGGGCGATCTCGTCGGTGACTACGCCGCGATCGCTCTCGCAGCGGACGTGCTGGGCTCGTAGGCGACACGCCTTCGGCGGTTGGGCGCGTGGGCGTCTTGCCCTTGCGTGGGAAGTGAGCGCGGTCGCCCCGCATGATCGAGCGCTACAGCAGAAGCCGTTCGTACCCGATCGAGCGCAAGTGGTCGGGATAGAGCCGGATGGCCGGCTTCAGCAGCGGCAGCAGCCGCGTCAGCTTGCTGAGGGGCCCGCGGTACGATACGCGCCCCGCCATCACCTCGGCGATGACGTTCACCTTGCCCATCCAGAAGCGGTGGGCGACGTCCGCCTTCATCGACATCTCGATGTCGGCTGGGATCTCCGAATCACCGAAGAGGATGTCGTTCACGCCCTTCCGCGCGTCGATCGTAACGACGGCGTCGGGGTCCAGGTAGCGGAAGCGGGCGACCATCCCAGAATCGGCGATGCTCTCGTACAGCGCGGGATCGTCCTTCATCCGCTCCAGCAGGCCGCCGATGCACTTGTAGAATTCCGTTTCGCTCTCAAACACGCCCATGCCACGCTCCCACACCCAACACCGGCCATCGCTGCGTGAAGTATACCAGCCCCGCGAAACCCGGCGCCTGCCTGTTCACGGTGTGGACACCTGTGCGTCGACATGAGCGCCTGTGCGTCCGACCACGCCAGCCGTGTCTCAACATATCGCCATCCCCGGGTCACCAGTCCCTGGCGCCGAATGTGCGTGGTCGCGGGCGAGGCGGCTCATGCGTCGTATCGACGTCCCGTAGGGCGCGCGACGTGTCAGGCTGGGGAAGGCCGATGAACCGAACGCGAAGTGCGATAGCGTGTTGCGTGATGGCGTGGACCGTCGTGGCCGCGTGGGCCGAAGAGGCGCGCGCGCCGGCGGAACTGGACGAGATCATCGTGACGGCAACCCGCAGCGAGATGACATCCTACGACACGCCCGGGTCGACCAACGTCATCACGCCGACGGAACTGGCGCGCAGGATGCCCATCGGCGCCATCGACGCGCTCTACGACGAGCCGGGGGTGATGACGCAGCGCACGACGAACGGCCAGGGATCGCCGTTCATCCGTGGATTCACCGGCTATCACACGATGGTCCTCGTCGACGGCGTGCGCCTGAACAACTCGACCTTCCGCTCGGGGCCGAACCAGTACTTCAACACCCTGAACGTGGACGACGTGGCGCGTATCGAGGTCGTGCGTGGCCCGCACTCCGTGCTCTACGGAAGTTCGGCGCTGGGCGGCGTGATTCACGCGCGCTCGCCGGAGCCCGCACGACAGGGCGCGGATTTGGTCCTGCGGCCGCGGCTCTTCGGGAGATTCGGGAGCCGGGCGGGCGATGCGGTCGCGGGATTCTCGCTCGACGGCGGCCGCGACGAAGTCGGGTTCCGCGTGAGCATGACGCGCAAGGATCTCGGACCCGTGCAGCCGGGCAAGGGCCTCGATGTACACGTGAAAGGGCGGAAGTTCTTCCTTACGAGCGACGAGGACGAACGCGTCCTGCCGAGGGCGTACCGCACGCGAACCGGAACGGTTGCCAGCTCCCGAGTCTACGACGAGGAGAGCATCTCCGACGATGTGTCGACGTCCTACCGGGAGAATGCCGGAAGCGCGGCCCTGACGTGGATGCCGAGCGACCGCTCGTCGGTCCGCCTTGCATACCAGGGCGTGCGGCAGGAGGTGTCGTCCAGGTGGGACAAGGTCGCGTCGGGCGAGGAGTTCGAGCGCCTCGAGTACGACCCGCAGGAGCGGCATCTCATGTACGGCTCGTACAGCGTCACCGCCCCGGCTACCGGTGTGGACCGTTTGACCGCCACGCTGTCGTTCCATCGGCAGATCGAAGGGCAGACACAGCTCAAGGTCGACGCCGATCCTGTGAGTAACCTCAGCCGCACGGAAGACACCGTCAGCACGGTCGGCGGGTCGCTTGTAGGAGAATCGCACGCGGGCGGGCGACACGATCTTACGTACGGCGTCGACGCCTACGCCGACTCCGTGGCAAGCCAGCGCGTTCTACCGACCCCGCGGCCCTGGGGTCGCTATCCCCACGGCTCGTCCGCGTTCGACGTCAGCGCTTTCGTCCAGGACGAGATATCGGCCGGCGGCGCGCTCACGGTGTCCCTCGGGGCGAACGCCACGTACTACCGCGTCACGAGCGACCTGTCGTTAGAGGACCCGGCGTTCGGCGCCCTTGAGAAGGACGGTCTGTCGGCGACTGGCGCCGCGGCCCTCGCCTATGAGGCGTCCGACGGGTTGAAGCTCCACGCCGCCATCGGAACCGGCTTCCGCGCGCCGACGATCGACGATCTCACCGGCGTGCAGGTCACGAACCAGGGCATCCAGGCGCCCAGCCCCGACGTCGACCCCGAGCGCAGCCTGAACATCGAGGTCGGGCTGAAGGTGCGCAAGCCGCGCTTCGGCGGAAGTGTCTCTGCGTTCAACACGTTCCTCACGGACCAGATGGTGTCCCGCGATGCGTCCGAGGTGTACGGCGCGGATCTGCCCACGTTCGCGCGGAGCGTCCAGGCGGCATATCCCGACCTCGACATCAACGTCCTGGACAACCTCGACGAGATGGTGATCCGTGGCGTCGAGGCGGACATCCATGTCAACCCAACGCCAGCGGTGACCGTCTATGGCGTCGGCACGCTGCTGCGCGGTGAGGTGCTAACGCTTGACGGCCGTGACCCCGATCCCAACAAGCCGTGGGAGGCCCGCATGCGCCGCGAGCCGCCGCCAAACGCGACACTAGGCGTCCGGTGGGAGCCGACGAACGCTCCATACTGGGCGGATGTCTTCGCCCGGGGCGCCGCGAAGCAGAACCGGCTCAGCAACGGCGACATTCGCGACCCGAGGATTCCCGGCCTTACGCGCGACCGCGACGAGGTGACGTTCGACGAGAACGGAGCAGCAGTCGATGCGGGGACGCCGGGCTGGGTCACGCTGAACGCACGCGTCGGGACGACGTTCCGCGGCGCGTCGCGCGTGACGCTCGCTGTCGAGAACCTGTTCGACCGACGCTACCGGTGGCATGGCTCCGGCGTGGACGCCCCTGGGCGGAACCTCGTCGTCAGCGTCGACCACGTGTTCTGATTACCAGCTTCGGCCGAGAGGTCGTTGAGGTTGACCCAGGCGGTCAACCGTCTTCTTAGAGGAGGCTAGCGGGGTCGCTCGCTCCCCGTTATCACCGCCGATGTTTGCGGTCAGATGTCGCGGAGACGCCCGATGCTGAGGTCGTTTGCCATTACGACGCTACTCGCGCTGGTTGTCGCGGCGCTGCTTGTAGCGTACGTCCTCACGGGACACGCCGCCGAAGGGCTAGCGAACTCGTCCCCATTGAGCGTGCCCCTGTAGCCGTCCGTCAGCGAACACAGGTGCTTAGCCCTACCTAGTGGCTACGACGCCTGCCACCCGCAACGGGAACGCCGGGCCATTTGCCTGACCCGGCGCCATTTCGTGCCGACCGATGCTCAGCGCGCGCGAACTACGACTTCTCCACCTTGGTGGTCTGGCCGCTTTCGGCCGCGCGCCAGCAGGCTTCCGTGAGTTCGATCACGCGGAGCCCGCATATCGGCGGGACCTGCACTTCGCCTTCGCCGCGGATGGCGTCGATGAAGTTCTGATCCTTGCCGCCCGGGTAGAGGTCGGCGTCGCTGAAGTCGGTGACTTCGGTCGGCTTCGGCTGGTCTTCCGTGGACACCATCAGCCGGCCGTCTTGCGGCATCCACATGATGCCGTTCTCGCCCGCGATGGTGATGTCTTCCCACATCCCGCTCGCGACCTGGTCCCCGACGATCGTGATCGTCCCGACGGCGCCGTTCGTGTACTTCACGGTGACGGCGCTATTGATGTCTACCTTCTCGCCGCGGTTGTCCACGAAGGCGAACACCTCCTCGGCCTCGAGGTCCGTGATCCACAGGAGGATATCGACGACGTGGCTACCCGAGTCGTTGAGCTGTCCGCCGCCGCTCAGCTCGGGGACGAGTCGCCACGCGCCCTGCTGGCCGCGAAGCCAGTTCTGACCCTGGAACACGTGGGTCAGCGTCACGCGGCCGATGAGGCCCTCGGCGATCTTCTGACGCACCCAGCGGAACCGTTGGTCGTAGTGGCGCTGATAACCGATGAGGACGACCAGCCCGGTCTCCTCCTGCTTCTGCATGATCTCGCGAGCGTGCGCGCTCGTGCACGCCATCGGCTTCTCGATCTCGACGTGGATGCCCCGATCGAGCGCGGCCATCACCTGCTCGTAGTGCAGCGTGTGCGGCGTGCTGATCACGACGCCGTCCATCTCTACGCTGTCGAGCATATCGACGTAATCGCTGAACGTCGGCACTTCCTCGCCCAGGCGCTCCAGCGCGGCTTCCAGAGCGGCCTCGCTCGGGTCGTTTAGGGCGACGATCTCGGTGCCTTCGATCTTCGCCACCTGCGCGATGTGGCCGCGGGCATTGCCACCCGTGCCTATGAATCCTATGCGGATTGGATCACTCACGTTATCGCTCCATCTGTTCGTCCGCGCCATGCCTGCGCGCGGAGCCTTCGGTTACTCGTGGCCGGGTCACGGATGGCCGGGCCGCACTACTGCGCCGAATCCCAACGCGTCGCTTCGAGGTAGTGCAGCAGCGCCGCGGTCGCCTCGGGCGTGGCGATGCGGCGCAACGCCTGCACGCTGAACCCCCGCACGTAGTAGTGCGGCTCACGCAGAGCTTCGGTAAGCGCCGGCACGGCCTCGGCCGCCAGATCGCCGATGCGCGCCAACGCCAACGCCGCGTTCCTGCGCACGACGTCGTTCTCGTCGTTCAGCATCGCCGCGAGCGGCATCGTCGCCGCGTCCGTCTTCTGCGCCGCCGTGCCCAGGGCTTCGGTGGCGTGCCGCCGCACGATCTCCGACTCGTCACCCAACCGGCCGACGAGCGCCGGAACCGCGTCGGATGCCTTCTCGCCCATGTCGCCCAGAGCGTCGACGGCGCGGGCGCGGATATCGGGGTCTTCGTCCGCGGACGCGTCGACGAGCGCGTCGACCGCCTCCTGGCCCATAACGGTAAATGCGTAGCCTGCATTCCTACGAGCCGCCACGGAATCGCCGCGCAAAGCGTCGATCAGGACCGGGACGGCCTCCTCACCCGCGTAACCCAACTGATAGGCCGCGTCGACGCCCTCGGCTTCGGAATCGCCAGCGAGAGCCTTCGCGAGTTCCGCTACGGACCGCGTCGGCTCCGACGTGTTGCCGTTGGCTCCGCCGTGCCAGTGCCAGAGGTGCTCCCAGGTGCGCTCCTGCTCGTCGCCGGACGCGTCCCATCGCGCGCCACTGTGGTCCCAGCTCGGCGCCTCAGGCTCAGACATGCGGGTGAAGAGGAACTTCACCATGTACCGCTTGCCTTCTGACGTGTTCGGCATGGCGCCGTGCAGCAGATCGTAGTGGACGATACACACCGTCCCAGCCTCGCCCGCAACGGGCGTCACCGCCTCGTCTTCGAGCTGCTGGCGCGTGTTGAGGTATTGGGACTTCGGAATGATGGCCGTCGGACCGATCTCGACAGGCGTGTCCTGCGGGTAGTAGAACGCCATCGTCCACCGCGTATGGTGGTGACGACGGTTGTCGTCGACCGCGAACCGGCTGTTGTGGAGGCTGTCCTTGTGCATCCTCTGCCCCTCACTGCCCGGCGTGTTGCCATGCATGTGTCGGTGCAGGTGGAGGTAATAGTCGTCGCCGAGGATGCTCGCCATCGCTCCGTCGACCATCGCATGGTCGAAGATGTCTTGAATCTCGGGGATGTGCGGCAGCAGGTTGTTCTGCGGGTTGCCGTGTTTCTCCAGCATCCCGTCTATCTTCGTGCGGACGGTCTCGTTGAACGCGTCGGAGAATCCGGGCTTCAGGATCACGTAGCCGTCGCGCACGAACCGCTGCATCGCGGCGTCGTCGAGTCGCATCATGGCCCGCCGGCCTCCTTATCGGCGTGGATGTTGGGACGGGCCCGCGTGGACGCGGCCTACCCCAGGTAGCGTTCATCGCGGTACGGCGACACCAACGGCTCATCAAGGCAGGACAATCCCCCGTCCTGCGCCCAGCCGCAGTCGCGCGCCGTTAGCTCCGCGATCAGACGGTCTCTCCATAGTGATACTTCCGCCGCGCGTGTCGTATCGTCGACGAGATCGACGCATTCGCCGGGGTCTTCGTCCAGGTCGAAGAACTGTGTGCGGTCGATGCGCGGCAACCACACGAGCTTCCTGTGGCCGTCGGTGACGTACTGCATCTCCTGCTCGGGCGAGTAGCACGTGCAGTGCTCGCCGTGGATGTACTCGCGCCAGCCGGCGGCGTCGCCCTCCATCAGCGGGATGACGCTCTTGCCGTCCACCGTCGGCGGCAGGTCGACTCCCGTCGCGTCGAGGATGGTGGGCATGATGTCCTGAATCTCGACCACCTCGTCCACGACTCCCTGCTTGACCCGTCCACGCTGGTTCGGCGGCGGCGCGACGATGAACGGTATGCGAGCGCTGCCTTCGTAGGCGTAGGTCTTCCGCCACAGGTGATGGTCCCCGACCATGTCGCCGTGGTCAGAGAGGAAGATGATCCACGTGTTCGCGGCGACGTCCGGTTGGTAGCGTTCCAGCCAGTTTCGCAGCCGGCCGATCTGCGTGTCGATGAAGCCGATCTCGCCGTAGTAGCCCGCGCGTCCGCGGTGAAGCCGGGCGTCCGAGAGCTTGCCTCGCCACGCATTCACGTTCGACGCATCGGCGGGCCGGTCGTGCATGCCTGACCAGTCTCCGATGTGCGCGGACGGCGTGTCGCCGCGGTCGTACATGTCGAAGTACGGCGCGGGCGGGACGTACGGCGAATGCGGTCTGGCGAAGCTCACGTTCAGGAAGAACGACCGCGACGTGTCGCGGTGTCCGATGAAGTGCATCGCGCGGGACATCGTCCACGCGGTTGGGTGGAGGTGTTCGTCCGTATGCCATGGGCGGGCGACCCATGAGTTCCAGTCGACGCCATGGTCGTCGGGGGTGATGTCGCGCTTCGTCTCACGATCGAACCAGGCGCGGTACTCGTCCTGCGCGCCGTCGCGGAACATGCGGCCAGATTCGTCCGACTCGCGACTCTGGAATCCCATGTACGCGCGCTGCGGTGAGAAATGCCCCTTACCCACGAGGTGCGTCTGATAGCCGGCGTTGACGAGTTCCCCGCCCAGCATGTGCGGGAAATCGTTGGGTATGGCTCCCTGACCGCGGCCCATGCCGAGCACCCCCGTGTGCCACTGGTTCATGCCGGTCATGAGGATCGCGCGCGCAGGGAGACACGAGGGCACGGCGGTGTACGCGTGCTCAAAGCGCGAACCCGTCGCGGCCAGGTGATCGAGATGCGGCGTCTCGACGACGGGATGACCGTCCGCGCTGAGGCAGTCCCCGCGCATCTGGTCGGCCATGATGAGGATGACGTTCGGCTGATCCGGCACGATGTGGGCTCGCCTGGACTGATCTGCGGCTATGACAGGCCGCGATGGTACTCCTCGACGCTCTCCACGTCTACCGTCTCATCCGGCTCCATGTCCAGCTTCTGGTACAAGTCTCGACGCGCTCGCATGTCTGCGAGGAGTATCGCCTTCGCGTGCGTGGCCGCCTCCTCCGCGACCGCCGCCGGCACGACGACGACGCCGTCGTCATCGGCTCCGATGATGTCTCCGGGCTGCACTTGCGCGCCGCCGCACCCGACGGTCGTCTGAGTCTCGACCGTCATGATGCGTCCGGGAATGATGGTGCGTCCTCGTGCGCGTGAGCATATCGGGGTCTGCTGTAGGGTGAGTTCGCCGGTGTCGCGCGCATAGCCGTCCGTGACGATGCCTACGCCCCCCGCCGCGAGCACGTTGAGGGCGTTCGCGGAGCCCCAGAACCCGACCTCGCCGGCGCCGCCCGTCGCGGTGACGACGACGTGTCCCGGCCTGATCTCACCGCTTGTGCCCACGTTGCCCACCTCGCGGAACCATACGCCGTGCGCGTCCACAATGTCCTCGGTCGTCTCGAGCTTCCACATGGGGCGGTTCGAGGGCACGCAACGCATCGTGTAAGCGACGCCCCAGAACTTCATCCCGTGCCAGAGCGGCCGAACCTCAGTGTCCATGAGGCCGATATCGAAATACCCGATGCCGTCCAGGGCGTCGCACACGTCTACGACCCGGACGTGCTTGTAGTGCGGGAGTAGGTCGAACGTGTCTGACATCGTGCTGCCCTCGTCGTGTGGAGGCCGCTTGGCATGTTGCCTGCGATGCGTAGCATACCGCTCTCGGCGCCGAAGCGCGACTGAGGCGCCGAGAGCGTACTCGCCGGCAACTGTCACGGACGGGCGCCTAGCCTACCTTCCGAGCAGTGCTGCGTCGCGAATCCACGCCGCGACTACCGACGCGAACGACAGGACCAAAGCCACCACGGCCAGGAGACACCCGCATCCGACCAGAACCAGGCCGCGTCGTTCGCGCCGGTCTCGGGCCTCGGCGGCGCCCGGGTCGTCCCAGAGTGCTCCCACGTCGTCTCCCCGTTCTGCGTCGCGGCCAGAGCATTCATCCGCGCGTTCTGGGCCCCACCACCGCCAGGGTCAATGCCAGACCCCGTACGTTGGCATGTCCCACAGCAGGCCGATGAGGCTCCACACGCAGCCCACCGTATAGTCGCCGAGAAGGATGCCCAGGAACAGCGGGGCCGCGTTCCTGTACGTCCTCACGCCTCCCATGCGCAGTATCAGCAGCTTCAGCGCCCAACTGATGAACGTCGCGAACCACAGGCCGATGAAGCCGCCTCCGGTAGTCAGGACATAGCCCGCCGGGTGGAACGGAAACCACAGGAACCGCGACTTCAGGATCATCAGCAGCACCGTTATCCCAAACCCGCCGGCCATACCGATGACCTCCAGCGGCCGAGCCGGGCGCGGATACGCCACCCACGACTGTAGGCGGCTATACGTCTCGTTCCCCATGTATACCAGCCAGCCACGCGCGCGGTTGTCGGCGCCCATGCCGTACAGCACGTGCAGGTATATCCAGAACGTGATGAGGGTGCCGACAACTGTCGTCAGCGTCATGCCTATGACCATCGCGCGAGGACGCACTCCACCGCGCTCGGCGATCCTAAGCGCCTCCAATTGGCTCGGCATGGGGTGCGCGCGGAAGCACCGCGTCATCGGGTACAGCAGCGTCATCATCGACAGGTTCCGGCCGCCGAACACCCCTGTGCCCATGCCCGCCACCAGCGTCCGCCCGGGATCGGTGAGGATGACCTGGTGGACGGGCGGACCGACCTCGGCCCTCGATCGGGCAATGCCGATGACCATCGGGAAGTAGATGGCGAAGTACAGCGCGAAGACCCACCACGACATGCCCGCCGCGATCCAAACGACGCCCAGTATCGCCACGCCCGAGACCACACCTATCAGCGCGACGCGGTAGCTCACGGCCTCGCCCGTGTCGATACGACGGCCGCCTACGCCACCCGTGACGATGTAGCGCCCCATTTCGATGAACCATCGTCGGCCCAGCCACAGCGGGATCAGCCCGAACGCTACCCAGGCGCCGATTGACTGCTCGAACCCGTAGTGGCGCTGTCCACCGACCGCGACGACGAACACTCGCCAAAGGCGACCGAGGATGTAGAAGAACCAGACCGAGAACGACAGGTCCAATGGCGTGAAGTACATTAGCCCGACCACGAACGGGTAGAACGCCACGGAGATGCCACCCATGGCGCGCCACGGCGTGGTCGTGAACGTCGCCACGTGGAGGCCCTTGATCGGCAGCGTCGGGACGAGGGGTTGTAGGAAGGCGACGCCGTTCCACACGTCCAGCGACGCCACGAACACGAACCCGAGCCACATCCACCGGTTCTTGAAGAAACGGACGGGATCGGCTGTGAGCGCGAGCGGGAGCTGCGTGATGGGATAGGTGAGCTTCTCGTGTTCGGTCCACTGACGCCGGAGCAGCACTGCCGTCAGCATCAGCACCGTCCACAGGACGACGATGATCCCAGTCCACGCCAGGGCGGGCGCCGCCCAGGCGCGCATCGCGCGCGGCGTGTATAGGGATGCGTCGCCCTCGAAGTAGCCGCGCAGCGCGTCGCGGTCCTTCACCACGAGCCACCCCGGCAGGTGATGGCCGAAGAGCGCCGGCCAGTCGTTCTCGGGCGACGCGAACCAGTAGACGTGCTCCATCGCGGGGAGCAGGTAGCCCATCATCGTATGGCCGCTGATAGTCGTGAGAATGACCACCATGACGTACAGGACCAGGATCTCGGCCCGTGTCGGCGCGAGACGCGGGGCGATCCGGCGTAGCGCGCCGCCGCCGATGACGAGCAGGAACAGGGCGAACACGGCGTTGAAGAACAGCGAAGCTATGGTGAGCTGCGTCGAGTGCCACACCTCGCTGCCGAGCATCACCCACCACGAGTTGAGCGCGATGAGCACGACGCCGACGGGAAACACCTGCCAGCGCACGCCTGTCGTCTCGGAAAGCTTTGGGCGCGACGTGTCGATGAGCGTCTTCCCGGTAGCGCCCGCGCGGCGGCAGGCTCTCGGTCTTGGGGTTCAGATGATGTCCAGTGCGACGGCGTGGGCCGGGCACGAGCGGCGGGCAACCTGAGACCGCCTCTGTGGAACTGGTCGGGATGGAAGGCGCTGGTTTCACGCCGCGCTCGGCGGCCGCGATGCGGCGACTTGACCTCCCTATCGACGCGCACACATGACGGGCCTCGGCCGCCAATCCGGCGCGCGTCCATTGTCGGCATTCTGTCACGCATGGCGAGGCCACGTAACGGCCGCTGTCGGATGTCACCGCGAAGGTGCGGGGTCTCGCCCGCCGGAGCTCGCCCTGGGTCCGCGCCGCCACGTGGCGGCGCGGAGGCGTGCCTAGTCGTCGTCCACGGCGTGGAAGCCCACGGCGTCGAGGGCGCGACCGATGGCGGGGATGCGGCCGAAGCGCTCCCACACCAACCCGGAGCGGTGATTCTCGATCATCAGCACCGCTGCCCCGACGTCGATACCGATAACGTCGGGCGCCCAGAACTCGCGGTCGACGTTGATGGAGTCGGTGAAGCCGTATTTCCCCCACACCCGATCGCCGTGCGTGTCCATCAGATGACCCGCGAACGACTGCACGCTCTCAGGGGTGAACGGCAGCGACGCGAGCGTCGCGAGGATCGCGACGGTCCCATCGTGCTCCTCGCGTCCTGGCGGGGCGGAATACGCCCGGTAGCCGTCGGGGCCGTCACAGGCGCTCAGACCCCACAGGTCGGGCCCGTACGTCTCGTACGCGTCGGCGTTGTCGATGCAGTACTGCCGGTTGGCCAACGTCGCGTTTACGGAGCTCTGCCAGTAGTCTCTGCCCTCTCCGTCGACGATGCCACGGAAGTCGACGAAGGCATGGCTGAACTGATGCGTAAACAGCGGGCCCACGCGGAACGCGCGATGACCCGCGTACTCCCCTTCGGGGCGCTCCCACGCGTTCCACGTCGACGCCGGGATCGCGTGCGTCGGCGAGCCGATCGCCAGCAGATAGAGCACCATGTGCTCGGAGTAGGAATCCCACCGGCTGCGTAGAAACCCCGATTCCGGTTTCCACCCGTGGCAGAGCGTCATCGACCGCGGCCTCTCGCCACCGTCCGTCAACATCCACGGGAAATCGACACGAGCGTACACGTCGTTCGCGAGAGTCTCGATCTCGCCGCCGAAGTAGGCGCCGGCCGTCAGCGCGCCCGCGAGAAGCAGCGCCGTGTCGATGGACGACAGCTCGCACTGCCAGACGCGCTCGCCGGTTCGCATGTCCACGAAGTGATAGTACCAGCCGTGCTCGTGGGGCATCTCCCGCAGAAGGTAGGTCAGAGTGACGCGCGCCTGCTCCCGTGCTTCGGCCGCCGGCCGCCACCCTCGCTCCGCGGCGATCGGGAACGCGGCAAGGCCGAACCCGGTCGCGGCTAGACTACTGACTGTGTAGGAATCGTCCCCGAAGTTGGCGGCCCGGTCCTTCACAAGACCGGTGCGCGGGTCCGCCTCGGCCCGGAAGTAATCCGTGGCACGCTGCTGGTACTGCGGAAGCAGGGCGTCAGGATCGGCGGCGGCTGGCAATGCGAACGCGCCCACCAGGAGCGCCAGCGACCACGCGACCGGCATGGGCTAGGTCCAGAGGAAGTACTCGTGGACGAAGGCTAGGTTCGCAGCCGCGGCGGCAACCGTGTCCGCGCCGTGCGGCGTGTCGACGACGACATATCCGTCGAAGTCGATTTCGTCCAGCGCCTCGACGATCGGCTGGTAGGCCACCGTGCCGACGCCCAACGGACAGAGGGAGCCGCCCGCGTCGATGTCGCGCAGTCGGACCTGCGCAACGGCGCCACCCAGCGCGCGGATGTCCGCCGCCGGATCGCGGTCCAATAGGACCGAGTGCGCGATATCGTGTTCCACGCGCACGGTCTCGGAACCGACGTCATCGAGTAGCCGCAGGATGACCTTCGTATCCGCGGCCGAGCGGATGTTGATGCCCATGCCGTGGCTCTCCGCAGCCGGCGCCACGTCCCGCAGGACCTCGGCGACGGTCTTCTGACGAACACGCCCGAATGGCTGACCACGACCGTCTAGCGGCACGACGACTGCCCATGTTCCCAGTGCGGCGGCCCGGGGTATCAATGCGTTCAGCACCTTGCCCGCGCCCTCGCGCACGCGCGCGTTCGGGTGGGCGAGCCCCATGGATTCGAACCGCTCGACGTTGATACACGGGATGTCGAGCCGGGTCGAGTTGCGATGGTCCAGGATGCCCCGCAGGCCGGCGCGGGTCCACATCGGGTGCTCGCGCGTGTTCCGCCGGCCCAAGGTCACATCGATGCCAGTGAACCCGAGGTTCTTGGCGATGTCGAACGTGCGGTCGAGCGCCTCGTGGAGCGCGGAATCACGGATGGCGGTCTTCATTGTTCGCGGAGTTCCTCGACGTCTTGCGGAAGTATGTCCAGGCTACTCGCCTCGCCGTGCAGCTCTGCCACGCACGAGCCACACAGATGATGATGGTAGCCGGACATGAACTGCCTTTCGACAAACGCGTCTTCGCCGCCTTCTCGACCGCACAGGCTGCATTCCTGCATCGGCTCCTCGTCGGCGTCTTCGGTCAACGCGCGACGCCGTCGGCTCGACACTGCGAGCAGGAGGAGCATCACGGCGAAGAAGCCGACGACGAACCAGTGGAAGGTCGGCATCAATCACACGCCGCCCGAACGGCCGCGCAATGCCGCGTCCCGACTAGTAGCCCAGCGACAGGCCGATTTGGACGTTCGTCTTCTGGATCGTCTCGAAGCCATCCTCGTCCTTGCGTTCACGGAACCGGAACTCACGCGTCACCAACACCTGCACGGGACCCGCGATGTTGTACGCCACCTCGACGATGAACAGAGACTTCTCGTCCAAATCGACCAGATCCTCCAGGAACGACTCGTCGTCGCTGCTGGATATGCCACGCTTGATGTAGAACGCGCGCAGATCGACTTCCTGGATCAGGTCCGTCTCCACCAGTCGCAGCCCGAGCTTCGGGTCGGAGTTGGGCCCGTCTCCGTCGTAGTCCTCGTACAGACCGCTCAGGTGGACCTGGTCCAAGACGTTGAGCGACGCCTTGCCGAAAACGCCCTTCGTGGCGTCGTTCGCGGGGTTGAACTGGATGCCCTGCACACCGCCTTCGAGCAGGTCGGCGGTGCGCGCGCGCGCCTCGTAGTTGTAGTCGAACAGCGACGGCTCGAACCCGGCGTCGAACGTGCGGTATTCGAGCTTCGCGTGCAGCTTGGAGACCTCGAGTCCGATACCCACGGCGTTACCACTCACGTCCTCGGACTCGGCTCCCAGCACGGGCAGCGACTCGAACGCCAGTTCGTCGTACACCTCCACGAGCAGGCTGTCCGTCGAGATGATCGGAATCGACGCGTCGAGCGCGTACGTCTGGAGCGCGTCCTCGTCCTCGTGCGACGGTATCGGGTCTACATCGGTCAGATAGGACGCACCGACCGCTAGGCGATTGAGGATGGGGAGCCGCAACGGACGGAAGTACGCCCGGGCGCCGAACAACTCGGGGTTGTCGATGTTGTTCAGCACCGACTCCAACCCCCACACGCGCCGGTTGACGTTCAGCCGCGCGCCACGCCGGTCGAGGTTCGAGTACCCCTCCATCAGCATGCCGTGCCCGATGTTGACGTCGAACAGCTCGCCGTACAGGGCGTAGAAGGGAGATCGGGGGTAGGCCCAGCGCACGTACCTCACTGACCGCAGAAACGACCCGAACGAGTCCCACTCCTCGCCGTCCTCGGTGAGTAACTTCGTGCCGTCCTCATTCTCTGGCGTGCCGATCAGGAGCACGCCTTTCATCCCGATTCCGAGCCTGCCGAAGCTCAGGTCCGGGCGCAGATCGACGCGCCAGTACGGGTCACCATCAATCACCGTGAGACCCGTGAAGGCGGTCATCCTCGCCGGGTTCAGTTCCTCGACGGACGGCGACATGTTGCGAAGGTCGCCCACGGATAGTTGCGCGCGCGCTGCCATACCAACGGCGATCATCAGCCCACATGCAAGCGCGAGCCGTGCTTTTGCGGGGTACATCGTAGCTCCTCCAGCAGATGGCGCCTGTCCGGCTACTATCATCTAACGACCGACGGCGTTTGGGGATACACGAAAGGCGGTCACCGCTTTACCGCGCGTAGCAGCAGCGCCGCCACGCATGCGAAAACCACATTCCCTATCCACGCGGCCGCGGACGGTGGAATGCGTCCGTTTTCTCCCATCGCCTCGAAGGTCGCGATCGCCAGCCCCCAGTAGACGAAGCTGATGAGCATGGTAGCGGGGAATCCCGCCGCGAGGGCGAATCGACCGAACTGCAACGACAACGGCACGGCCAGCAGCACGCCCACCAACAGAGCGAATGAATACGCGATGTTGTGATGGAACCGCACGATCTCTCGACGCACCGGGAACCCCGCGCGTCGCTTGAACGCGATGACCTCCCGGAGTTCGGCGAACGTCATCTCCTCTGGCTTGCTCGCAGCCGCAATTAAGGTGGCCGGATCGGTGTCCAAAGGTCGGTGCAGGAGCGTGAACGCTTCGAGGGAACTGCCCCCGTCCGTGTCGTACCGACGTTGCCACCCACCCTTCAGCTCCCAGGACGCGTCGGTCCAGCCGGCCGTGCGGGCGTAGATCTCGTTGCGTAGTTCGCCGCCGCTCATCTCGTAGAACGTCAGCTTGTACGCGCTGCCGGTGGCGACATTCAACTGCGCGATGAAGCAGAGAGCCCCGCCCGACTCGCGGTAGACGATGTGCTGGTCGCTTTCTACCTTCCGTGTCTGCCCCATCTGCGCGGCTGCGTGGGCAGCGGGAGCCACTATCCGGTCGGTGAAGACAAGCGCGATGACGCAGCACGCGAAGGTGAAGATGGCGATCGGAGTCACCAGTCGCAGCAGGTTCGTACCCGACGCCCGAAACGCCGTGATCTCGTTCGCGCGGAGCAAGCTGCCCATCGTGAGGAACGCGCCCAGGATTCCCGCGTACGGAACCACCTCCATCACGCGCGCGGGCGCATGGAGCGCGAACAGCTTGAAGGCCGCCATCACGGAGGCGTTCGGGTCGAGGAACATGTTGCCGAGTTCACGGTCGCTCAGGCGGATGGTAAGGATGAGCGCGACTTCGAACGAGAACGCGGCAAGGAAGAGCGTGGAGAACTTGCGCAGCACGTACCGGTCGAATATCGACATCGGCGCGTACGCCACGGCCAGGCCGAGCAACACGCAGGGCAGGATGACGTAAAGTAGGAGGTCGGCAATCATCGGCGCAGCATCTGACGTGTCAGGGAGCCCGCGACGACAAGGACGAGGAAGTTCGGCAGCCATGCCCCAAGCCAGGGAGCCATCGAGCCTGCTGCGCCCACCGTCTCACCGACTCGAAGGACGGCGTAGTACACGATGATGAGCGGCAGCCCGTACACCAGCCCGACCATGAAGCCGCTACGTCGCGTGATGACCCCCATCGGAACGCCCACGAGCGCGAACGCGAGGCACGCGAACGGGATGGTGAACTTCTTGTGCCATTCGACGGCGGCGCGTCGGTGCGATCGCTCCATGCTGCCGCGCATGATGTCCGATGTCTCTTTGGCCAGCCGTTCGCGTATGGTTGTCATCTCCGCGTTGAGCGTCTTCTGGCTCATCGCGCGGTAGTGCTTGAACGCGTACTTGGTAGAACGCTCGACGTCCTCCTCCAGCGGGATGTAGATGATCTCGCGCGCGAAGCGATTCCTGACGACGGTTGTCAACTGGTCCGACTCGCGCTCGTAGGAGACGCCGTTCAGCAACGTCAGCGCGCCGCGTCCCTCGTGCAAGCCGACGGTCCCCTCAGAGGCCAGGCTGAACCGAGGATGCCCATCGCGGAAGTCGTCCCAAACGCGCACGTTGAGCAGACGACCCGAGACGGGGTCCGTCCGCTCGTAGAACCACACGATCCCCGCGGTCTCGAGCGATCGCATGATGGTGCCCTCCTCCAGAATCATCGCTGGATTCTGGCGGGCGATGTCGGTGCGCAGCTTCAGATGCTCCGTGTTGCCCCACGGCACCGCGTAGTCGATGAGGAAGTAGTCGAGGACCGTGAACGCCGCCCCCACGAGAGCGACCGGCAGGATGAGTTGGTGGGCGCCGATGCCGCTCGCGCGCATGGCGGTGATTTCACCGGTGAAGCCCAACTGCCCCAGGGCCATCAGCATCCCTACCAGCAGCGCGATCGGGATGGCCAGGACGAGAATCCCGGGAAGCACATAGCCGACCAGCTCCGCCATGTACCAGAGACTGACGTCTTTGCGCACGAATTCCTTCGTCAGAAGGAAGATGCGCCGAAGGACCAGCAGGGAAGTCGTGGCAGCGAGAGCCATGAAGAAGTAGAGGGCGAATTCCCGGAGCACATATCGCGTGATGATGCGCACTGAATGCTCGCGTGGTCAGTCCAGGACGGTAGAGAACGCCCAAGAAGTGTAGTGTCCGGGACACAGATCGGGCAATGCGCCCAGTGGAGCCTGCCTCGCCGCCAGGCTCCCTATAAACGACCGGATGCTGGATCGCGACGACAGGAGGCCAGGCTCCCGCACGTGCACATCGACCCCGCCGTCCGCCATTGGGATCGCCAAAATGCCCAGACGCTCGTTCGGAACGGTGTCGAAGCCTGCCCCGGCGGACCTCGCGGCTTTCTCGTCGAGGTCCTCATCGATAGCAGGTCGTCGATGCGCGCCTCGATGTCTGTGGAACTGTCCTGATAGGTGGCGGCACGTGCCGCGGATAGCGGCGCCGGGCGCGACGACCCAAGGTCCCCTCATGCACGCTTCCCTATCCGATGTTGGCTTGGCCGGTTGGTCGACCCACTACGGAGATGGGCGAGTGTCGCACCGACGTACGAGAGCCGCTAGTGTGGCACGACCCCCGCTGAGTGAAGCCGGCCGGCTCCCTACTGCGCCTATCCGCGCGATCCACCGACGGGTGTGTCCGACAACGGCGCGAGCGCCTTCGGGGGATCGTCCCCGATCCTACGCGCGCGATCCTCCCCGGACAGGTCCGGGTAGAACCGGTAGTAGTCCGCCGTGCCGAATCCACGCTTGATGGCCTGGAATCGCTCAGCGCGCTCGCGGCATTCCACGCGCGCCGCCTCCTGGTCTCCTACGAGCAGCGCGTACTGGTTCGCAGACAGGACGCCACCGTCGGCGCAACGTAGCGTCAACGCGACCTCGAACGTCTCGCCCGGCTCGCCTTCGACCGTCCACTCGACCGAGGCGGATGGAGCCGAACTGTCCGCAGGAACGTCCGCCACCGCGTGGGCCCACTCTGTGCGGGGGCCCTGAGCGCCGACGATGACGACGCTCAGCGTGCAATCGGCGAACGTCTCGTGCAGGTCGTTGACGATCCACGCCTCTGCCTCGAACGCCTCCCCGGGCGCCCAGCGCCGCTTCGCGTACCGCAGTGATGCCAGGACGGGTTGGTGGGCGCGCTTCACGAACTCGTGAGAGATCTTCGGCGTCTGGAAGTAGTCGACGATCCCCCACTTCATGTCGGGCGCGTACGTGATGAAGTGACAGATGGAGATGGCGCTGGACTTCGGTTTCCGCCGACGCATGTGCTCGATGCCGAACTGAAAGATCGTGCCCTGGGCGATCTGCGTAGCCTCGACGAACTCGTCTACCGACCCAGTGCGCTCGTCGCCGAAAACCTGGTAGTTCAGCGAGCGAAACACGTCGAGATCCGCCCAGTGGTACCCCCAACTCGGCCCAGGCGGCCACATCTCGTCGGGTGGGATGAACTGCCGCAGACTCTCGACGCACGGGGCCGAACTCACTGCGAACTCCGGGATCGCCGCGTAGTCCCACTCGGGGATCGAGTCCTCCATGAGCTTGTGACCGACGGTATAGAACAGTTCGTGCGTGTGCGCGCTGTCCTTCGGACCGCCGAGGCCGAGTTCCTGCACGATGGGCGGCCAGTGCAGCGGCGATGTCGGGATGTACTCGAGCGACGTATGTGGGCGGATCGCCTCGCCCAGGCCCAGGAGGAACTCGGCGTTATACTCGAGCCCTTGCGTCCCGTAGAACATCTCCTCGCCGCCTTCGAGCAGCGCCAGGCACGGGTGGTTCCGCAGCCGCTTCAGCACGGCGACGGCTTCGGCGTATGTCGCGTCGCGGAACTCCTCGTCTTCCGGCAAGCTGACGGACGCCAACGGGATCAGATCCTGCCAGACCGTGATGCCCAACTCGTCGCACAGCTCGTACCAGTAGTCGATCTCCGGCGGATGCCATCCGAAGATGCGCAGGTTGTTGATGTTGGCGTCCTGCGCTAGCTCGACGAGCGCCCGGTACTTCTCGCGACTATTGCGGCCGTAGAAGATGTCGGGCGGGCCGCCCCAGTTCGCCGAGCGCAGGAAGATGCGCTTCCCGTTCACCACCATCGTCCACGGGTGGTCGACCTCCTCCTCCGTGTAGCCCGGATTCCGCTCCATGCGAATCTCACGCAGCCCGATCGTCGTCGCCACCGCGTCGGACGGCTCGCCCTCACCTACTGTGACCGCCGTTTCGACGGTATACAGGTGCGGCTCGCCGAGGTCCCTGGGCCACCAGAGCTGCGCGTCAGGGATGCGCGCCGAGAGCGTCGCCTCGGCAGCTCCCGGAGGACAATGTACCGTCAGCTCAACCGCGTGGGGCTCCCCGGCGAACGTCTTCCCACGGATCACCGCGCTGAGCCGCGCCGATGCCTCCTTAGGCCCGTGATTGGCGAGGGTGACCTGCGCTGTGACGGTGGCGGACCTGTGGTCGTGGATTGCACTCTGAACGTACACGTCGTCGATCGACACGGCCCCGGTAGCAACCAGCCGCACGGGCCTCCAGATGCCCATCGGGACGAGCGTGCGCCAGTAGTCCCCGTGCCACCCGAACTTCCGGCCGGCGACGTTGCGGTAGAGGCGCGGTGGCGGGTCCAGGCGAACGACCAGGCCGTTCTGCGCTCGCCCGTCGTCGTGCCGGAGTAGCGGACCTACGTCGAACTCAAACGGGGAGAACATGCCTTCGTGATGGCCGAGATACGTGCCATTGAGCCAGACGTCGCATGAGTAGTCGACCCCCTCGAAGATCAACCGGACGACCTTGCCGTCCCACTCGGCCGGCGCGCGGAATTGGCGGCGATACCACCACTCGCGTTCCAGGACCCACTTCGCCTTCATGCCGTTCCGGCCGTAGTGCGGGTCGTCGATCACGCCCGCGCGCCACAGGTCGGTGTACACGTCGCCGGGAGTCTCGGCGCCGTTCCAGTTGTACGTGCTCGCGCAGGTCTCGCCGTGGTACTCGTGGAAGCCCTCCTCGACCCCCTGACCCGGTCGAATCCCCTCCATCTGCCACTGCTGTCCGCTTAGGTCCAGCGTGTGTCGGCCTCCGCTCGACGGGGCGTCCATCATCCGCACGATCTCCTATGCACAGACTGCCCGGCGCTGCCGCCAGGCGTGTTTCCTGCCGCTATGCGTGAACGCCAGGGCCGCGCGCCGATGTAGGGTGCGTCACACCTGGATCGGATAGGTCGCGATCTCCCGCCATCTCTCGACAAGCGTCAACACGTTCTTCGCTGGTATGTCCTCCGTCAAGCAGTCGGCCGGCTCCAGGACTAAACCTCCGCCCGGCGCGAGGGTGGAGACGGCGTGCGTCACGGCGTCCCGTATGTCGTCTCTGCTGCCCTGCGTAAGGGTCACGGGGCCGTTCATCGCGCCCCACACAGAGATACGGTCACCTATCGACTCGCGGAGCCGCGCGAGGTCCACCCCGCCCTGAACCGGATCGACGTGGATCAGCACGTCGAAGTCCAGCTCCCGAAACACGTCCAGGAGAGGCATGATGCCCGTGCTCATGATGTAGCCGAACCGTACTCCCGCCTCGTGTGCGACCTGGATCTTCCTCGCCAACCGTGGAGCGATGAACTCCCGATACAGGTGCGGAGACCAGAAGTCCGAGCACTCGTACCACCCACGGTGCACCACCATGTCCGCCACGCCGCAGTCCAGCAGGATACCGAGGCCGCGCATCTCCCATTCCAGGATCGTGTCGAGCAGTCGATGCACGAATGCGGGCCGGTCGTACATCGCCATCATGAGGTTCTCCAGCCCCATGAACCACGCGGCGTAGTCGCCGAACCCTCCACAACTCCCCTCGATCATCACCCCCTGCTCTTGGGCGAAGCGTTGGGTCGCGCGGCCCTCCTCGCGGAACGCCACGAGCTGTGCCTTGTCCGGGCTGCAGAACAGGTAGGGCAGCTTCTCAACGTCGGCCTCGGACTCTACCAGGAACTTCGTCGAGCGAGGGATGTTGTGGTCGCTTGTGACCGGGACGTCGTCGCCGTGGGGCCAGTCCTCCGTCTGCCGCGCGACCTGGCGCATTGTGCCTTCGGGCGTCTCGTACTCCTTGTGAAGGAGCGGGTACGGTTCGCCAGGTGGGGCCGTTCTACGCGAGCGGGTCGTGACATCCGGGTGGTGCCGCGAGGGCGGGTTCACCGCCACGGTGTCATCGAGCCCGAACGCGAGGAACTTCGTTACGCGTTCGAACGCATCGTCGGATTCCAGGCCCCGTGGCGGGTTCCACCCGAACGGATGCAGCGTCAGCGGGACATGGTCCGCTTCCTCGTGGTCGATCGCCAGAACCATGCGCTCGCGGGACGATAGTGTCGTCTTCATCCGTCGCGGGTCCTCTGTGCCGCCGTGACCGCGCCATGATCCTCCACGGCGCCGACGCCGATGTGCGGAACGCGCTCCGCACACAACATAGCACGTCGCCGTCCCCCCGCGTGGGCCGCGCCTGGAGGCGGCGTCACTTCATGGCTATGTTCGGGGAGATGGCGTTCCGGCATCCCGCGCGACCGATTCGCACGGGGCCGCCGGCCGTCCGGGACGGTGAGCCAATAGGTACCGACGCCTTCGTGGTCACAGACCCACGTCCCTTCGAGCAGCGGCAGCTCACTGATAAGTGCCGGAATCGCGCCGCTTTGGAGATGCGGGAATACTGGCCTTGACGAGGTTTTCGGTCCCGACCAGTTGCTGTACGACAGGATCATGGAACACGTCGGGATGATCGCGCGAGGCCCGATGCCGATTGCTCGTCCGATGCTTACCGCCGGGATATGGCGCCGGGCGCTCAGGAGGAACCTTCGTGGGCTGCGGACGACCGCGGGGGGGGCATGGGGACGTCTACTGGCGCCCCAGGCTCTTCGAGCGCCGCTTCCTCAACGTGAGGCAGGCCGAGGGTGGCGGGACAGCCCGTGAACGAGCCCGCGCCCTGATCGGTGAGATCCGCCGCGCGCATGAATACGCGCCGGACTCCGACACACAGCGCGGGATTGACGCCATCCTTGCAGCGGCGAGGGCGAACCTGCGACCGTAGGGCCCCGGCGGGCAGGCCGAGAGGGAAGGGAGCAATACGATGGCACACGATGGCCACGGCGTCGCGTTGGCGTTTATGGCGCACCCGGACGACATGGAGCTGATGTGCGGCGGTACTATGGCTCGCCTGGCGGACGCCGGGTGGTCCATCCACGTTGCGACGGCGACCAGCGGAGACTGCGGCACGATGACCGAATCGCCGTGGGCGATCGGCCATCGGCGTACCGAGGAGGCCGCGGCGGCAGCCGACCTGCTCGGAGGCACGTACCATTGCCTCGACGAACGCGATTGCCTCGTGGTCTACGACAAGCCCACCATTCGCAAGGCTGTCGACGTCTTTCGCGTCGTCGCCCCGAGTCTGGTCTTCACGCACGCGCCTCGCGACTACATGGTGGACCATGAGGTGGCGTCGCTGCTGGCGAGGAACGCCAGCTTCATCTACGGAGCCCCTAACATCTCCACGCGCCCGAGACACGATGCGTCGACGGTTCCGCATCTGTACTATTGCGACCCTATGGAGGGCGTCGATCCTCTCGGGCGGGAGGTGGAGCCCACGACCGTCATCGACGTCACGGGCCACATGGACCGCAAGGCGGAGATGCTGGCCTGCCACGGCAGCCAACGCGAATGGTTGCGGGCGCACCACGGCATGGACGAGTACATCGACGCGATGCAGCGGCACGCGGCGTTCCGCGGCGAGCAGGTCGGGCGCGACTTCGCCGAGGCGTTCGTGCAGCACCGGGGACACGCCTACCCGCGGAACGACGTCCTCGCCGAATTCTGCTCAAACGCCCTCGCGTGAGCGCGCCCACTTGGAATCAGGAGAGACTCAATGCCACGACCTATCAGCAAGGTGGCCCCGGACTGGTGGGACTACACGACGCTCCACGATGACGTCCTGAGCGAAGCCGCCGCGCTCTCGGCCGACGACCTCCTGGGCCTCACACGCGATGGGTTTCAGGTCCGGTTCTACGAGACGCTCGAGGACTTCTACCTGGCGGAGGCGCTCGAGTACATCGCCGCGTGGCGTCTGGCGACGGCCGACAGGCCGGCGGGCATCTGCGGGCCGGTCGGCCCCACAGAGCAGCTTCCTCTCGTCGCGCGTCTCGTCAACGAGCTCGACCTCGACCTAACGCACGCGCACTTCTGGGGCATGGACGAGTGGACGGAGAACGGCGCGCCGGTGTCTACGGATCACCCGCTGTCGTTCGCGAAGGCCGACATGGACCTATGCTTCAACCGCATCCGCCCGGAACTCCGCATGGCGCCGGCCAACCTGCACTTCCCGACCGGTGATCTGGGAGCCTTCTCGCGCAGCTTCGATGAGGTGCGGTGCGTAGTCATGCAGGGCGGTCAGGGCGAGGTCAAGCATTGGGCGTTCAACGACCCGCCTAAGAGGGCGGGCGAACACATGGATCAGCCGCCTTCGCCAGAGCAGTACCGGAAGCTCGCGACGCGTGTTACGGACCTGCACCCAATGACCGTGATACAGAACGCGCGCACGAGTGGAGGCGGACAGGTCGCCCTTGTGCCCGCGCAAGCGGCGACGGTCGGGCCCGTGGAGACGTGGAAGGCCGAGAAAGTCTCCATCTGGCAGGCAGGCAGGCACGACAACCCATTCGGCATGCGCCTCACCGCGCTGATGATATCCAGGGGGCTCGCCGACGCATCGGTGCCGATGAGCCTGCTGGCCGATCATCCCAACGTGCAGTTCAACTACTACCGGCCGGGCATCGGCACGTGCGAGGCCGAGATGCACTGAGCGCCGGCGGCGGCCCGTAGAACGTTAGAACTGGAGGTACGGCTCCGACGCGACCGGTGTGTAAGCCGCCGGCGGGTACTGCGCCAACGCGTCTTCGTCGATGTCCGTGCCCCACCCCGGCCCGTCGGGCGGACGGCACTGTCCGTCCTCGATCACCAACGGGTTCGTCAGCACCTCGTCGTACACGGGCAGCCAGTTCACGAACACCTCTTGCAGGTAGGAGTTCGGTATGGACATATCCAGATGCAGACTGGCGACGGTGGAGATGGGTCCGTTGGAATTGTGCGGCACGACCATCACGTAGTAGGTCTCCGCCATCGCCGCGATCTTCCGAAGCTCGGACATGCCTCCCGCGTGGCAGATGTCCGGCTGTATGATGCCGACGGCATTCTGCTCCAGCAGCGCGCGGAATTCCCACCGCGTATAGAGTTGCTCGCCCGTCGCCACGGGGACGCTCACCTCCCGCGCCAACTGCGCGATGCTGTCCACGTTGTCGAACATCACTGGCTCTTCTAGCCACGCGATGTCGTACGGCTCGAGGCGTTGCGCCACGCGGCGCGCGCTCCACATGTTCATCCGCGCGCGGATGTCGATGGCGATCTCGATGTCCGGCCCGACCGCCTCGCGCACGGCCGCCACCACTGCGGTTCCTCGTGAAAGCCTGTCCTGCCCCGCGCCCTGCGTCCCGGAGAATGGGTAGAGCTTGATCGCTGTATAGCCGTCCGCGACTGCCGCCGCTGCTTTCTCAGCATACGACTCCGGGCCGTCCGCGCCTTCGAACCAGCCGTTAGCGTATATCCGTATGCGGTCGTGCGACTCGCCGCCCACCAACTCGTAAACGGGAACGCCGAGCGCCTTCCCCTTGATGTCCCACAACGCAAGGTCGATGGCGCTTATGGCGCTGATGGTCACCGCGCCGCCGGACCACGTCACCCGTCGATACAGGGATGTCCAGATGTGGTCGATGCGGAAGGGATCCTTGCCGATCAGGTACTTGCGGAAGTCGAGCAACTCCGCCTCGAGCGCGTCGTCCTTGTACTGCAGACTTGCCTCGCCGATGCCGTGTATGCCCTCGTCGGTCTCAATGCGGACGAACGTCCAATTTGTGCTGCCGCCAGTCGGCGCGGCCATTCGGTAGACTTTGAGGTCGGTGATCTTCATGCGTCCCAATCTCCACGCGTACGCGCCATTGCGGGTTGGTGCAGGGGGCCGACGTCTACTTGCCAAGCGGTTCGTCCGGCATAGACGCCAGAACCCTCGGCAGACCGCCGGCCACATCCGATGTTCCGCCAGGAACATCGGCCGGATGGATCCACACTGCGGTGAACGGCAGCCAGTTGTCGTCGACAGCGACGGTATCCCGCAGGTAGATCGCCTCGTCCTGCGTCACCACTTCGTATACGAGCGAGATCCCGTGCGCCAGATGTCCCTCGGGCGTTCTGCCCAGGGTTTCGAACATCCCGATGTACCGTGCGTCGGATACCTGGACGCCGACTTCCTCGCGCATTTCGCGGCGGACCGCGTCCTCGACGCGTTCGCCGTAATCCACGCCGCCGCCGGGCGTCATGTACCGGGCGACCCCGACGTCGTTGTATTGTCGGATCAGCAGGACTTCAGTGCCTCGGCGGAATACGCCGCAGGCTCGTACGCGGACGTACTGTTGGGTCATGCGCGCGATTCGCGCGCCCGCGCGAGGCCCGGCAGGAAATAGTCCTCGGTGACTACGTCCCAACTCATCCCCCGCGCGATCTCCCGCCCTCGCTTCAGCATGGTCTCGGATTCAGCGTCCGTCGTGGGGAGCCGTTCGTAGAGCGCCTTGGCAACGTCGACAGTGTTCCGCCGCTCGATGGCGTCGCGTTCTGCCCACCCGATGTGCGTCACGCCGTCTACGCCCGTGTACCCCGAGCCGAGGTCCGTGTAGTCGGCGACTAACACGTTCGGCACGTCCTCGCCGTCGGTGGCCCTCGCCACGAAGCCCGCGCACCCGCACACGTTCGAGATCAGGCAGATGGCGCCGAAGCTCAGCGGCTCGACCTGCGCGATGCCGAACGGCTCGTAGACCGACATACCGAATTCCACATCCGAGCCCTTGCGGATGTCCATGAACTCCATGTCCTCGGGCATCCGCGCGCCACAGCGGTCGCGTGACCACCCGAACTGGTTCACGAACACCACCTTAATCGCACGCGATTGCGCGTTGAACGTGACGACGGAGCGGTAGAAGTCCACCTCCAAGCCCGTCAGGTCTGGGTAGCCTTCGCGATGCACGGCGGGCCAGCCGTATTCGGCCTCCATGCTGCGGGCCGCGTCACTTGGACGACCCGGGCCGATCTCGGTCGACAGCACGTACAGGACGCCGGACCTGCCCGCTTCATCGAAGTGTTTGTCCAGATGCTCCAACACGCGCAGATCGCGCCAGAGGCCCTTGCTCATCACCAGTCGGGTGACGTGCGTGAACACGTGGTCGGGCGTGTATCCGAGTAGGTTCTCGCAGTACTGCGCCAGTCGGGCCTTGGACGCCTGCTTCGACGCCAAGGTGATGTCCGCCGACGGGATGCCGTTGTATACGAGCGAGATGGGCGCCTCCGCGCACGCGGGGCTGAGGAACTCGTACTCCTCGACGACGCGGTCACCAACAGCGAAGACGGCGTCGCAGAACTGCGCGCGGTCGATGAGCGCATGTCGGTACGCGGCCCACTGATCCCCGAGGACATCCTCAATAAAGAGACCGTGCCGACGCGCCTCTGCCATCGCGTTGTAGAAGCGCGTGTCGTGGCCAGGGTGCGCTTCGACGTGTGGGCGAACAGTCGCCACCTCGTGGGCATAGAACGCGGTGTACACGTCCTCTTCATCTTCCATAACCGCCTTAAGCGCGGTCGGCATGCCCATGTACTCGTGGGCGATGAAGGTGACCGGCCTGTCGTCGTCCTCCGTCATCGCCATCACGGCGCCGTACGCCGGCTCGGCGATGCGCATCCACAGGTCGTAGTCGGGCTCGTGCTCGTAGTCGCCCGAGGCGATCCCGAAGCGCTGGTAGTACGTGGCCTTCTGGTAGTCGTAGCGGGCCGCGTTGAGCGTGGACGTCTCTACGAGAAGCACCTCCGCGTCCATCGTGGCGCCGGTCGCCATGTCCCGGAACGGGCGCGTCCCGTAGGTGAGCCAGACTTGATATGCCTCCTCGACGGGCCGGAATACGCGACGCCATCCGCCTTCGTCGATGCCGTCGCACACGGAGTATAGAATCCGCGAGCCCGCTGCCCCCAGACGCTCCTCGGGCGACGTCCCCAGAGACCACGGTCCCACCAGGATCGACCGGTGGATGGCATTCTGGTAAGCGTGCGACGTCAGCAGACCTTCCAGGACCGCGCCGATGCCCCCGATCTTGTGCGTGGCTTCGTGAGTCACGTGTACAACCGTGGCCATGGTGTCCTCTCTGGTCGATGTCCGGGCGCGGCGTGTCGGGTCGCTAGCCTCAGTGTTGCAGGCGACGGCGTCGGCATCAAGGCGATGTGCGCCCGGGCTCGACGCGCCGGACCTATCCGGCGTGCCGTATATTCCAGGAGACAGTTCCAGACACATGGGGGCCGCGCGCCAGGGAGGACGGATCGTGGACAGCGACGCCGGATACGCCCGTGCTTTCGCGACGATCACGGCCGCCGTGCTGCTCATCGCGTTCGCGGAAGCGACACATGCCGCCCTGCCGCGTGGGACACGCCTCGCCGTCGTGTCCTCACGGGGCGGATCGCATCAAGTCTACGTCACGGACGAGCGCATGGAAGACTTCCATTTGCTTACGGATGGCGTGAGCTCGACCTGCCCGACATGGTCTCCCGACGGCCGGTACATCGCGGTAGACACGGCGCGCGAGGGGATCAACCTTTACAGGCCGGAGGGCGTCAAGCGACGACTGAAGGAACAGGAGTTCATCGATGGCTCGCCAGCGTGGTCACCTGACGGCCAGACGGTTGTGTACCATTCGTGGCGTGATGTCGACCCCATCGGGTTCTACACCGTGGGCGTCGACGGCGCCGGGGATCGATTCCTGCGCCGTGGAAGCCAGATCCGACTGGCGTGGTCTCCCAACGGCAGCCGCACCCTCTTCCGCGATGGGCGCGACATCATGGCGATGGACCCGGACGGCGGGAACGTCGCTGCCGTCGGCCCGCACCCCGCTTCGGACGGTCAGCCCGCATGGTCCCCCGATGGGACGGAGATCGCGTTCATCTCGAACCGTGATGGCGACAGCGCGCTCTACAGGATGGACGCGGACGGAGCGAACCCAACGCGACTGCACGAACGCGGACGAGATAGCTGGCCGTCGTGGCTATCGGACGGCAGCGCGATCGTGTTCGCATCGGGGCCGGAACTCGACCTGAGCGACATCTACATGGTGCAAAAGGATGGCGGCCGGTCTGACCGTCTGACGGCGGGGGCGATGGCAGGCATGCCGACGGCCTTCGGTCCCGGATCGCCCGCGGTGACGTCGACTGCGGGACACTCTGTAGTCTGGGCCTGGCTCAAGGGCCGTTGACGGGGCGCCGACCGGCGACTGCGACATCGTAGCGCACTAGAGGTTGAGCTGCCCTCGGGCGAGCGCCATCGCTTCGTCCGGGCTCATGCGCGGACCCGCCTCCGTTGCCGCCGAGTACTCTTCGACGGTCACGTCCTTGCGTAGTTGGCGCCGGAGTTCGTCCGCGAGGTCCTCATGCACGCGCACCAAGTGCCACAGCGGGTCCAACTCGGTTCCGGCCGACCTGCGCCGTTCATCGACGTATGTGAGCAGCCTGCAAGCGAGCTGTGGCGATCCGTTGAGCCGTGACAACCGCGCGACGCATAGCAGCCCGCTGCCGGTGTGGTGGGGTTCCGCGTTGCCCAACGCAGCGTACGCCGACATGAGATGCCCAGTGGCCCCGGCGGCATCTTCCTGCGCGAGACAGAGATCCGCACGAGCAAGGTCGATCGGCAGGCGTCCCCGGTCGGCGCGGAGTTCCGTGTAGAGGGCCGTGGCGTCGGCGTAGTGGGCATCGGCGTCCGCGTGCCTCCCCAGCATGCGGGCCCACATCCCGGTCCATGTATAGGTCTGTGCGAGATTCACCGACTGGGCCAGACGCCGGCATAGGGGGATGCGTCCCTCGTGGTACGCGTACGCAGAGGCATAGTCTCCCCTCGCGCCGCTCAGCAACCCCCGCTGCCTCCGGTTGATGTCCTGGTGATGTGGATTCCTTATCGCGCGATGCAGGACAAACGCTTCATCCAGAAGCTCCTCGGCGAGGTCGAAGTTGCGGCGGTTTGCCTCGTTCCAGCCCTGATAAAAGGCGAGATACGACACCGCGCTTACATTCCCTACCTCCCGCGCGAGCGCCGACGCCTCGCGGTTCAGCCGTGCGCCACGCGTGACATCGCGGCTCATGACCACGAAGCTCGTGATCGCGACCAGGGCATGCGCGATGCCCGGACGATGGTCCAGCGCGCGAGATCGCTCGAGGGCGTCCTCCAGATCACGGAGTGCGGCCGAGATCGTGCCGCCCGCGAACCAGCCGGCGAGGGCAGCCATGTAGGTGGCCCCAGCCATGCCCTCCGCGTCATCGGTCTGAGCAGCGATGCTCTTAGCTTCATCCGCCGCGCCCTTGGCGCGCCCATGCAGGCCCAGTTGCGCGTGGGTGAACACGCTCCCTGTTAACGTGCGTCCCACCAGGGCCGCTGGCAGACCTGATCGATCGCACAGATACCTGTCGCGCCAGTCGCGCGCCTCGATCCAGTAGCCGCGCTCGTGCCAGAACCAGAACAGCGACTCGACCGCCTGGAGCCCGTGGACGCGGTCCCCATGCAGCGCCCACCCCAACGCGTTGCGGATGTTGTCGTGGTCTTCCTCAACGGCGTCGAACACTTGGACCTGTCTCGGACCCTCGAACTCAGACCGGAGCGCCAGCACCCTCGCGCAGAAGTGCGCTGCGTCGCGACGCCGTATATTATCGGCCTCTCCGAGTCGATGCTGCGCTCCAGACCGTAATCACGTAGCGTCTCCAGCATGCGGTAGCGGGCGTCCAGGGCGCCTTCCTCGACGATGACGAGCGACTTGTCCACCATCCGCAGGAGCAGATCCATCACGTCCCGCGACTCGACATCGCCGAAGGCGCACACGTCCTCCGCGGCCGCCAGCGTGAAGCCGCCCTGGAAGACGGAGAGACGCGCGAACAGCGCCTGCTCCGCTTCATCGAGAAGCCGATACCTCCAGTCCACGAGGGCGCGAAGCGTCTGCTGACGACGGGGAGACGCGCGGCCGCCACCAGTCAGCAGGCGGAAACGGTCGTCAAGACGCTCGTGGATGTCGCCCAGAGACATCGCGCGGGCCCGGGCCGCGGCCAGTTCTGTGGCGAGGGGGATGCCGTCGAGGCGCCGGCAGATCGCGGTCACCGTCGCGGAGTTCTCAGCTGTTAGCGCGAAGTCGGCACGCGCGGCGCACGCCCGGTCCACGAACAGCCGCACCGCCTCGCAATGCGGTAGGTCGGTCTCTCCGGCCTCAGCATCCTGATCCGGCAGGGCCAGAGACGGCACGCGCCAAGTGGCTTCGCCGTACACGCCCAGCACTTCACGACTCGTGGCGAGGACGCGTAGCTCTCGGCATGCCGTCAGAAGGTCCCGCGCGAACCTAGCCGCGTCTTCGACCATGTGTTCGCAGTTATCGAGGATGACGAGCGCCTGCTGATTCGCCAAGTAGCGCGTGAGCGCCGTCATCAGCGGCGCCTCGCCCGACTCGCGGGTATCGAGCACTGCGGCAACCGCGGTCGGGATCAACTCGGGATCGGCGATCGACGCCAACTCGACGAACCACACGCCGTCGGGATAATCGGCGAGCACATCCTCGCCGATGCGCAGAGACAGCCGCGTCTTGCCCGGGCCGCCCGTGCCGGTGAGCGTCAGCAGCCGCGTCTCGCGCAGTCGCCCCTTCACCTCTCTGACCTGTTCGTCGCGGCCCACGAAGCTCGTAAGCGCAGCGGGGAGGTTGTGCTTCGCATGTTCGATCGCCCACCGCTCGGAGTGCTCACGTACGCGCGCAGGGCGTTCCGCGACGCCGAGATCGCCATCCACGAGGCTATGCAGACGCAACGCTAGCCCGTGCTTGACCTCCGTCTCGCCAAGGTCGTGCAGCCGATCCTTCCACGCGGCCAGGGGCAGGAGCGCATCCGCCGACGTGTACGACAGGAGGATGTGACCCGCGTCGGCGCAGTCCATGACCCGCTGCGCCAGGTTGATGCCGGGGCCGAGCACGTTCGCCGTCCGGTTGATGTCCTCAGCCCGGTAGACCGGGCCGGAGTGAACGCCCATGCGCAAGGGAAGGTCGTCGTGGGATCGCACGGCCTCCGCGATCTCAAGCGCGCACTGGGCAGGCGCCGAGGGATCGTGCAAGAAGGCGAGAGCCATGCCGTCACCTGCGGGGTGGCTCAGAAGCGCGCCGTCGGATTCCGCCTGTTGGTAGGCAGGCAGATCCCGCACGATGTCCTGGAGCGCGCCAACACGCCGGTTCTGCTCCCCCAGAGGCAGGCGGGAATAGCCCACCATGTCCATGAACAGGACGTGGGCCATCTCCGTTCGATCGGTGTGGGCTTCGGCGTTCGTCATGCGGCGCGGTTTTCGGAAGGCTGTGGCGACGAGGATGACCGTATTCTGGCAGCGGCCGCGATGCGCCACAAGGCGAGCATTGCGCGCCTGCACGCCTTCGCCGCGCAGGCGCGGCGCCCGGGCGGCAGACCGGCTCGTAGCGCGGCTTGCCGGGGGAACTGGGCGCTGCTAGTATCTCCAATGGTCGTGCTACGTGGGGAGGTAGCGGTGCCCTGTACCTGCAATCCGCTATAGCAGGACGGAAT
>JABGQA010000034.1 GCA_018644665.1 Candidatus Poribacteria bacterium
GGGAATGCGATCAGTCGCAGTCGAGGACGTTCGACTCGGGCGTGGAGTTCATACGCAGGAACGCCGAAGACGACAATTGGTTCCTCCAGCTCGAGACGTTCGACCCACACGAGCCGTTCTTTTCTCACCGCATGTACAAGGATCTGTATCCCGAGCACTACAGCGACTACGACGGGCCGCTCCACGACTGGCCGCCGTACTCCAAGGTGACGGAGACGCGCGAGCAGGTCGAGCACATGAAGCACGAATACGCCTCGTTGCTGAGCATGTGCGACGCCAAGCTCGGGAACGTGTTGGACCTCATGGACGAGTTGGATCTGTGGGATGACACGATGCTCATCCTATGGACCGACCACGGGTTCTTGCTCGGTGAGCACGACTGCTGGGCGAAGTGCTGGCTGCCCTTCTACCAGGAGATCGCGCACACGCCGTTCTTCGTCTGGGATCCGCGCAGCGGCGCCAAGGGCGAGCGACGCGACAGCCTCGTGCAGCCCGCCATCGACCTTGGGCCGACGCTCTTGGAATACTTCGGCGTAGAGCCGACGGAGTCCATGCTCGGGAAGGCGTTGGGCGACACGATCGCGAACGACGCGCCCGTGCGGGAAGCCGCCATCTTCGGTCAGTTCGGACACCAGGTGAATGTGACCGACGGGCGACACGTGTACATGCGCGCGCCCGAGCGCGAGGACAACCGTCCGCTGTACGACTACACCCTCATGCCGACGCGGATGCGCGCTCCGTTCTCCCCGGGCGAACTGCAGGACAACATCGAACTGGCCGAGCCGTTCTCGTTCACCAAGGGCTGCCGCACGATGCAGATCGAGAACCGGGGTCGCAGCCCGGTGCATCAGATCGGGACACAGTTGTTCGACCTGGAAGCGGACCCGGGCCAGTTGGCGCCGTTGGACGACTCCGCCACCGAAGCGCGCATGCGCGGCCACATGACCGACCTTATGCGGGAGTGTGACGCGCCCGCGGAGCAGTTCGAGCGCCTCGGGATCGAGTAGCCCGCGCCGATGGCCGCCGTATCGTATACTTTGGAGGGCGGGACGAAGGGAGAACCCATGGCGTCTGAGTCGCGCGCCGTCCAGGGCATGGAACCGTACGCGCACCTTGAACGCGTCGTGCACAACGCGTGCATGACGGTCTCCCCGTTCTTTCGTGTTTCCACTCTAGAGCATCGGCGCGCGCTGCTTGTCCGCTACGCGGAGCAGGCGGCGGAGGCGTTCGAGCTGCTCGACAGCGTGAACGAACGCCTCCACGCCGACGACCTTGACGCTCCCGACTCTGAAGTCGCGCTCATCGACTCGAAGCTCGACGCCTCCGCGCGCCGCCTGGTCGCTGGCACGGAGGATCTTGCCGAAACCGCCGAGGCCCTAGGGATGCCGTCCGCGATCTGCGCCGCGCTGCTGGCTCGCGTCCGTGAGTGGCGCATGGTCCTGGATTGGGAACACGCACCGGGCTCCGCAGAGACATCCCGCGAGGAATCTGCCGCCACGCCTGCCGAACAGGGCAAGCTGGCCCGCTTCCGCGCCGATCTTGCGGACGGAAGCGCGCGCACCATCCCCGATGCGGAAGTCGCTCGCCTTCTCGACCGCGACTGATGAGGCATCCTGTCACGCTCGAGTGGGCCGAAGGCGTGTACGAAGCTCTTGCCTCCAAGGATCGCCAACTCGCACGACGGCTGCAGAGGAAGGTGGCGCGCTGGGCCGAAACCGGCGCCGGCGACTGGCGGGCCCTGAGAGGCGAAGAGGGCGGATCTAGGCTACGTGATGGCAAGTGGCGCGTGCTGTTGTTCCAGGCGCCGAGCGGTATCGTCTACGTCGTTGATGTTGAGAACCGCGATCGCGCGTACAGGTAGCGCCCTCAGTCCGGCGCCACGCCGACATACCGAGCCCTCGGCCGGATGAGCCGATCCGTCGCGTACTGCTCGATCGCGTGCCCGATCCACCCAACGGTTCGGCCGAGGGCAAAGAGCGTCAGAGCGCTGCCGTCAGGCAGGCTCAGCGCACGCCGCAACAGCACGAGCGCGAAGTCGATGTTGGGCCTCTGTCCGACGGCCCCAGCGACGGTCGCTACGAAGTCATCCGCGCGCGTCACATGTACAGAATCGCCCTGCAGCTCGCGCGTGCCCTCGATGAGCGCCCGGCCACGCGGGTCGCCCTCGGGGTAGAGCGTGTGCCCAAACCCTGGGACGCGGTCGCCCCGCTTGAGGTAGCTCGCGAGGACGCGCGTGGGGTCGTCGACGGCTTCCACCTCGGTGAATAACGCCTCCACACGCTCGGTGCTGCCACCATGCTTGTGCCCCTGTAGCGCCGAGAGGCCCGCATTCACCGCGGCGTAGAGCGTGGCTCCGGTGGATGCCACGCATCGCGCCGTGAACGCCGACGCGTTGAGTTCGTGGTCGGCGCAGAGGATCAACGCGGCGTCGAGCAACTTCCGCGACCTCCCGTCGTCGACTGACCAGGCGCGTCCGAGGGTTGCGGCCGCCGAGCCGGCTACGTCACGCCCGCCCGCCGCGATCGTCGTGAACAGACCCACGATCCGCGCTCCGACACGCGCCGCTGTCTTGGGATCGAAGCTGTATGCGGTCAGATCTTTCGCCGCTGCGAGTGGGATCGCCACCTGAAACGCGTCGGTGGGCGGTATCGACGTAAGCAGCTCCCACGGAAGATGCGCGGTGTCGCCCGCGTCGAAGTTCACGGCGCCTGCGGCGTCGGTCTCCCATATGCGTGTGGCCACCCGCTCCAGCGGCGCCGTGAAGGCGAGGTCCACGGCATCGGCGCCCCTGTAGTACAGCCTGCCGTCAGATATGAGAGTGATGGCCGACTCCATCACCGGCGTGCCCCAGTGCAGCGCGTTCTCGACTGCCCCCACCGGGTTGCGGCTCCTTTCCTGCCGCCTCTTCAGTTCCGCGATATCCGTGGAATTGTACTGTCGGCGTCGCTTGCCGCCCGGCGCCGGTTCAGAGCGCACGAGTCCGCGACTGACGTAGGCGTACAGCGTCTGCAAGGTCACGCCGAGTTCTGCGGCGGCGTCCTTGGCTGTCAAGTGCGCCATACGGCCCCAATACCTTGATTACATGATCAACGTTGACATCTTACCGCGGCTCCGAGACATACTCAAGGCAGCGAGCGAGGACTCACTAGGATGGAGGCATGGCGCATGGCGGCAGGACTCGACGGCGTGGTGGCGGCTCAGACGCGGCTCAGCCATATCGACGGAACGGTCGGCAAGCTGGTGATCGGCGGGTATCCGGTCGAGGAACTGGCGCCGGAGGCATCGTTCGAGGAGGTCACCTACCTGCTGTGGCACGACCACCTGCCGTCCGTCCCGGAGCTGATAGAGTTCACGCGTTCGCTTCGGGACGCCCGCGCGCTCTCTACGGACGTCCTCGATCTGTTGGCGGCCGCCGCGCGGACGCGTTGCCCTGTGATCGACGCGCTCCGAGTAGCGACCGACGCGCTCACGCTAGGCTCGAAGGATGACGACCCGTCGGGGGACGCAATTCGCTTGGTAGCGTCGATGCCGACGATCGTCGCGGCATACTGGCGGATGCTGCACGACAGACCGCCGATCGCGCCTCAGCCGGAGATGGGCCACGCCGCGAACTATCTGTACATGCTCACGGGGAGCGCCCCAGGCGCGGAACGCGCCCGCGTCTTGGAGACGTACTGGAACAGCGTGGCCGAGCATGGACTCAACGCGTCGACCTTCGCCGCGCGCGTGATCGTCTCGACGCACTCGGACCTCGTTTCGGCCGTCGCTGGCGCGCTCGGCGCTCTAAAGGGTCCGCGTCACGGCGGCGTGCCCGGCCCGGTTCTGGACATGCTGCGCGAGATCGGCCGCGCCGCAGACGCGGAAGGTCACCTCCGCGACATCCTGGACCGTGGAGAGCGCATCATGGGCTTCGGGCACCGCGCGTACAAGGTGCGCGACCCTCGCGCGGCGGTCTTGGAGCACGCGGCTGCGCCGCTTCTCGCTGCCAACGCTGGCGACCCGCTCCTGTCTCTCGCGCGAGACGTCGAGCGCATCGCCGTCGGTCTGTTGGGCGAGTACAAGCCCGGCCGCGGCCTACGCGCCAACGTCGAGTTCTACGCGGCGCTCGTGCTGCACGCCCTGGAGTTGCCGAAGGAACTGTTCACGCCGACCTTCGCGCTCAGCCGCGTCGCCGGATGGACCGCGCACGCGCTCGAACAACTGGACGGCGGCAGGCTCATCCGCCCGTTCGCCGAATACGTCGGCGAGCACGATCGGCGCTGGCAGTCGCTGGAGCAAAGGGCGTAATCGGCCGGCCGCGTTCAGTGACAAACCATCAGTGACCGCCCACAAACGGTCGTGGCACGCCCGACGCCGGCACGAACGTCCGGGTAGGATGTCCACGACCTCGCCTCGCACGATCCTGACGCCCCGGCGCAGACCGAACGCCTCCGCGCTCGTGAGGGCCAGCCTTACCCACCCGGAGAGTGCCAAACGACCTCCTCGGCACCATAGACTATGAGCACCGATTCAGCGTCAGACAACTGGACGAAGCGCCATGTACTCGGTCCGATGGCAGACGGGTTGCGCTCCGTGTGTGATGGTCCTGTCCGCCCTGGTGGCGGGCTGCGCATCGCCCCTGCCCAGTGGCGTGCCGGGGATTGCGGAACTCGTGGAAGAGTACACGCACGCAGTCGGAGACCGACGACGCACCATATCCATCGAGATTATGCAGGCGGCAGACGATGGCGGCTCCGAGGAGGTGCTCGATGCCTGTGTGCCAATCCTCAACGACCGGCGTAGGGACATGCGACAGGCTGCCGTCGGCTGGCTCGCGACGGCCGCAGACCGCGCGCGTGGCGAGGCCGGCGCCGCGCTTCGTGCCCGGACCCTCGAACTGCTGACCGAACGCGCCGCGGTCGAAACGGATGGACGCGTGCGGATGGCCGTGGCGCACTCAATCGCCCGTATGAGGCTGGCCGATTGCGTTCCGGTGCTGATGGGCATCTCTCTTGCGCCGGACTGGCAAGTAGCGCACTCGGGCCTGACTGCCCTGGGCAGGCTGGGCGACGGACGGCCTGACCTGCTATCGGAGATCACCCCATTCCTCATCCAGAGGCTGTCGACGGAGATTGAGGAGCTTGGCGCCAAGCCCGACGACGGGGTTACGGGAACCCTCATTTCTGCGCTAGGCGAACTGGATGACGCCCGCGCGTTGGACGCCATTGAGAAGGCTTACCGGGCATCACCCGCAGGCCTCGGTTGCTTCTGCATGGACGCCGGTGGTCGGATCGCGCTTAGGAACCGACACCCGGTACTCGATGATCTGCCGCACAGGGGTCACGAACTTGAGATCACGGACGCCGAACGGGCGCGGGCGGACGCGCTCCTCCGCGAAGGCCAGTCTCACCCATCGGAACCCGTCCGTGAGGAAGCCGCCATCTGGCTTCGCATGATCGCGGCTGAAGACACCAGGCACGCGACAGAACTGGCCGCTATCGAGGCAAAGGCCGCAGCGAGAGAAGCCGAAGCGGGGCGATAGGGCGGGGGCGCCGGTGTGCGCTGGACCAGCGCGCCATTCCTATGACGCTGCCAAGCACCCGCCGACCGCGGTGCAACCGTCCTTCGCCACCCGTCTGCGACGGCTCCCGGTCGGCGCCCCTCCGTTGACGCGGCCACGCCTTCGTGCGAGAACGGGCAGCGCGTAACCGACAGGAAGGCGCCACCCATGGCACGATCCGCCCTCAGCTTCCGCCACGTTCTGATCGACGGCGACAACCCCCGCCATCCGCACTGCAAGGCCGCGGGCGACATAGATGGCGACGGTCACCCAGACCTGCTCGCCGCCAGCGCCGACGGCGGCGGGCTGTACTGGTACCGCTATCCAGACTGGACCAAGCACCGCATCGCGGACGGCTCCTTCACGACGGACATGGGCGTCGGCGACATAGACGGCGACGGCAACCTGGACGTCATCATCCCGCGACAAGGCGGCTTGATGTGGTACCAGAACCCGAGGAGCCACGGCGGAGATCCGACAGAGCCCTGGCGCGAGGTGCCCATCAGTCCCGGCGAGACGTGCATGCACGACGTCACGGCGATAGACCTCGACGGTGACGGCAAGCTCGACCTCGTAACGCGCCATCAGTCCGGCTTCGGCCACAAGATGGGCGACAACGTCCACATCTGGAAGCAGCACTCCCCGACATCGTGGGAGCGCGTGACGTTCCCCTGCCCGCACGGCGAAGGCCTCAAGGTCGCCGACGTGAACGGCAACGGCCGCCCGGACGTCATCATCGGCGGACGCTGGTACGAGAACCCCGGCGACATCCTCACCGGCGAGTGGGTCGAGCACCTGTTCATGCCCGTCGCGCATTTCGAGCAGAACTGGACGGACGGTGACGTAGTCGTCGAGGCGGGCGATCTGACCGGAAACGGCCTCCTCGACATCGTCCTCTCGCCCGCCGAGGGCTCGGGACTGCTGGCGTGGTACGAGGCGCCAGATTGGACCGAACACGTGCTGGAACCCGAACACGACCACGCACACGGCATGGGCATCGGCGACATGAGCGGGAACGGCCATCTCGACATCGTCGTCGCGAACATGCACCAGGCGACCGCGCCGCAGGAAGTCGCGGTCTACGTGAACCAGGGGCACGGCCGCGAGTGGGTCAAGCATGTCGTCGCGACCACCGGCTCCCACAACATAGCTCTTACGGACATTGGCAGCACAGGATGTCTCGATATATATGGCGCGAACTGGAACGATCGGGCGTCTACAGGCGGCGCTATCGAGGCGTGGATAAACGAGCGCTGAGTACACGACTACCGATGCGGGCCGTGCTGGTAATCTGCGTGGCGTGCCTGGTCATAGGGAGCCAACCGGTGATGCCCGAGACACGCTTGCCCGAGGGCGGCGTCGGAATCGCAGCGTCCCACCCGGGCGATGTCGGGATCGACGAGCACGCGAGCGTGGTCTTCGTCGAGGACTTCGCCGTCGAGGCCGTAGGAGAGCTGGAACAGCGGTGGGACAGCGTCGGCGGCCCCGACATCATGTCCCTGTCGGACGACACGCCGACGGGCGAGGGACAATCGCTCCTCGTGACGCATGTCGGCGGCCAGGGAACCGGCGGGCAGCTCTATCGACGACTGCTGCCGGGACACGATCGCGTGTTCGCCCGCACATACGTGAAGTTCGATCCTGACTGCGCGAAGATCCACCACTTCGGCACGCACCTCGGAGGGTTCGATCCCCCGACCCCATGGCCCCAGGGCGGCGCCGGCACGCGCCCCGACGGCGCGAAGCGATTCACCACCGGCGTAGAGCCGTACGGCGACGAATGGGCCTGGGATTTCTACACCTACTGGCAGGGCATGCACGTCCACGGCGACGGGAACTACTGGGGCACGCCGTTCCTCACGGACGTCGAACGGCCGAAGGTCGACAGAGGCCGTTGGATATGCGTCGAGATGATGGTGACGACGAACGATGTAGGGGCCTCGGACGGCGAGCAGGCGTTCTGGATTGACGGCGAGCTAGTTCGATCCGGCGGCGAGGTCGTCAGTCACGCGGGCCCGGGCTTCCCCAATG
>JABGQA010000106.1 GCA_018644665.1 Candidatus Poribacteria bacterium
CCTCGAGAGGCGCTAGCCCTGATCGGCGTCATCATGGAAAACTAAACAGCCCTGGTGGCCTAAGGTTGCCGGCGCGCCTCGGCGCTCTGGCACACGACACCGGTCGCATCAGCTACGAGACACTCACGCGGGATCCTGCCCTCACCAGGCGGGCGAGGCGTTCGGCGGCGGCTTCGGTCATTGCCATCGCGTCCGCTACCGCTGTCTCCAGACCCACAGGCCCGGGCACGATCGGCATGGCGGCGTCGATGCCCGCGGCGTACACAGCGTCCGCGTCGTCCGCGACCGCTCCGCACAGGGCGACCACCGGCACGTCACGCAGCGATGGCGACGAGGCGACTCCCACCGGCGTCTTGCCGAAGGCGGTCTGGCGGCTGATCTCGCCCTCGCCGGTGATGCACAGCGATGCGCCACGCGCCCGTGCATCGAAGTCCACGGCATCCAGGATGATGCTCACGCCGCTCTCCAGCTCCGCGCCGAGGAACGCCATCATGCCGGCGCCAAGGCCACCTGCGGCACCCGCGCCGGGGACATCCGAGACATCAATGCCGAGGTCGCGAGAGATCACCTCCCCGAACCGTCCGAGATTCCGGTCGAGGGCCGCGATCATGTCGGGCGTCGCCCCCTTCTGTGGGCCGTACACAGCGGACGCACCGTCCGGGCCGGTCAGAGGGTTGGCGACGTCGCATGCGACGATCGTGTCGATGCGCGCCAGGCGTGGATCCGCGCCGGCCACATCGATGCGATGCAGCGCCGCGAGTCCGCCGCCCCCGCAAGCGATGTCGGCGCCGTCTACGTCAGTGAGCCGCACGCCGAGCGCCTGCGCCATGCCGGCGCCGCCGTCGTTCGTCGCGCTTCCCCCGATACACGCGATGAGGCGTGTCACCTGCTCATCGAGAACACGCGCTATCAGTTCGCCCGTGCCGTAGGTTGTCGCGCGCATAGGGTCGCGCTCGTCGGGAGGCACGAGCGTGAGACCCGAGGCGGCGGCCATCTCGATCACGGCGGTCTTGCCGTCGCCGAGGATGCCGAACACCGCGTCGGTCGGTGCGCCCATCGGGCCCGTAACACCGGCGGACGCGAGCCGGCCGCCGGTGGCGTCAACGAGTGACTGCACCGAGCCTTCGCCCCCGTCGGCCATGGGGATGAGTTCGTAAACGGCGTCGGGATAGATGCGCTGGAAACCCGTGGCGATGGCGTCCGCGGCCTGCTTGGCCGTGAGGCTACCTTTGAACGAGTCGGGGGCGATCACGATCTTCATGCGCCGTGCTCCTCGTTCCAGGCGAGGAGCCAACGCGACAGGCGCGCCAAGGGCAATCCGACCACCGCGTAGTAACAGCCGTCTACGCGTTCCACGAACGCCGCCGCATCCTCTTGGATGCCGTACGCGCCGGCCTTGTCCATGGGCCTCCCGGACGCGACGTAGGCGTCTATCTCTGAAGGACGTAGGTCGCGGAACGTGACTTCGGTCTCGACTACCCACGACTCGCCTGACGCGGCGGCATCCCACGCCAGAGCGACGCCGGTGGCGACCGTGTGCGTTCGCCCCGCGAGGCGGCCGAGCATTTCGCGGGCGTCGCGCGGGTCCTCCGGCTTGCCGAGCGCCTCGCCGTCGAGGACCACGACTGTGTCCGAGCCGAGGACCGGTCTGGAGTCCGTCGTCAGGACGGCGACTGCGGCCGCCTTGTCGCGGGCCACGTGTTCGGCGGCGTGGACGGGGCTCGCCCCGACTGGGTGCTCTTCCGCGATGGCCGCCGGGCGCACGTCGAAGGGGACGCCTATCTGGCTCAGCAATTCCGCGCGCCTGGGCGACGCCGAGGCGAGGACGATGCGTGGGTACGTGATCACCGCCTAGCCCAGCGACCCGACGAGGGTGCCGAGCGTCGCAAGTCCGCCCAGGAATGCCGCCCATATCGCCCCGAGAACGAGCAGGACGGTGGCGACCATCCCGAGAATCATGCCGATCTTCGTGATCGTCCGATCATCGTCGCTGATTTCACCACGGTCCATGCGCTTGAGGTCTGTATTGCCCATGATCCAGGCGGGGACACCCAACGGCAGGCACGAGCACGCGAAGGCCAGGATCGACAGGACGAGGATCAGTGTGCCGCGGCCCTTTTCCATGGGTCGTTCCTAACGTGGTCCTGCGTGGGCCGGGTTAGAGGCGCGCCCACGCCTCAGTGAGCGTCCGCTTCGCGTTCGCGAGCACGACCTCGGACGACTGCCCCTCCATCGGCTTCACCTCGAAGCTGACCAGCGGCGGGTCGTCCGACGGCGTCAGATACTCGATGTCCATCAGCACGCGTAGGAACTCGACGAGTTCGTCCACGCCGTTCTCGCCGCCCTCGACACCGAAGTGCGGGTGCTGGTCGCCGTAGGCCGGGTGGTCGGGGTCGCGCATCACGCAGTTCCCGATATGGACGTGGACGAGGTCGTACTGCGTTGCCGTGAGCGCCTTCTGCGCCGACTCGAACTGCAGCGGCAGGTGCGACAGGTCGACCATGAGGCCGAAGTTGTCCCGGTTCACGAGGCGCGCCAGCGTCACGGCGTCGTCGGACGGCCCGATGAGGGCCCGCTTGTCGATGGTGCGGTCGAACGTCTCGAGTGTAATCGCCACATCGCTGTCGAGTCCGTAGTCGCATAGCTCCCGCAGAGAGCGCGCGAGTATGCCGATCGCTTCCTCGCGGCGCGCCGCCCCCGGATCAGGGCCGCTGAGCAGGGCGAGGCTCGTCGCTCCGACCTCGCGCGCCTCGTCGACACGCTCCTTCAGCGCCGTCACCGCCGCCGTCCGTTCATCTTCGCAGAAGGAATTCGGGTTCAGCTTCTGCGTGAGCACAGCTGGCTGCGCCGCGTAGGCGCACGCCAGGCCGGCGGTCTTGAGGACGTCTCTCACGTTGGCGCGGGTGTCTGCGGAGTGAATCCCCGTGATCTCGATGGCGTTGAAGAACGGATCCTCGGCGATCTGGGTCACCGTCTCGAGGATCGGGCCTTCGCCAGTGATGCACGCTGGGAACGCCATGCAATGCACGACGCCGATCCGCATGTATTCGTATATCGATCCGTCCACGGGCGGCTCCTATCGCGGCTACTGCGCCACTTGCGCGAGCAACGTTGCCGCGCCGACGTTGGGGTCGAGTTCTGTTGCCGCGCGCGCCAGCGACGAGGCGGTTGTCGGGTCGCCAGCGTAGAAGTAGCACCACCCCTCCAGGGCGCGCAACTGCGCCTCGGAGGTGTAGTCGTGACGGTAAAGGCTCGCCGGCGAGGCGCCCCGTGCGGAGGCCAGCGCGTTTGCCGCGTCGAGGAGGCCCTTCACGCCGCCGCGCGTCATGTAGAGCGCTTGGCCCATGCCCACCCAGGCGTCGGCGAAGTCGCCGTCCACCCGGAGAGCTGCGCCGAACGAGTCGGCCGCCAGATCGAGGACATCGTCCGTCGGAGCGCCTTCGAGGAGGTGCAGACGCGTCCAGCCGAGGCCGTTGTGCGCGTCGGCCTGAGAGGCGTCCAGGTTCACCGCGCGTTCGAACTCAACGAGGGCGACGGAGAAGTCCCGCGTGGCGTACGCCGACCACCCGCGCTCAACGGCTGCCTGGGCAGATGCGCCGTCGTCACCGGCTGGATCGGCGGAGTCTCCGCCACATCCGGCCCACATCAGGGCCCACACCGCCGCTGCGATCGCGCCGAACTGTCGTACGGTCACGTCAGGCTCCCTGTGGCCGGTACCGGCTTCGCTCACATGATACCCGAGCGCCCGGGGCGCGTCGAATGGCGGCCGTGTGCGGTCACTTCGGCGTGGGAAGGAAGTTGTAGCCGTCGCCCGTAGCGGCGCCAACGACGGTCCACATGCCCGCCATCAGGTAATCGCCGAGCACGAGACCGAGGAACAGCGGGCGTGCCTCGTGATACGTCTTGGGCCCGCCGATCCGTATCAGCAGGGACTTCACGCCCCACGCGATGAACAATGACGACCACAGGAAGTAGGGCGCGGAACTGGCTCCGACAGCGTACCCAATTGGGTGCAACTGGAAGCCGACGAAACGGTGTCGCAAGCCGACCATCGCGACCGTGGCCACGGCTCCCAGGAGGAGGCTGTACACCTCCGGCCACTGCGTCGCTTGCGGGTTACGGATCGACGAGGCGGCCCGGCGAAAGGGAGTCTCCGAGAACCACCGGCCGCCGAGTGCGAATGTGGAAGCGCCCTCCGCGTACCCGAGGCGCAATGTCGCGATGTACCCAACGACCAACGACACGACGACGGCCACCGCCAGCGCGAGCGTCACGCCCGACCGGCCGATGCCGCTACGACGGCCGATGTACAGGCCATGCATCATGTGGGGCATCGCGAGCTGCTCCCACCCGCGCATGGGCGAGTGCTGCGGAATGCCGAGGACCGGGATGGCCCAGAGGCCGACCGCGCGGGCGCCGAACAGGATGCGCACGTAATCGGTCGGGTAGAACGGCGCCTGAACGACGAGCATGCCGCCGTTGGCCACCATCCAGGTGAGGACCGTCGACACGAGCAAGTAGACGCCCATCACGACTACGGCGATGTGCGCGGACACGCCCGCCCGCACTAGCAGAACGACCATCAGTGTTGCGGCCACGGCCAGGCCAGCAGCCGCGGATCGCTGTGGGATGTAGTCGTCGTCGGCAGGCGCGGCGGAGGGCGACAGGAGCCGGCGTAGACCGGACGCAATGTGCCCGCGCGCCGTCCAGGCGAGCATGAAGCCGACCACGAGCATCGACCCCATCGACTGCCTGCTGGCGGATGTCCACGCGCCGACAGGGACGGAGAACGCCTGGATGAGGACATACTGCGCCTTGAACAGCAAGAAGAAGAACCAGAAGCTGAACGATATCTCCAAGGGGAGCAGGTATCCCACGCCGATCACGCACGGGAAGACCATGACAACGATGGCCGGCCACGCGCGAAGCGCGGTCCACGGGCGCGCCGTCGCGCCCCGGGACAGGTTGTACACCGTCGGCAGCTCGGGGACGCTCGGGATGTAGTGGTGCAGGCCGTTGACCGTGTGCAGGACGACCGGAACCGCCACCCCTACCCACAACGCGCGGCGGGCGAGCAGCGATGGCGCCGAGGGCCCGCTGGGGGCAGACGTGATGATCTCCAACGGCACGCGCGCCAGCGGGAAGCTGAACCGTTCGCGCTCGACCCACGGCCGCCGCAGAATCGCGCACAGACAGAAGAGGCCGGCGAACGCGGCCAGCACGAACGCCGTCCAGAACGCGAGCGGTACGAGCCACGCCTCCCACGGCACGGGCCGGGCGCCACCCACAGGACGGTCGAAGAAGGCGTGCGCCGCCAGTTCGTTCGACACGTACGCCCACGATGGCAGGGCGGAGACTAGGAGGGCGCGCCAGTCGTTCTCGGGCGTAGCGTAGTGGAGCGGCGACGCCAGGAGCGGCACGAGGTACGCCACGACGCCCCTCAGCGGGATCACGCTCGCGACCGCGGTCATGATCCATACGATGGCCAGCTCGGAGCCGACGAGGGGCCGTCCGCGGCGGCTTCTGCGAAGGGCAACGTTGAGCGGCAGGAGAATCAGCGCGAGCAACACCAACGGCGCCAGCGGCAGGTTGCCGCCTAACGACGATCCGCGGGCGTAGTAGTTGCTGTACGGCGCTACGGCGCTCTGGAGGGCAACCCACGCCGTCCCGATGAGGAGCGATCGTCTCGACATGCGTGGGGTTGCTCGTGGCGCTTGACCCGGCGGGATAACCTCCATACCATCCGTCCGCGCCGCAGCATACCGGTCGTACCCGCGCCCGGCAACTTGCCCAAGAGCCAGACAACACGGAGCGCCGTAACATGAGCGACCGCCGCCCCAACATCCTCGTGTTCCTGACCGACGACCACGGGCAGTGGGCGCTCCCTACCTACGGCAATCGCGAGATAATCGCGCCGAACATCGACTACCTCGCCTCCTCGGGCGTGCGCATGGCGAACGCGTTCACGCCTTGCCCAGTGTGCTCGCCCGCCCGCGCGAGTTTCTTCACAGGCCGCTTGCCGTCTCAACACGGCGTGCACGACTGGCTGCGCGAGTCAGAGCAGGCGCTGACGCACCCGGGCATCGACGATCAGACGAACATCGCGGAACTGTTGCAGGACGCGGGGTACTACACGGGCCTGGTGGGCAAGTGGCACTGCGCCCGCTCTTCCGAGCCGAAGCGCGGCTTCGACCGCTGGTTCAGCTACCAGGTCGCTCAGTACCCGCACTTCGGCGAGCAGAACTTCTCGGACGAGGGAGAGCACGTGCAGCGGACCGGGCACCAGTCGGCGCTGTTGACCGATGAAGCCGTCGCGTTTCTGCGTGATCGGCCGCACGACCAGCCGTTCTTCCTCTTCGTGGGCTACGTCAACACGCACACGCCACACACGCAGCAGCCCGAACGCCTGGTGTCGCATTACCGCAACGCCACATTCGACGACATTCCCGACGAGCAGCCTGCGTCGTGCCACGGCAGGCCGGGCAGACAGATCCCAGAGCGCGAGAAGCTGCGCGAGGAATGGGCGCAATACTACGCGTCGGTCACGATGATCGACGACCAGGTGGGGCGCCTGCTGGACGAGCTGGACGCCGGCGGCGACCTGGCGAACACCCTCGTCGTCTACACGGGCGACCACGGGCACATGAACGGTCACCACGGCCTGTTCAACAAGGGAAACGGGACGGTCCCGCAGAACTTCATCGAGGAGTCGATCCGCGTCCCGTGCGTGATGGCGTGGCACGACGGGATCGCGGCGGGCCAGTCGCGCGACGAGATGGTCGATCTCTGCGATGTGTACGCGACGCTGCTCGACGCTGCCGGCGTGGATGTGCCGGAGGACACCCGGCGCGAGATCGACTCGCCGGGCGCCTCGTTCCTGCCGCTGGTTGTCGACGGGGAAGGGCTGTGGAAGGACACGCAGTTCTGCGAGTACGGCAACGCCCGTATGGCTCGCACGGAGACGCACAAGCTCGTCGTCCGCTACCCCGGCCCAAACGGGACGTTCCCCAACGAGCTGTACGACCTGGAGAACGACCCACGCGAGCGCATCAACAGATACGATGACGCCGCGTACTCCGAGACGCAAGCCGAGCTACAGGGGCCGCTGGACCTGCATTTCGCTCGGTTCGAGATCGCCGACCGGAGTGGCGCCGACATCGCGAGCCGGCCACAGTGCAACCCGAACGAGCCGTGGCGCGCCAAAGTGTAGGGCGCCCTACGACAGCCGCTCGACGAACGCGCTGTTCAGGATCTCGAGGATCAGCTCGTCGTACGACATCCCGGCGGTGCGTGCTTGCGCGGGCAGGTCGCTCAGGTCAGTCAGTCCTGGCAGCGTGTTGATCTCGGTGATGTACGGGGCGCCGTCTGGCGTCACGATCATGTCCACGCGCGACACTCCATGGCAGCCGAGCGAAGCGTGCGCCCGGCGCGCCATGTCCTGCACCTCGGCGGTGACGTCGTCGGTCAGGCGCGCGGGCAGGAAGAACGCCGTCATGCCGTCCGTGTACTTGGCCTCGTAGTCGTAGAACTCGTTCTGCGGCACCAACTCCAGCACCGGCAACGCCCGCGCCTTCGCGCCCACGCCGATGATACCCACGGTGATTTCCATGCCCGGGACGTACCTCTCGGCGAAGATCGAGCGGAACTCGTAGTGCGTCTTTAGCAGGACGGGGCCAAGGTCCCCGGCATCCCGCACAACCGTAACGCCCAAGCTCGATCCCTCCGCCACGGGCTTCACCACCAGCGGGAAGTCGAGGGCGTCGGCTACGTCGTCCACTCGGGCGCGGACGTCTCCGTGCGGATCGATGCTCACCCAGGGCGGCGTCGGCAGTCCGACTACCTGCAGGATCTGCTTCGTCTTGACCTTATCCATCGCGACCGAGCTGGACAGGACGCCCGACCCGGTGTACCGGTATTCCAGCGTGTCGAGGCAGCCCTGCATCGTCCCGTCCTCGCCGCCCCGGCCGTGCAGCGCGAGGAGGACCGCGTCGGGCGCGAAGTCGCGGAGTGACGGTAGCCAGTCCTCGCGGCGTGGGTCGATGGGGGCGTGCTCGATACCGGCGCGCGTTAGCGCGGCCATCACGTTCGCGCCGGAACGCAACGACACTTCCCGTTCGCCGGACATCCCACCCAGCATCACCGCGACCCGCTTGTCGACCAGTCGCTCGCGCAACTCATGCAGCCGTGTCACGATCCGTCCTCCGGGGCGTTCATGCGACGATTCCGGCGTTGCGGAAGTTCTTCAGGAAAACGTCAGGGCCGACCTCATCGGTACGGACGCTTGCGTACCGGATGCCGAGCGCCGACGCCACGCGCGGGATCTCTCGGAGGAGGCCGTCGCGACGACGCGCGTAGGCGGCCGCGGCGTTGTCGTCCCAGGCGATGTCGCGCGCGCGGCCGGTCTCGGCGTCCTGGATGCGCAGCGGGCCCGTCGGTGGCGCGTCGTACAGCGCCGCCGGCACGAGATGCACGGCCGCCGCCTCGAACGGCTCCAGCGCTCGCAGTGAAGTTCGCGCGCCTGACTCGTCCAGCATGTCGCTCAGGAGGACGAACACGCCGGTGTCTCGCGCTCGCGACGCGTACGTTCGCATCGCGCGTCCGATGTCGGCGTCGTCCTGCGGCTCCATTGACGCCAGGGCGGCCTCGATGCCCGAGATCCCGGCGCGTCGAGAAACCCGCGCGAGCGTGTCGGCCGTGTGCGTGAGGCCCACCACGACCACCGTCGCCCCTGCGTTGAGCGCGACGAACGCGAGCCCCCGCGCGATGGCGCGGGCCGCGCCCAACCCGTTGGGGGCGCCGACCGCCATCGACCGACTCAAGTCCACGGCGAGGTGCACGGGCAACGCCGAGTCGTGCGCGTGTCGCTTCACGACCAGTCTGTCCGTCCGCGCCGCGGCGTTCCAGTCGACCCGACGGAGGTCGTCGCCGGGCGCGTACGGCCGGTGGTCGACGAACTCCATCCGGCCGCCGACGCCTTTGCCTACGCGATCCCCAACTCGGTACGAACGGTGTGGGACGTGCGCCTGCAGGCGCAAGCCGCGCAGCCTGGTGAGGTCTATCGCTGTGACGCTGACGGTCGCGGGGTCGGTCAGGTCGCGCACAGGCCGAGGCTTTCCTGGATCGGGCGCAACGCCTCGATGACGAACGCGATGTGGTCGTCTAGCGGAACGCCGAGCTCCTCAGCCCCGGTTACGATGTCCTCGCGGCTCACGGCCCGCGCGAACGCCTTGTCCTTCAGCTTCCGTTTGACCGACCGGGTCTGCACGTCGTTCAGGCTCTTCGAGGGCCGCACGAGCGCCACGGCGATCACGAAGCCACACAACTCGTCGACCGCGAACAGCGCACGATCCATGTCGCTCTCCCGCGGAACGCCGAGGTACTCAGCGTGCGACTTGATGGCGTGCAGGACATCGTCCGGGTAGCCCAGCCCCTCCAAGATCGCGATGCCGCGCATCGGGTGCGAGTCTGCCGAGGGGTCGCCCTCGTAGTCGAAGTCGTGTAGCAGGCCGACGGTTCCCCACTTGTCCTCGTCGCCCTCGAGCCTACGGGCGTACGCGCGCATGGCGGCTTCTACGGCATACGCGTGTCGACGTAGCGAGTCCGTCTTCGTGTGCTCATGCAGCAACGCAAGAGCGTCGTCACGCTTCAATGCTCCATCCTCCCAAACCCGGGCGTTGGCAGTGACTGTCGGCGGCCCGGCATGGCCCGTGTCGCGGGCTGCCCACCCGCGGACAGCCGTTGCGCCTTGGCGACCGGGCGGGATACTATTTGCCCGTCACGCACACACCTTGACAGGACGCTCAGTGGGCAATCCCTACCTTTACGGCGGCGTCGGCGTTGTCCTCCTCGTCGTCCTCGGCGCCATCACGATCCGCATCGTCCGAGATTACGAACGCGCCATCGTCTTTCGCCTAGGCCGCGTGCTGAGGGCGAAGGGGCCGGGGATGGTGTTTCTGATCCCAGCCATCGACCGCATGGTCCGCGTGACGCTACGTGTCCAGACGTACGACGTCGCGCCGCAGGACATCATCACGAGCGACACCGTGTCGGTCAAGGTCAACGGCGTCCTGATGTTCCGAGTCGTGGACCCGAGCCAAGCTGTGATCGGCGTCGAAGACTACATCTCCGCGACGGGCCTCCTGGCGCAGACCACGCTACGCGCCGTCCTAAGTGGCGCCGAGTTGGATGCGCTGCTAGTGGATCGCGAGTCGCTGAACTCGCGGCTGCAAGAAACCATCGCGACGCAGGCAGCTCAGTGGGGCGTCGAGGTGTTGTCGATGGAAGTGAAGCACGTCGACCTCCCCGACGGGATGCGCCGCGCGATGGCGCGTCAGGCCGAAGCCGACCGAGAGCGGCAGGCGAAGATCGTGGCCGCGGACGGGGAGTTCGAGGCCGCGACCGCGCTGCGCGACGCCGCCGAAATACTGGAGCGCAATCCCGGCAGCGTACAGCTTCGCTACCTGCAGACGCTCGTCGAGATTGCCTCCGAGCAGCACTCCAGCCTCATCTTCCCAATCCCGATAGACGTGCTCTCGGCATTCGAGGACGTCGCCGGGGGCGCTCCCGCCGAGTGATGCATCGTGACGCCTTACGTCGCGTCTGCTCCCGCTATGGAGTGTGGGCGTCGTTGGCGGCGGCTTGCGTCGTCGCGTTCGTGTGGAAGCTCAGGATCGTCGCCCCCATCCAGTACGTCGGCCACGCGGACGCCGCCGGGTACGCCGAGATGGCCCACTCGCTGATACAGGGCCGCGGTCTCGAGGTCGACTACATTTCGTGGTACTTCCGCAAGTACGACGCCGGGATCGTCCGACCCGAGGACCATTGGCCGCCGCTCTACTCGTTCCTGGTCGTGCCGTTCTTCCTGACGATGGGGAGGACTGCCCTCGCCGCCAAGATGCCTTCGCTGCTGATCTCCGCGTTTGCGTTCCCAGGCGTCACGGCCGCCCTCGCGTGGCGGGTTAGCCGCTCGCGCGCGGTCGCGCTTGCCTCGGGCCTTTGTGTCCTCCTGTACACGCCCATCTTCAGCATGTCGCTGCATTGCCTGTCTGATGTCACGTTCGGGTTCCTCGTCGTGGGCGCGTTGCTGTGCGCGGTGGTGGCGGAAGGCCGGCCGCGTTGGCATGTGGGCGTTGGCGTGCTGCTTGCCCTCGCCTACTACGCGAAGGGCTCGACGATCGTGCTGGCGCCCGCGTTCGCGCTGTACTACCTGGCGCGGCGCGCGCGGCGTGGGGCGGAGCCCCTATGGAGCGGCGCGGACCGCTGGGTGGCGCTTTCATGGGCGGTCTTCGCGCTGCTCCTTGCCCCGTGGGTGGCGCGTAACCTGACCCACTTCGGCGAGCCCCTATACAGCACGCAGAGCCACGCCGCTGGATACATCGGGTGGAAGTCGTGGGAGGAGGGCACGTACTCGCTCTACTGGGGAGACGAGCCGCCCTCGCTGGGCGACAAGCTGGAAGACCCGGCGCGTCTCGCGCAGACGTCAGTCAGACATACGAAGCGTCACGCATGGTGGCTGTTCGCGCGCCACGGCAAGAACTGGGGCGACTTCGCGGTCGCGGACATCTCGACGTATTGGCTTGGCATCGCATGCCTCATCGGCGCGGCGATGGTGACCGTCGGTGCCGCGTGGCGGTGGCTGACACGTCGACGCGCGCGCGACGCCGACAGAAGCGCAGGTATCGCCTCAGTCGCCCCGTACGGACTCTTCGCGCTGGTCGCGTTGGCTCACGTCGGGTTCCTGTCCGTTTGCTGGGAGCCGATCAGCCGCCTGCTCATGCCTCTGCTGCCTCTCGTCATCCTCGGAGGATGGCACACGATCCATGCCGTGTCGGCGCGCATCGCCGCCGCGTCGGGCGGGGGTCGTCGGTTCGGCGCTGTGGTGGTCCTCGCCGCTCTCGCTCTATGGTCTGAGCACGAACTGCGCGACCTTTGGCAGTTGCGGGAGAACGGCGGCTACGCCTGGCGTGAGGGCGGGCAGGGGTGGATGGATGTCGGGCGGTGGCTGCAGGAGAACGCGCCGGGCTCGGTAACGATGACCCGCAACCCGTGGGAACTGCACTTCTACTCGCAGGAATCGGCGGTACAGATCCCGCTTGCGCCGCTGGACCGCATATCGGAGGTCGCCCGTTACTACGGCGTGACCCACCTGATCCCGGAAGCCCGGCGCCCAATGTTGGCGCCCCTGCTGTCCGGCGAAGCGCCCGGCCTGACAGAGGAGTTCCGATCCCACGACGTAGTGCTTTACCGGTTCGACCCGTATGCGGCGGCAGCGTCCGAACGGTGACAGCCGTTCATGGGTCCATGCTCAAGGCTGCATTCTGTTCGATGCGTCCGCGCAAGGCAGCTGGGCCAACAAACTCATGCAGTCCCACTGGCAGGGCTCCCCGCGCGGGACAATGCGGTCGCGATCGGCAGTCGGTCGACGTCGGGCGCGGACGGGTCGTCGCCCGCCGCACACACGGGACAGATGCCGTAGAACCCCGTCGCATTGAGCCGCGGCGGGCCGTCGCAGGCGATACTCCGCGCTGGCGGCAACTGCGCTACGTTCCTCTCCGCATGTGCCACATGACCGTCTGTCGGAACCTAGGGTGCCGAGGGCACGTACGCCGGGGCAGTCGCTTGGCTTGTGGAGTCCGTCCCGGTGATGCCCGCGCCACCAGTTGACCCATTGTCTCCGCACGGGTCGGGCGCAAGACATCCATCCGGCCCCAGACGTCAGGACAGGCGCCGCGCACGTACAACAGCGTCGACGGCGATCTCGGCGGGAGGGCGCCGACCCTCCTCTGCGATGATCAGTTCCCGGCAACACGGGCGGAACGCGGCGACGGCGTCTTCGGCGGCGACCTGCATCTTGCCTGCTGCGATCGTAGCGGCTCCGGTCGTGGGATCGCTCGGGCGGTGACCGGCTAAGGAAAGCGTCCCGCCCACCGTGACTCCGTTCGCCACCCTTTGCCCCATCTCATCCACCGACCCAGCCACGTGAACGTACAGGCAGACCACGAGGTCAGAACGCCTAGCGTGTGGGTCCATGCCGCGAGGTCGGCCTCAATCCAGACTGCGCGTTCCGAGGTGTCCGCCCCGACTTCCTTGGCGATCGACCGGCCATGGGCCAACGCGCTTGTGGAGAAGTCGGCCGCCGTGACCTGCCATCCATGCGCGGTGAGCCAAAGCGTCTCAGCCCCTTGTCCACAGCCCGCGCCGAGGGCACGTCCGGGGTGCATGTTCACGGCCTCGCCGACGAGATGTGCCTTCGGTGGGCGGCGGGCCACTTTGTCCGCGTGCTCACGCAGATTCGTCGACCAGAGCTCTTCCTAAGTACGTCTCATCGTAGGCTGGCTCGGCCACTAGGCTGCGGCCTCCATAGACGTTGTGCAGACTGGGCCGGCTCGTTGCAGCGGGAGAACTCAGGATAGGGTTCATATCGCCACACTCGATGCCGCGACCGACTGGCGGTCGCGGCGGTCGCGCGACCGAAGCTGACAGTCAGCTCGCTCAGAGCGAGCTACCAAGCGGCTGCCCATGCTCTGTGCATCAGAACGGCACACGTTGGGATTCGTAGAGCGTGATGCCCTTGTTGCTCGCCCACAGCTCAACGCCCATCCATAGGGCATCGCACAGCCCCAGGATGCGTTGTGCGTCTGCTAGATCGCCGCGGATCAGCAACCGACACAGGTCATCGTAGCCATCGGGTCGATCATCAAGCGCCAACGCCTCCTGCAGCATGGCCGCCGCGCCCGTGTAACAGTGACGGTTCGCCAGGCCGATTGCGAACGTGGCCACGGTCGCCGTCTTGGCTACAAGGAGTGGCAGATAGTCATGGTGGCCGGTCTCGAGGGCATTTCGCACCTTGGCGACGACTTCGTACAGCTCCCCGATCAGCGTCGCGCGCAGCTCCCGATCGAACTCGGTGACCGAATGCCCGAACACGTGCGCGCGCAACGTGGGAAGGAACCGCGTCGAATCAATGATGGGGTGTAGGTCGAGATAGGCTCCCTGGGTCAGCGACCAATCGTAGTCCAGCGTGCTGGCATCGTGGATGATCGCGGCACGGCTTAGAACTCCCACCTCTGCCTTCCACGGGCCGACAGACCATTCGTGCGATTCGTGCGACGCGTCGTTTCGCAGCACGCATAGCATCTCGACGTCAGAATACGGTGCATCTGTCCCACGCGCCATCGACCCGTACACTCCGATGGCCAATAGACTATCGCTGTCCGCGGCCCTGGCACGTTCAGCGATCTCGTGCGCAATCTCCCACCGGGCTACGCGCGTGTGAGGTCGGGGCCCCGACCGCATTCCGCCACGGCCCTTCCCGTAGTCATGGGTCATCCGACAGCACCCACTTTCCGATAGGCGTCATTGTGTGGTCGAATCGCGGGCCAGTATTGACTTCTAGCGTCGAGCAGAAGGCGACATAAGGCGTGCTATCGGAAGTTCAGGCGTCTTAGACATCCCAACTGTCTGCGGCATCGCGTCCCTGCTCATGCAGCTTGCCCTTCGCGACGACGTACTCAAGGACGAAGCCACTGAGCCAACCCTCTACCTGAGGCCGCACAGTCTCCCACACTGTTTGCTGCGCTGGGTCGAGTCCGGCAGTCTCGACAGCCTTCTCGGTCAGGAACCACATGATGGCATCATCGGGCGAGCAGTAGTCCTTAACGCTCTCGAGCCAGTTGCGCAGATCATTGAAGGCCACCTCGCCAGGCGGGCGCCCCTCGAATTCTGTGTCGTAGTCCTCCCGCAGCCGCGCACGGAACGCGTCACGCATGTCGCTCCCTTCCGGTAATCGCCCTTACGCATCATCTTCGCCGCGCCACAGCCCGCGCTCGCGGAGCGACTGCCTCGCGCGCTCTGGCTAGGCCGGGCGGCGACATGGCCGCGTGTCGCGGACGTCTATGGGGTACTCAGCGCACCGGTATACTCAGCGTAGCGGGGAGTTCTACCCATGCACGGACCCACTTCCCTGGAGTTGCTCCCTTGGGCGCACGATACGCATCCGTGTATATCCACGTGGCTCCTGTGGCGCTGTCTAGCTTGAACACGCCCGGTTTGGTGTCGGCCGCACCGGAAGCACTGGCGCCATATGATCCGCTGACCAATTGGTATCGGCCGATCTGCTGAGACTCGCTGCTGGCGATCTGCTGAGGAGCCATTTGCGCATCAGCGTTGGGAGTAATAAGCCCTACGAAAGCCTGCCCGGCAATCACGAACACGCACCCGAACACGACGAACGCCAGCTTCTGCCTAAAGTGCATCGACCTCTCCCCGTCTAACCCAGGACCCCGTAGTTCGCGGTGCCATGCTACTGGGAGACGTGTGGACTATGCACGCGCCCACTTTCCGATAAGCATCATCCTGTAGTAGTTCCCGCGCCGTTCCGCGCCGTCTCATACCGGATGCTGTGGTTCGCGCCAGTTCCGAGCGCGTGTTAAGGACAGGCCTGGTCCAACTCGTCGCTGCAGGCCCGATCCCACATGTAGTAGGGCCTGCATGAGTTCACTGATCTTGGGGGTGACCCTTGGGCGGTCCCGTACGGCGGCACCTTCTCGGCCTCAACCGGACGCACTCAGCAGAATGCCGAAGCGTCGGCGCGTCCATGAGCGCCGTCGCGCGCATGCACACTCACTGGGCTGTCCAACCACCGTCGACGAATAGCGCGCTGCCGGTCACGTAGCTGGACGCCTCGGACGCCAGGAATACGGCGACCGACGACAACTCCTCCAGGTCACCCCATCGGCCCATTGGAATCTTCGACACGAACGTCTGGTACGCGACGGGGTCGTCGCGGAGCGGCCGGTTCATCGGGGTGTCGAACGGCCCCGGACAGATGGCGTTCACCGTGATGCCATCGTTCGCAAACTCCAGCGCCCACGCGCGCGTGATGTTGAGCAACCCGCCCTTTGTCGCCGTGTACGGCGATCGGGATGGGAAGCCGACGGCTCCGAAGATGGAGGACAGGTTGATGATGCGGCCGTAACGCCGTTCCACCATATGCGGGAGGCACGCCTGAGCGCAGATGAACGGGCCAGTGAGATTGACGTCCACGATGCGCTGCCAGTCTTCGAGGGGCAGGTCGATAGTGCCGGTGCGGACGTTCGTCCCCGCGTTGTTCACCAGAATGTCGATCTGCCCGAAGTGGGCGAGTGTGTCCGCCACATTCGCTTCGACCTGCGCCTTGTCGGTGACATCGCCTTCCAGCGCGAGGATGTCGCCACCGGTCGCGTCGATGATGCGCTGCGCCGTCTCCTCACACTCGTCCGCGTGACGGCTGGTGACGACGACCTTGGCGCCGGCCTCGGCTAGGCCCAGCGCCATCGCTTCACCCAGGCCTTTGCTGCCACCGGTCACGAGCGCGACCCGTCCGTCCAACCGGAAGCGATCAAGAACTCCCAATGCGCGTGCTCCTCACGAACGCTAGAACAGCCTGTACCCAAACGTCGCCGCCAGCGCGCGCTGCGACTGGCCGCCGCCACCGATCACCGTGGCGTTGACGCTGAACGTTAGCGCGTTCTCCACGAAGAACACAAAGGATCCCTGGAGTCGGTGTGTCGCCACGGTATCGTAGCGCCCGGTGGCCACATCAGCGACGCGATCCGCGCGCATGACGTGCGAAAGAAGCAGGTCGATCCTGTCGCCCATCTCGTACGACAGGTCGTTCTGGGCGAGAACGCCATACGCATGACCGAAGCTGTCGTCCGTGGGGCTGGACAACGTCAAGCGCGCGTTCCACTGGGTTCGCCACCCCACGGGCTTGGCCAGACGGCCCGTCACTTCGATGCCACTGAGGGCCTTCGGCACGGCATCACTCCGGTACACCTGTCGGCTTGCTCCGGCGCTCAGCTCCCAGCCGAAGAACCGGTCGAATATGCGCTCACGCCCCAGCACCTCGTCCATGCGGAGGAGCGCCATGGCGTCCAACTTCGGCGGTATGAGCATCCCGGAGTCGCGGATGGAGACTTCCATCGCCGCGTACCAATCCTGGCGGTAAGTCTCGCCGTGCCTGTCGCGGAACTCACCTTCACGTTGGATCACCTGCGCCAGTTCGATCAGCGTCTCCGCGGGCAGGTCGTCCAGCAGGAGGCCGCTCTCGAGCAACCATTCCTCCATCCGCACGGCCTTCGCCAACGGCGTTGCGTTGATGAACCGACCGAACCCCACGCCCAGAACAGCCACCGCGTCGATGCGGTCGTCTCCGTCCTCCGTCGTCTCGTATTGCCGCCGTAGTTCGGAGCCGACAAAAAGGTCGTCCCAGACGAAGGCTCGCGCGCTCTCGTCGGCAAGCACCGACGCAAACGCTTCGGTCTCCGACAGGTTGGCGGTCGCGTTCAAGTCGACGTTGTACGCGAATGGCAGCGAGTCGTAGAAGTACTTGTAGTTGGCGAACAGATTCCCGCGGTTCTCTATCCCGCGGCCGCCCAGCCGCTTGTAGTCGTAGTCGAGATTGAGCCGCAGCGACCGCGCCGTGCTGATGGGGACGCGGTAGTCCGTTATCAGGAGGTTCTGTGCGGCGGCGCCCAAGTCGATGGCGCACAGGAGCACAACCGCTGCCGCCCGTACGATCCACGTCGTGGTCAGGTGTGGGCGCACGAGGAAGCGCATCATGGGGCGCCTCCCTCGTCGTCGACGCGCCACTCGATCAACTCCGTGCGGGCGACATCCGTCACCCCTTCGTCCTCCTGGCGGACCATGCGATGCGGCGGGGCCTTTTCCACCCAGAAGTAGATCTTGCGCGTGTACAGTCGCCCCTTGATGCCCGTCAACCCGGCGCGGAGCTTGTAGCACGGGAAGTCGCCCGCCGGGACGCGCGCTATCTCTTCGCCGACGATCTTGAAGCCTACGCCGACGATGCGATCCATCGTGACGAGCTGGAACTTCACCTCGTCCTCCTCGCCGAACGGGAAGCCCCTGACGACGTGCGTGATGGCGTTGACATCGTACCGGTTCCGGTCGACCTTCTCCACCCGGTTGCGTCGCGGCCCCGGGAAGACGTAGTTCACGCGGTCATCCCGGTACAGGAGGCGCCAATCGATACTGGCGTCCTCGTTCCGGCGGGTGATGCTCACCGGCGTCAGGTCGCGGCGGAGGAGGACCATAGTCTTGGTGTCCGTCGCGATCTCGTAGGCTGGGCCGCGGTCGTGCTGGTTGGTGGCGACGCGGTGCGTCGAGACCTCCTGAGCGCCGTCGCGCAGGAACACGTTGTACCGGCTGATCTCGCCGTCAGGGATGCCGGGGTCACGTAGGACCGGTTTGCCTGCGGATGCCGAGGATACGATCGCGAGGCACACGCAGAGAGCGGCCAAGCCTCGGGAGCCCGTCGGGAGTCGATGGCGGCGCAGTATCGGCCGCGGCCTTGGGTGAAGGCGGAGCGAGACGGGTCGGGGTGGAGGCGCGAAGGTGGCGCCGGTCATCACGGTACATTCCGCCGCGCCAGCTGACCGCCGCGCCAAATGAGGCCGCCGGGCAGAGGGAAGCGCGGACGTATCATCGAGTCTTCAGCGCGGCCCACGCGACGGCGGCCTTGCCCTTTGCCTCGACAGGTCTTGGGATCAGCTGATGGAGGCTGTCAAGCACGGACGCCTCGAAGTGCGCCACAGTGCCGAAGCCAACGATAGTGTTGTGGATCTCTCCGTCGGCATCCACGATGACGTTCGTGGGTATGAACTCCAGTTCGTACAAGTCGGCCACAGCCCCGTCGTCGTCCAGCAGCACGGGATACGCGACCTTCTGCTGCTCCGCGAACGCTCGCACATTCGCCTCAGCGTCGTTGACCGCGACGCCAAGTATGACCAAGTTCGGTAGACGTTGCCCGTGGAGCCGGACTAGCGAGGGCACCTCGCGCTTGCAGTCGGCGCACCACGTGGACCAGAAGTTGAGCAGGATGACCTTGCCCGCGTACTTCGCCAGGTTGTGCGAGTCGCCGTCCAGATCCTTCAGGAGGAACTCCGCCGCGGGCTCTGCAGCAACGCGGTAAGAGGCGCCGAGCATCGCGATCAGCAGCAGTGCGAGCGTTACATAGCGTGCCATCTACGAGTCCCGGAGGCCGGGTCGTGGCGGCGAGTTCGTCCACTGGCCTAGGATAGGGGTTGGGCGCCCCGCGCAGCAAGTGGAGCGGGCGTTACTGCCCAGATGCCGTCACGGCTGATATCGACATCGCGTGCCCGCTACGCCTGGCGGCAGTCACGCGTCGATATGTAGCGAGGCCAGGACGCCGTCTGCCAGGGCAGCAGTGAACGCCTCGCCCAGCCCGTCTATCGCCATCCGGCCCACGGAGACGCCGTGCAGACGGGGAAGGACCGCGACGATCGGCTTGCGCGTCAGTTCCTCGATCGCGCCCGGGTTGGTCTCCTCCGCGACGCCGGCTGAATGCGCGTCGAGGCCGTTGAGGACGATGCCCGTCACGTCCCACCCGCGCGCCTGGGCGTATTCCACGGTCAGGGCCGTGTGGTTTATCGTGCCCAGGTTGGGCCGCGCGACGACCCACATCGGCAGCGGGAACAGGTCGCGAAGGTCGGCCACCATCACGCGACCTTTGACGGGGACCGCTACGCCGCCGACGCCCTCGACAATCACGAAGTCGTGGCGCGCCGCGAGCGCTCGGTACGCGGCGCCGATGGCGGCCAGATCCACGTCGACTCCGGCGCGTTCCGCCGCCACGCCCGGAGCTAGCGGTTCCTCCAAGCAGAGGGGGGTCACCAGCGATGGGTCGTCATCGCTTCCGGCGGCGGCCATCAGGTAGAGCGCGTCCATGGACACCAGGCGGCCGCCACGGCGGACCCCTTCCGTCGCGAACGGCTTCATGACGCCGACGTCGACGCCAGCGGCACGCAACGTGAGGGCAAGACCAGCAGACACCACCGTCTTGCCCACCCCTGTGTCGGTACCGGTGATGAAGAGCCCACTCATGCGATGCCCGCCTCCCGAGCCGATGTCGCAACTATGTCAACGGCGCGGTCGATGTCGTCGTCCGTGTGCGTAGCGATTACGGAGAGTCGGATGCGGCTTGTCCCGTCCGGGACGGTCGGTGGCCGGATAGCGGGAGCGTACAGCGCTCGCGCCAGGCATTCCGCCGCGAGCCTCGTCGCGGCGTCTGCGTCACCCACGACCACGGGCACGATGGGCGTTTCGCCGTGGTTCACGCGCAACCCGCGTTCACGCAACCCCTCGCGAAGCCGCGACGACCGGTCACGAAGCGTGGTCACGAGCGACGGTTTATCGCGGAGGATCTGAAGGCTCCGCTGCGCGGCGCTCAACGCCGCCGCAGGCAGGCCGTGAGAGAAGGTGAGCGCCCGAGCGCGCTGGCGCAACGTCTCGACGACGGCGTCCGAGGCCGCGACGTAGCCACCGACGGAGCCGAACGCCTTGCTGAGAGTCCCCATCTGGATGAGGGACACATCGTCCTCGATGCCGGCATGGTTCGCTGTTCCCCGCCCGCCGTCGCCTAGAACGCCAACGCCGTGCGCGTCGTCCACGTACAGCGCCGCGCTGTGGGCGTGCGCGAGCTCGCATAGGTCCGCAAGCGGCGCGATGTCGCCGTCCACGCTGAACACGCCATCCGTCACGATGAGCGCGCGGCGAAAGCTCCCCCGGTCTGTCGACAGCGCCTCCGCGGCCGACGAGACATCGGCATGCAGATACACCCGCGTCTCGGCGCGCGACAGCCGGCACCCGTCGATAATGGATGCGTGGTTGAGTGCGTCGGACACGACCAGGTCGCCTCTGCCGACTAGCGCGGAGATCGATCCAACGTTCGCCGCATACCCGCTCGCGAAGATGACGGCGGCAGGACAACCCTTGAACGCCGCGATGTCTGCTTCGAGGTCACGGTTCGCGGTGAGGTTCCCGGACAGCAGGCGCGAGCCGCCGGACCCAACGCCAAGTTCCTGAGTGGCCGCGATCGCCGCCTCGCGTACGCGCGGGTCGCCGGCCAGACCCAGGTAGTTGTTCGACCCGAACATGAGCACGTCGCGGCCGTCGAGCATCGCGCGGGGGCCGGTCGCGGACTCAAGGGTCGCAAGGCGCCGGGTCAGCCCGACGCGATCCAGCGCTTCGAGCTCGGCGCGCAATTCGTTGTCCCAGATCATCGCATCAGACCTGCCCGTTCTTCCGAAGCGTCCGTCGGGCGTGGTTGACGATCCACGCAGTCTCCCGGGAGTCCGACTCAGCGAGCCAGCGATCGGTGACCTCTAGCACCCACTCGGCCCGCGTCTTCGAGGCGTCATTGAGCCAGTTGGCTGTCGCCGTCTGCACGTACCGGCTGGGGTCGGATCGCGCGGGCTGTAGAAGCGGCAAGCCGAGGGACGGATCACGCTTCAGGAGTCCGATATGCGGCGTCCACACTCCGCAAGGGCGCGTCGCCTCGATAGCGCACCGGCGGAGGTTGGCGTTGCCATCCGTTGCCCACGGCACGAGCAACTCGATTGCGGCCATCGGGTCGGCGGCGATCGTCGGGCGAAGGGCGCCCCACGCTGCTTCGCGGACGGCCATGTTGGGATCCGTCGCGAACGGGCGCGCGGTCGCCATGCGCTCCGCGAACGACAACGACGCGTCCGTACGGTGCATGTAGCATGCCCAGGAGCGCACGACGTCCGACGTGTGCGTGGACAGCGCCCGCGTTAGGCGTTCTGCGTCGCTCCTCGCGCGCACAGCATCGCCGATGGCGTCCGCGATGCCGAACGTGCGCTGCATCACGCCGTCGGTTGCGAGACTGTCGGCGAGTGCGCCCAAGCGCTCCGCCTCGTCATGCAGGCCAACATCAGCGCATGCCACGCGAACCAACGCCGCGAGGTCGACGGCCAGCCACTCGACCAGCGTGCGGGTCTCTTCGCGGCCGCTGTTGAGGCGTGGCAGCAACGCAGGCGGAATGTCTGACCGCCGGGAGTAGCCCGTCCGCGCCGTCACGTCACCGCTCGGAGTCGGCGACGCATGGGCATCATGCCGCCCGCCATGCCGATCAGGGTCGCGCCGCCAACGATGGACGCCGCGGCGATCGGTTCCAGGAAGCTCTGGACGCCCGCGAGGCTGCCGAGATTGCGGAAGAGCGCGTAGAGGAGCCCCAACCCGACGGCGCTGCCGAGGAGGCCCTCGATGCACCCCTGCAGCAGCAGCGGCACGCGGATGAACCCATAGGTGGCGCCCACGAGACGCAGTATGTTCAGCTCGTCGCGTCTTGCGTAGATCGTCAGCATGATGGAGAAGGAAATCACGACCACCGAGATGACGATTACGAGCGCCCCCAGCAGCATCACTGTGTTCTTGACGCGACCGATCGCGCGGATGCTGTCCGCCTCAAAGGTCACGCTCTCGACGCCGGGGAGCGCGCGCAGCGCCTGACTCAGGGCGCCGAGTGCGCTCGGCTCGCGACCTTCCGCGGCCGCCCAGACCTCGATCGAACGGGGCAGCGGGTTGTCTCGCCCGAACCCCTCGAGAAGCACCGCAGAATGCTCGCCGAACAACTCCCGACTGCGGGCCAACGCTTCCGCCTTCGACACGACCTGCGTCGACGTGACGGCGGCGAGGCCGTCGATCTCGGCGGCCATCGCGCGAACCTCGTCGTCGGTCTGCGCATCGTCGGGGAAGACTACGACGACCGGGCGATCTTCCATCCGGGCCAACTCGAAGTGCACGGCCGCTCGGACGAGGTAGAGAACGCCGAAGAGTATCGTGGTGAGGGCCACGATGAAGATAGCGAGCAGGCTGACAATGCCGCCATGGCGCACATTCAGAACCGCCTCGCTGACGATGTACCTCATCGGACGCCCTCGCGCACCTTGCGATCCTCGATGCGTAGCACGCGTTTCCCGCGCTCCACGGCGGTCGCGGTGTCGTGCGTCGCTATGACCACCGTCGTACCGCGCAAATTGAAGCCCTCGAACAGATCCAGGATTGCCACGGACAGGTGCGGGTCGAGGTTGCCCGTCGGCTCGTCGGCCAGGAGGATCATGGGGTTGCCGACCATCGCCCGCGCGATTGCGACCCGCTGTTGCTCGCCACCCGATATCTCCGCCGGGTAGGCGTTGCGTCGATGCGTGAGTCCTACGCGAGGGAGGATGTGGTCGACCCGTTCGCGCATCTGCTTGCGCGAGCAGCCCGTGACACGAAGCGCCAGCCCGATGTTGTCGAATACCGTGCGCCGCGGAAGCAGCTTGAAGTCCTGGAACACGAAGCCGACTTGCCGCCGGAAGTGTGCGAGACCGCGTCCCCGCAGACGACGGAGGCTCTGCCCCGCCACGACGACGGACCCTTCCGTCGGCAGCACGTCGCGGAACAGCAACCGGAGCAGAGATGTCTTCCCCGACCCGCTGGCGCCCAACACGAACGTGAGGTCCCCGGAATGGATCGTGAACCGCGCCTTGTCGAGCACCGGGTCGTGCCGACCGTAGCGCACGGTCACATCCGATGCGTCGATCATCGGTAGCTTCGGCTCGGGAGGGGGATACATGCGCTCGTCTATGGCCCGCAGGACGGTGGTGTCCTCAAACACGCGCCCGACCTCGGAAGCCGTTCGGGCAGGACGTGATGGGGCCTTCATGCCGGCTCCCACGCAGTGGGGGTGCGTGCGATGTCGATGCCCGGCAAGCCCCGAACGCGGGATGACCTGCGGGACGACGACCGGCCCGACGCGTCCTCGTCACCGAATTCCATGCGTTGCTCCGTGCCGAGATGGGCGTGCAAGAGGGGAGTTCGATTGTGATGTCGGCCGTTCGGCGTGTCAAGGTTTGGCTGTCGCGGCCTGCGGCGCCCCGTAACCGGTCAACTCGACGTAGCCGTGGCCCGACAGCGGGGCGCCGCCCCGGTTGCCCGTTGCGCACACCGCGCCCTCCCAGTAGCGGAACGACAGGTTCATCTCCTGGTCCTTGACGAGCGGCGCGAGATCCAGCGAGATGCCCTCGCGCGCCAGCGAAAGCCGCCACCCAGACGGGTATATGGCGCCATCTCTCGGGCTCTTCCACGACCCGACCGCGTTGATCTCGATGGCGGCGCCGTCGACAGCTCTCGCTGACCCTCCGGCGTCCACATATGTGCCGGTAACGTAGGACGCGCCCGGCCCGTCTGCGTGACGCATTCGGAAGCACATCAGCTCTGCGCCGTCGTTGAGTTGGACAGAGAACCAATCCCAGCCGACATGCTGGGCATCCAGCACGGACGTGCTCCATTCACGATCGATCCAGCTACTGCCCGTCACCGCGTGGCGACTCCCGTTAACGTCGATCTCCCCGCTCGTGTTCACGCGCGTGATCGAGTAGTAGTAGGAAGCCGCACTGCCGTCGGTCGTCTTCACGCTAAGGCCGTCGTCGCCGTGACGGACGATGTGTTTCGGCCGGTCGAGCACGAGGTCCATGCTGACGCCTTCGTCGCCCGCTCGGAGCCGCATGGGGAAGGTCGGCGCGCCGGTGGATTCCGCGGACCAGCCGTCTACCCACACGCGGAACGGCTCACCGACAGCCCCGGCCAGGCCCACGGCAGCGCGGCTCAGCCGCTCGGCGCTCTCGTGCGTGCCGGCCGCACCATCGGTGATCGCGAAGTGTGCCATGTACACCTGGTTGGCTGCCCATGCCGACGCCCGATCCGCGGTCACGGGAGCCAACGCGCGGCGGAAGAACGTCAGTTGGTACCCGAAACGACGGCCGGCTTCCGACTCAATATGGCCGGTGAAGTACCACCACTCGATCCGGTAGGTCGGATGCGGGCCGTGGTCGCGGGGAAACTCGAATGCGATCGGAGATTCAGCGCGCGCAAAGCCTTCGACGCCGTCGGACGCGAGGAACGCCTGGAGCGACAACGGGGCGCGGTCGGGCAGCGGGTCGGCCCGGCTGCGCGCGTAGAGCGCGGCCCCGACGGCGGCCACTACGGCCGCGAGGAGCGAAGCAAAGACGCGATATCGCACACTCACTCCTCTCTGAGCGCGGCCGCGGGCGTCGCGCGGGCCAGACGCGCCGCCGGGTACAGACCGGCGAGGACCGCGGCGACGACGGCGATCAGTACGCCGCGCGCGAACGCATCTGCGCCGAGTGTCAGGTCGATCGTCCATCCGAACGACCGTCGGTTGATGACGTAGACCATCACGGCGGCCAGCACCGATCCGACCGGCACGGCGAAGATGCCCGCCGCGAGACCCATGAAGCCCGTCTGCGCGACGACGACGCGGAACACCTGAGCCGGCGTGGCGCCGATGGCGCGGAGGACCGCGTACTCCCTGCGCTTCTCGATCTGTAGTGACATGAGGGCAGCGAACACGCCGACGAACGCGACGGCTCCCGTCAGCAGGCGGAGCACGCCGGTGATCGCGAACGTGCGGTCGAACACGGCGACGGCCGCGTCGCGTAGAGCGCGGTTCGTCCGCGCGTGGACATCCACGTCGAACGCCGCGGCGCGCTTCCGCACCGTCGCCGTGACGGCTCCCGCAATTTCAGGCTCCGTCACGTACACGCCCAGGGACGTGACGCTCCGGTCCGTCCAGTCCGCGTCGAATCCGCTGCGCGAGATGGTCACTTCTCCCTCGGTCGACCCATAGTCGTAGTAGACGCCCAGAACGCGGTAGTCCTTGAGGCCGCCCTCGGTTAAGAGCGACACGACTCCGCCCGTGTCCAGGCGCCGCTTGTACGCCAACGGCTCCGACACGAGGACCCCCGCCCCCGACTCGAAGGCCGACCACACGCCGTCGGGCTCCGCCCCGCGGAAGCTGTACGCCTCTCGTCCACGCGCATCGATCCGCACTACGACCAACGCGACGGCGCCGGTCCGCGAACGCGCGTCCACGCGCCTGTACGTGCTGACGTACGCCACGCTCGGATCAGACTCGATCTCCTCAATGAACTCGACGGGAATCGGGCGGCCGTCCCGGCCGGTCGACGCGTAGACATCCGCGCGGAGCGTTGCGGAGAGCCAGCTCATCACGGTCCCGCGCATGCTGCGGATCATGGCATCGACGGCCACCGTAACGGCGACCGCGGCCATCAGCGCCGCCAACGCCGTGCCGGTTCGGCTCAGCGAGTCGCTGACCCCGCCTATGGCGACGCGCCCAAGCGTTCCCGCGATCCATCCCGCAGCCGGCTTGCACGCGCGGGCCACGACCCACACGGACAACGGCACGAGCAGCGACAGGCCGATCAGGAGGGCGAAGAGCCCGGCGAAGCCCAAGAGCAAGTCACCGTTGGGGATACCGAGGAGGCCGGCTCCGGCGATCGCGACCCCCGCGCCCGCCAACGCCACGCGACGCGCGCCACGCAACGACGCCCTCTCGACCGTCGACCGGCGGAGCGCGTCGCCCGGGGGGGTCGCGGTAGCTGCGCGTACGGACGGCAGGGCCGCCAGGATCGCGCCGCCGACCCCTAGCGCCACTCCCTTGGCGATCGTGAGGCCGCTGAACGCCATCGACCGGACGGTGACGACGAAGTACAGGTCCGAGATGGTGCGCGTCACCAGGTGGACCAGTCCCCGCCCGACGAGCGACCCCAACACCAGCCCGAGCGCCGTTCCCGCGAGGCCGATCAAGGCGGCCTCAACCACGAGCGCGACGCGCAGTTCCCGCGGCGTCACGCCGAGCACCCGCAACGTGCCCATAAGGTGGCGGCGCCGCACGACCGAGAACGACACCGCGCTATGCACCAGGAACATCCCGAAAACGAGCGCAAGCAAGCTCATCGCGGTCAGGTTGACGCGGAACGCCCGCGTCATGGCGTCGAGCGTGTCCGCGCGTTCCGACGCCGGCACGATCGTCGCGGAAGGGGGCAGCAGCGCCCCGAGCCTGACGATGTCCGGGTCGGACATGGCGACGACATCGATCCGCGTCAGGCGCCCGAGGGTCCCAAGGGCCTCCTGAGCGGTGGCGATATCGGCGACAAGCAGGTCCGCCAGGGCGTCCCGGCGCGTCGCCGACTCTGTCGCGAGCACGTCAGCAGCGACCAGCCGATACTCGCCGGCCGACGTCCGCACGGTGAACGCGTCGCCACGGCTGACCCCGAGTCGCGCCGCGAGGTCGTCTGACAGCGCGACGGCGCCTGGGGTGGTCAGGAGAAGCCGCTCGCCGCCCGGGCGCCTGGCCGCGGAAAGGCCGGATGCGCTGCCGGCGAACGGGTCGATCCCAAGCAGTCGTAAGCGCACGCCGGAGTCGGTGGTGACGGAGCCTTCGACTACCGGCGCGACGCCGCGTAGGCCGTGTTCGACGCGAAGCTCAGCGTAGAACTCCTCGGGCAACCCGTCGCCCGCGGACACGATGCGGCGCCCAGCCGCGCCCGACATCGCCGACGCCGACAGGCGCATGGCGCGGCGGGCGCTCTCGTTCGCAAGGTCGACGGCCATCACTACGGCGACGGCGAGCGCCACCCCCACCACGCACAGCGGCGCGAGGAGACGCTGCGTTCTGGAGCCGCCCTTCTGCCCGCCAATGAGCCCGCGCAACACCAGCGGGCTCACGCGCCCGCCTCCGTGATGGAGCCATCGAGCACGGACACGACGCGATCCGCGCTGTGGGCCGCGTCGCGCGAGTGCGTCGCCATGAGGATCGAAGAGCCGTACCTGGTGGTGAGGGCGCGCATGAGACGGAGGACGTTCTCTCCGGCGGCGGCGTCCAGGTTGCCGGTCGGCTCGTCGGCCAGGACCACGGCGGGCCGATGCACTACCGCGCGCCCGACCGCGACCCGTTGTTGCTCGCCGCCGGACAGCGCATCCGGGTAGCTGAAGGCGCGGTCGTCTAGGCCGACCGCCTTCAGGGCTTCCTGCACCCGCTCAAGCGCCTCGGCACGCCTTACGCCGCACAGTTCGAGCGGCAGGAGCAAGTTGTCCCGCACCGTCAGACTTGGGATGAGATTGAAGAACTGGAACACGAAACCGACACGAGAACGGCGGAGCAGCGTCCGCCCGCGTTCGGAAAGGTGGTTGATCGTATTGCCTGCAAGCGCGACATCACCGGCCGTCGGCAGGTCGATGCCTGCCGCCAGGTTCAACAGCGTGGATTTCCCCGACCCGGAGGCCCCCACGACCGCGACGAATTCGCCCGCCCGTACGGTAAGGTCGACGTCGACGAGCACGGGCCGGGAGCTAGACCCTTCGGCGTACGCCTTGGTAACGGCGCGGAAGTCAATTGCAGGAGGCGACGAGGTCGTTTGTGGCAAGCTGCTGGGCGCCTAAGTGTGCGTGGCATTGTACGCGCGCCGGCTCTGGATCGCCAAACCGCGCGACTGCCCGTGCTACAATCCGTGTGCATCCGGCGAGGGTAGTAGGAGAAGGGAGCCGCCCACATGTCGCTGCTGCGCGTTGACAGCGTCACCAAGACGCACGATCCGCCTCTCATACTCGACGGCGTGTCGTGGCAGGTCACGGCGGGTGACCGTGTGGGGCTGATCGGCGCGAACGGCACCGGCAAGACCACCCTCCTAGAGATCATGGCCGGCGTGCAGGAGCCGACGACAGGCGCCGTGTACACGGCGCGCGGGGCAAGGATCGGCTATCTCCGGCAGATCCCCGATATCGGCGAGTCCGACACGGTCCGCGACGCCATGGTTGCGGTTTTCCAGGACCACCATCGGCTCGAACGGCGTATGCAGGAGGCCACCGAGGAGATGGCCGCGGCGACGTCGGAGTCGGCCCTGAACGAACTCCTGGAGCGGTACGCGTCGCTGGAGGCTCAGCACGAGCACATCGGCGGGTACTCCTACGAGCACCGTATCAACTCGATCCTGCGCGGGATCGGCTTCGACGATGGCGACTTCGAGAAGCCCCTGAGCGTCCTGAGCGGGGGCGAGAAGAACCGCGCCGCGTTGTCGCGCCTGCTGCTGCAAGAGCCGGACGTCCTTCTGATGGACGAGCCGACGAACCACCTCGACATCAACGCGATCGAATGGCTGGAGTCGTTCCTCAGACTAGACTACCCGGGCTCTTACGTCGTCGTGTCTCACGACCGGTACTTCCTTGACAAGACGACGACGAAGACAGTCGAAGTGCGCTCCAACAGGCTGCACGAGTACAAGGGGAACTACTCCGCGTACCTTAAGCAGCGCGCCGTGGACACGCTCACCAACGAGCGCGAGTACGAGCAGCAACAGAAGCACATCGCGAAAGAGGAAGACTTCATCCGCCGCCACATGGCGAGCCAGCGAACCAGGGAGGCGCAGGGGCGGCGCAAGCGGCTCGCGCGCCTGGAACGCGTCGAGCGGCCGGCTGCTGAGCGACGGCGGATGCGTCTGAACACGCACTTCGAGGGACGCAGCGGGGAGAACGTCATCATCGCGACGGATCTGGGGAAGGAGTACGGCGACCAACTCCTGTTCGAGGATCTGAGCTTCGATGTCTCCCGCGGCGACACGCTGGGCGTGATGGGGCCGAACGGCTCCGGCAAGACGACCCTGTTCCGCATATTGATGCAGCAGGAGACAGCGACCGTCGGCGAGGCGCGCTTCGGCGCGGCGCTCAAGGTCGGCTACCTCGACCAGGAGCACCGTGACCTCCGCACGGATCGGACCGTCCTGAACGAAATCTGGTCGTCGATGCCCGGAGCCACGCCCATGCAGGACGTGCGCGCCTACCTCGCGCCATTCCTCTTCCAGGGCGACGACATCGACAAGCCGGTGAGTGTGCTCAGTGGCGGCGAGAAGACGCGGCTCGCCCTGGCGAAGCTCCTACTCGGCAAGCCAAACCTGCTGTTGCTGGATGAGCCAACGAACCACCTCGACATCCCCTCACGCGAGGCCCTCGAGGACGCGCTCCTGGACTGCGCCGCCACCATCGTCCTCATCTCGCACGATCGCTACCTGCTGTCCAAGCTCGCGACGAAGCTGCTGGTATTCGGAGGCGACGACGGCCCCCTCTTCTGGCGCTACTCGTACGAGGAGTGGGAGCTTAAGAAGCAAGAGGACACAGAGCGCGAGCGCGCCGAGAAGGCGGAGGCAAAGCGGCCCGCCCCCAAGCCGGAGCCGCCGAAGCAGAGCGGCAGGAAGCGTCGACGCAAGAAGAAGCCGCGAAGGGGTGACGCGGCCACGCCTGCGTGACCGCGTCGTCGATGTTCCTGCCTAGTGCTTGATCCCTAGCGCGTGCATGCGCTTGTGGATGGCGTCCATCGCCTGGTGGAACGGCTCCTCGAGGTATGCGATGTGGTCGTCGAGGCCGTGGCGGTGTGTCACCGTTCCCGGCTCCCACTGCAGCGTCCGCTGCTGAATGTAGTCGATCCCGCCTTCGAGCAGCGTGAGCAGGTAATTCGCCGCCTCCACATCGAACATCCACCACTCGCCGCCCACGGCGAGGTACACCGGCGACGTGTGTGCCATGATCCCGCGACCCCAGCCGTCGTAGTGCTTCGTGCCGGGGAAGTAGCCCGGCCCCGCGCACCGCGCCGCGATCCACGAGTGCTTGTCCACTTGGACGCGCTCGTTGAGGCTGAGCGACTTCGTGCCCGCCGACTCCTCGGTGCGGGCGACCACCTCACCGTTCACGACGATCTCGAGGCTGTGGAACGGGAGGACGCTCACCGCGGACGCCTCGACGTTGACCTCGCCGCCATTGCCGGGCAGGTTGATCGTGCTGCCCATGCTCTGTCCCTCGACACGGAACGACATCAGCGGGCCGCCGCTGTGGAACGTGTTCCCGCCCGCCAGGTTCTTGCACCACGTGTCGTAGTTGAACGGCTGGTCGTCCGGGATGTGGACGTACGTGCGGTATATCCCGACCGGCACGTCCGCGGTCATCTTGTCCGTGCCGCCCACGAGCGGGAGCTTGTACCCGCAGTTGAGGTACCGGTAGTACTCGTTGTGCATATACGAGTCCTGCACCAGCCACTCCGCGGCATCGGCCCTGCCCGTCGTGATGAGTGCCGCCGGCTCGCAGTTCGGGTTCGGCAGATGGGGGATGATGACGGTTCCGCCCTGCTCGTGGCACTCGTCCGCCCAGCGCGACAGCGTCGTCTCCATGTTGCCGCCGAGTTCCGCCTCCCCCGGGCCGTCGGAGCACCACGGGTTCACCGGCTCTTTGAGCCCGAGCAGTGTTAGGTGACCCAGGATGTGCTGACGGTTCTCCTGCGTCGCGTAGACGATCGTGTCGCCGTCTGGCGAGACGTTCGGTCGCCCGACGAACTCCTCCGTGTTCGTGAAGAGGTGCCCCCACTGCGACAGGAGCAGGTTCACGACGTTCACGCCCTCGCCGGCGGCTTCTGTGTGCGCGCCCTGCGTCGAGAGGAAGTGGACGTGCGTGTCGCCGCTGAAGTAACGCTCCGCGTTCATGTCGCGCAGACGTTTCATGCGGAAGACGAGTTCTTGCTGCCCCGGGTCCACGGTGACCTTCTGACGGATCGGCTCGTACTCGTAGCCTCGGGCGATGTCGACGATCACCTCGCCACGCGGGAGCCATCCTTCGCATTTGCCGTTGATGTAGGCGTACGTGATCTGGCCCAGCTTGACGTCGCCACCGATGTCCACGTGCCACGTGCCCATGTCGGAGTTCACGTGGTTGTGATGTCCGTGCGGCTGGTACGGGATGCCGTCGGGCGATCGGAAGTGCACGCGGCACGGCAGCGTCTCGCCCGTGGCGTCGTCGACGACCTTAGTGCGGACCCAGTTCCGGCCCTCGTCCACCATGATGAACTTGACGCGGTCGCCTGACGTGACCTCCTTCTCCGCCTGGAGTTCCGCCCAGTTCACCGACGCGATCTCCTCGCCGTCTTGGTCGACGGAGACGGTCGCTGACGGCGTCGCCGCTACCTGGACGTAGGCGGGGCTGCTCGTCCTGTTGGGCTGCTCGCCCCAGCCGACGAACGAGTCGTTCAGGAAGGACTCGTCTGCGTCCGCGGGCAGTGGGTAGGGGTACGTCGCAGTGCCACGGTCCACGCGAACGGCAAGGCCGAAGTTCTTCGCCGCGTCCTCGTCGCGTAGGAGTTCGAGCTTGACGTCCTTCTTCGCGATGCGCGTGAACGGATGCTCGTTGGCGTGACCGAGGGTGACGGCGCCGATGGTGAATCGCGGGCCCTTCGGCGTCACACGCAGTTCGGCGATTTCGCGGTCGGGGTGCGGGTTGGGCCACATCCACAGGTAGAAGTCGCGGGGCCACGCCTGGTTCGCCTCGGTCTGTCGGTTGCCGGCCGCGCCCCAAGCGCCCTCGTATCGCGCCGCGAGGCCGTCCTTGGTGTCGGGGTAGGCGAGAAACGCGAGCTGTCCCCACCCCGGGGGAATGATGCCGGTCTCCATGCGTTCACGGATCGGGACCGTGACCTCGGAGCCGTCCGCGTAGACGATCGTATAGTCGGCGCAGACGCGCCCGACAGGATCGCCTTCGTATACCTTCGAGTCCAGCAGCCGGTGGGCGACGATAAGGGTCCTCGCCGTGCTGCCGATCGGTATCGTCGCCGGGTCGAGCGACACGCCCGTGCCGCGCGCGATGACGCAGGCGTCGCCGTCTCCGCCCACGCGGAAGGGGAGACCGTGGTAGCTCTGCTCGCCGACGGGGATCCTCGCGTTCGGGCCGACCACGGTGGCGTCAGCGTTGCACAGCGGGCCGATGTCCAGTGGTACGTAGTCTGTATTGGGCACGGGTCGCTCCTGGCGGGAAACATGGCAATGGCGAGTCGCGCCGAGTGTAGCTGAGCGGGAACGGTCACTCAAGATTGGCGTGGCGCCGCCATATCTCCTCGGCCGCGATGTCCAGGGCGACGGCCACACGGGCCGCCAGCGTGTCCAGCACGATCAGGAGGACGTGCTCGTACCGCGAGGCGCCGAGCTGCTCGGACTCCGCAGTCGGAATCCTGACCACGTGGTTGGCAAGGGCGGCCAAGCTGGAGTCGGCCCGGGCGGTCGCGGCCAGCACGATCGCGCCGCGATCGCGCGCTCTCTGTGCTTGGTAGCACGTCGTGTGCGTCTCACCAGAGCCGGAGCAAACCACTAGTAGATCGTCCGCTGCGACTCCGGGTGTCGTAGACTCACCGACTGCGTGTGCTGGCCTGCCTAGCTGCGCGAGGCGCATCGCGAACATGCGGGAGACCAGACCTGACCGGCCCTGGCCAGTCACAAAGCAGCGCGGAGAGGACGCGATCACCCCAGCCGCGGCGTCGAGAGCGGCCGTGTCTACCGCCTCGAGGCTCGATTGCGCCTCGGCCAGCGCTTGCGCCAGCAATGAGCGTGCATCGGGCATGAACGGCCCAGGTGGCTAGGCCAGGAAGGGGTTGTGGGCCTTCTCCTCGCCGATCGTCGTCGACGGACCGTGGCCGGGGTAGAGCCGTGTGCTGTCTGGCAGCTCGAACAGCTTCTCCACCGACGACATGCTAGCTTCGAATGAGTAGTTCGGCTTCCCCATAGAGCCGGCGAAGATCAGGTCGCCCATGATGGCCACGCCGCCTGTCACAAACGTGCAACACCCCTCGGAGTGTCCCGGCGTCTTGAGCATGCGCACATCCAAATCGCCGATACGATACGTGTCGCCCTCGCCCAGCTTGAAGTGCTCGCCGACGCCCGCGGGGACGCCCATGTCCTCGCTGAGGACGACGGGAACGCCAAGCGTCTTCTGCACCTGCTCGACGCCTTCCACGTGGTCCGCGTGGCCGTGGGTCAGGAGGATCGCCTGCGGCTTCAGCCCGGCGCTCTTCACCGCCTGCAGTACCTTGTCGGGGTCGGCCGCCGTGTCGACGACCGCCGCGGAACGCGTCTTGCGGCACACGAGGATGTAGCAGAAGACCGGGTATCCGCCGACGAAGTTCTGGAGGCGTATGACGTCCGCGGCGGGGTCCACCAAGGCGGGCTCTTCGTCCGGCGCCCACGACTCGGTTGCGATCGCGTACAGCCGGGGGCCGTCCAGGCCGACCGCTTCCGCGATGGCGTTCGCCTCGTCCTCGGAGGGCGGCCGCTCGTAGCTCTCGAGGGCCCGCAGATCGGCCTCGCTCACGCCGGACTCCGCTGCCACGGCAGACAGCGACTTGCCGCGCCCTGCGCGCGCCTTGCCGATGATGTCGCCGAACTCGTCTTCAAGGGCTATGGCGGGCATGCCTCGCGCCTCCTGTCCGTTGGTTCGCGCCGGGGGGCGGCGACTAGAACGTGGCGATCACGTCCGCGTTGCGTTCGATGACAGCGCTGTCCCGGATGTCTTCGTACCACACGCCGAAGAACGAATTGCCCTTGAGCCGCATCGCCCGCGTGCGGAGGTTCGTGAGTTCGGCGTCCGTGAGTTCATCCATGTCCGCGTCGGTGCGGGCCGTCAGCTGGACGATGTACGCGGCGCGCCGACCCTCGAACACGCCCCGGACCTCGTCCTGATCCATCTGCAGCGCCGCGACCATCGCGGGCAGGCTGTAACCCATCCCCGACACGTAGCCATCGGGTCGCGACGGGAACTCGCTGCTGTCCCGCGGAACGAGTGTTGGGGTCGTGGCTCCGTCGGCAGGCTCGTACTTCGCCGCCAACGAGTCGATGTCCTCGGACCCGTCGTGCAGCGCCCAGAGGGCGTTCGCCTCTGACACGGCAAGCTCGCGGGCGCGCTGCTTCTTCAGCAGCGCGACGACGTCGTCTTTCACCTCCTCGAACGAGGCGACACCCGCCGGCCGCGTGCTCTTCACGCGCGTGATGAAGTACCCGAGGACGGTCGTCCCCCGCTGCTGCTTCAGCTCCAGCGGACGTGTCCACACGCCCGGACGCGTCTCGAACGCCGTCTCTATGAGGTTGCCGTAGTGGAAACTCGGTCCAATGTCGGGGATGGTGGTGTCGGAGCGGGACACGTACCCAGTCGCCGCGAGCGCGGCTGCGTACGGCGCGAACTGCTCCTGAGCGACCGCGGCTTCGACGCCATCGGCGTCGATCTCGAAGAACAACTCCTCAGAGTCCTCGCGCGCCTTCTCGAGCTGGGCCGCGGTGCGTAGGGTCTTCTCGATGTCGCCTCGTACGGCCGCCAGGGTCTGCGTGGGCTTACGTCGTTCGGTCATGCGGATGATGTGGTAGCCGAATCGAGACTCCACGACATCCGAGATGTCGCCGGGCGCCGCGAGCGCGAACGCGGCAGCCGCAAACGGCTCGACCATGGCGCCACGTCGTTTGAAGAAGCCAAGGTCGCCACCGCCCGGCCGTGAACCCACGTCCTCGGAGTGCTCACGCGCGAGTTCGGCGAAGTCGGCGCCTTCGGCGTTCACCAACGCGAGGACCTCGTCGATCTTGGTCCGCGCCGCCGCACGGTCTTCGTCGGAAGCGTCCTCTTCGACCTTCGCGAGGATATGGCTCGCCTTGACCTCTTCTTCTTGCACATAGTCGCTCTTGTGGCGCTCGTAATAGGCCTTGGTCTCGTCGTCCGAGATGTCCACGACGACCTTCTTCGGGTCCACCTTGACGTATTCCACGTCCACGCCGGCTGAGCGCCAGAACAGGTCCTGATGGTCGGTGTAGTACGCTCGCGCGTCCTCGTCGGAGACCTCGATGTCCGCCTCCTTGCTCAGGTAGGTGAACTCGACGAACCGGAGCTTGGCCTTGGTGTTCTGCTCCTTGAAGTCTTTCCGCAGCTCGTCCTCGGTCACGATGGGCATGTTCTGCATCGTGTCACGTAGGCCGTTGAGCGCCTGGCTACGCCAGAACAGGTCCATCCCCTGCGCCTGCGGGAACACGCGGTATGCGCGGTACTGGTCGGCTAGGTCCGCACTCTTCCCAACCGCCCGCTGTAGCTGCCGAGGTTCCGGCACCAAGCCCGCCTCGGTCGCCTGCTGCAGAGCCAGCGCTCGGGTGATGACGAGATCCTGCGCGTCCTTGCCGATGTCGACGTCCTGGCCCGCCTGCCGCTGCTGTTGCGACCTGTCCGAGGCTTCCTTGACCGCCTGCTGGTACTCCTGGACCCCGATCTTGTCGCCGTTCACCTTCATGGCCCACGGCCCACCGCCGCTGAACATCGTGCTCGGGTCGAGACCGGCCACGACCATGCCGAACATGACGGCAAAGACGATCGCCATGATCCACATGATGATGCCCTTGAACATGCGCGACCGGAAAAAGCCCATCATCGAGATCGGTCTCCGTGTAAGCCCTGAGGGAAGACAGACGTGTGATATACTAGCGCAACGGGCCTGGCCTTTCAAACGGCCCGACGGCCTCGCGCCCTGTGACCGCGCGGGATTCGCAGCATTGCCGGCCGGCGCGCATACCGTCCCAAGGACAGAGACGACTATATGACGCAGCGGTTTCAGGCGCGTTGGCACGCCCCCGCCTTCGTCGTGGCCCACGCAGCCCTGACAATCCTGTCCCACCCGGACGCCGCGCTGTCGTTCCTGGGGTGGGTGAGCCTCGTGCCGATCCTCCTCCTTGTTCACTCCGTCGACGACTGGCGCCGGGCGGCGCGGCTGTCTTGGGTAGCCGGTTCCCTCGCGTACTTCGGGACGATCGTCTGGCTGTGTACTGTTGGGCAGTACTCTGGCATGGGGCCGACGTGGGGATGGATCGCAGGCGTGTTCGGCGCCCTGGTCCTGTCCTCGTATATGGGTCTGTACGTCGCGCTGTTCGCTGGGCTGACTGCGGCTCTGCTGCGGCCCAGCGGCTGGCGGTACGGGCTCGGAGTCGCCGTCCTATGGACGTTCTGCGAGTGGCTGCGTAGCTGGGTGATAACCGGGTTCCCCTGGGCGGCCCTCGGATACACGCAGTGGAACAACCTGCTCGTGGCGCAACTGTCGCGGCTGGGCGGCGTCGCGCTGGTTACATTCGTGCTCGCAGTGGGGAACGCCGCCATCGCCCGAACGGTGTGGGGAACTCGTGCGACCGACCGCCGGGATCTCTGGTACGCGCGCGCGCCGGCCACTGTCGTGCTGGTGGCCACCGTCGCATACGGCCTGTGGGCCCTCGGGCGCGACCTGCCGGAGGGCACAACGGTCCGCGTCGCCGTAGTGCCAGGCAACGTCCCACAGAGCGAACGTTGGCAGCGCGACAGTCTCGCAACGAACCTACGACGATACATCGAGTCACTGGAGGCCGCCGCGGAGCGGGAGCCGGATCTCATCGTCATGCCTGAGACGGCCATCCCCTATCCGTACCTGACGCCGGCGGATAGCGCGCTGTTCGTGGATGTCGCGAAGCGGCTGGAGGTCCCGATACTGTTCGGCGCCCCGCGCATCGTCAGCGACCCCCGCACCGGCGGACGTGTCTCGCTCAACTCGGTGATGGTGCTGCGAACCGACGGGTCGTTCGGCGACCCGTACGACAAGCAGCACCTCGTGCCGTTCGGCGAATACATCCCGTTCCGGCGCTACATGCCCGACTTCCTCGAGGGGGTGATCGGCATTGGGGATCAACTGGCCGGGGACGGGGTCGTGCTTCTTCCCGTGCAGGCGGGTGGGGCGACGGTGCTTGCGGGAGTGCCGATCTGCTTCGAGTCGGTGTTCCCCGAGATCGCCCGTGACTTCGCGCGATCCGGCGCGAATCTCATTGTCGTCATCACGAACGATGGGTGGTACGATGAGACGGCCGCGATCGCCCAGCACAACGCGTTCTCGGTGTTTCGCGCCATCGAAACCGGGCGCACACTCGTGCGCGCGGCCAACCGTGGTATCTCTTGTGTTATCGACGCCAACGGACGCACCCGCGAATCCACAGTCGGGCCGATGGATCGGGACGGTATCATAGTCGAGGACGTGCCGTTACGGGCCGGCAGCACGCTCTATGTTCGGTTTGGGGACTGGGTGTCCGTGCTGTGCGTGGCGGTGACCGGCGCCATGCTCCTGGGCCGTGTGTACCGGCGTCGTCGTACACACGCAGTCGACGACGAGCGAACCGAATGACGCGACGCGCAGCGCGTTGAGAGAGAGGGACCGACTTGGCGAATGAAGTGACGGCGGCCATTGCAGCGCTCGCAGGGCGTATGCTGGAACTGCGAGGTCATCTTTGACGTCGATGGCAAACAGGCGCAAATCGCCGAACTGAATGAGAAGGCGGGTGACCCCGACTTCTGGACTGACACCGACGCCGCGCAGAAGGTGCAGCGCAGCCTCGCGGCCCTCCAATCGAGCGTGGATGGGTGGTCCTCCCTGCACGCCGAGATCGAGGACGCTGCCGTCCTCGCGGAAATGGCCGACGAGGAGGGCGACGAAGACACGCTGTCGGAGTTGTCGACTTCGCTGGACGCCTTCCGCGACCTCGTCGAGAAGCAAGAGCTTAGCCTCATGCTCGACGGCGAGCACGACGCGCGGGACGCGTTGGTGACGATCCATCCCGGCGCTGGCGGCACGGAGTCGCAGGACTGGGCGGCCATGCTTCTGCGGATGTACTTCCGCTACTGCGAGACGCACGAATACAAGGCGGAACTGCTCGACCAGGCCGACGGGGACCAGGCGGGCATCAAGTCGGCGACATTCGCGGTGGAGGGGCCGTTCGCGTTCGGCTACCTCAGGTCGGAAGCCGGCATCCATCGCCTCGTGCGGATTTCGCCGTTCGACGCCAACAAGCGCCGGCACACCTCGTTCGCGGCGGTAACGGTGACGCCCGACCTTGACGACGATCTGGTCGTCGAACTCGCGGACGAAGACATCCGCGTCGACACGTTCCGCGCCGGCGGGCCGGGCGGGCAGCACGTGAATATGACTGACTCCGCCGTCCGCATGACGCACTTGCCCACCGGGATCATCGTCGTCGCGCGGAACGAGCGGTCGCAGCACAAGAACAGGGCGACGGCGTTGCGCGTGTTGAGGTCGCGTGTGTACGCGCACTTCGAGGCGGAGCAGGCTGCCGAGTTGGCGAAGATGCACGGCGAGAAGAGCGACATCGCCTTCGGTCACCAGATCCGGTCGTACGTGTTCCAGCCGTATCAGATGGTCAAGGACCACCGCACCGATGTTGAGGTCGGTAACGTAAACGCGGTGATGGGTGGGGCGATCCAGGAGTTCATCCACGCCTACCTGAAGATGGGGCCGGAGAAAGCCTCGTAAGCCGGCGCGTGGTTGCTGGGCAGTGGAGCGGGTGCTATCGTGGATTGCCCGGAGAAGCGCGCTGCCCGTGGAGGGATGTGAGATGTTTCGAGGGTCCTACGTAGCGTTGGTGACGCCGTTCCAGGCCGATGGCGACCTCGACCTGGGCAAGTTGCGTGACCTGATCGAATTCCAGATCGAAAACGGCACCCACGGCATCGTGCCGTGCGGCACCACCGGTGAGTCGCCGACACTCTCGCACGACGAGCACGACTCCGTTGTGGAAGAGACTGTGAAGGCCGTCGACGGGCGTGTGCAAGTCATCGCAGGCGCCGGGTCCAACTCCACGGCGGAGGCGCTCAGGCTTACGCGGCACGCGAAAGCCGTCGGCGCCGACGGAGCGCTCGTGATCACGCCGTATTACAACAAGCCCACTCAGGAGGGGCTTGTGCGGCACTTCACCACGGTCGCCGACGAGGTGGACATACCGATCGTCATGTACAACGTCCCGGGCCGCACAGGCTCGGACATGCTGGCAGCCACTGTCGGCCGAGTCGCCGGCCATCCGAACATCGCGGCGATCAAGGAAGCCACCGGCGACCTGCGGCGCACGAGTGAGGTGATCGCGGCGTGCAGGGGCGAGGAGTTCGTCGTGCTGTCGGGCGAAGACAGCGTCACGTTCCCCATGATGAGCTTGGGCGGAAAAGGCGTTATATCCGTGGTCGCGAACGTGGACCCAAAGCGAATGGCGCAGATGTGCGACGCATTCGAGTCCGGCGACTACGGCGAGTCCCAGCGCCTGCACTATGAGTTGTTGCCGCTGGCCTGCGATCTGTTCATCGAGACGAACCCCATCCCCGCGAAGACGAGCCTCGAGATGATGGGCATGCTGAACGGCGTCATGCGACTGCCGCTGTGCGAGATGGGCGCCGAGAACGTCATCCAGCTTCGGGCGACCCTCGAGATCAGCGGTCTGTTGTGAAGATCGGGAGGCCGCAACCGGCGACGCTGACGTGGGGTTGGCGTGACATCGTCGCGTCCGCTCGTTGGGGGTTCTCCGACCGGAAGATCGCGCTTCACGCGCGAGGCGTCGCGATCTCCTACCTTCTGACGCTCACGTACCTGTACCTCCTGCCCGCGGGCGACTCCGCGGCTCCCTTCCGCGATAGGTTCGCCGACACGGGGTTCGATCTGGTCGGGCTTCTCGGCGCGACGCTAGCCGCGGCCCTGGAACGCGGGAACGGAAGGGGCGGCCCAGCGGCCGCGTTGTACCTAGCGCCGCTCCTCATCGCGGTCGTGTGGGCCGTGAACGCGTACTACGGTATTGCCGTCGCGCGGATGACATGCATGCAGGTGCGTGGCGATTTCTTCGCCGAGATTCGCGACGGACTCGCGTGTGCGCGCCGTCGCTTGCGGGGCGTGCTGACCGTCATGCTCGTGCTGGCCGCAGTCCCAATGGTGGTCGCTGCGGCGATGGTCGCCGCCGGATCTCTGACGCGGATACCAGCCATCGGAGCCATCTGGCTGGCGGTCGGCCCCGTGATGATCCTGCCGGCGTTCTTCCTTTCGCTCCTGGTCGCTCTCGTGACGCTGATACTCGCTGCGGGGGCCCTGTCCCTGCCGGCCATCGCTGGCGTGAGCGACGACCGAGCCGTCGAGACGTCGTACCAGTTGACCGTGATCGTCTGGGGCCAGGGGTGGCGACTGGTCGCGTACCATGCCGTGACCCTCGCCGTCGCGGCAGTGTCTGGCGCGGTGTTTGCCGCGGTCGGCGCCCGCGCGTTGTTCTGGACGGTCGGCGCCGTGTGCGCGGGGGCGCCGCGGTACACGGCGATCGTGTCTGCCGCCGCGCATTCCCTTTGGGGCGCTTCGCGCTGGGCCGCGTGGCTCACAGGCTGGCAACTCACCCCGGTAAGCGGACTGAGCGCCCTCGAGCAGGCCAGCGCGTGGGTGACAGGCGTCGGGTTCTTCGGTGTCACCGTCGTGTTCGTGGCCTACGTTGTTAGTGTCGTGTCTGTGGGCTCCGCGATGGGCTACATGAACTTGCTTCGCCGCATCTGGGGCGTTAACGTATTGGTCGCCTCCGAGGACGAGACCGTGACTGACACTGACGCCGCGCCACCTGCGACGCGCCCGGCGCCTACGACACCTCCAGGCGACGGGTAATAGGACGCGCGATGCTCAACTACGTGATGCAGAAGATCGTCGGGTCGAAGAACGACCGCGAACTCAAGAAGCTCGCCGCCGTGGCGGCCCACATAGGCACGCTCGAGCCGGCGGCACACGCCCTTACTGACGCCGAACTCCGCGCAAAGACCGACGAGTTCCGTTCCCGCCTGGAAAACGGCGAGACGACCGACGACATAATGGGCGAAGCGTTCGCCGTCGTGCGCGAAATGGCGCACCGCACCATCGGCGAACGGCCGTACGACGTGCAGGTGCTAGGGGCCGTCGTCCTTCACCACGGCAGAATCGCCGAAATGCGCACGGGTGAAGGCAAGACTCTCACATCCACGATGCCCGTCTACCTCAACGCGCTCACCGGCCGCGGCGTCCACTTGGTGACAACCAACGAATACCTGGCCTCCCGCGACGCGGACTGGATGGGCAGCATCCACCGTGCGTTAGGCCTGACGGTAGGCGTGACGCTCGAGGGCGCAACGTTCGCGCAGAAGAAGGCGGCGTACGAGTGCGATATCACGTACGGCACGAACTCCGAGTTCACCTTCGATTACCTGCGCGACCACAGCAGCGCGAGGCACCCTGAGCAGAAGGTGCAGCCCGAACTCCACTACGCGATCGTCGACGAGGTCGACAGCATCCTCATTGACGAAGCGCGCAGTCCTCACATCATCTCGGAGCCGCGCAAGGACACCGTCGACTACATGCGGGTCGTCCGCGTCGTCGAGAAGCTGAAGCGTGACGAGCATTTCGAGATCGACGAGAAGCGGTCGAAGAAAGCCTCGATTACGCTCACCGAGGAGGGCATCGACCGCCTCGAGAAGGCGTTCAACGTCACCAACATGTACGACCCGGTGAACATCGACCTGGTGCACCACTGCACGCAGTCGCTCGTCGCGCATTTCACGTACGAGCGGGATGTCGACTACGTCGTCAACGAGGGCCGGGTCGTCATCGTGGACGAGTTCACGGGGCGCATGCAGCCAGAGCGGCGCTTCGGCGACGGACTCCACCAGGCGCTCGAAGCTAAGGAACGCGTTCGCATCGCTGACGAAAGCCACACCGTCGCGCGGATCACGTTCCAGAACTACTTCCGCATGTACGAGAAGCTCGCCGGAATGACCGGGACGGCGGTCACCGAGGCAACCGAATTCGAACAGATCTACGGCCTGGACGTCGTCGTCGTACCGACCAACCGGCCGATGGTGCGCGACGACAGATCCGACTTAGTCTTCCGTGACTACCCAGGGAAGCTCCGCGCGGTCGTAACGGACATCGTCGAGGCGAACAAGCAGGGGCGCCCAGTCCTCGTAGGGACGATCTCGGTAGAGGCGTCCGAGATCTACAGCCGCGAGTTGACGAAGGCCGGCGTGCCACACCGCGTCCTGAACGCCAAGGAGCACGAGAAGGAGGCGGAGGTCATCGCCCTCGCCGGGCAGCCGCACGCCGTGACGATCGCCACGAACATGGCGGGTCGCGGTGTGGACATCCATCTTGGCGAAGGCGTCGTCGGGATGGGCGGTCTATACGTCATCGGCACCGAGCGGCACGACTCCAGGCGCATCGACAACCAGTTGCGGGGTCGTTCCGGCCGGCAGGGAGATCCTGGGGCCTCGCGGTTCTACCTGTCGCTCGAAGACGACCTGATGAGGAAGTTCGGGTCCGACCGGATGATGGGAGCGATGGACCGCCTCGGCATGGAGTCCGACGTGCCCATCGAGCACAAGATGCTCACGCGGGCCATCCTCAAGGCTCAGGAGCGCGTCGAGCAGCAGCACTTCGAGATCCGCAAGCAGATCCTCAAGTACGACAATGTCCTGAGCCAGCAGCGGGAGCTAGTCTACGACATCCGCGATCGAGTCCTCAGCGACGAGAGCCTCCGCGACGACGTCCTCGACATGATCGAGTCGACAATCGAGGCGAAGGTCGCGGAGCACTTGCCCGAGGACGAGCCCGACGCGTGGAACGTGGACGCCCTCGTACAGTTCGCGGAGCGGAACTGCGGTGTAGACCTGGAAGGCGTCGATCTCACGCGTGACGGCATCGAACCCGACGAGGCCATCGAGCAACTGCGCAAGGCGTTCCACCGCCAATACGATCATCGCGAACAGTTGCTTGGCTCGGAGACGATGCGGCAGGTCGAACGACTCATCGTCCTCGATCGTATCGACTATCACTGGATGCAGCACCTGCACAGTATCGACTATATCCAAGAAGGCATCGGCTTCCGTGGCTATGCGGGCCGTGACCCCGTTGTGGAGTTCCAGAAGGAAGGCTTCGAGCTCTTCGAGACCATGATGCAGCGACTGCACGAAGACATCGCGCAGTTCGTGTACAAAGTCCAGGTGCAGCAGACGGGTCAGCCGACCGTCGGCACGCCCGCGGGTGAACACGACCCCAAGGCCGCGCCGCCTCCCGTTCGTCCGACGAACATTCGACCCCGAGAGCAGGTATCGAGAACCAAGGTGGGTCGCAACGAGCTCTGTCCGTGCGGGAGCGGCAAGAAGCATAAGCGGTGCTGCGGGCGGATGGCCGGTTGATCGGAGGCGCTTCCGCGTGAAGGACCTCCTGTTTCTCAATCTGCGGTTTCCGTACCCTCCCCATCGCGGCGACCGCATACGGGCGTACAACCTGCTGTCCGGCCTCTCTCGCCAGTTCCGCATCACGCTCATCACATTCTACGAGGCCGAACGAGAACTCGAAGGCGTGGACGCGCTGCGCGAGGTGTGTCACACGGTCAAGGTAGTGCGCAGGCCCCGGTGGAGCGGCCGCGCGCGCGCGATGAGGAACCTCGCGGGCTCGGAGCCGCTGCAGAACGGGCTGTGGTATTCCCCAGACATGCAGCGGATGGTCGACACAACCCTGGACGTGTGCCAGCCGGATGTGGCACAGGCCCAGTTCTTCCGCATGGGGCAGTACGTCGCGAAGGCGTCGGTCCCTCGGCTCCTCGACCTCGGCGACGCCCTGAGTCTGAACCTTCGGAGACGCGCGGGTCGGGAGCGCAACCCGGCGCTCCGCTGGCTCACGGCGCACGAGGCCGCCCGCGCAGAGCGCTTCGAGGGAAAGATCGCCCGCGACTTCGACAAGGTCGTCATCTGTTCCACTGTCGATCGCGAGGCGATCCACGCGGCGAACGGCGACCTTGCCCTGGAGATCATCGAGAACGGCGTCGACCTGGATTACTACACGCCGAGCGAGGCGCAGCCAGACTCGCGGCCGCCTACGATGCTCTTCACCGGGACGATGGACTACTTTCCCAACACGGACGCGGCGTATCATTTGGCGGAGGATGTGCTGCCCTGTGTCCGCGCGCGGCTGCCCGACGCGCGTCTGCTGCTTGTCGGCGCTAACCCGCCGCGGAGCGTGCGACGGCTCGAACGGCACGCGGGGGTGGTCGTTACTGGTCGCGTCCCGGATATCCGCCCGTACTTCGCGGACGCCGACGTGTTCGTGTCGCCCATGCGTTGCGGCTCCGGCACCCAGAACAAGAACCTGGAAGCCATGGCGATGGGCGTCCCGGTTGTGACGACGCGGCTTGGTGGGTACGGCACGCGCGTCGTCGAGGGCCAGGACATGTTCTGCGTTGACGGCGCCGAGAACGTGGCCGCCCGAGCGGCAGAGATCATGGGGGACCGGGATCTGCGCGCCGCCATGGCCCGGAACGGCAGACAGTACGTGGAACGCGAGCACGGCTGGGATGTGATCACCGACAAGCTGGCATCGCTGCTACACTCGATCATTCCGGCCGCGTCGGACGCCGCCTGACCCTCTTACACTCGGACTTCGCGACGCCCGCATGAAGAACACGCGCAACTTCTCCATCATCGCGCATATCGACCACGGCAAGTCGACGCTCGCCGACCGACTCCTCGAGATGACCGGCACCCTCGACAAGCGGCAGATGCGCGATCAGGTGCTGGACGGCATGGACCTCGAGCGCGAGCGGGGGATCACGATCAAGGCGACGGTCGTACGGCTCGAGCACACGGCCGCCGACGGCGAGACGTACGAGCTGAACCTGATTGACACCCCTGGACACGTGGACTTCACGTACGAGGTATCCCGCAGTCTCGCAGCGTGCGAGGGCGCCGTTCTGGTTGTCGACGCGGTTCAGGGAGTCGAGGCGCAGACCGTCGCGAACGTGCTCCTGGCGATGGAGCAGGATCTCGAGATCGTCCCGGTGATCAACAAGGTCGATCTGCCCGGCGCGCGCGTCGAGATCGTGAGCGAGGAGATCGAGAACCTGCTGGGCATCCCGGCCGAGGATATCCTGCTGGCTAGCGCGAAGAACGGTCTCGGCGTCGCGGAGGTACTCGAGGCGATCATCGAACGCGTGCCGCCGCCCGGTGGCTCGCTGGATCGCCCCTTGAAGGCGCTCGTCGTCGACTCCTTCTACGAGTCCTATCGCGGCGTAGTCATGTACACGCGCGTCGTGGACGGAACGCTGCGTAAGGGCGAGCCGCTGCTCCTGATGGCAGCCGGCAAGGTCTACGAGGCCGCCGAATTAGGCGTGTTCGAGCCGCACATGACGCCCGTGGACGAACTGCAGGCGGGATCTGTCGGCTACGTCGTTGGGAACATCAAGGACATCAACGACACGCAGGTCGGCGACACTCTTACCGACCCCGAGCGGCCCACCGACGACCCCTTCCCGGGCTACCGCGAGCTGCAGCCGCTCGTGTTCTGCGGATTGTTTCCTGCGGAGACGTCCGAATACGCAGTCCTGCGGGAGGCGTTGGAGCGTCTCCGACTGAATGAGAACTCCTTCACGTTCGAGCCCGAGACGTCAGACGCGCTGGGGTTTGGGTTCCGCTGCGGCTTCCTTGGGCTGCTCCACATGGATGTCATCCGGGAGAGGCTCGAACGGGAGTATGGACTCACCCTGATCACAACGGCGCCTAGCGTGCGCTACAGGGTGACTACGTCGGACGGCGTCCAGTTGGAAATCGAGAACCCGTCCGCAATGCCGGATGTCGCAGAAATCGAAGAGGTCGCTGAGCCGTTCGTGTCCGTGAACCTCGGGACGCCGACCGAGTACATCGGCCCGATAATGGAGCTCTGCGAGTCGAAGCGCGGCGAATACCGCTCCATCGAGTACATCACCCCGACGCGGGCCATCGTTCACTACACGCTGCCGCTCAGCGAAATCGTCGTGGACTTCTTCGACCGTCTGAAGTCGATGACGCGTGGGTACGGCTCCATGGACTACGAAGTCGGGGGCTACCGCCCATCGAGCCTGGTCAAACTCGACATCCTCTTGAACGGCCAGCCAGTGGACGCGCTGTCGCTGATTGTGCACAAGGAACGGGCGGCCGTGCGCGGTCGGGTGCTGGTGGATAAACTGCGGGCGATCATCCCGCGTCAGTTCTTCGACGTGCCGATACAGGCGGCGATCGGGCAGCGCATCGTGGCGCGTGAGACCATCAAGGCGCTGCGGAAGAACGTGACCGCCAAGTGCTACGGCGGCGACATCACGCGGAAGCGCAAGCTACTGGAACGGCAGAAAGAGGGCCGCCGTCGTATGAAGTCGGTGGGGAACGTGGAAGTGCCGCAGGAGGCCTTCCTCGTCGTGCTTTCAACGGACGAGTGATGGATGGCAGCCGCATCACGTGGTCTCGCGCGCAGGATGTCGCTCGCGGCACTGGTGATCCTGTGGGGCGCGTTGGGTTACGCGGCCGCGGCCGAGGAAGATGGAGTTAGCTCTGCGATGAGCGATCATAAGCCGTCGGCAGCGACGGCCGACGGGGCGCCGGCGGAAGACCAGGATCGTGAACCGGGCTTCCGAGACTCGGTGACGTTCGAGTACATCCAGATCATCGGCGTCGCCTTCATAATCGTCTTCGGTTTCATCCGACCTTTCCTCATCGAGCCGTACAAGATCCCGTCAGGCTCGATGGAGAACACGCTGCTGTCCGGCGACCGGGTGCTCGTCGTGAAGTTCCTCTACGGCGTCAAGCTGCCCGGCACGTCCCGCCGGCTCTTCTCGTTCCGCCCGCCGCGCCGTGGCGATGTGTTCGTCTTCAGCCCCAAGCACACGCAGGAGACGCACTACATCAAGCGGATTACGGCCGTCGGTGGGGACACAATCAGCACGGACGGGCAGACGCTGATACTGAACGGCGAACGCGTCGAGAACGAACCGTACACTAAGCACACACGCAGGATCGGGGACTTCCCTCCCTTCAAGCATCTCGTGCCGTATTACTGGGAGGCCCCGGGCGTGCGAGAGAAGATGGAGCGGTTTGGGAAGAGAACCGAGGTCGAAGCCCAATTGGGGCCAGCCGGCGATCCCATCGCTATGGACCTCGACGACCGGACGTTCAAGTTGCGCATCGGCAACCATGACCACGAGCGTGCGCGCGGAATACCGGTGAAGCGGTACTACTTCGTGATGGGGGAGTCCGGCCGTCTGCACCGGGAGGGCATCCTCTACCAGAACACGAACAGCTCGCAGTGGTATTTCATCGAGCCGATCCCGCGCAGTCGATTCAGGGCGCTGAACCCCGACGGCGCGGCGTTCACGGTGCCGGACAGGCACTTCTTCGCCATGGGCGACAATCGTGGCAATTCGGAAGACAGCCGCGCGTGGGGGCCCGTGCCGTTCGACGTCGTGAAGGGCAAGGCGGTGCTCGTCTACTGGTCGACAGACCCAGATGTGCGCTTCTGGAACATCCTTAGGTGGCTGCGGCTTGGGCGCGTCGGCAAGAGAATCCGAACACAGCAAGGAGCCGCCAGTCTCTAGCCCGCGCGGCCTCTACATCCACGTCCCTTTCTGCCTGTACAGGTGCTACTACTGCGACTTCGCGACATCGCCTCACGTCCCGGGCGTTGTCGATCCCTTCCTTGAGTCCGTTCGACGTGAGGCCGCGACCTACGCGTCCGCCGATTCGTCCATAGCGTCGATCTATCTCGGCGGCGGCACCCCGTCCGTGCTGTCCGGCGACCAGATGCTCAGGCTACTCGCTGCAATGCGCGCGACGTTCCCGGTGTCCGACGGTGTGGAGGTGACCGTCGAGGCAAACCCCGAGACATTGGCGGCCGCGAAGCTGCGCGCGTACCGGGACGCTGGCGTCACGCGACTCTCGATCGGCGTACAGGCCCTGGACGACGCGACGCTGAAGCGACTCGGGCGGGATCACACTGCCGAGCACTCGACGCGCGCGGTGAGGATGGCGCGCGACGCCGACTTCGAGAGCGTCAGCGTAGACCTCATATTCGGGCTGCCCGGGCAGGACAGCGAACACTGGTCGGCGACGCTACAGGATGGGCTCGCGCTGCGTCCCGACCACATCTCGCTCTACGGCCTGACGGTCGAGCCGAAGACGGTGTTCGACTTCATGCGCCGCCAGCAGACTCTCAGTGTACCGTCGGACGACCAGCAGGCCGATATGTACGCCGAGGCGATCGACACGGCGTTGGCAGCGGGCTACGAACACTACGAGATTTCCAGCTTCGCCAGCCCGGGCCACGAGAGCCGACACAACATGACGTATTGGGCCGACGAGTCGTACATTGGCCTCGGGCCGAGCGCATGTGGCTACCTCGCGGGACGCCGCTACGCAAACGTCCGCGGCACGAGATCCTACATGAAGCGGGTCGACGCCGGGGACTCGGCCGTCGTGGAGGAGGAGACGCTCACCGGCATCGATGCGCGCGCCCAGACGCTGATGTTGGGACTCAGGCGGCTCGGTGGCGTGCGCCGCGACGACTATCACCGGCGGTACGGCCGCGACATAGTCGACGACTTCGGCGACACTATGGCGCCGCTTGAGGACGCGGGCCTGCTGCGGCTGTCGGCCGCCTCCATCCGCCTGACGCGGCGCGGGGTTCTGCTGTCTAACGAGGTGTTCGTGCGTCTCCTGCCGTGAGGGCGCGCTCAGTCGTCATCCCGGTCGACGGTGGGACGAAGCGTAAGGCGATTGCCGTCGAACCGCGCCTCAATGCGCTCGTACCCCTGGAAATGGCGGCGGAAGTCCGGGTGGGCCATGGCGTCCGCGCCCAACTTCATCACAAGCGGGCCATCACCATCGTCGATCTTGATGCGGGGAGCGGGCGTGTCCGCGTCGGCCACTGGCGCCGGCGCTAGCGGGTCGAAGGTGTCCCCGTTCATGGGCGTGTAGACCGGACGGGCGCCGGACAGCTTGTGCCGCAACGCCTGGATCGCGTCTGGACGGCCGTGCGTGAGGACGACCGCGCTGGGTTTGACCGCGTTCACCACGGAGCAGAGCTGCGGTTGGTCGGCGTGCATCGGCACGTCATACGTCTGCACCCGGCACGCCACGCTCAGCCGCCCGTCGGGTGAGGGGACCCACCCGCCGTCAAGAGCCGCTCGCAGGGGCGCCGGCAGGTCGTCTTCGTCGCCCGAGGCGGGCACGAAGATCGCCGAATGGGCATCGTGGGCGACGGCCTCGGCGTACTCGGTGAGTGGGGAGGCGGCGCCTGGCGATGGCGCGACGATCGCGCACGCAGGGCCGGCATCGGTCCACGCATGCGCCGGGCCCTCGGGCATGGGCAGGATATCGGGTGTCGTGGCGCTCCCGTCCGCCCAGAAGAGGTCGCGGCGCGAGTTTACGACGTATCGCCTCAGAGGATCGGCGAGATGGGGCAACATCCTGCCCAGGACATCGCAGATGCCCGCCACGTCACGCGCGACGCGCACGGGGAACCGGGGTGTCTGCCCGGACATCATCGAACTGCGCAGCGCAAGCACAATCTCCTGCGCCCTTCCGAACCTGTCCGCGACAACCACGGCGGAGCCGCCAGCGCCGACCACTTCCGCGACATCAGCGACCAGTGCCCCCTCCTTGCGCCTGCGCGCGTCGAGGGCTCTGTCGCCTCCCATCGCCCCGAGGATCATCACGTCAGGGGAGATGTCGTCGGGAGCCTGGAACACGCCCGTCATGCGATGGGCGGCGGTCGCTATGTCCGCGCAGAACATCACCGACGCGTCGCTCGCGCGTAGCGTGACCGATGCCGCGCCGACGACGTGCCCGGCCTGCGTAAGGCAGCCCTCGATGCCGTACGCGATCTCGAACCATTCTCCGTACGGTCGCGCCAGCAGTGACCCCGGCTCCGCCGTCGGTGGGCCCGACCAGGAAGAGGCGAGCGCTCCGACGAGTTCGCAAGTGGCCTCGCTAGCGTACACGGGTGTTGTCGTATGCCGGCGCCGGAACTCACCGATGGCGCCGGCGTGGTCCCGATGCGCGTGGGTGATGAACAGAGCGTCGACCCGGCCGTCGGTGAGCGCGTCGAGTTGGTCGAGGTCGGGCAGGGCCTCTGGCCCGCCCGCATGGGGGCGCAGTCCGCAATCCAGAACCACGTTCGTTCCGCCAAGCTGTACGAGGTGGCAGTTCGCCCCGATCTCGAACCCGCCGCCGATGGCCGTGTAGAGCAAGCTATCTCCTACTCGTCGGGGGCGTTCGTCGCTAGAGCGTGTGGCCGGAGCCGGATGAGGGCATGTACACATTGAGCGCGAGGCTGACGACGCTCAGGATGCTCCTCGGTATGAAATCGCCCAGCACGAGGCCGAGGAAGAACGGCATCGCGCGTCGATAGGCGGGCAGCCCCGCGAACTTCAGGATGACGAACTTGAGCAGCCAACTGACCATTACCGGGAACCAGAAGTAGATCATGCCACCCCACGACGCGCCCGACAGCACATAGCCAGAGGCGTGGAGCGGCCACCAGAGCAGACGCGCGCGCATGAACTGCAGGAACGTCACGAAGGCGAAGCCGCCGACCATGAACCCCATCCCCTGCGCGTCCGGCGCCACCGGCGATAGGACCCATCGCGCAACTGGATCCCAACTCTCCCAGCCGAAGTTCCCGACGTGCCCCCGGAACTTAGCCGCCACACCGCCCTCGTACGAGAAGTGCAGGTACGACCAGAACGTCGCGACGCAGCCGAGGCCAATCGCCAGGGCCATCGCCCACACGAGACGGGAGCCCGGAATGCCGCTCCGCTCGCCGATACGCAACGCCTCTACCTGATTCGGCATGGGATGCGACCGATTGCAGCGGTTGAACGCGTACACGAACGTGAGCGACGTCAGGTTCTGCGCCCCGATGCGGCGTGTCCCGAAGATATCCACCATCATCTGCCGCGGGTTGATACCGATCACCTCGTGATATGGCGGCCCCAGGGCAGCGCGCACGTGTCCCAGCGCCAGCGCGAACGCCAGGAACAGCGCGTACCAGCACACGACGACCCACAACGACATGCCGACCATGACGCACATGGCCACCACCGCGGCGCTGCTCACAACCGTTAGAATGGTGAGCGTCCGGTACCCGACCGGCTCGCCTGCGTCGATCCGCTCGCCTCGGCCGCATGCGCTACGCGCCACAGCCGCGATGTGTCTGCGACCCGTCCACAGCGCGATCACTGCCACACCGATCCAACCGCCGGTCGCTCGGTCGTTCAGGTGCAGGTCTTCCCAGCCGGCGACTGCCGCGAACACGCGCTCCGCGCGCGTCAGCCAAAAGAAGAACCAGCACGAGAATGCAAGGTCGAGCGGCATGAAGTACGCCAAACCCACGATGGCGAAGTTGTACGACATGGACACGTAGCCGATCGCGTTCCATGGGCGGTCCCGTAGGAACGGATCGAGCCGGAAGTTAGCCGGGAAGCCGGGCACGAACGGGAATAGATCGTGCACGCCCGCCAGCAGACGAACCGATCCGGCGATGCCGATCCCGATCCAGAGCGCGCGGGAACGCCAGAACGTGCCGTTCGTGGTCATCTGGAGGGGGAGGTGTGTCAGCGGGAAACTGAGCTTCTCTCGTTCCGCCCATTGCCGGCGCAGGATCAGCCCGACACACAAGAGCGAGCCGTACACCGCCGTGATGAACAGCGACCAGAACGCCACGGGCACGAGCCACGCTCGCATGTGCCGCCCGGCGTAAAGGCTGGACTCGCCGTCGAAGTAGCCCGTCAGCAGCAGCGGATCTGTAACGGTGAGCCACTGTGGGATCAGCCTGGCGAACAGCTCGACGTATTGGTTCTCCGGCGACGCGAACCAGAACGGGTGCGCTAGCGTGCCCATGAAGATGGCCATCATCGCGTGGCCGGAGATGGTCGACACCATCGTGACCATGATGTATGAGAGCAACATCTCGCGCGGCGTGAACGCGGCGACCGGCGCCCACCTCTTCAGCAGACCGTTGAGACCCAGGAGCACGGCGAGGGTGAAGATCGCGTTGGAGAACGGTGACACGAGCGTGTAGACGGCGTACCACAGCTCGCTCGCAATGCCGACCCAGTACGCGTTGATGACTGTGAGGAGCAGGCCGAGCGCGAGCGCGCGAGCGCGGAATGGCGTGACTGGCGCGTCGGTCGGCTTCACGGAATCTATGACTCTCACGGCGCGGGCGGCGGGGCCGAGTCTGGTCAGCGGCCCTCGGCGCCCACAGAGTAACTGAGCGACGTGGCATTTGCACGCGGCGCCGAGCATAGGGCCGCGCAGAGGCCCGATCAGACTGGCGACGTGAGCGCCTTCCAGGATATCGCCGAGTAACCGATGTCGACGAACGCCTCGTGAACTTGCGGTCGGCGCTCACAAGGCATGCTCCGGCGTCGGCTATGAAGCCGCTACAGTGCGAGTCGCCCTGTTTGCCTGGCCGCGCACGGGCCCCGCTGCCGAAGTTCCCACCGATTCGGCTGAGAAGCGTAACCACGCTCCCCGCAGGTGATGCGAGCGCCGGAGCGACCACCGCAGTTCCGTCCCATGGGGCCCGCTGGCAGGCTCCCGACGGGAGAGGCCGATGCCGCCATGGTCCCGATCTAGCTCCCATGGCTAGCGATGCCCACAAACACGCGTCCGCGTTGCCAGACGTTGAAAGGCCCTGAGGGCTCGGGTCGGCCCTTTGTCGGTCTGTTGGGCGCATGCTATCCTTCACCCGCCACCGCGTGCGGGCCGGAGCGGACACCCTAGCACCTATCGCTGGAGGACGGACGGTGAAGCGCTGTTTGCCGGTAGCGGCGAAGTTTGGCGGCGGCGGCCTCCTGGTGGCTGCCCTCAGTTGTTGCATCGCGTGCGGGGGCGCGGCCGGGCAGGCGGCGAAGCTGGCCGATGCGGGCCAATACGAGCAGGCCCTGGCCTCGTACGAGCAGACCGTAGCCGCGAAGCCTGGGACCGTGGACGCACGCAAGGCCCAGTTGGCGATTGCCCAGATACAGATAGCGGACCTTGGCGACCCGGTCTCGGGCCTCGCGACGTACCAGTCTGTCGTCGACGCGGCCGCTGACAGCGAGGAAGGCCTGGCGGCGGGCTACGCCATCGGCGTTCACCATTTCGGCGCCGAGGAGTACGCGCTGGCGGCCGCGGCGTTCCAGGCTGTGGTGCAGGCCGGCCCCACGAGCGAGACCGCAGCCGAAGCGCAGATCCGACTGGCCATGTCGCAAGAGAGGTCGAACGACCTCGAGGCGGCGCAACAGACCTATGCAGCGTACTCTCAACTGCACTCGGATACTGACGCGGCTCTGATGGCGATCGAGAAGCGCGCGCAGCTCCTCGATCAGCTTGGCAAGAAGTCCGAGGCGATAGCAGAACGCCAGCGCGTCGTGCGGGACTACGGCGCGCAACCCAGCGAAGCCGCCGCGCCGATAGTCGAGTTGGCCCGTGAGGGTCTGCTCGCAGCGGGGGCAGAAGTGCCCGCGCCGATCACCGCGGCGACGCGGTCCGACGCGACGCTACGCCGGGAGGCCCTGGACAGGGTGCGCGACCGCGACCGGCCGGCCTCCGCGAGGCGCGCCTCCGCAGAGCGCGCGGAAGCGAACGTGTTCGGCGTCGACGCCGGGGCGTTGATGAACCAGATGAATGTCCAGGCGGACGACCAGGGCACGATGTACGACGCGATGTTCTCACTCGCCAACGCGATGTTCTACGGCGACCAGTTCAAGGAGGCCGGCGCGCTCTACCAGGGCTCGATCGAGATGGCCGAGGCCGAAGTGGGCATGGGCTGGGAGAACATGGGCGCGGCGTACAAAGCGCTTGCCGACGTGTACCGCAAACTGGGTCTCGACGACCACGCTGCGAAGGCGCTCACGGAAGCAATCCGCAAGAACCCGGACGCGATCGACCAGATCATCGCCAGTGGGCAGTACGACTACGGGGTCGAGAACTACCAGGCGGCGATAGACACGTGGTCGTCCATCGCCGGTATGAAGCCGGGCAAGGATTCCGAGATCTACTACAAGATGGGTTTGGCGTACAAGCACCTCAAGAACACCCCAGCGGAGGTGGACAGCCTGGAGCGGTCGCTGGGCGCCAGCCCGGCCAACAAGGACGCGGCGCAGAGCATGGCGGAGGTCTTGTACTATCGCGCCGGACAGCGCTCACGGTCGTACCTTTTCCAGGATGTCGTCGACGACAAGGGCGGTTGGCCGGCGTACCTCGAACTTGGCAAGCTCGGACTCAAGCACGGGTACTACCTCAGCGCGCAGCAGCAGTTCAACATCGGCGCTCGGATCGCCACCAAGGTCGCCGAAACGTCTCCCGACGAGGGCGCCAAACTGGAGGCCGCCGAGGCCGCCGCGGGCATGTCCGCCCTCAAGGCGATCGTCAAAGGGCGCAGAAACGCGGACCTACTCGACGAAGCCGCGCTCGAACTGGCGCCGGTCGCGGAAGCCAATCCCGAAAACGCCCTGGTGCGGTACGCCGCCGGGCTCCACGCGGTCGACAGGGGTGACGTCGACACGGCGACGGCGGAGTTCACCAAGGCAATGGAACTCACGCCTCGCGACTCCACGCCCGTGCACGCCTTGGCGAACCTGCATGTAAGCCAGGGGTTCCTGGGAGCCGCGGTGGAACTGTATTCGACGTTCCTCGAGCGGAACCCGCGAGACAAGGCGGTGCAGCAACGGCGTGACCTGCTCCAGGCCCAGGCCGGGACGCCTGCCGCCACCACGCCTACCGCCGCGCCTGCTGCCCCAACGCCTGGGCCCACCACGCCTGCTGCGCCAACGCCGTAGGCCGGATTCGCAAAGGACGCCCGTGCACGAACTACCAAGGCTGGTCCGTGAGGCGGAGCGCATCGCGCGAGAAGCGGGCGGGATCCTGCTTCGCCATTTCGAGCAGCTCACAGCCGTGGAGTCGAAGGGACATGGCGATCCCGTCACCGCTGCGGATCGGGAGTCCGAGGAGTACGTCCGTGAGGCGTGTGTTGCGGTAACGCCGGGCGTTCCGGTGTATGGCGAAGAGTACGGACGGTACGGCGCCGACGGATCTCTGTCCGACGCCTGCTGGGTCGTCGATCCCCTCGACGGGACTGTGAACTATGCGGCGTCCATGCCTCTCTACGCCGTCAGCATCGCGTTCTTGCAGGCCGGGCGCCCGACGGTCGGTGTCATCTACGACCCCACGCGCGACCAGGCGTTCACGGCAGTCGAGGGCGCCGGAAGCTACCGCGACGGCGTGCGGATGACCGTCAGTGAGCGCGACCCATTCGACCCCGTCGCCCCGATCGCCATCTCGGCCGACATCATCAGGCGACGACCCAAGTTCCTGACGCGGCTGCCGAAAGGCCGCAGCCTAGGATCGGCGGCGCTACAGATGTCCTATGTTGCGGCGGGGATATTCGACGCGGCGATGGATCCGCTGACGAGGCTGTGGGACGTAGCCGCCGGGTCGCTGCTTGTGACCGAGGCCGGAGGCGTCGTGACGCGCTGGGACGGGTCGAGCATCTTCCCCGTGGCGCCCGATGATCCCGGCTTCGCCGGCGCCCCAGTGGAGTACCTCGTCAGCAACGGTCTGCGTCACGCCGACCTGGTCGACATGACTACGGGTTGGCCTGATTGCTAGCGGCCGAAAGCCGCGCGCCAACGCGCGCCAACGGACGGGTAGCGATGCGCGGCCGACGCGTTCTCAACGCGATTATCGCTCTCATCCCACTCGTGGTGGTCGTCATCGCAGTAGTGTGCATCGTCCACGGCCTTGTGCGCTTCCTGAGGGGCGACGAGACGCTTGTCGCGGTCGTGTGGGCAATCGTAGCGCCGGTGCTCGTCGTTCCCGCCGGGCTGGGCGTGCAGGTGGTTCTCGTCAGATTCGCGACGCGTCACTATGGATCGGCGGAATATGAAGCGGAAGACGAGTCCTCGTTTCTCTAGGGTCGCTCGAGCCATCGCCGTCGCGTTGTCGGTCATCGGCATTGGCTGCGGCGCCCCGGAAGTGGCGGAGAACGTCGGCCTGCGCCGGGTGGTCGAGTTGCGCGTGTCCCACGACGGGCCATCGGGTCTCCTGCCGGGCCTGGGCTCTCGAGAACGGGCGGCCGCGCGTATCCTGGCCGTCACGCGGCGGGTTACAGACCTGCGCGAGGACGCCACCGTCGCGGGCATCCTGCTGCGCGCCGATGGCGGCGGAATGACGAGGGCGGACGTTCAGGAGATAACGACCGCGCTCGAGCAGTTCCGGCAATCGGGGAAGCAGGTGGTCGCCTACGCTCTCGGCCTGGGGAACGCCAGCTACACGTTGGCGTGCGCGGCCGACCGCATCGTGGTGCCGCCTACGGCTGTGGTGGACGTGATCGGCCTAACCGCGAGCGTGATGTTCTACAAGGATCTGATGGACAAGGTGGGCGTGCGCGCGGACTTCATACGCGCGGGTGAGTACAAGTCGGCTGTCGAGCCGTACACGCGCGCAGACATGTCGCCAGAGCACCGCGAGATGCTGGACCGGCTGCTGGACGACCTGTACGCTCAGATGACGTCCGCGATCGCAACGGGCCGCGGCGTCTCGGTTGCTGAGGCCAGTGACATCATCGACGGCGGTCCGTACACCGCCACGGAGGCCCATGACGCAGGCCTCGTCGACGCACTCGCATACGAGGACGAACTGGACGATTTCCTGGACACCCTCGTTGGCGAGGATGTCGAGCTTGTCCAGACAAGCAGACCATCGCCGTCGTCGCAGGGCGGAATGGGCGCGCTCGTATCGCTCCTACAGGATGCCACCCGCGTGGACGCGGTCGCGCACTCCCCGAACGACAAGATAGCGCTCGTGCATGTCGACGGCATCATCACCACCGGCCGTGGTGGTGGGCTGGCTTCGGCGGGGGTTGCGTCATCTGGCGCGGTGAGTCGGGCGGTGCGCAGGGCCGCCGAGGATACGACGGTGAAGGCCATCGTTCTGCGGGTCAACAGCCCCGGCGGCTCCGCGCTCGCGTCGGACATCATCTGGCGAGCCGTTGTCGAAGCGGCCGAGGTCAAGACGGTCGTTGCGTCGATGGGTTCGGTCGCGGCGTCAGGCGGCTACTACGTCGCCATGGGCGCGGACCACATCCTCGCGGAGCCAGGGTCGGTCACCGGCAGTGTGGGCGTGTTTGGCGGCAAGTTCGACTTCGGCGGGCTGTACGAGAAGATCGGGGTGCGGCGCGAAGTCATCACGCGCGGCCGCAACGCGACGATCTATGGGGATGTCGGCGGCTTCACGGACTCCGAGCGCGAGCGCGTAGGCGCCATCATCGACGAAATCTACCGCGACTTCGTATCGAAGGCCGCCGAGAGCAGGGACATGGCGTACGACGACATGGAGGCTCTCGCCCGCGGGCAGGTTTGGACGGGCGGCGAAGCCGAGAGCCACGGTCTTGTCGACGAACTGGGCGGCTTGCGGCAGGCGTTCGCGGCGGCCAAGATCCGCGCCGGTTACTCGGAGGACCGGCAGTTCGAACTCCTGGAGCTGCCCAGAGCGCCGTCCATCTGGGAGGTCCTGGACCGCGATGGGTGGACTTGGGCGGCGTTGCTGCCGGGACGGTCGTATCTTGCCAGTGTGGATGCGTGGCGCTCGCTGGCGAACGAACGCGCCATCGCGCTGATACCGTTCGACGTGGCGTTCCGCTAGGGCCGGCGCCAGACGCGTCAGTCTGGGTCGAGTACCTGGCCCAGTTGCCCGACCGCAGCCTTCCCGCCCTTGTAGTGCAGGTGGCGCTCCGCGACAACCGGCTGCGTGCTCACCAACTCGACCGTTCCGCGCACGTTGCTCATTTCCTTCTCGTCGACGTCCCACCACCTGAACGGGCCAATCGTCCGCGACCGTTGCCGCGCCACGGCGCCTTGCGCGTTGCGGACCGTGATGGATACGTGCGCGTCCGCTTCGCCGACATTCAGGATGCGGAACCAGTCCCAGGCGCCGGGAACCAGCTCGGGGAAGAACAGGCGTTTGCCGACCGTCTTGCTCTCGGGGCATGCGCCCGCGAAGTCGAGCACTTCGGTGCCGCGGTGCATGTGCCGCTCGGCCACGATCGGCTGGTCGGCGGAGATCGTCAGCGAGGCGCTGACCGTGATCTCCTGCACCGGCGGAATCCACCCAGTGAATGGTGAAATGCGGTGCTCCTGCGACCACACCGGCTTCGCCGCGCCGTCCTTCGCGAGGCACGTTACGCGCGTGGGCGCGTTGCCCACATTGATGACCTGAATCCAGTCGTTCCAGACGGGGCCCAGTTCGGCGAAATACAGTGTTCGTGCGGGCATTGGGACTTCCTCGCGCGGCGATTGTGCGTTGTCGGAGTCTAGCAGCCGGCATTCCGGCCGTCAACTTCGCCTGGCCTGAGCGAGGCGGCACACCGAGTGGCAGCGGCCCCTGACGGCGCCTCGTCGTGTGCCGGCAACGGGGTCCAGACCTGAGCGGCGCCTCTGTTGGGACATCGCGCGCATTCGAACGCGTCGGCGCGGTCGGATGCGTGGCGACAGGCCAAGCCGCTGACGTCGCGCATCGGAGGCGTACACTGGCGTCCGATCGGGGGAAGACCGCGTCCTCGACGAACGCGTTGTGCCGACGGGCTCCAGTCGTTCATGCTGCGCCTCGGCAGCTAGGTGGCCGAGTTGCCCAGCCGCGGCCGCGTCTCCCATGGGGTCTAGCTCGGTGCCACCGGCCAGCCGGCGACATTCGCGCCGCGGCCGGCCGCGGGAGACCGTCTCCCTGCCTCTGCGGCAAGTCTGACAGAATGTCCAATCGGGTCCTTTCGCACGCGTGGCGCCCTCGCAACGAGGCGGTCGCCCTTGTGTGGCTGTCCAGGCGCCCGGCCAAGACAACCTGGTCGGCAGTCGCAGCGGCAGTGGCAGGATCACGCCGCATGATTGCTGCCGTCGTGCCTACGCCGCGCGTCGGTGTCCGCTCTCGCACGAATGACAAAGTGTCGGGGCGTACCGGCCCGTAGGCGGCCCACTGACAGCGTGGCGGGCCCAGCGTCGCGCGGGGCGATCCGCCCGGCGCCTCAGGGCGCGTGAATCCGCTCAGGGAGCGGGTCGACGGGTCGTGCGCAGGCCGGTCCTCTTGGCGCCATTGTTGCGGATGCAAGCATCACGGGGCGGCCAGACGCGTGCGGAACGCGCCCGCCGCTGCCATCTGCAGCCAGCGCCACGAACCCTAGGGGCTCCGAACATGACGGATGCAGACAACGCGAGCACGGCCAAGGCGGGGGGCCACCCAAGCGGCGACGTCCGCTTCCGGATTCTTGAGGCGACCATGAAGAGGCACCGGTACCAAGGGGACGCCCTAATCGAGGTGCTACACACGGCGCAGGAGGCCTTCGGCTACCTGGAGCCGGACCTCCTTCTGTACATCGCCCATAGCCTCAGCGTGCCTCCGAGCCGTGTGTTCGGGGTGGCGACGTTCTACCACTTCTTCGCGCTCAAGCCACAGGGCGAACATACGTGCGTCGTATGCATGGGAACAGCGTGCTATGTGAACGGCGCGGCCGAGATCCTCGAAGCTGTCGAGGAGGCGGCGGGCACTAAGGCCGGGCAGACGTCTGACGACGGCAAGCTGTCGGTGATGACAGCACGGTGCCTCGGGGCGTGCGGCGTCGCTCCGGCTGTGGTCTTCGACGGCAGCGTGGCCGGGAAACAGGACGCGGATACCACCATTGATACGCTGAAGGGCTTACTGACATATGAACCTGCCGGCGTTACGTGAGGTCGCGAACGAGGAACGGCGCGAAACGGACGGCGTACACATCCACACGTGTCTTGCTTCGGGGTGCTTGTCCGCCAATTCGCAGGCTGTCCACGACAGCATCGAAGATGCGCTCGAGAAGAATGGCAATCCGGACGGCGTACGAGCGTGCGGCGTCGGCTGCCTACGGCTGTGCAGCCAGGGCCCGCTCGTATCCGTGACGGGGTCCGAGAACGACAAGACGATGTACGGAAACGTGACGCCGGAGCAGGCAGCATCGATCGTCGCCGGTGTCCACGGCGAACCTGTCGACGCCGAGGAGGTTGACCTCGAGCACCCGTTCTTCACACGGCAACACTCGATCGTGCTCGAGAACAGCGGCAAGGTCGAGCCGGACCGCATCGAGTCGTACGTGGCGATGGGCGGCTACGAGTCCCTTTACCACGTCCTGCACGAGATGGCGCCGGAGGACGTCGTAGACGAGGTGACGCGTAGCGGCCTGCGCGGCCGCGGTGGAGCCGGGTTCCCCGCGGGGATCAAGTGGGCCACCGTAGCGAAGCACCGCGCCGCCCAGAAGTACGTGGTCTGCAACGCCGACGAAGGCGATCCGGGCGCGTTCATGGACCGAAGTGTCCTGGAGAGTGATCCCCACCGCGTACTCGAGGGTATGGCAATCGCCGCATACGCGGTCGGCGCCACACAGGCTTACGTGTACGTGCGCGGCGAGTACCCGTTGGCAATCAAGCGACTCACACGCGCCATCCGCCAGGCCCGCCGGTTGGGAGTGCTTGGAACACAGGTGTTCGAGTCCCATTTCGACTTCCGAGTCGACATCCGCGTGGGCGCGGGCGCGTTCGTGTGCGGCGAGGAAACCGCCCTGATCGCGTCCATCGAGGGCACGCGTGGGACGCCGAAGCCGAGGCCGCCGTTCCCGGCGGAGTCTGGAATCTGGGGCCAGCCGACGCTTATCAACAACGTCGAGACCCTCGCCAACATCGTCCCGATCATACGCGAGGGGGCCGAGTGGTTCGCCGGAATCGGCACAGAGAAGAGCCCCGGCACGAAGGTCTTTGCGGTTGCTGGGAAGGCGAATCGCACGGGACTCATCGAAGTGCCGATGGGTTCGACCTTGCGCGAGATCGTGCACGACATGGCAGGCGGCGTCCCCAACGGCAGGGCGGTCAAGGCGGTTCAGACTGGAGGACCATCTGGCGGGTGCATACCGGCGTCCGCCCTCGACACCCCAGTCGACTATGAGTCCCTTGCGGCAGTCGGCTCCATCATGGGGTCCGGCGGCATGATCGTGATGGACGACGAGGACAGCATGGTCGATGTCGCCCGGTTCTTCATGGAGTTCTGCATGGACGAGTCGTGCGGGAAGTGTGTGCCGTGTCGAGTCGGGACGGTACAGCTACACCGCATGCTCTCGAAGCTCCTTGATGGAACAGGGACGATGGCGGATGTTGCCGCGCTCGAGCAGCTCAGCGACGTGGTGCGGAACACGAGCCTATGCGGCTTGGGACAGACCGCTCCCAACCCCGTCCTGAGCACCTTGCGTCACTTCCCCGAGGAGTACGAGGCCGCGGTTACACGCCAACCGGTAGGCGCGACGAACCAATAGGCAGGGGTGTGGATCATGGCTGTCGTAACGTTCACAATAGACGACGTGCTGGCCAGCGCGCGCGAGGGCGCGACCCTGCTGGAGGCCGCTGGAGAGTCCGGGGTTAAGCTGCCAACCTTGTGTCACGTCGAGGGCGTCAGCGACGTGGGCGCGTGTCGCCTCTGTCTGGTGGAGGTGGAGGGTCAGCGTAAGCTGTTGCCCGCCTGCACGACCAACGTCACCGAAGGCATGGTCGTGCGCACGGCCACGGAGAAGCTCCAGGAGTACCGCCGGACGATAGTGGAGCTGCTATTCTCCGAGCGCAACCATGTTTGCTCGGTCTGCGTCGTCAACGGGCACTGCGAGCTGCAGGACCTCGCGATTGAGGTCGGGATGGATCACGTCCGGTTCGACTACCTGCACCCGCAGTGTGATGTCGATGCGACCCACGCCCGCTTCACACGGGACCACAACAGATGCGTGCTGTGCTCTCGCTGCATACGGGTATGCGACGAGGTCGAAGGGGCGCACACGTGGGACGTCATGGGCCGCGGCGCCAACTGCCGCATCATCGCCGATATGGACATGCCGTGGGGGAGCGCCGACAGTTGCACGTCCTGCGGGAAGTGCGTGATGGCGTGTCCGACCGGCGCGCTGTTTACCAGCGGCGCGACGACGGCGGAAATGGAGAAGGACCGGTCGCGGCTATCCTTCATCGTACAGGCGCGGGAGAATCACAGATGGGTAAGATAAGGGTGGCCACCGAGTGGTTCGGTGGATGCGCCGGGTGTCACATGTCGTTCCTTGACTTGGACGAATGGCTATTCGAACTCGTCAAGGTAGCGGACGTGGTGTACAGCCCGGTTGCGGACGTCAAGGAGTACCCCAGGGACGTGGATGTCGTTCTGATCGAAGGGGCCATGTGTGCCGACGAGCACGTCGAAAAGGCGCGCGTGATCAGGGAACGCACGGCCGTCGTGATCGCCTTTGGGGACTGCGCGGTCACTGCCAACGTTCCGGCGATGCGCAACCCGCTCGGAGGCGCGGACGTCGTCCTTGAGCGGGCCTACATCGACCTGGCGGATCTGAACCCGCAGATGCCTGCTGACCCGGCGTTGCCGGTGCTCCTCGACAGAGTCGTTCCGCTGCACAACGTGATCGACGTAGACATTCATATGCCTGGGTGTCCGCCGCCCGCGCCTCGGATACAGGCGGTGCTGGAGCAACTCGTCGCGGGTGACGAACCCACGCTCATCGGTCGTGAACTCCTTAAGTTCGGCTGATGCACGCCTGAGTGGAGACAGACCATGCCGGAGACCATCACCATTGAGCCTGTGACCCGGCTTGAGGGTCACGCGAAAATCACGATCCACCTCGACGACGACGGTGTCGTGGACGAAGCGCGCTTCCACATCGCGGAGTTCCGCGGCTTCGAGAAGTTCTGCGAAGGCCGTCTACTGGGTGAGATGGCCGGGATCACCGCGCGGATATGCGGGATATGTCCAGTCAGCCATCTGCTAGCCTCGTCCAAGGCCGGGGACGCCATCTTGGGCGTGCCACCACCACTGGCGGCCCGGAAGCTCCGACGACTGATGAACCTGGGTCAGATCATCCAGTCCCACGCGCTCAGCTTCTTCCACCTAAGCTCGCCTGACCTAGTGTTCGGCATGGACAGCGATCCCGCCAAACGCAACGTGTTCGGCATTATGGAGGCCGCGCCCGACGTCGCCCGCGCGGGGATCCGGCTTCGTCAGTTCGGCCAGGAGATCATCGCGTCGCTAGGCGGCCAGAAGATCCACCCGGCGTGGACGGTTCCAGGCGGAGTGCGCGAGCCGCTCACGGACGAGGGAAGGCAGTCGCTCCTCGCGTGGATTCCAGAGGCGAAGCAGACCTCGCGGCTAGCTCTGGATCTGTTCAAAGGCCTCCTCGAGCAGTTCGAGGGGGAGGCGCGCGTCTTCGGCGACTTCCAGTCGCTGTTCATGTCGCTTGTCGCTGCCGACGGAGAGTGGGAGCACTACGAGGGCCAAATCAGGGTCGTCGACAGTGACGGCACGGTAATCGCTGACAAACTCGACGAAGCGGACTACCAGGACTACATCGGCGAGGCGGCGGAGAGCTGGTCTTATCTGAAGTTCCCGTACTACAAGCCCTTGGGGTATCCCGCGGGCATGTACCGCGTTGGCCCGCTCGCGCGGCTGAACACCTGCACGCACATGGGCACGCCCGTGGCGGAGGAGGAGTTCCGCGAGTACAGGGAGCGAGCGACGAAGAACGGCTCCGTCACGTCGTCGCTCATGTACCATTACGCGCGGCTGGTCGAAATCATGGCGTGTGTAGAACGCGTCGAACGGCTTCTCGACGACCCCGACGTGTTGAGCTCGCGCGTCCGCGTAGACGCCGGGATAAACAACCTCGAAGGCGTCGGCGTTAGCGAAGCCCCTCGCGGAACACTGTTCCACCACTACAGCGTGGACGAGAACGGCGTCATAGCCGCCGTCAACTTGGTGATCGCCACCGGACACAACAACCTCGCGATGAACCGGACCGTGTCGCAGATTGCGAAGCATTACATCGACGGCCCAGAAATCCCGGAAGGGACGCTGAACCGGATCGAAGCGGGCACGCGGTGCTACGACCCGTGTCTGAGCTGCTCCACGCACGCGGTCGGCAAGATGCCGCTTCACATAACCTTGCTCGACGCCGGGGGTAACGTCGTCGACGAGGCGCGTCGGGAGTAGCTGCGTGGTCCTCCTCATCGGCTACGGCAACGACTTGCGCGGCGACGACGCTGCCGGCCGTCTAGTCGCGCAACGCATAAGGGCGGAAAACGCCGTAGCCGTGGAGGTCCACAGCCTGCACCAACTCACGCCCGAGTTCGCCGAAATCGTGGCGAAGGCGGAGCGCGTGGTATTCGTGGACGCGTACGTCGCGGAAGATGGTGACCCCGCTCGCGCCGTCCACATCGCGTGTGACTCCGCGGCTGCTCACATCGACCACGTGGGCAGTCCCGAGTCTCTCCTGGCCCTCGCATACTGCGTATACGGCAGCCGACCTGACGCGTGGCTAGTGACAGTTCCCGCAGTCAGCTTCGACTACGGCGCGTCGCCATCGGCCACAACGCGCGTCGGGATCAACGACGCCGTCGATCTGTCGCGGGCCTTGCTGGCGCCGACGCCCTCAGCAGTCCGGGAGGGTTCAGCCGCATGCACGAGGTGAGTCTCATGGCGACCGCGGTCGAGGTCGCCGAGCAGCACGCGCGTGATGCCGGTGGCACGCGCATTCGTGTACTACGCGTGCGGATCGGAGAGGCGTCGGGTGTCGTGCGGGAGGCGCTGGAATTCGCGTTCGAGGCGGTCACCGTCGGCACCATGGCGGAGGGGGCCTCGTTCGACGTCCAGGTCGTCCCGACGCTGTGCTACTGTTCTAACTGCAAGGAGGAGTTCACCCCGACGAGCGTGTTCCGCGAGTGCCCCACCTGTGGGTCGTTCTCGGCGGACATCCGGCAGGGGATGGAGCTCGAGCTCGCATCATTGGAGGTGACGTGATGTGTCAGGGCTGCGGCTGCGGCGATGTCGAGGGTTATGCCATTGACGGGGTTCCAGCCGTCAGCGCCCAGGTGGACAGTGACGGCGCGTTGCACGACGCCGCCACACATACACACGAGCACGACGTCGATCACCGTCACCTTCCCGTCCACGTCTCGCTCCTGGCCAAGAACGACCGCATCGCCGAGCGGAACCGTGGCTACTTCATGGCCAAAGGCGTCGTGGTTGTCAGCATTGCGTCGTCTCCCGGGTCGGGCAAGACGGCGCTCATCGAGCGTACGCTGCATGACATGGCGGACACGTTCGAGGCCGGGGTGATCGTTGGCGACCTCGCCACCGACAACGATGCGCGGAGGCTGGCGCGAGCCGAGGCCCCGGTAGCCCAAATCACGACAGGGACGGTGTGCCACCTCGACGCCGACATGATCGCGAACTCCATCCCGCGGTTCGACCTGGACGCGCTCGACCTGCTGATCGTCGAGAACGTCGGTAACCTCGTTTGCCCGGCGGCATACGACCTGGGGGAAGACGCTCGGGTCGTCCTGATGTCTGTGACCGAAGGCGAGGACAAGCCGGCAAAGTACCCCACCATGTTTCAGGGGGCCGACGCGGTCGTCATCACGAAGACCGACATGACGGACGCGGCGCATTTCGACCGGGACGCGGCACTGGGATACATACGCCGCGTCGCCCCTGACACCGAGATACTCGAGCTGTCCTCGCTGAATGGCGATGGGATGGGGAGTTGGTACGGCTTCCTCGATCGGCGCCTAAAAGCACGGTAGGACGGCGCAGTGACCACCGTGACTTTCAGGATCGAGGGGGTTGTCCAGGGCGTCGGATTCCGCCCGTTTGTATTTCGCCTGGCGCTACGCCACGGCGTTGCGGGGTGGGTACGGAACGACTCCGAAGGGGTCACGGTCGAAGCGCGCGGAAACACTGATGCGCTCGACTGCTTTGAGCACGCCCTCGTGGACGACGCGCCAGCCGCGGCGCGCATCGTGTCGTTGCGGAGGGAGCGCGTTGTTGCCGGCGGAATCGGCGGCGCGTTCGCGATCGCCGCTAGTGCGCCCGCCGACGCCGTATCGGCGTTCATCTCGCCTGACTTGGCCGTGTGCGACGATTGCCGGCGCGAGATGAGCGACCCGACCGACCGGCGCTTCGCGTACCCGTTCATCAACTGCACGAACTGCGGCCCTCGCTATTCGATCATCCAAGCGCTGCCGTACGACCGGCCCAACACGACGATGCGCGGCTTCACGATGTGCGAGGCGTGCGAGGCCGAGTACCGCGACCCGTTGCACAGGCGGTTCCACGCGCAGCCGAACGCTTGTCAGGAGTGCGGGCCGTCGGTCGCGCTGTGGGCCCGCGACGGGACGGAGCAGGCCCGAGACGCGCACGCCATCCGAGGAACTGCCGACGCGCTTCGGGCTGGGGCCGTCGTCGCGATGAAGGGCCTGGGCGGCTTCCACCTCATGGCGGATGCTCGCAGCGACGCCGCCGTATCGCTTCTGCGACAGCGGAAGCGTCGCGAGGAGAAGCCCCTCGCTGTCATGTACCCGTCGCTTGATATGGCGTGTCGGGACTGCGTTGTTGATGAGGCTGAGGCCGCCGCTCTGACGTCGCCTTGGGCGCCCATCGCGCTCCTCCGTCGACGGGACGGCCACGACGGTGTCTCGGACCATGTGGCGCCCGGATCGTCAACTCTCGGTGTGATGCTGCCGTACACGCCGCTGCATGGCCTGCTCGCAGACGACATCGGGTTCCCAGTCGTGGCGACCAGCGGGAACCTGAGTGAGGAGCCGATCTGCATCGACGAGCGGGAGGCCGTGATGCGACTTGGGGATATCGCGGACGTCTTCCTCGTCCACGACCGGCCGATCGCGCGGCAGGTGGACGACTCCGTGGTACGCGTGTTCCGGGGAGGAACCACCGTGCTGCGGGCCGGGCGCGGGTATGCTCCCTTCTCGATAGACCTCGGGCGTCAGGCGCCGCCCGTGCTCGCCGTCGGCCCGCACATGAAGAACACGATCGCTGTCTCGTCAGGTGACAAGGCGTTTGTGGGGCAGCACATCGGCACGCTGGACACCCCACAGGCGCTCGAGGCCTACCGGCGCGCGCACAAAGACCTCGCCTCGCTCTACGCTCACGAACCGGTGGCCGTCGCGCGCGACCTGCACCCGGACTATGCCTCAACCGCGTACGCGGCCGGGGTCGGCGCGCCTACCGTGGCAGTCCAGCATCACTACGCGCACGTGTTGTCGTGCATGGCCGAACATCGGCTGGCGGGGCCCGTGCTCGGGGTCGCGTGGGACGGGACAGGACATGGCGACGACGGAACTGTGTGGGGCGGCGAGTTCCTGGTAGCGACGAGGGACGGGTACGAGCGCGTTGCCCATCTGCGTCCGTTCCGGCTGCCGGGTGGCGACACCGCCGCTCGCGAACCGCGTCGCTCCGCGGTGGGACTGCTGCACGCCGCCTACGGGGACGGGGCGTTCGCGATGAGGGGCCTTCCGTCCGTGGCGGCGTTCTCGCAGGCGGAGCGCCGGGTCGTGGGGCAGATGCTCGCGCGTGGCGTAAACGCACCCCTGACGTCCAGCGCCGGGCGCCTCTTCGACGGGTTCGCGTCGCTGGTAGGACTGAAGCAGCGCGTTGCGTTCGAAGGGCAAGCCGCGATGATGCTCGAACAGGCCATCGGCCCGACGGCCCCGGACGAGAGTTATGAGTACGAGTACGATGCCGCAACCGGCGTACTGGACTGGTCTCCGATGCTGCGCTGCGCCGTAGCCGACGTGACGGGGTCGGTCGCGACGTCAGAGATCGCGGGACGCTACCACAACACGCTCGTGGCAATGATCGTCACCGTAGCGCGGTCAGTGGGCATCGACGACATCGTCTTGACCGGTGGATGCTTCCAGAACGCATACTTGACTGAAGGCGCCGTGAACGCGCTCGAAGCCGCGGGGATGCAGCCGCACTGGCATTGCCGCGTTCCCCCGAACGATGGCGGCGTGGCGCTCGGCCAGCTGATGGCGGGTATCGCGCAGATGGAGGGTTGTGACTGATGTGTCTGGGCGTCCCGGGGAGAATAGAAAGCATTGAGGGCGACGGTCTCATGCGCGTCGGCCGGGTGACTTTCGGGGGCGCCGTGAAGGAGGCGCACCTGGGCTACGTGCCGGAAGCCTCGGTGGGCGACTATGTTATCGTGCACGCCGGGTTCGCTATCAGTCGCGTCGACGAGGAGGAGGCCGCGCGGATCTTCGAGTACCTGCGGGAGATGGAAGAGCTCGCGCAGCTCGACGAGGAAGGCGCGCACGCATGAGGTATGTCGACGAGTACCGCGATGGAGACGACGCGCGCCGCCTAGCCGCTGAGTTGGCGCGGATCACAACGCGCCCCTGGACGATTATGGAGGTGTGCGGCGGGCAGACGCACGCGATCGTGAAGTTCGGGATCGACGCTCTCATCCCGGACGAGATCACGCTTGTCCATGGGCCAGGATGCCCTGTCTGCGTGACGCCGTTGGAACTGATCGACAAGGCGATCGAGATCGCGGCGCGGCCCGAGGTGATCTTCTGCTCGTTCGGCGACATGCTTCGCGTTCCGGGATCCGAACAGGACCTCCTGACTGTCAAGGCCCGGGGTGGCGATGTGCGGATCGTCTACTCGCCGTTGGACGCGGTGCGGCTCGCGAGAGAGAACCCCGAGCGGCAGGTCGTCTTCTTTGCTGTCGGGTTCGAGACTACAGCGCCTGCCAACGCGATGGCCGCATACCAAGCGAAGCGCGACGCGGTGGGGAACTTCTCGCTGCTGGTGTCGCACGTGCTCGTGCCGCCCGCGATGGAGACCATCCTCTCCTCACCGACGAACCGGGTGCAGGCGTTTCTTGCCGCCGGTCACGTGTGCGCAGTCATGGGCTACGAGGAATACGAGCCGCTTGCTCGACGCTACGCGGCCCCGATCGTGGTGACCGGCTTCGAACCCCTGGACATCCTGCACGGGGTCCTGATGTGCGTCCAGCAGCTCGAGGACGGTCGGGCCGAAGTCGAGAATCAGTACACCCGCTCCGTGCGCCGAGAAGGCAACGCACCGGCGCGCGGCATGGTATCCGAGGTGTTCCAGGTGGTCCCGCGCAAGTGGCGAGGCGTCGGCGAGATCCCGGAGAGCGGCCTGGCGCTGACGAAGCCATACGCCGCGCTGGACGCCGAGAGGCGCTTCGGTGTCGTGGACGTCTCGGTCGAGGAGCCGGCAGAGTGTATGAGCGGCCTCGTGCTGCAAGGGGTGCTGAAGCCGGACGAGTGCACTGCATTCGGGAACGCGTGCACGCCCGAGACGCCTCTGGGGGCAACGATGGTGTCGTCCGAGGGGGCCTGCGCGGCCTACTACAGATATCGGCGCCTCGCGTCGACGGCATAGGGAGGCCACATGTCAGGCGGGTTCACCTGCCCCATTTCCATCGACGAGTATCCGTATGTACTGCTTGCTCACGGTGGTGGTGGCAAGCTCACGCACGCGCTCATTGAGAGGATGTTCGCCCCGACCTTCGCGGCCGATGGGCCCGAACGCCGTCACGACGGCGCGTCACTCGCGATTGAGGGCGCCCGGCTCGCGTTCACGACAGATTCTTACATCGTGGATCCGCTGTTCTTCCCAGGCGGGAACATCGGCTCGCTTGCCGTCAACGGGACAGTTAACGACCTCGCGATGTGTGGCGCCCGCCCTCTGTACCTCAGCGTCGGCATGATCGTCGAAGAGGGTCTGCCGATGGACACTCTGTGGCGCGTGACGCAGGAGATGAAGCTCGCGGCAGACGCAGCCAACGTCACGGTCGTCACGGGCGACACGAAGGTGGTCGACCGGGGAAAGGGCGATGGGCTGTTCGTGAATACGGCTGGCATAGGGGTCCGAGAGACAGGCGCGGATATCTCGCCGTCGTCCGTGCGACCCGGTGATGTCGTGCTGCTTAGCGGCGACATCGGCCGGCACGGCATGGCGATCATGGCCGTCCGCGAGGGGCTCGAGTTCGAGACGACCATCGAGAGTGACTGCGCGCCGCTCGCCGACGTCGTGCTCGCGCTCCTAGATGCGGGCATCGCAGTGCATTGCCTGCGCGACCTCACGCGCGGGGGATTGTCCAGCGCGCTTGTCGAGATCGCCGAATCTGCGGACGTCCACATCGTTGTCCGCGAGGCGGATATCCCCATCTTGGAGGACGTGCGGGGAGCTTGCGAGATACTAGGTCTGGACCCGATGTACGTTGCGAACGAGGGGCGTTTCATCGCGTTCGTCCCGCGCGAGGACGCCGACGCCGCGCTGAACATCATGGCGCGACACACGCAGGACGGCCCCCCGGCGCGGATCGGTGAAGTGACCGACCGGCATCCGGGTCTGGTCACGGTCGTGGGTCAGATCGGCGCGGAGCGCGTACTGGACATGCTCAGCGGCGAGCAGTTGCCTCGGATCTGTTGAGCCCGCGGCGCCCGGTCGTCCGCGGGCCTGGACGTCGGATGGAGTCCTTCGGTGGTCGGCGCGCCGGCGCCCGGAGCTGGCGAGTACGGCCCCTTGCGGGGCTCCGACGTCTCGCCTCGTCACGCGCGACTACGTAGAGCGCGTACGACATCGACTCCCCAACGCCGGCGCCTCCCAGGCGCCGCGCGGCCTCTCTACGAGACATGACCTGGCATCGATCAGGGCCATCTGCGTTTGGTGTTGGGGAAGCAGGCGAGTCCGGCTAGCTTTGGCATGAAAAGGGCTTGGTGAGACGGGAAGGTCTCCACTGCATGCCATGCTGCAAGCGCGCGTTCGTGACGGTCGCGCTGGGTCTGTCGATCATATGCGTCACGTTCGCCGGCGCCGCCGAGGGCACGGTCGTCATCGAGAAACTCGACAGCCCCGCGGTGGCCCGCAATTGGGTCGACATCACGAGCGTTCGGCGAGTGTTCGTGTACCTCCCACCCGGGTATGCGGGCACGACGCGATCCTACCCAACGCTCTACTGGATTCCCGGCTGGCAGACGCCGGCGAGCCGTGAGTACATCCCGTACCTGAACGCTGCCATATCCAGCGGACGGATTCCACCGACGATCGTGGTTCATCTCGACGTCAGCGAGGGCGTCATCATGATGAACTCGACGGTGTTCGGCGGGTGGGCAGACTTCCTCACGCAGGAACTCGTCCCGTACATCGACGCCGAGTACCGCACCGTGGCGCACGAGCGTGGACGCGCGCTCATGGGTCACTCGAGCGGCGGGTACGCCGCCATGCTGCTGCCGCTGCGATACCCGGGCATCTGGGGCGCGATCGGGCTGAACGATGCGTCGCTGTGGGCCGGGTGCACGACCGCCGTGCCGTACGACCTTCCCGAGTATTTCAGCCAATACGGTGATCTGCGCGGCTATACGCAGGCGTGGACACAGATCGCGATTGCGATGACGCCGAACCCGCAGTCGCCGCGACTGTTCGACACGCCCGTGACGGGCGCGGACTACACGCAAATCAAGGTGACGTGGGACGCTCATTGCCTTTGGCGACCGACCACGGCGGAGTCGCAGGCGGATGCACTCTCGCGGCTGTCGAAGATCGCCATCGTCATACCCACTACGCTGGTGAGCACGAACCGCATGTACAGCCTCCTGTTCACGCGGGCGCTCGACGAGATCGGCATCGAGTACGCCGCCCTCGAAATGCCAGGTTCGCACGGGGGCGACCGCCCCAACCGCTTCATCGCGCTGGCCGAGGAAATCCTCCCTACGCTCCGCCAAGGCCACCCAACCGCCGCGCGATCACACCTCGACACCTGGGCGCGGATCAAGGCGTCGCGGTAGGCGCGATGTCGTCGCGTTCACGCCGCCGTCGGGCGGCCGGGAAACCGTGCAAATACTCCCACGAACTGCGCCCGAGGCCCTGGCGCCCGTGCGCCGCAGAGGCTATCCGTTAACTGTAACGAACAGATAGCTGAGCGATGCACTTGGGGACGTCATGGGGGCGCAGCCGGCGAAGCGCATGTCACGGCGGGCATACCGGTTCCTCGAGCCGTGTCTGCTGATACAGCTCTCGCGCGGTCGCTCGCATGGCTACGAGTTGCTCGCGGGCTCTCAGGAGTGCGGCTTTGAGGGCGGCGCCACGGACTCCAGCGTTCTGTACCGCCTGTTGCGGGACATGGACGAGAACGGGCTCGTCAGTTCGACGTGGGATACGGACGGCCCTGGACGGCCGCGGCGTGTGTACGACATTACGGAAGACGGACGCGCCAGACTCACGGCGCTCATGGAGGAGTTGCTAGAGACAGACCGTATATTGCACGTGCTCTCGGAGGCTTACAGCGGGCTGCAAGCCGCGTCACCGGACATAGTCGGTGGCCGTGGCGCGCGGGCCGGTAATGCCGGAGGTGGGCTGGGCAGTTGATGTGCAATCAGGAGATCTGTCATGGACGCTACATACACCTCAACTGTCCCGACGGTCGAGCCGGCAGAGCCGGTTGGGAAGCCATCGGAACAGTCGGGTTCGCGCGCCGAGAAGCGATCGTCAGACCCGGTAGTCTCTGCTTATATCCGCGACATTTCCAGGGCGACACTACTTAGCGCGGACGAGGAGTTGCTGCTCTTCTCGGCTCTCGCCGAGTCGCGCTCCATTGCCGTCGAGACGCTATTCCCCGTAGAACACCTCCTGAGCGAGGAGGACCGCAAGTCGCTGCACGCGGACACCCTCCGATACGAGGAAGTGGACGCGGCGTGGCGGCATCTCCCTGCCACCGGCCGAGCCGCCCTAGGGCGCGAGGGATCCGTCAGGGCGCAGCGCGCGCTGACGTCTTGGGCGGCTGCGCGAGACCGTATCGTTCGGGCAAATCTGCGTCTCGTCGTCTACGTCGCAAAGCGCTACCACGACGCAGACATGTTCCTGGACCTCATCCAGGAAGGGAACCTCGGGCTTATCCGTGCCGTGGACCGGTACGACCCGGCGCGGTCAGCGCGATTCGGGCCGTACGCGGCGATGTGGATTCTCCAAGCCGTCGGCCGGGGTCGTTCCAAGATGAAGCACGCCATCCACGTGCCGGCGTACCGTCGCCAGCAGCTCAGGCGGTACGAGAACCGATGCCGCACGGACGCGGACTCGTCGTCTGAGGAGATTGCGCGGGCGGTGGGCACGTCGGTCGATGAGCTGGAGCGGCTGGAAGCGCTGGACGTGGGACCTGTGTCCCTCGATTTCCTCGGCGCCGAGGAAGCCGACGCGCAGATCGTCGAGGGCATGACATCACTGCCTGGCGGGCCTGACGAACTCGCGCTAGCCGCGGAGGACCGTGAGGGCATGCGGCGCGCCTTGGACACGCTCCCCGAACGCGAGGCGCGCATACTCCGCTGGCGGTACGGCGTCGAGACGGAGGTGCGAACCGTTAGAGAGATCGCGACACAGTTGGATCTTAGCTGTGAACGCGTGCGGCAACTGACGCAACGGGCGATGGCCCGGTTGCGCGAGTCTGAGGTCGCGGGACAGTTGGCGCGCGCGTAGCGCGCCGGAGGGCGATCGTGTTGGTGGGCGCGTCCGCAGGACGCGCCCACATCCGTGCCCGCTACGCGGTAGGGGCGGGCTCGCCGCAACGCTCGAGCAGCGTGGCCCAATCCTCGTCCACCGTTTCCTGTATCGTCGCCAGCACGGACGGGTCGTCCGCCTTGAATAGGTGCTCGAAGCGGCGCTGCCGCTTGAGCCAATCGGCGACCTCCGGCTTCCGCCGCGGGCGATAGGACAGGTTCCACTCGCCCTCATCCACCTCGAAGAGCGGCCACACGCACGTGTCGACGGCCATCTTCGAGATGTTGATGCCCTCTTCCATCGGGTAGCGCCAGCCACGGTGGCACGGGGCGAGGATGTTGATGAAGGCAGGGCCTTCCTTGTCCATCGCCTTCTTCACCTTCGTGGCGAGGTCTCGCCAGTTGTGCGGTGACGCCTGCGCCACATACGGCACGCTGTGCGCCACGACGATGTCCGTGAGATTCTTCGGGCGCTGCGTCTTGCCGACGGACTCCCGTCCGGCGGGGGACGTCGTCGTAGACGCTCCGTACGGTGTGGCCCCTGAACGCTGAATGCCCGTGTTCATGTAGGCTTCGTTGTTGTAGCAGACGTAGAGGAAGTCGTGCCCGCGTTCCAGAGCGCCCGACAGAGCCTGGAGGCCGATGTCGTACGTCCCGCCGTCGCCGGCGAACGCGATCGTCTTGGCGTTCTCGGCTATCGCGCCCTCCTTGCCGAGTACCTTCAGCGCCCGCTCGACTCCGCTCGCAGTCGCCGCCACGTTCTCGAAGGCGCTGTGGATGAACGGCGTCTGCCACGCCGTGTATGGATAGATCGTCGTCGTGACCTCCAGGCAGCCGGTCGCGCTCGTCGTCACTACCGGTCGATCGACCGCGTGCAGCACCTGTCGGACGGCGTTCACGCCGAGGCAGCCTGCACACGCTCGGTGGCCGCTGGCGATCAGCTCTGGTGTTTGCGTGAGTTCGCGCAGTTTCAGTGCCATGTGTTGCTGTTACTCCTCATGCCCGCGCAGGCCGACGTATCGCACGGTGGCCTTCGGCGCGCCAGTTTGCGCGACCTCCGCGGCCTCCTCGATGACCCCCTCGAAGTCCGCGATGCTGATGTCTCGACCGCCCAAGCCGTAGACCGCGTTGTACAGTGGCGGGACACGGCGCCCGGTCACCAGGCTGGCCGCGACATCCTCGGCCAACGGCCCCATCGGAGCTCCCATCGCGAGCGAGCGGTCTAGCACGCAGATCGCGCGCGTGCGGGACAGCGCCTCAGCGACCTCGACGTGCGGGAAGGGGCGGAACATGCGCACCTTGAGAAGCCCCACCGCGATGCCGCGCTCGCGCATGATATCGATGGCGTCCTTCGCCGTGCCCGCGGCCGAGCCCAAGATGACGAGTGCGATCTGCGCATCGTCCATGCGGTATGGCTCGATCGCGTCGTACTTGCGGCCGGTCAGGTCGGCGTATTCCTCGCCCACCTGCTCGACGAACCTCGGCGCGTTGTTCATCGCTTCCGCTTGCTGGCGCTTCACGTCCATGTAGAAGTCTGGCAGGACGATCGCCCCGTACGTCATGGGCTGCTCGAAGTTGCTCAGCGACTTCTGCGGGCGATAGACGCCAACGAACTCCGTGACTTGCTCGTCGGTCAGGATCGACAGCACCTGCGTCGTGTGGCTCGTGATGAAGCCGTCCTGCACGGTCATCACGGGCAAGCGCACCTCGTCGCGCTCGGCTATGCGCGTTGCCATGATGCCGTTGTCGTAAGCCTCCTGCGCGGTCTCCGCGAACAACATGATCCAGCCGGTATCGCGCATGCCCATGGCGTCGGAGTGGTCGCAGTGGATGTTGATTGGCCCACCCAGGCTGCGGCTTACGAGCATCGTCGATATCGGGAGGCGATAGCCCGCCGCGATGTAGAGCATCTCCCACATCAGCGCGAGGCCGTTCGCGGACGTGGCCGTCATCGCGCGCACGCCCGTGGCCGAGGCGCCGATTACGGCGCTCATGGCGCTGTGCTCGGATTCGACGAGGATCAGCTCGGTCTCGGATTCGCCGTCGGCGACGTATTGCGCGAACTGCTGCATCAGTTCGGTCTGCGGGGTTATCGGGTATCCGGCTACGACGTCCGGCCGGACCTGCTTCATCGCGAGCGCGCCGGCTTCGTTGCCGGTCATGGCTACTCGCTCGGCATCGGGTTTCATTGCGGGAGCTCCTGTGTGTCGGGAGCCATCACCATCGCGCCCTGCTTCGGGCATTCGTAGGCGCAGATGCCGCATCCCTTGCAGTGGTCGTAGGCGACGCCCGTGACCTTCCCGTCGTCGAGGTCTATCGCGGAGTCAGGACAGAAGACCCAGCAGAGGAGACAGTGCGTGCACGTGTCGGCATCGAAGATCGGCTTGTCAGAGCGCCAGCCACCGGTTGCGTAGTGCTCCGACGTGCCTCCCTGCGGCACCGTCCCTCCCTGGGGCAAATCCCGCCATCGGTCCTCCCAGTGCCATTCGCCCGCCTTGTGTATCTCTCGCTGCGCGGCGGGAGCATACGGCTGAATGGCGTGCTGTTTCTCGACCGTCATATCTGCGTTACCTCCTCGTACGCGCGCCGCATGGCGGCGACGTTTCCCGCCACGACCTTGGGCGGGAGTTTCTTCCCCAGCTTGTAGCTCATCGCCTGGATGACCGTGTCCAGCGGAAGGACGCCCGTCGCCTTCAGCATCGCGCCGACCATGGGGGTGTTCGGGATGGGTCGGCCGATCTCGTCCACCGCGATGCCGTTCGCGTCGAGCACGTAGCATGTGGCCCCGTGAACGGCGGCGCTCAACGCAGCGGCGCGGTCGCTGCCCGCAGTCGCCGTCGCGTTGATGATGAAGACCGTGCCTTCCGCGGCGCCCTCGGCGATGTCCACCGTTTCCAGGAGCGTGTCGTCGAGCACGATGACGATGTCGGGTTCGGTCACGGCGGTGTTGCGGCGAATCGGCCGCTCCGATACGCGGTTGAATGCCCGGATCGGGGCTCCCATGCGCTCCGGCCCGTATTCGGGAAAGCCCTGGGCAAAGAAGCCCGCGTCGACGGCTGATTCCGCCAGGAAGGTGGACGCCGTCTTAGCCCCTTGCCCGCCCCGGGCGTGCCACCGTATTTCGGTGGCCTGCGCGACGCCGGGCGGCGCCTCTGTCGTTGCCGTGGCCATTGGCATATCCTTGGTGAAGTGGGTGTCGTAGCACTCGTCGTGCCCACCCAATCAATAGCCAAGAACCGTCCGCCACGGAATGCTCTTAGTGGTGTCATGGAGGACGCGGGAAGGCGCTTGTGGAGCGGGCTGTACGCTCTGGACGCACCCGGGAGATTGCGTTGACACGGCATGGGTCGGATGCTACACTAGCATCACTGTCGGCCGGGCGTGTGCGTCCGGCTGTGCAGCCTGTGCGGGAGTAGCTCAGGGGTAGAGCGCGACCTTGCCAAGGTCGAAGTCGGGGGTTCAAATCCCCTCTCCCGCTCCACTTTTTGTTTCGGCGGTGGCGACGTAGCCAAGTGGTAAGGCAGGGGTCTGCAAAACCCCCATTCGTCGGTTCGATTCCGACCGTCGCCTCCAAACCATCGCAAGACGTGGACGTGTGGGCGGTTAGCTCAGTTGGCTAGAGCGCTTGCTTGACATGCAAGAGGTCAGTGGTTCAAATCCACTACTGCCCACCACCAACTAACGCGGTTCGTCGAAGGGGCTCCACCTGGGAAAACGCCAACGAAGCAGATGGTCTGTTTCCAGCGTCGGATGTGGAGGAGCCCAGCAGGGGCTCTTTTTTGTTGCCCGCCCCTGTGTCTCACGCGGTGAGGGATGATCATGGCATCCATTAGCGTCACTCTACCGGACGGTTCGGTCCGAGAGATCGCCATGGGTACCACCGCGCTTGAACTGGCCGGGTCAATAGGGTCCCGGTTGGCGAGAGAAGCGCTGGTAGCCGAAGTCAACGGGACATTGACGGACCTCACGTCGCCCTTGACAACGGATGCTACGGTGACGTTCCACACGTTCGACTCCGACGAGGGCAAGGAAGTCTACCGGCACACGACGGCGCACATGCTCGCGCAGGCGGTGCAACGGCTGAGGCCGGACGCGAAGGTCACCATCGGGCCGGCCATAGACGACGGCTTCTACTACGACTTCGACACCGAGCCGTTCGTGCCGGAGGATCTCGAGGCGATCGAAGCGGAGATGCGCAAGATCGCCAAGGAAGACCACCCGACGGAACGCTCGGAAATGTCCCGTGCAGAGGTATACGAGCTGTTCGACGGCATGGGCGAGACGTACAAGCGAGAGATTCTCGACGACATCCCCGACGAGGAGGTCCTGTCCGTCTACCGACAGGGCGACTTCACGGACCTGTGCCGCGGGCCGCACGTGCCGAGCACCCGGCGTATCAAGTACTTCAAGCTGACGAGCACGGGCGGGGCCTACTGGCGCGGGAACGAGGCGAACAAGCAGCTTCAGCGCATCTACGGCACCGCGTTCGAGAAGAAGGCCCAGCTCGACGAGCATCTGACGCTCATCGAGGAGGCGGAACGGCGCGACCATCGCCGCCTCGGGACGCAGTTGGAGCTGTACAGCACGCACCAGGACCTCGGTGGCGGACTCGTTCTGTGGCACCCAAAGGGCGCCCTTGTGCGCCACATCGCCGAGGACTACTGGAAGCAGACCCACCTGGCCGGCGGTTACGACTTCGTGTATAGCCCGCATATCGGCCGCTCTAAGCTGTGGGAGACGAGCGGGCACCTGGAGTTCTTCGCGGACAGCATGTACGCGCCGTTGGACATCGACGGTCAGGAGTACTACCTGAAGCCGATGAACTGCCCGTTCCACATCCTCATCTACAAGAACCGGCAGCACTCGTACCGCGAGCTGCCGATGCGGCTGGCCGAGCTCGGGACCGTGTATAGGTACGAGCGGGCGGGCGCGCTACACGGCATGATGCGCGTGCGCGGCTTCACACAGGACGACGCCCACATCTTCTGCCGCCCCGAGCAGATGCCCGACGAGATCGACCGTACGCTGGGCTTCTGTCTGGACATGCTGCGGGCGTTCGGGTTCACCGAGTTCGAACTGTTCCTGTCGACGCGCCCCGAGAAGGCTGTAGGCGACGCGCAGCAATGGCTGGACGCCCAAGACGCGCTGCGCGCCGCGCTAGAGCGCACCGGCATCGCTTACGAGGTGGATGAGGGCGGTGGCGCGTTCTACGGGCCGAAGATCGACCTGAACATCCGTGACTCGCTCAACCGCCGGTGGCAGTGCTCCACGATCCAGTTCGATTTCAACCTCCCCGAACGGTTCGACATTACGTACATCGGCGAGGACGGCCAGCAGCATCGGCCGTACATGGTGCACCGCGCGCTGTTCGGATCCGTCGAGCGGTTCTTCGGTGTCCTGATCGAGCATTATGCAGGAGCGTTCCCTGTGTGGCTGGCGCCGGTACAGGCCGTTGTGCTATCCATTACGGACGATCACCGGGAGTACGCGGAGCAGGTGCGCCAAGAGCTCGCTGACGCTGGCATCCGTGTCGAGGCGGATGTGCGTGGCGAGAAGCTGGGGTACAAGGTCCGTGAGGCGGAGTTGGCGAAGACGCCCTACATGCTCGTGGTAGGCGCGCGCGAAATCGAGAACGAGCAGGTTGCCGTTCGCACTCGTCAAGGTAACAATCTAGGGGCAATGCCTGTGGCAGCATTCATCGAACGGATTCAGGAGGACATCGGCAGCAAAGTATGAGGAGCCGTTCTTCACGCCGACCCGTTACGACTCGCAAGGAAGCCCGGTCACGAACTAACGAGGCGATCCGCGCGCCGGAGGTGCGTGTCATCGCGGACGACGGCGAGCAACTGGGCATCATGCAGCCCGAGGCTGCTCTCACCATCGCCCGCGAGCGCTCGCTTGACCTCGTCGAGGTCGCGCCGGACGCGGACCCACCGGTGTGCCGGATACTCAACTACGGCAAGTACCGGTACGAGCAGGAAAAGCGTGACAAGGAGCGTCGCAAGGCCCAGAAGACCACCGAGGTCAAGGAAATCCGGCTGAAGCCGAACATGGCGGGTCACGACATTGACTACCGTGTGCGTCACGCCGAGGAGTTCCTCAACGAGGGCAACAAGGTCCGCGCGACCGTGCGGTTCTACGGTCGGCAGATCGTGCACACGTCGCTGGGCTCCGGCCTCCTCAACGACTTCGCGTCGAAACTCGACGAGATCGCCGTGGTCGAGACGCCACCGCGCATGGACGGCCGTCAGATGTCGATTCTGCTGACGCCAAGGACTGGCGCGGCTACCTAGCGCCCTGCCCCAAGACATCGATGCAACAGCGACCCCTGGCCGAAGCGGCCGGGGGTCGTTCGCGTGTCACCGTATCACGGGTACTTCCCGCCAGCCCTGCCCTTCGGTGAATTCGCGCACGCTCAGGCACCACACGACCACGCGCTTGCCCTTGAGGCTATCACGACGTCGGAACAAGGCCAGTCGCGACGGCGTCGCGCCCGAGCCGCGGACGCCGACAACGTCGGTCGGGAATCCCAATCTGGCCGCCAGGTGATCGGGCAACCCGGCGCCGCGCGCGTGCATGTCGCCTCCCTCGTGGAAGACGAGGCAGTGCGAATCCCCGAGCAGCAGGACGGGGCTCTCCCGCCACTCGTTGTTCGTCCACGTCTGGGGCGCCGCCGCCGTAGGGCCGACGCGCAGCAGACGGAGCGATTCCTTCTCCAGACCTGCGTCGCCCAGTTGAGTCCAGAGATCGCCCGTGATGCGGGTATCCAAGGCACCCGCGTCGTACTCGTGCGTGCGCGTGTCGTTCACCCACCCGCCGTCGCGTATCACGCGCGCGATCTCGTCCGCCGCGATCCTCAAGCCCTGTCCGGACCAGTGTGTGTCCTGCCGGCAATAGAGGTCCGTATTGGCCGCGCGGCGATGTTCCAGGTACACCGGCGCCAAGTCGAGAACACGCACTCCCCGCTCGCGGAGGACAGCGTAGAACTCCTGATGGTAGGCGTCCAACCTGGGGATCTCACCGTCGTCCACGTCGACCCCATCCGCGATCGCGTCTGGGTATATCACCGCTTTGGCCGGGACGGGGACGAAGATCAACTCGATCCCCGCTCCGTCGAGCTGCGCGTGGAAGTCCAGAATGGCAGGCAGTGGATCTGCGTACTCAGGCTTCGGGGCACGGCTGACATCGGCTGCCGCGTCGCTCCAAAACCTGCCCACGCCCATGCTGCGCAACTCTGGGGCGAAGAACAGCCACCCGTCCTCGCCGCGTACGACGGAGACGTCGCTCGCCTCTGCGTGTGCAGCCTTGACCGCCAATTGCTCGATGAACGCCGGTGCATCCGCGCGCGCGTGCAGGGCTAGCGCCGCGAACAGCACGACCCATGTTGGCGTCTTCACGGGATGAGTTCTCCCCAGTACACGTCGAGGAGCCAGGTGTCCTCGTCGTCGAGTTCGCGACGGCTGTAGCCGCCGTATTGCTCTTCTGCCGCCGCCCAAGGGGTCAGGCGCAGCCGCAACTGCGCGCCGACTGTTGCCGACGTAGCGGGCGTCCACTCGTTGTCGCGCATGCCCCAAGCAAAGACGACCGCCTCGCCTGGGACGGGGCCGCCGTTCTCGGCTTCAATGTCCGTCATGTGGAAGGCTATCACGCAGTCTGGATAGGGTACCGTACCCGGCCGTGGGGGCGTTGACATAGCTACCAATTCGCCGCGCACGACGGCCTGGCCGTGACCCGCCCTAGCCGCGGGCGCTGGTGGCGACGGCATGTCGTACACGCGCCAGTCACCGGAGTGCAGTTCGCGGACGGCGAACTGGTAGACCACGACCTCCTTGCCGGCCAGGCGGTCGTCGCCCCTCGCGAGTGCCTGACTCAACTCCTGCCGCGCGGCGTATGCGCCGCCTGCGTTCAACGCAATGCGATCCACCGGTTCGTGTAGCGCGTAGCTGAGTTGCTCCGCGAACCCCGCGCCCTCGCCCCACCCCATGGCGCCCAGGGAGTAGATGTTTGTGAAGCTGTCGCCGAGAAGCAGGACGCGGGCAGCGCGGTCTGCCGTCCATGCCGCGCCGGTCGAGGTCGTCACCGGTCGGATCTCGACACGCTCCGGCACGATGAGATCGGAGCCGGCCGGCAACTTTAGCATCGCGGCGACATCGCCGGTGCTTGTGAGTTCCTCCGATCCACGTCCGTATCCCGCCGAGTCGCGCGCGGCTAGGCCGACCTCGTCGTGGATGAACGCCGCAAGCGCCTGGGCCGTGCGCGCCATCGCGCGGGGCGTCCAGTGGGTGTCCGTCCTCAGGTATGGGTCGTCCGTGGCCGTAAGTAACGGGGTCGCATCGAAGACACGGATGCCATCGGCCGCGAGCGCCGCCATGAAGCCCTCGTACGAGGGGTTGTGCGCGACGGCACTCGAGCCGTCGGCGAGGGCGAGCCCCTGCGGTTGCACGACCGGCTTGACGGGTACTGGCGCGACCACAAGCGAGATGCCTCGTGCGGCCAGTGCTGCTTGCAGGGAGCGGATCGCAGGGAGCGGGTCCGCGGACGGGACGTCCTCCCATGACGGGCCGCCGGCCGTCCGACTCGCCAGATGCGCGGCGTCGAGGAACCCGCGGCCGATCGCGTAATCCACGTCCGGCCGGTAGTACAATTCGCCGTCACGCCCAAGGTACGCCTGTTCGTTCCCGAGACCCAGGTAGCGGCTGAGGACATACTGCGCACGCGGGAGTATGGCGCCGTCCAGCGCTGAGGCGTCTTCGAGCGCGTCTTCGAACTCCGTGATCTGCTGTAGCGATGGCGCCAAGCGTAGCACGTCGAGAGGCGAGCGTACGGCGGCGACTTCGTCGCGCGAGGGGAACAGGTGGAACACATCGTACGGCTGTGGCCAGGCGCGTGTGCGGTCCTCGGCGCCGGACCCCAGCTCCGCGACGTGCTGCACAACGCCTGCGGTCAGCATCGTAAGGCAGAACGCTCCTATCAGGGATGCGGACACCCACCGCGTGACGGTCGTCGCGCCGATGTCGCGCGCGGCCGTGTCGCGTCGCATGCGCGCCAGCGATTGCGCCACCCTCGCTCCTAGAAGATGAAGTAGATGAACGGGTTGTAGGCCTGCGTCGCGAGCACGATGAGCGAGAGCCACAACGCCGCCAAACACACAGCGCCACGTACGGCAGAGAGGCGACGCGTCCAGTCCCACGTTTGCGGCCCTGCCCATACGACGATAGCAGCCGTCGCCATGCTCAGCACGTAATACGGCTTGTACACGATACCCGCGATCAACGCGGCTCCCGGCTGCACAGAGCCGGCTCCGACCATGTAGCCGAGGTACGCCACGGCTTCCGTCAGCGTCGCCGAGCGGAAGAACACCCACGCGAAGGTTGTGAGCGCGAAGGTCATCGCGATGCGCGCCGGGCGGGGCAGGCGTCGATAGGCGCTGTCTTTGCCCATCGCGCGCTCCAACGCGAGCATGCCGCCGTGTATGCCACCCCAAATCACGTAGGTCCACGCCGCCCCATGCCACAGGCCACCGAGGAGCATCACCCCTGCCAGATTGACGTAGGTGCGCCGCGCGCCCTTGCGGTTGCCTCCGAGCGGCACGTAGAGATAGTCGCGGAGCCAGCTAGACAGCGAGATGTGCCATCGCTGCCAGAAGTTCGTAATGGAGTCTGCGCGGTACGGGGAGTCGAAGTTCTTCGGGAACGTAAAGCCAAGCATCAGGCCCAACCCGATGGCCATGTCGGAATAGCCGCTGAAGTCGAAGTAGATCTGGAACGCGTACGCCACAGCGCCGTACCAGGCGTCGGGCGCCAGCACCGAGCCGGCGTCGAACACGGTGTCGGCGATCTTGCCGCACGGATTTGCCAGCAGCACCTTCTTCGCCATACCGAGTGAGAAGAACGCGACCCCACGCGTGAACTTCTCCACCGTGTGCGTTCGACGAAGAAGCTGCTCCGACACCTCGGAGAAGCGCACGATCGGGCCCGCTACGAGTTGCGGGAACATGGCTACATAGCAGGCGAAGTCAGGGAACGCGCGGATGGCGCGCGCGTCGCCGCGATAGACGTCGATCGAGTAGCTCATCGATTGGAAGGTGTAGAAGCTGATGCCCAACGGTAGCGTGACCCGGAACACGCCCTCCCACTGCATGTCGGCCAGCCCCAGGCCGCCGACGATCGCGTTGTAGTTCCCCGCAGCGAAATTGAAGTACTTGAAGAACGCGAGCAGCGACAGGTTCGAGCATATCGAGATGGCGAGAGCCACCTTCTGCCCGCGACTCCTGGAGTCGTCCTTGGGTAGCGTACGAATCCGTCCCCGGCCGCGTCCTAAGCCCCCGACCATGGCGAGGCCGCACACGTAATCGACCACCGTGGAGCCGAACATCAGCAGCGCGAAGTACGGGTTTGCCCAGCCGTAGAAGACGTAGCTCAGCAGCGTTAGCGCGGCGTGCTTCGCGCGGCGAGGCAGGATGTAGTAGATCGCGAGCGTGATTGGCAGGAAGTAGTAGACGAAGAGGTGCGAGCTGAAGACCATCTCGCGTCAGGGCCGCGCGCAGCCGATGACGAGGAACGTGTACATGGGTCTCCCGTGGGGCTCCGCGCGGATGGCGACCGCCGGTCCGCTGAGGACCATGCCACCCAGCTCTGCGCGGACATCTGGGTCGGAGTCGACGTTGGGGACCACTTGGCGTGCGGAGGCGTCCATGGCGGAGGCGTAGTATGGGCCATACCAGTCCTCGACCAGGTCCCGTTCCCACGCGCGTATGTCGTGCGCGCTAAGGGCGCGCCCGGCGTAGTCGTCGAGTAGTCGACGCGCCGCGGCCTCGCGCACGAACCGGGGGTCCAGTCGGCCGAAGAACTCGGGGAAGCCGTCGCCGTCACCATCTGTGGCGCCGTCGACGGATGTGACCCACGGCTTGAACTCGACCTCGACCCACGCTTCGAAGGCGCCGCGCGCGCCTCTTCGCAGGAACAGGCGCGTGATTTCCTGATAGGCCGCGGACCCGTCGCCGTCGCGCCACTTCTCGTCCTCGATGAGCCAACCGGGCTCGGCGAAGGCTGACCCTTCGTCGTAGTCCCATTCCGCGAGGTACTGCATCGCGGGGCGCCAGCTCATGGGATGCGATCGCTCGCTCGCAGTGAGGGGCGTGTCGGACAGGTCATCGGTGGCGCTGCCCGGCGCGAGAGCTCCGCCGAACGTCAGGTCCCGAAGAGCCGGCGCCGCGCTCGGACGGGTCGGCCGCTGAGCCGGCGTGGCCGCTCGCATGGCGTTCCTGTCCCATGCGGCGAAATCCAGGTTGGCGCGCGTCGGCGTGTCGACGCACCGGACTAGAACCGATGAACCGCGCCGGTCGTAATTCGCCGTGAGATGATGCACGGCGTCGTGTTGCGGGTCACTGTGCCATTCATGGGTGGCGGGGCGGGCCGCGGAGACCGTGCGCGTGTACATCGTCCGCGGCGCTCGGCCAGCGCCCATCGCCGCCGCAGGCATGAGGCACGCGGCGACGCCAACGGCGACGACCGTCCGTGCGAGCGCCTGTCTGCGCGAGGCGTCGAGATAGCGCTTCCACGTCATGGCGTCACCGCGTAGTAAAGTGGGACGTCGAAGTCGGGCTCCAGTGTGTCCGACATGTAGAACGTCTCCAACTGCGGGTTGTTCGCGAACGGCTCGAGATGGAGCCGGAGGCTCTGCCCCTCATCCCACCGCGCGACCGCGAGCGTCTCGCCGTCGAGTATGGCCCAGTGCGCGACGCGTATACGCCCGTCGACGGCCTGCCCGCTCATCACGTTCTCCACGTCATATTCGTAGACGACGAGGGCTTCGCGGTAGGGCTGGATCTGCGACAGGCTGGGCACGTCGGATCGGGCTAGCAGCTTGGCGCGCGCGTCTAGCTCGGGCACCGCTTCGCGGCCCTCCAGCACGCGCTGGTAGGCCTCGTAGTTGGCCCGAGCCTCGGCGGCGTCAAGGACGCGGCGGTAGATCGCGACGCCCTCAATGACACCGCGCCAGTCGCGGTTATCGCGCCATTCGTCGCCGAATATAAGGTGGTGGGGTTCCCAATTGGCGAGGTCTCCCTTTATCCGATCGGTGTCAAGCGTCTTGACGCCGTCCCTATAGCACACGAGCCGGCCGGGCGAATAGGTTACAACGACGTGCGTGTATCGTCCTGCGGGGATCTTGCACAGCGCGGTTTCAGGGTTGCTGCCGTTGGCTCCGGTGGCGGGTGTTCTCAGCCGGAACACAAGCGTGTCGCCGGCCTGTCCTAGTGTGAAGTTGCGAGCGCTGCTGTCCCTCGAGAAGCTCACGATGCGCGCCGGGCCGGTCTGGTCCAGGCTGTCCGGGCGAATGACCGCCTCTACGGTGAGTCGGTTGGACCCGCGCAACTCACGCAGGAGGGCATCGTCTACATCCGGCGCCACGAACGCCCCGGCGCCGACCGACATTGCGAAGTTCCTGTCGAGCCGCGCCAGTCCTCGTGCGTGGGCGTCGTACGCGCGGTCGACGCCGCCAGCCGACACGAGGTTGTCCGACTGCGCAGTACCGTGGACGAATACCGCTCCGCTCCGGTCCGACGGCCAGACGACGGGCAGGTCGGCCCGTCGCTTGTCCCGGAGTTGCCGGAAGTCGTGGTAGTTGCGCATGGCCTCGGCGCCGTCCATGGGGCGGCTGTATATGGCTACCGCCTCCAACTCGCCTGCCCAATCGCGGCCGCCGTCCCACTCGTCGCCAAGGACAAGGCGATGCGCCTCCCAGTTGGACAGGTCGCCACTGACGGCGCCCGTGTCCGAGACCTCCTCGCCGTTGACGTAGCACACGAGCCGGCCGGCGGCGTAGCTCGCCACGACATGCATCGTCTCGCCGGCGGCAACGCCGCACAGCCGCGATTCTGGCGGGATGCCATTCCCGCCAGTGTTCGGCGTACGTACCCGGAGGACGAGGGCGGGGCCCTCCTGGCCGAGCGTGAAGTTCCGCGCATACGCGCTCGACGAGAACGAGACGATGCGGGCAGGCCCGCTCTGGGTGAGGTTCCCCGCGCGCAGCACCGCCTCCACCGTCAGCGCGCCTGAGTCTCTGCACGCCGCCAGCAGCGCGTCGTCGGCCCCGTCGATCGCGTACGCGCCGCCTGCGAGCCGGAGCGCGCCCTCCCAGTTCGTGCCCGCGCCGCCGCGGGCGGTCATACCGTAAGACTGCCAGGCGCCGCCGCCAGGGCCATCGCCCGCGGCCGTGGCGTCGCCCGCGCTCCAACCGACGACCAACCCCGTGCGATCCGACGGCCATGAGGGCGGGTGGATGGGTAGGAACGTCTTGTCCATCTTGTTCGGCTTTTGCGCGCGGTCCCGCACGTCTTCAAGCTTCAGCCGGTCCTCGGTCTCGATCGCCCGTTCAGTCGCCAGAACAACGCGGAGGCCCTCCGCCTCCCATCGCCACCCGCTGACCTTCAGACCTGAGTCCAGGCGCGCTTTGCCCTCGCGCTCCTGCACCGGCTCGTCGAACGTGACCACGATCTCGTCATCGCCGCGCACATATACTGAGGTTGGCGTCGGCCGTCTTCTGGGGGTTACCACCACCTCGCCGCGCAGTGATGTGTCGCCGTTCCGCCCCTCGACGCGGAACAGGCCTGCGTCTTCATACGTGTGTTCGAACGTCTCGCCGTCGCGGTCGCGACCGTCACCGGAGGTCCATTCGCGGCGCACGCCGTCGGCGGGATCGAACCGGACCTTGTACGGCGCCTCGCCTTCACGCCTGCCGAGTTCGAGTTGGCGCACGAACACGTCCGGGAACCGGTCCGTACCTCCGTCGAAGCTGTAGCGCGCGGGCGTTCCGAGAATCTCAAGCGTCGCGGGATCCGTTCGGGCGACGAAGATGTCGTAATCCGCCGTATGGTGGTCGTGTTGGTTGGGCGAGGCGCCGAATGCGAAGAGTTCGCTCCCGTACGACGACATCGGGAAGTAGATGTAGCTCCGATCGTTTGGCAGGCTCGCGTCGTTCTTGCGCAGGATCGTGCTCGTCTCGCGCGTAGCGAGGTTCATGCGCTGCACCGGGCCGCCCCCGCCGCCCATCCAATACCCCCACACACCGTCGTGGGTGAAGTAGGGCTGGCATCCGCCCTGTCGCTGGCGACGCGCGATTACCCTCTTGCCTGGGTCGAACGGGGCGAACTCCGGCCAACCGGCGGTCGCGTATGTCTTCGTGGCGTTCATCAGCCAGCCGTATTCGTCGTGCGGCGCATCGGTGAGCCGCTCACGGTCGCCGGTCGCCAGATCCTGCTCGTACGTTTGTCCGTCGCCACCGATGAAGATGAAGGTGTCGGCGTCCACCCAGACGGCGGCCCGGTTCTCGAAGTAGGCTCGCGCGTCCTGCGCTACGACAGTGTCCGTTCCCGCCCGTAGGTTCATGAGATGGAGCGGGGCCTTGTGGGAGCCGCGGTGGTCCTGGTAGCCGTTGCGGTTCCTCGGGTAGCTGAGGTACAGGAGGTTGGCGCCGTCAGGGGATATGTGCGGGCAGTAGTGGTCGCGCCCGTCTTCGTTGGGGCTGACCTGCCGGAGGTCGGATCCGTCCAGATCTCGCGCCCAGATGCGCCATCGGCCCGTGCGATTCGACTCCCAGACCACCACGCCATCTGCGCCCTGCGCGATCTCGCTCCAGGCGCCATCGGACTGAGCGTGGAGCAGCGGCGCGACGGATGCGAACGCGAGAGCCAACGTTCGTAATAGGCGCTGTCGGCGTGGAGCCATGGCAATCCTCTGGCGAGAGCGACAGGAACGGAGCGTCCCCGTATCCATGACAGAGGTTACCGGGGAGATGTTATGGCGGCGTTACCGCGCGCGTAAATGATGTTGCCCGCGAATAAACTGCCCGCCCCAGTGAGTGTACGCAAGGGCCGGTGCGGGCCAATGCACGGCGAGCGGATCCACCAGCGTCGCGTGTAGCCACCGGCCGACACGCGCATGGGACGCGTGGGACAGGTGAAGACGTTCGGCCACGCTGTCCCGCTTCTGGGAGACACGGAACTGGCCTCCAGCACGGGATGAGGGCCGGTCACTCGCAGAGCCATTGGGTTCGCCAGCTAGCCTGCTCCGTCCGCTGGGTCTGGATCACCGCGTGGCGCCGGCGCGATCTCCGGCGCCACGCCGTGAACGGCGCTAAGGCAAGCTGAAACCTTGACTGTTTCGGGCCTCGGGCTATATACTAGCCTGACTACTGAAGTGGCTTCGATAGGATCGACATTGGGCGGTGCCCGGTGTCGTCTTTATTTGTGGCAGTAGATGATACTAAGTCTCAACTTCATTTACCGGCCGCTGAGCGAGGACTACCGATGATGGACGTGACGCCGCTGGCATCACTGATGCCCGGACAGGCCGGCGTGATCTCGGAGTTGCACGGCGACGACAGTCTGCGCGTGCGGCTCATGGAAATGGGCCTTATCCGCGGCGAGACGGTGCACGTGCTGAAGTACGCGCCGTTGGGTGACCCGGTGGAACTCGACATCGCCGGCTACCACCTGTCGATCCGCAAGGGCGACGCGCAACGCATACTGGTCTCCCCGACAGGCCAACCGGCGCGGTAGACGTCCATGCTCACGCGAGCCGCCCCCACGCACGCTGCCGGACCGAAGCGGGTCGTCGCCCTGGCGGGCAATCCCAACTCCGGCAAGACCACTCTCTTCAACGGGCTTACCGGCCTACGGCAGAAGGTCGGGAACTACCCGGGCGTTACGGTCGAGCGCAAGGTCGGCTCGCTGGTCGTCGACGGCGCACAGTGGGACGTCCTCGATCTCCCGGGCGCCTATAGCCTCACCGCACGATCACCTGACGAGGCCATCGCCCGCGACATCCTCCTGGGCGACATGGACGATACGCCACGCCCCGATCTGGTGGTCGTGGTCGTCGACGCCAGCAACCTGAACCGCAACCTCTACATAGCGACGCAGGTTCTCGACACGGGCGTCCCGGCGATCGTCGCTCTCAACATGATGGACGTCGTCGAAGCAGCGGGCGACGAAATCGACGTCGAGGCCCTGTCTGAGCGTCTCGGAGCGCCGGTTGTCGCCACGGTCGCTAACCGGCGCTCCGGCATCGAGGATCTGGCCACGGCCCTCGCCGACCACACGGGACAGGCCGAAGGGCGTGCGCGCTGGACGATGCCCGACACGGCGCGGACGCATGTCGCCGATGTCGCGGAGGCGTTGCGCGCCGCGGGCGTCGTTGACCCGGGGGCGTGTGACGGCGAGGCCGTGCGCCTCATCGGCATTGACGGTTCCGAGGAGCGGGTGGACAGGCACGGCGGGGTGGAACTGGCAACCGCCGTTCAGGCTGCGCGACGAGGCCTGTCTGACGCTGGAATCGACCCGACCACGCTCGAAGCAGAGGCCCGATACAGGTGGATTCGCGCGGTCACGACGGCGACCACGCAGATCCATCAGGAACGCACGACCAGCCGTAGCGACCGGATCGATCGCGTACTCACACACCGCGTGCTCGGACCGGCGACGTTCCTGGTGCTGATGGTCCTCGTCTTCGAGGCGATCTTTGCGTGGGCGGGCATCCCGATGGCGTGGATCGACGCCGCCGTGTCGGCCGCCGCGGACGGAGTGGCGGGGGTCCTCCCCGCAGGCGCGCTGACGAGCCTCTTTACCGACGGCATCATCAGCGGCGTCGGGTCGGTGATCATCTTCCTGCCGCAGATCCTGCTTCTCTTCTTCTTTATCGGCATGCTGGAAGACACTGGCTACATGGCGCGGGTCGCGTTCATGATGGACCAGACGATGCGGCGTGTTGGGCTCCACGGCCGGGCGTTCATCCCGCTACTGAGTTCGTTCGCTTGCGCGATCCCGGGCATCATGGCCACACGCACGATCGAGAGCCCCAAGGACCGGCTCGTGACAACGCTGGTCGCCCCCCTGATGACGTGCAGCGCGCGCCTGCCCGTCTACACGCTGTTGATCGCGGCGTTCCTTCCGGGCGGCGCGCAGGCGAAGGCCCTTGCGATGACCGGGCTCTATGTGCTCGGTGTCGCATCCGCGATCGTGGTGGCGTTCGTGCTGAAGCGCACCATGCTGAAGAGCGAGACACCGGCGCTTATTCTCGAGCTGCCGCCGTACAAGCGGCCGAACGTGCGGTCCGTTGTGCTCAACATGTGGGATCGGGCGCGGATGTTCCTGCAGCGCGCCGGGACCGTCATCCTCAGCGTGTCGGTCGTTCTCTGGTTCCTGTCCTACTACCCGTCCCTCCCAGCGTCGCAAGTCACCGCCTTCGAGGCCCAACGGGCGGGCGCGTCCGAGGTATCTCTAGCCGCGATCAGCGCAGCCGAGTCGGCCGCGCGGACGCGCGCGAGCTTCGCCGGACGCCTTGGGCGGTTCATCGAGCCAGCGGTACGCCCGCTGGGGTACGACTGGCGCATCGGCATCGGCCTGCTGAGTTCGTTCGCGGCACGTGAGGTGTTTGTCGGCGCGATGGGCACCGTATACAGCGTCGGCGACGCCGACGAGCAGTCCGAATCGCTACACAGTCGCCTGCGGGAGGCGCGCTGGGACGATGGGCCGAAGGCAGGGCAGCTCATCTACACCCTACCCACCGTGATCGGACTCCTCGTGTTCTACGTCTTCGCCCTCCAGTGCGTCTCGACAATCGCCGTGATCTGGCGCGAGACGAACTCCTGGCGGTGGCCCGCGTTCGCATGGGCGTACATGGCAGCGCTGGCGTACGCGGGGGCCTGGGTGGCGCGCACGATCACGGCGTGGATTGTCTAGGGAGCAGCCGCATGTGGCAGGACGTCATCGCGCTGACGGTCGTGGCAGTCACGATCGCGATCGCGGCCCGCGGGGCCTGGCAATCGGCGCGCCGAGCCGGCGCCAGCGCGTGCGGCGACTGCCATGGCTGCGCGCAGGACTCGGACACCGTCATTTCCGCGGACACACTGCACGTTTTCTCGCCGCCGGGCAGGCGATCTGGGGCTACTTGAGTTCCTCGGCCTCCGCAGATTCCGCGTAGACGGTGAGCGTCTTCCCGTCCGCGTGCACCTTCTTGCTCAGCACGTCGATGATGTCCTGTAACGCCTTCTGCGCTTCCTCCGCATTGGCGCCGGTGGCCACGATATCCACGGGTAGCCAACCCGGTTGAGAGGTTAGCGCGATGTACCCCTTGATGTACGACCCGGGATACTGCTCCATCACCTCTTGGAAATACGGGGCCACGGCGGACTCGTGCGTGTTGATCAGGACGCGCTGCGTCGCGGCCTTCACTTCATAGTGCTCGGAGATGTATGGGACGACGTGGCGTACGAACACCGCTTCCATCTCTCGGGGTGGGCCGGGGAGGGCTAGGAAGGTCGTGCCGTTCACCGGCACCGCGACGCACGGGGCCCAGCCGACCGGGTTAAGCATCACCCGCGCTGTAGCCGGGACCGTCGCCATCCGCACGAGGTTTGGGTTCATCTCCTCGCGCGAGTCGATGTTCCGTCGCTCCATGAAGTCCGCGATGACTTCCTCGTGGACGATCAGCGACGTGCCCGCGACATCCGCGAGGACTGCCGACGTCATGTCGTCCGGTGTCGGCCCTAGGCCTCCCGACATGATGACGACATCCGTGCCGCGCGCCACTGTCGCGGCGAACGCGTTCTTCATATCCTCGGGATCGTCGGTCAGTTGGGTGATGCGGCGTATGCGGCCGCCCAGATTGACGATCTGCTGAGCCATCCAGAAGGAGTTCGAGTCCTGGATGCGGCCGTAGACGAGTTCGGTGCCAACGCTGTACAGTTCGATCATCGGCGCAATGGCGGCCATACGCGCGCGCTCCTAATCCTGCCGGGGACGGGGCCAGACGGACGAAACGGGAAAGCCAATCGCGCGATGATCGCACGGGGCCCGTTGACCGGGCAAGGGTCGGCCAGTCCCGGGACGTGGTCACGGAACGTTGGTGGGTCGGACTCGTCCGCCCACCAACGCTCCGTGTGGACGCGTGGACGCTTTCCGTTGCAGGGGAAGTAGCAACCACGGCGTGGCTACTGGCGGTGCGGTTCCTGCGCCACCTCACGCCTTCGGTCCCCATCGTCTTCGCCGACCGACTGCTTGTGACAGCACGCCCCGGGGCGCAGAGAGTACACTGGTGGCATCGTTGACTCGCACGGTCGCAGTGCGCGTTGGTCCGGTGACAGCCGCACTGGCCACCGGACCAACGCGCAGCGGCGCGGACGGAGCGATTCGCACGACCCACCGGGGGTTTGGGGTTTTGCCGCCCGATTGACTATCCGGCGGACATCTGGTTTACTACTACCTGTTCGTCCGGGGACGCGCTTTGGAGCCACGCGCGCCTCCCATCGCGGTAGGGGTATCGATGGAAGAGAATCGACGTCAGCGCGGCCTCTGGGGAGCCGTGGACTATTGGGTCCGCGAAGCGTTCGAGAACTCCAAGTCGCGGACGTACGGCATCGTCAGCAATCTCGTGATGGCCGTGATCTTCTACTCGATCGCGACGATCATCCTCGAGTCCATCCCTGGATGGGAAGAAGACTACCGCGCGTTCTTCCGCATTTCCGAGATCATCGTCGTGGCCATCTTCCTCGTCGAGTACGTGGCCAACATCTACATTTCCCGGCCGCGGCGCAAGTACGTCCTCGGCTGGTGGGGGATGATCGACCTCCTCGCCATCGTGCCGTCGCTCATCAACTTCATCGACCTGCGCCAGTTCAAGGTCGCTCGAATCCTGCGCGTGCTACGGTTCCTCCGTCTCATGCGGATCCTAAAGCTCGCCAAGAAGGTCGCGGCCGATGTCGACGAGATCAAGGAGAAGAAATACGGCACACTTAAGATGGATCTCCAGATCTATCTCATTGCCATGTTCTCCGTTCTCATCATATCGAGCACGCTTCTCTTCTACGCCGAGGGCTCCCTCCCTGGCACGAAGTTCACGGACATACCCCACGCCATGTGGTGGGCCATCGTGACGATGACGACAGTCGGGTACGGCGACATGTTCCCGGTGAGCTTCTGGGGACGCCTCGTCGCTGCCATCACATCGTTGGCCGGGCTAGGCATGTTCGCCATGCTCATGAACGTCATGGGCAAGGCGATGATCCAGGGCCTCTTTGGCGACCCCGACGAGGCGATGGAGGACGAGGACGACGATATCGAAGAGGGCACGACCCTGGGGCATGCCCTGGGGCACGCGCCGTCGATCCCAGACCAGATCGAGCAGTTGGCGCGCCTCCACGAACGCGGGATAATCACCGGCCCGCAGTTCGAGGAGAAGCGGGACGAACTCCTGGGCCGCATGTAGAGCCACCGGCGCGCGCCGGCCCGTCCATCCCACTCCTGACCGGCGTTTCCGTCTACCCAGACGCGATCACTGACTTTGACCCTCGCTTCGTTGCGCGGCTACCATGCCCTTGCTCGCGGCGCTGCCTTGACGCCGCATTGACCCGGCCAAGAACGCCCGGAAGGAACGACCACCATGAGCCGTGTGGACGGACGCGCCGTTGACGAGTTGCGTCCTGTTGAGATTGTGCGTGGATACGCGAAGTTTGCCGCCGGCTCCGCGCTCATAAGCGCTGGCGACACGCGCGTCCTGTGCACGGCGTCGATCGACGATCGCGCGCCCAGGTTCATGCGAGAGCAGGGGGCCCGAGGTCGCGGTTGGGTCACGGCCGAATACTCCATGCTGCCCGGCGCGACGCCACAGCGGACGCAGCGGGACTCCGGCCGCGGCGGCGTCGGTGGGCGCACGCAGGAGATACAGCGACTGATCGGCCGCTCTTTGCGCGCTGTCACGGACCTCGACGCTCTCGGCGAGCGCACGATCTGGCTCGATTGCGACGTGCTTCAAGCGGATGGCGGCACAAGGTGCGCGGCCATCACGGGCGCATTCGTCGCTCTGATGTGCGCGTGCGAGAGCTTGCGCGAGGCCGGGGCGCTCAAGGGCGCCTTCCCCGTGAAAGAGTTCGTCGCGGCAGTTAGTGTGGGGGTAGTCGGCGGCCAGGCCGTCTTGGACCTCCCGTACGTCGAGGACTCCAAGGCGGACGTGGACATGAATGTCGTCATGAACGGCGCCGGCGAGTACATCGAGGTGCAAGGCACTGGCGAAGGCGTGACCTTCTCCCGCGAGCAGATGGACGCGCTGCTGGACCTGGCCGGCGTGGGCATTCAGCGGCTCGTAGCCCTCCAGAAAGCCCTGCTACTAGAGGACCGTGATGCGGTGCGTTCTAGCGACATCCAATAGCCACAAGCGCGACGAGATCGCGGCCATCTTCGAGGAGATGCAGGTGCGTGGCGTGTCGTTCGAGAGCCTAGCCTGTTATCCCGACATCACGCCCGCGATCGAGGACGGCGCGACCTTCGCAGAGAACGCCCGTATCAAGGCGCTGCACGTCAGTCGCGCCACGGGTGGATGGGCGTTGACCGACGACTCCGGGTTGGCCGTCGACGCCCTGGATGGGAGGCCTGGCGTCCACTCGGCCCGCTACGGGGGCGAAGGGACCACCGACGCCCACAAGATCGAACTCCTCCTGGAGGAACTCGCCGACGTCCCCATGCGCGACCGCACGGCGCGCTTCGTATGCCACATGGTCCTCGCTCACGGTGAGTCTGTGCAGGCGGAAGCGGAGGGCGTATGCGACGGTGTGATCGCTGCGGAACCGGCGGGGAGCCAGGGGTTCGGCTACGACCCGATCGTGTACATACCCGAACTCGGCGCCACCGTCGGGCAACTTTCGGCTGACGGCAAGAACGCGATCAGCCACCGGGCGCGAGCGGCCCGGGGCCTCGCTCCTGCGCTCCGCCGCTTCATAGATGGCGACGCTTGAAAACCCGTCGCCGCTTGACTACCATCCTCTGCGTCGGGGCGTAGCGCAGCCCGGTAGCGCATCTGCTTTGGGAGCAGAGGGTCGGAGGTTCAAATCCTCTCGCCCCGACCACCCGCCACCATCTTGCCCACACCGGTCGCATGGCGTCGTAGGACAGAGAGATCGCGGTCGAATTGCGCCCACGAAACGGGGCCCAGTTCCCGGCGGCCTCATCCACATGTACGCTACGCCGCCGCTCGATGCCTCGCGCAGCAAGCGCGCGGGAAGCATGGCGGCACGGGCACGAACAGACCTGGCGTCTAGTCGCTTAGCCCACCAACGGCATCGTCCGCTGTTCAGCCGCGCTGCGAGCCGCCGTGTCGACGATCTGCTGCCCTATGCGACACGTCTCTGGTGACAGAGGCCCGTCGAGTTTCCTGCCGGTCTCCAGGCAGTGGATCACGTACTGCACAGGATCCTGGTTCGGCGGCGCCAGAACGTCGACGGGGAGTTCGCGACCCTCGGGATGCTCGTCCGTCTGCACGCGGATCGTCTGCTCGTAGTCGTAGCTCGTGATCGTGCCTTCCGTTCCCTTGATGACGAAGCCGCACTTCGGCTGTGGCTGCAGCGTCCACGGGTCGGTGAACGTCCCCCAACGGGTCTCGTACTTCGACAGGCCGACATCGTACTTCGCGATGGTGATGCTGTGCTCGTCGACTTCGAGGCCGGTCGGGTCGTCCGTTACGGCCGTGACTTCCGTCGGCGCCTTGCCGCCGTGATACCAGGTCCCGAGCGTCACCCCGTACCCAAGGTAGTCCAGCAACGAGCCGCCGCCGGCGTCCTTCTGGTAGAACCAGCTCTCGTTCTTTGCGTCGCGGAATGCGTCGTCGGTCTCGACCTTGTCGGCCATGTGGAAGAGCGGGCCGCGGTTGCCGTCGTAGTAGTGGACCTCGACGACGTCGCCGATGGCGCCTTCGTCCACGAGGCGCTTGCTCGTGACGTGCGGCGGATACCAACGGAGCGGCCAGTTGATCGCCAAGGTCTTACCTGAGGCTTGCATCGCGGCGATCATGCGATCCGCCTCCGCCAGCGACCCGGCGAACGGCTTCTCCATGATGACGTGGACGCCGTAGGGCGCGATCTTCTCCGTCCACTCGCCGTGATGCGCCGTCGCGGGGCAGAGCAGCACGATGTCTGGCTTCGCCTTCTCCATGCACTCGCGGTAGTCGGTGAAGACGCGATCCTCGGGGATGCCAAACGTCTCGATCGACGACTGCATGCGCGCGGGGTCTTCGTCCGAGACGCCGACGATGTCGACGCGCGGGTGCTCGTGCGCCATGCCCAGGTTGTCGCCCATGTGCATGTGGTCGAAATTGATGCCCGCGATGCGCCACGTTCTGTCTGCCATGCCTTGCGCGCCCTTCCTCAGAAGCGGATGCGTAGGTGCGTCCTGCGGATCAGGTCCGCGAATTCGTAGATCGTCTCACGCCGCAAGCGATCGCCTTCCTCGCGGAGATCATACACCTTCTCATGGACGCGCGAAGCGGTCCATATGCCCGTTCGTTCGTGGCGGACAAGGTCGATGTCGGTTTCCGTCCTCGCGGTTCCGGCTGCATTGTGTTCGACCATTCGCTGAGGGCGATAGCCACGGCTGAAGTTGAGTGTGATTTCACGTCGGCTAGCTCCCGGCAGGGCAGCGCCGTGCGCGTCGCTCCGCTGCGTGACGATGTGCAACAGTACGCCTGCAGGCGTGGGTTCCTCATCCGCTGACAGGACGTTTGCGCGGGATTTAGTCAGGCTGTGCACCAGCGAGCCGCCCGGGCCTACGCGGCGAGCCCAGTAGAAGGGATCATGCGGTGGACACTGATAGTGACTCGCCCCGGTGCTGCTGCTTCCCCTTCCATAGCCCGGCGGCTCCGGCCAGGCATGATCCAGCCGTTCAGTGTGTTGGGATGCACCGGTTTCGTGGTTCGCCTTCAGGTGGCCGCTCCGCTCTTCCACGCGCGCTTCGCCATCGTCTGGCCGGAGACCAAACCCGTAATCGAGCTTGTGCTGTGTGTAGTTGACGGTGTACTGCTGCATCCAGTGGATCTCGTCCTGCCGGCGCACCTCCTCCAGGAAGGCGTCGGCAAGGTGTCCGTCGGCATCCAGGACGGCCGGCTCTGACGGCGCCGCGTGAGCCGTCGCTACGAACGTGGCGGTCAGTATGAACGCGATGCCGTGGCGTAGAGCCGGGAGCATGGCCGGCATGGGCGGTGCCTCCCTTCGGTGATAGGGCGCGAGTTGGCGCCGAGTCACGCCGAAGGCATAGCCTCGGCTCTCGCCTAGCCGCGACTTGGGACGGCGCTCAGGACGGCGTCCCACGCCAGCTCCGACGCGATCACTGCGGTCTCCCACACGGCGGGCGGTTCGTGATCGACTTCGTTCGTCGTGACGGCGAACAGGACGTCCCCGTCGCTCTCCGTGTGGAATGGCTGGATGGCGCGCGCCATCGAGCTGTGCACCGTGCGGGCCAACTGCGTCAGGCTGCCGTGGCTCATCTTCCGGTTCGTTGCGACGAGGGTAAGCGTGGTGTTGCCGTCGCGCGGAGGAGCCGCCGCTTCATGCTTGGCGATGCGTTCGTCGATCTCGTCGATGACAGGCCGCCGGCTGCCCGTGAGGACGCTCCCGTCGCGGTCGACGACGCTGCCCAACGCGTTGACGACCGTGAACACGGCTACCTTCACCCCGGCGGCATCACGATACGCGGCGCCCTGTCCTACCCCGGCGGAGCGTCCGGCCCCGCGCTTGCCCAGGGGGAATCTCCCCGGGTGCGCGGCATGGTACGCCGCGCGCCCGAGCGCTGCGTCTGGGTAGATGGCGTTGTCCCGGCCGTGCCAGTCCCAGATGATGGCTCCCGCCACGAATGGGATCGTCCCCCAGCCTATCTCGTAGTCCGCATCCGCGAGGCGGCCGGTTCCTACGCCGAAGGCAGCCTCGAGTCCGAACACCGACCCCCCTGCGAAGCACACCCCGTGAAGCCAGTCGTACTCCGCGCCGGTTACCCCTACGGCGCCTCCCCGGATGTCGGTCGCGGCGCTGGCGCCATCCGGGAACTTGAGGACCGTGCAGCCCGTCGGCCCCTCGTCGTACTCAGCGAGACCGACCTCAACGCCCGGCAGGTCGAACTCCAGCGCGGGGCCGTCGAACCATGTAGTCGCTTCCAGTTCGATCGTGTCGTTGGATCGGCGCACACACAGTCCCTTCGTCAGATTGTCAGCCGCTCGCCGGACTCCAGGGCGCGGTACCCCTGCCCGGCAGCTTGTGCGCACTCGACGAACTCGTCCGGCGGTACGGTGTTGAACTCGAACATCTCGTAGTGGCACGGAACGACGATTTCCGCGCCAATGTCACGCCCGAGCTTGACCGCCTGCGGCCCGGACAGGTTGCCCGCGACACCACGCTTCGGGTCCCGGCCGTTGATGGGCAGGATCGCGATATCGATCTCCCATGCGCGCAGACGCTCTGCCATGCCGTCGTATCGGAGCGTGTCGCCGCTGTGGTAGATCGTCTGCGGCCCTGCCTCGATCACGTAGCCGAGGTACGGATGGCGACCTCGCCCGTCGACGTCAAGCTGCTCGTGGGCGGCCGGCACGGCGTTGCACGTGAACCCCGCCGCTTCCACGCGCGCGCCTGCGTCAATCGCCGTCAGGCGCTCCGGCGAGACGCCGAACCGATCCGCGGCGAACTCGCGGTTCGCCTCCGGCACGACGACGGTCAGGTCCGGGTTCGCGCGCATCAGCGGGATCACAGTCTCGCCGTCAAGGTGGTCCGTGTGGTTGTGGCTGGACGTCACGACATCGATGAAGTCGAGCTGCTCCGGGGCGATCACGCGCGCCGTCATGCGGACGTGTGGCTTGTCGGTGTCCGCGTACTTGCGCGTGAGCGAGTCGGACAAGTAGGGGTCTATCAGCACGTGGCGACCCCGCCAGAGAACGAGATAGCCGCTCTGTCCTAGCCACCAGAGATGGAGCCTCGAGCCGTCGGCCCCGGCGGCCTGCACGTCGGCGAGGAACGCATCGTCCTTGAGCTTGGGTTGTATCACTTGGCGTTCCTCAATGCGATTCGGGGGCGGCGACGATTCTACTCGCACTCCGCTCGCGGCACATAGTCATGACATTCCCATTGTGCGCGATGCCGCGGCAGCAGCGGCGCCGGCCAGCCTACGCCATATGCCCGACCGTTTCCGCCCGGACCGTCTGCATGTGCATCGGCGGAAGTCCGGCGGCAAGCGCCTCGATGTCGTCCGCGGTGATCCGCCCGATGTTCCGCAACGCGTCGCTGATGGAACCGGCGCGATGCGCGGAAAGGATCACGCCCGGCGCTTTGCGGATGGGATGGTCGGCGTGCGGCGGCTCCTCGGGGAACACGTCGACAGCAGCACGGAACCGCCCTTCGTGGAGGAACTCCGTCAGGGCGTCGAAGTCCACCACGTGCGACCGACTGATGAGCACGAACGTCGAGTCGATCGACAGCAACTCCAAGGCCGCGCGGTCGATCATGCCGCGATTCTCAGGCGTTGGGATCGCCAGGACGAAGATCACCCGCGACTCGGCCATCAGCGTGTCGAGATCCACCGGCGTGACGCTCAGACCGCGCAGGTAGGCGGCGGGCAACCAGGGATCGTACACCGATATGGGACACCGGAACGGCGCAAGCAGCGGGCGCAGGTTGCGGGCGAGACCCCCGTATCCGACGAACCCCACCGGCTTGTCGAACAGAAGGCTGCCGGGCGCGCCACCGTCGTGCAGGAACTGCTCGCGACCTTGCGTGAAGTCGACGTGGCAGTCGACGACGTGCCGCGTGCTCGCTAACGCGAGGGCCAGGGCGAGTTCCGCGACTGCCGGCCCGAACGCGGGAGCGCAACTCAAGACCTTGATGCCGGTCGCGAAGCAGTGATCGTAGTCCAGCGACTTAGGGTTGGGCGGGCCGCCGCTGACCTCCAGCACTGCTTCCAGCTTGGGGAATCGCTTCACGTCGCCGTAACGCCACCACCCCGTGACTATCGCGGACACGTCCTCGCGAACGCCGTCCCATTCGGCCTCGGGCATCGGCTCGTCCCGTCCCCAGACGATGTCGGCAGCGTCGCGCACACGCTGCAGGTCCTCGGGCGCGAAAATGTGTTCCAGCTTCCGTCCGTGCGTGTCGAGGATGATTCGCTTCCGGTCGCCCATGATCGCGCTCCGCCGGTGGGTAGGTGTCGCGCCACGGGGCATTCTCCCCACGCGGCATCCCGGTGGCAACCGGGTCGCTGCGCGCGTTCCGTGCTACACTGCCGCGCGCCGACACCGGCGCACGACCCCGACTACAAGGGAGAGCGCATGAAGATTGCCGTCACGGGAGGCAGCGGAGCGATCGGCTCCTTCGTGTGTGACGAACTCGCGGCCGCAGGGCACGAGCCCTGGTCGCTGGACAGGACGGCCCCTCGCGTGGACGTGGAGTTCCGCGATGTCGACCTCACGAGCCTCGCCGCCACGCGCGAGGCCGTGCGAGGCGCGGAGCAAGTCGTCCATCTCGCGGCCATTCCCGATCCCTACCTGGGACATTCCCTGGAACAGGTGATCGGCGAGAACACCGTCACTTCCTACACGGTCTTCGAAGCCGCGCGGCTGGAAGGCATCGGCCGGGTCGTCTACGGATGCAGCGAGTCCAGCACCGGTTTCGGCATTCACCACGTGAAGCTCGTGCCGCAGTACGTCCCCATCGACGAGCAGCACCCGCTGTGGCCGCACGAGGCGTACAGCCTGTCGAAACACTTCGGCGAGCGGATAGGCGCCAACTACGCAGAGGCGTTCGGCATCGAGGTGGTGTCGCTCCGCTACATGTGGGTGTGGAGCGTGCGGGCCGAGGATGCTGCCCGGGAGATCGTCGCACGATCGCTCGACGGCTTCGTCCCCGACCCGGTAAGCGGGTTCGGCGCGCACATCGCTGTGCGCGATGTCGCTCGGGCAGTTGCCTCCTCCGTCGAGTACGAGTTCCCGCCGTCGGACGACGCGCCGTTCGAGGCGTTCTTCCTCTCCGCACGGGACACGTTCCTGCCGCTGCCCACCCTCGAACTGCTGCGCCGAAGCTTCGGCGAGTGTCCGGCAGTACTGGACGCCGGCTACTTCGCCGCGAATCCGCAGGCGTCTGTGTTCGACATCCGCAAGGCCGCGCGTCTGCTGGGCTGGGAGCCCAAGTCCGACTGGCGCCACTTCGACGATTGGGAGTTCTAGCGCTACCGACCGCAACATCTGGTGTGCCGGTCGGCGAAGCGGGCCTGGCAGGATGACTAGCGACCACCATCGAGGGTGCCGGCCCCGATCGATCGAGTGTACGGCGCGGGCCTTCGTTGGGAGGAGTCAGCCAGTAGTCGCGGGCCAGCGTCTGACGACCGATCAAGGGGATCGGCGCCGTCTAAGGAGGGAACACAGTGCCACGCATGCTGAGCGTGTCCAGCGAACGGATGCCAACCGTGATTCTATACGCGCGACAAGAACCGGATGAAGCGAGCATCGTGGATGCCCTGAACAACGCGTACGAGTCCCTGCTCGCCTATGGCGTGCAGGGGGCCGATTGGGAACTGCGACGAGACGGGCACGGAGCCCTTCGAGTCACTTACGGATGCTCGTTGCCCGAGGCGCGTAGGCAGACTTTCCTGGTTCAGTGGGCCCGAGTTCCCGAACAGACTTAGTGGCCCGGCCTTTACCAACGTGCGGCGTTGCCGGCGGCTGTCAGCTGGCGCCCAGGCAACGCCTCGCCACCAGCGAACACACGCACTCGGTAGGGAGAGACGGACATGCGCGGATGGAAAGTAGCGTTCCTGGCCGGTCTCGACTACGCCCGGATGCCCGCCGATAGCGTCATAGCCTCCTTGAAGGGCCTCGGCTACGAGGGCATCGAGTGGACGACGTCCCACTTCGACGTGGACCTGCCTGTCGCCGATCTCCGGGCGCTCGTCGGGAAGACGCGAGACGCGGGCATGGACGTCTCCCGCATCATGGCCCACGAGGATTTAGTGAGCCTGGACGACGACGCGAGGCGCGTCCGCATCGACCGAACGGTGCGCGCGATCCACGCCGCGGGCGAGTGCGATGTAGCGACGGTAGGCACGATGACCGGCCCGGCTCCGTGGGACGCAAACGCGCCGAAGGTGGGGCGCGACATCTCCGAGTCGGCGGCGTGGGCGCAGGTGTTCGAGGCGTACGCGGCGTTCAGCACAGCGGCGGAAGCGGCCGGCGTCGTCCATCTCGTCCGAGGGCGTCTTCGGCATGCTGGCGCACGACTTCTACACGCATCGTTACCTGATCGACCGGCTCGACAGCCCGGTGCAGAAGGTGAATCTGGACCCTTCGCACGGAATCCTCTACGGGAACTACGACGTAGCGTGGGTCGCGCGCGAATGGGGTGACCGTATAGCGCACGTCCACCTGAAGGACGCCGTCGGCGACAACCCCGCCCCCGGCAAGTTCCTCTTCCCCCTCCTCGGCGAAGGCAGCGTGGATTGGTCGGCGTTCTTCGGCGCGCTGGACGACATGGCCTATACCGGCTTCTGCTCGGTGGAGTTCGAGTCGTTCGACTACTACCGCCGCGTGCTGAAGAACGACCCCGAGGCGGCGGCGCGTATCTCGATGCAGCAGATAGAGGCGTTGCTCACGCCGGACGCGTGAAGTAGGGCCGTCACCCGACGCTGAACTGGTAGGTGGTCACGCCGAACAGGATGGCCACCCAGTTCCACACGCTCCCGACGAGGAATTCGCCCAGGATGACTCCCAGGAAGAAAGGCACCGCGCGTCGATAGAAGCCGATTCCGCCGAACTTCAGCGCCGCCCACTTCGCCACCCACGCAATCAGGAACGAACTCCACACGTGGGCTCCCCAACTCGTCGAGACGGCGTAGCCCAGGGGATGCAGACTCCACCACATATAGCGGGTGCGCATGAAGTGGAAGAACGCGGCGATCGCGAACCCGACGCCCACGAACTGCACGCCCATGACGTTCGGTTCGGTAGGGTTGTCGAGCCATCTATCGAGCCACCAGTACGTCTCGCGCCCGAAGCCCCCGCTGCCCCACCACGTGTAGTAACCTGTCGCCGACCCGTGCCCGTAGAACGAGTGGAGCGTCACTGCGAACGTCGTCAGGACGCTCAGCACGACAGCCAGTAGCAGGACGCCCGCGATCTGCGCGTACGTCCTGCGCCGCGCCCCGAGCCGCTCCCCCATTTTGAGCGCTTCCAACTGGTGCGGCATCGGATGGCTGGCGTACGTCCTGTTGAACCAGTGGTAGAGCGCCAGCACCGTCAGGTTCTGCGGCCCGAGACGGCGCGTCCCCATTGACATCCACACGGCGAAGTCCGGCCCTTGCGGGTAGTGCGCGTCGTGGATGGGAAACCCAAACTCCGCGCGCATCCGCGTCATGGCCACCGCGAGCAGGTAGTAGATGACGAAGAATGCGAACCCTATTCCGAGTGCGAGACCCGCGGCTTGACTGAAGTACGCCAGCCCCACGATGCCCCCCGCGATGCACAGCAGCACGACGCGGGGCGCGACCGGATCGTCAGCGGAGTCCCGGCGCCCCTGCCACGCCGCGACGGTGAACGCGCGGAGATGCCGGCGGCCCATCCACAGGGCGATGAGCGCCACGGCGAGGTACGCGCCGAGCGTTTGCTCCTTCTCGTACGGGAACTCCGGCAGCATCCTCAGCCCGAACGCCGCCTTCGCGATCCGTTCCCACCGCAGCGCCCAGTAGAAGAACCACGACGAAAACAGCAGGTCCAGTGGCATCAGGAACCCGAGGCCGATCAGGTGCGGGTGCACCGTGACGGGTGTCCACCCGATAGCGTTCCACGGACGCTCCGGGAGCAAAGGCTGGATCTCGAGCACACGCTTCAGCGGCAGAGCCGGGATGGCCGGCACTAGCGTCGCGATCCCGTTGTATACGGTCGCCGCGCCGGTAATGGCGAACCCCACCCAGAGCGACCGTTGGCGCCACACCCCCGTTTCCTCACCGGCGAGCGCGAGCGGCAGTTGGATGATCGGGTACGTGAGCTTCTCGCGCTCCGTCCACTGGCGGCGGAGTAGCAGCGCCAACGCCAGCATGACCCCCAGCAACGCCGTCGTGAACAGTGTCCACCACGCGATTGCCGGAGCCCACGCGCGCAACGTCCTCCATCGCCAGAGCGTCGAGTCCCCCTGGTAGTAGCCCGTCAGCGCATCGGGGTCGGAGACGACCAGCCACGACGGCAGGTACGGCACGATGCGCGTCGCCCACTCGTTCAGCGGCGACGCGTTGTAGTGCGCGTGAGGGATGGTCGTGACGAGCACTTCCATCATGTTGTGCGAGCAGAGCGACGACGCGATAGACGCCATCAGGTAGACGACGAGCAACTCCGCGGAGCGCAGCCGTCGGGCAGGAGCGTACCGCGTGAGCGCGGCGTTACACAGCGCGACGAGCGCCAGGGTGAAGATCGCGTTGTAGAACGGGACCAGGTAGGTGGGGAACGACCAGCGGTTCAGTTCGAACTGCGTGATCCAGAACGCATTCAGTGGGATCGCCAGCGTTCCGAGCACCACGGCGCGGAGGCGTATCGCCGTGGCGGGTGAGGGGTCGATAGCGCGCGTCTTCTCCATGCGGCGCCACCGACCCCTTCAACGACTATCGCATCTTCACGCGGCCCCACGTCGTCGTCAGCTTCCCGGCGGGCTCGACATCGAACGGCGTGATGTTGTCGCGGAAGTACTCGAATTGCGCCAGCATCTCGCCCGCCGCTCCATCGACACCGGCATACAGGCTCAGGCCGAGCGGTGCCGTCAGTGCGAATTCCGTCGGCCCGACGGCCGTCCAGTCGTCGCCTTCCGCGAGCTTCCAGTAGCCCGTGTAGCTGTCGCCATCCTTCGCGAGGCGCAGGTACAGGCCGACCATGCCGTCCGCCGATGCGAACCCCGGCGCCGCGCCGACTAGGCCGGGCCCATTCTCGTTGCCCTTCGTCTGGTACTGCAACTGCGTCGTCCCGTCGCCGTGGCCCCAGAGCTTGAGGGTGACCCAGTTGTCGTCCGCGTCGCTCTTGACGACGAGCCCGCCGACCATGGAATTGGCCTCGAACGTGGTTACGAGGTGGGTCTCCACGTCGAACGGCTCGTCCGGCACGACCTGGAACAGCCGCGTCGTCGTGTCTGCCTGCCAGAGGTTCCGGTTCAGGTCGGCCTGGATCGTGAGCCATCCCGCGTTCGTATCGCCGACATCCCAGTCTCCGGGCTCCTGCCACCATTCCCACCCGGCGCGGAGCGATCCACCGTCGAATTCGTCTGTGAGAGATTCCGCCGCGTTCGCGCCTATCGCTGTCACAAAGCACGCGATGAGCCCGATTGCTCCGAGTGTTGTACGAGACATGATGCTGCCCTTCTGAGAGATACCTGCGTCGGCCCCCGGGGCCCTACCGTGCGCTGCCGCCGCCTGCACACTTCATAGGCACCGTAGCTTCCAGGCAACGGCCTCTCAAGGGCGCCGGCGGCCGAGTCACGCCATACACCGTTCCACGGCCGGCGGACGTTACATGTGCGCGGCGTCGGGTCACCCACGTAACTCGGGGCCGCGGCCTCCTCAGGCCGCAGCGGCCCCCGAGTGTCCGAGAGGAACCGCATGATGCACGGCACGTCGACCGTCCCGCAGCGCGCAGGCGCGGACGCCGCCAGTCCTGTCCATGCGCGCGGCGGGTCTGTTCTCGCCGCCACGCTGTTGGTGTGGCTGGTCGGTGTCGTACCGCCAGCGCGTGCGGGCGGACTGCCGCACATGTCGAGAGTGTGGTTCGAGGGCGGAGACCGCGGTTGGTTCATCGCCAATCAGGGAGTCGATCCGCCGGGCACGGGCATAGAATTCGTCGTCGGCCGAACCGTCAACGGTGGGACGGACTGGACGCTGACCGCGGGCCCGCCGCACGGGGGCGCAGGCGAGCTGTTCTTCGTAGACGATCGCGTAGGATGGGCGACGCACGGATGGGTGTTCGGCACGCGCCTCCTGTCCACCCGCGATGGCGGCCTATCGTGGGCGGTGCAGGTCGACTCCCCCGAGGCCTACCTGACGGACATCTACTTCTCCGACCCTCTTGTCGGGTGGATGCGAGGGGCGTCCGATAACAGTGACACGGTGCGGGTGAGCCGCACGGTGGATGGCGGAGTGACGTGGGACGTCAAGGCGTCGTTTGCGCGCGGCCTGGGGCCGGTCAGCTTCCTGGGGCCCGCCCACGCCTGGCTGGCGACACGCTACCCACATGGCCTCATGGCGACGGTCGATGGCGGCGACACATGGCGGTGGACGCCCGGTGGCGACCTGGCTTTCCTTCACTTCGCGTCGCCCGATGTCGGGTGGGCGGGCGCGTACGAGGACCTCGAAGCCGTCCTGTACCGCACCGAGGATGGCGGCGGAAGCTGGATGGCTCTGCCGACGGTGGATGTCGGATCCCTCCACGCCCTGGGTGGTCGGAGCGACTTCCTCAATGACAGGGACGTCTGGGTCCTTCGCGGAGCCGCCGTCAACCGAGGCCGTAACGAGCTGATCGGTTCCCAGGACGGCGGGGCCACCTGGGAGTCGCTGTATGTGTCGTCTTCGCGCATCAACGACATCCACCGCATCGACCGTGACACCGCGTGGCTGGGTGGCGAGACGTTGCTTCACACCACGGATGCCGGCCGCACGTGGATGGAGATCGAGGCGACCGCAGATGACGGCGCGGCACACACGGGCGCTCGGAGCCGACGCATCGACACGTGGGCGGCCATCAGGCGCCACGCCACGCCGTTCGGCCCGGACGGGGAAGGCCAGTAGCCGTGCACCCAAGCGCAATTAGACCACGGGTCGCTGTCATGGGCGCTCTGCTGATACTGACGCTGCTTCCGCCCGCCCGAGCGTCCGGGTGGCGTCAGGTCGGATCCGTCAGGTCCGGCTATGGCGACGTGCTGCATTTCGTTGACGCGAACGACGGATGGCTGATCGGCGGCGACACGACTGCCGGACCCGACGACACCCTCGTGGGCCACAGTACGCGCGACGGCGGCGCCACGTGGGATGAGCTGCACATACCAGCATTCCGTGAGTCACCCAACGGCCGCTACTCGTGGGGTGTGGGTCGTGGGCCATTCGCTGCCTTCCGTCTCGATAAGTCCGAGGCGTGGGTCGGTGGCGCCGAGTTGATCGCGCACACCGTCGACGGCGGCGCGACCTGGGAGATCACCCCTCTATGGCCCGCGGTCATCTTCACGCGCGAGCTGATCGGGCTGACCGACCGAGGGCCCTTGGGCGTGCATGGCCTGCACTTCCACGATCGTGACCAGGGGCTAATGCTCGTCACCGCGGATGACGTGAAGGACGGTGGGACCAACGGCGCGGCCGTCCTGGCGACACATGATGGTGGGCACACGTGGGAGCAACGCGCCGTGAGCCGGCGGCCGCCACCGAACAACTTCATCGGCGACAGCCTGAGCATGGCGTCCGCGAGCCTCGGGTGGATGACCCACAGGCTCGGCACACTGTACGTTACCACAGATTCGGGTGCGACATGGCGTGGGACGGGGTACGGCGTCCGACGCGCCCATGTCGCCGCCGACGGCAATGTGTGGGCAACGACGGCGGAGGGAGCCAGCGACGAGCCGGTGTACCTTGCGCGGTCGTCGGACCTCGGGCAGACATGGGAGCCCGCCACGGTGGCAGCGGACCTGCCGGAGGAGTTCTCCTCGCACGGTGGGCTGTCCTCCCTCACGTTGCCCCAGGATGGTCGCGGCTGGGCAGTGGGGGCATTCGGTGTCGTTCTCGCCACCGAAGACGGCGCTACGTGGACGCGTGAGGATACCCCGACGACATCGCGTCTGTTGGATGTCCAATACGTCGAGGGGGTAGTCTACGCTACAGGGGAGGACGGCGTCGTACTCAAGCGCGACGCCGCCTCGACTGCCGTTCATGCCACCGCGAAGCGACCGACTACATGGGCCCGCACCAAGGCGGGGCAGCGGCGCGACGGCTCTCGGTGACGGGTAATGTATGACCGCACACGTTGCCACGATCGCAGTCGCCACGATAGTCGTGTGCGTTTCTGCTTCGGCGGAGACGTTGCTGTTCGAGGAGCTCTTCGAGGACACCGACTGGGAGTCGCGAGGCTGGTACGACGGCCCGGGTATGGAGATCACGGACACGGAGCACGTAGGCGACAGCGGGCATTCGTGTGTCTGGCGCTGGCCGAACCGCGGCGCCATCGGCCCCGTCGGCGGTGGCGCCCGTGTGCGCCTTCCGCCTGTGACTAGCGTCACGTTGGGCTACCACGTCAAACACTCCGCCGGCTGGCGATGGACCGGCGTCAGCTGGCATCCGCACGAGTTCCACTTCATCACCACGGCGGACGACCCGTTCGTCGGCCCCGCGTACACGCATCTGACATTCTACGTCGAGACCGTGAACGGCGTGCCGCGCGTCGCCATCCAGGACGGGCGCAACATCAATGAGGGCCGCATCGGCGAGAACCTGGTAGGCGTGACCGAAGAACGCGCTGTCGCGGGAGGCAACGGCGACTCTGACGGGCACGGGGACGGCACGTGCTATCCATCGGGCGCGCGTCACTGGAACGGCAAGCATTGGGAGCCGGCCGCCGTCTACTTCGGCGACGAGCCGGGCCCCAGCTACAAGGGCGACTGGCATCACGTCGAGGCGACGCTCAGGCTAAACAGCGTCGTCGACGGTGTCGGCCAACGCGACGGGGTGATCCAGTACCGGTTCGACGGCGAACTCATCATGGACCATCACGACGTCGTGTTCCGCACGGGTCGGCACCCCGACATGAAGATCGACCAGTTCCTGATGGCGCCGTACTACGGCCCGGGCGTCCCGCACGCGCAGACGATCTGGATCGACGACCTAACGATTTCCACTGATGACACCGCAGTCGAGACCGGTGGGCGCCGGTGACGGCCTACGCAGCCCCAGCCCCGAGGAGATGGTTCCACATCTCGCGCCGGAGACCGCGCTCCTTGTAATGGTCGGACTGGCCGCAGGCCGCAGAGCGAGCCGCCAGGATGTGCGCGTGTTCGGCAGCGGCCTCGGGGTCGTGGCGCCAACTTGGCGCGGCGGGATCCCCCTGTCGGCTGAACAGGAACTTCAGCATGTACCGCACGCGGTCGCCCTGGTTCCGCGAGGCCCCGTGCCAGATGTCGTAGTGGGTGATCGCAACCGTGCCAGCCTCGCACGTCAGGGCGACCTGGTCGCGGAAGTGCGCATACGTCGCCATGCGGTCCGTTGGGCAGTTTCGGAAGTGCGTGCCCGGCACGATCATCGTCGGGCCCAGATCCGCGGACGTGTCCTGCGGGTAGTAGAACCCAAGCACGGTGCGCACCTTGTGATGCCGTTGGTTCGTCCCGTCCTGATGCCATCCTTGGCTGCGGGTGCCGGGCGGGTTCACATGGCAATGCCGGTGCCCGCTCATCTGGAAGTCCTCGCCAACGAGGCTTACGAGCGCGCCGCGCACCATCGGATGGCCCCACACATCGTGCAGCTTCGGCACGAGTTCCAGGATGCTGTCGCCGGGATTCGAGTCAGCTGTAGCCCGGGCGCACTCCTCGTAGCAGTACTCGTTGAAGCCCTCGGGGAACTCCGGTTTCAGCACCAGGTACCCCTTGACCACGAAGTCCATCACCTCAGCGTCATTCAGCCGGTAGTCCTGTTCAGGCATCGTACTCCTCGACCTTCTGGAGGATGAACTCGTAGCCCAGTATGTCGATTTCGCGGTCGTCGAACGGCGCCAGTTGGTCCGGGAAGTGCACGACGTGCCAACCGTCGATGATCGCGGCCTTCACGGTGCGGTACGGGAACTCGGGCGGCTCGGGCGTGATCTCCTCGACGGCGCCGGCCACCGGCTCGTGGAGCGCCATCGCGACGACCTGCGACTGGACGTTCGGCGTCGCCGCGTGGAGATACAGCAGACGCTGCCGTCGAGCGCCCGCGCCTCCTTCAACGTCGCTCAGCAGGTCGTCGAGGTCGCCCCCGGTGAGTCCTCCGTTCGCGAGCTTGCCGCGGGCCGTCTCCACCCACTGCCGAACCGCGTCCGATACTGTGGCCATGTCTATTCCTCGTCCTCATAGGGGCGGAATCCGCGCACGACGAGGCCGCGTTGACCGCCCTTTTTCGCTTCGGAGGCGCGCTTCTCGGCCTCGGCCCGATTCGCCACGGTCGACGCGCCAATGATCGTGTAGTCATCGACCCGTCGGTACCGGTTGATGAACACCGGTCGCCGCGCGTCCGAGTGATTCTGCTTCGACCCGTGGATCGTACGGTAGTGGAAGAAGATGCCGTCTCCCGGCTCGCCGCACACGGGCAGGGAGCGCTCCCACGGCCACTCGCCGTCGTCGAGTCCCAGGTGCGAGAACGTGTCCACGTGGTCCAACTGCCCCAGCTTGTGCGAGCCGGGCACCACGTGCAGCGCGCCGTTCTCCAGATCAGTGGTCAATGTGTAGTTCAGGATGGCGACGGGGCCGTAGTACCGGTGCTCGAAGTAGGCCGCGTCCTGATGCAGGTGCTTCGGATGCCCGCCGACGGGTTCTTTCACGAGGCACTGCCCGTTCCCGAACAACTCGACGTTGGGGCCGAGGATCGCCTCCACGATGTCCAACGCCCGCTCGTCGAGGGCCGACGCGAAGAACGCGCCGCTGGTACTGTAGTTATACGAGAGCACCATGATCTGCTTGTCGCGGTCGTATCCCTCCGGCGCCGGGATGAACAGCGTGCCGTCGGGCGTCCTCCATCCCTCGACGATCTGCTCCGCGCGGTCCAGGAGCGAAATCGCGCGATCGGCAGCTTCGGTGATGTCCCGATTGATCGCGTCCACGTATTGGCGCGTAAGACCGCGCACGACGAGGCAGCCGTGGTCGTCAAACACCGATTTCGCGCGGTCCACGTCGAGGTCGTCCACCGACATCTCGATGTCCGCCACCGTCGCCAGTTCGTTCCCCAAGTCCATCCTCCTCCGCGACGCGCGCAAGCTGCGTCGCTAACGTCCCAAACGGGACCGCATGTACGCGTAGTCCTCGCGCGTCTGAGCGATGACGCCCTCCGTGTCCAGATCCCGCCAGCTATGCCCGCCCTGGTATTCCGAGTGGAACGAGACGACGCCGTCGAACCCTATCTGCGCAAGGCACTCGAACACCTCGTCCCAGCGCACGATCCCTTCACTCAGCGGCACGAGCTTCTCGGCCCACGTGACCTGGCCATCAGCCTCGTTGCGATACCAGCCGAAGTCCTTCAGGGCCATCATGCGGATGCGGTCGTGGACGGCGTCCATGCCGATCTTCCACCCGCTGCGGCCGCCCTCGACCGTCATGTGGCCCGGGTCGATGTACGCCCCAAGCGCGTCGGGATCGAAGCCGCGCAACAGCGCCGCGATCACGTGCGACGACGCCGTCATGTCGTTGCCGGAGTGGTTGTGCAGACACGCCGTGACGCCGGCCTCCTGCGCCAACGGCTCGATGCGCGCGAGACACTCCCGCACCTCGGCGATCTGGCCGCGTAGTTTCCCGAATCCCTGGTAGCGCCAATACCCCAGCTTGATGCGCGTGATCCCGGCGGCCTTGGCTGCGCGGAGAGTCGCCTTGGCGTCGTCGTCGGCATCCGTGATCGCGGTGGTGATCATCGGGACTGCAGCGCCGACGCCTCGAAGCGCCTCGACGGCGGCCGGCAGCTTCTCCTCGACGCCATCCGGCGTCACGTGGCCGCCGGGACGCACCGTCAGGTCGAGGCCGTCGAATCCGATGTCGACCGCGGCTCTGCCCGCGTCCTCTATCGACAGCTCCTGCAGGTGCTTCGAGAACATCACTACCTTCACGAGCTACCCCTCACGTTTCTACTCGATACCGGTCTGTAGTTGCGGGACGTTGGATGCGTCGGCGCCCAGGCTGGCGGCGAGCGGCCCGCCCAACGCCTGGATGCTGAGTTTCTGGGCAAACTGGAACTTCCCGGCGCCTCGCGCGATGTAGATGTACGTGTCGCCCGAGTCGCGGTCGAAGAACGTAAGCGTGCTGACGTTGGCCGATGTCTCGAAGTCCACATCGACGTTCTGGAACTTGCTCAAATACTGCGCGTGCGCGGTCGGAAGGAGAGGACTTCGGCCGAGCAACATCAGCAACACGGCGCCCCCAACGACGACCCCGACGGTGAACCCGGCCCATCCGCGCATGTGCGTTCCTTCTCTGGTGCGACGCGTGCCTGAAGCGCCCTTGTCAGCCGCCGCGCAATCCTACCGAACGCTGCCCGGGGCCGCAATTGTCAGACCGGCGCCGCGAGGCTACACTAGGGGCAGATACCTGTTACCAATGGACAAGGCGGGCGCACGTGGCATTCCCCGAGCGCATTGTGATCGGCACGCGCGGCAGCACGTTGGCGCGAACTCAGACCGCGTGGGTCGTCGCCGCCCTCAAGGGCGGCCATCCCGGCTTGGATGTCCGCGAACAGGTCATCAGCACCACAGGCGACAGACGAACCGATCGACCGCTCCCCGAGATAGGCGGCAAAGGCCTATTCACCGCGGAGCTGGAGACCGCTCTGCTCGACGGCGACATTGACGCCGCGGTGCACAGTATGAAGGACCTGCCGACGGAACTGCCGGACGGCCTGTGCGTGGGGGCCATCCCAGCACGCGAGTCGCCGTTTGATGCCCTGATCTCGGCAGATGGGGTTCTCCTTAGGGATCTCCCACGCGGCGCCAAGGTCGGCACGAGTAGCCGACGCCGTGAAGCGCAGTTGCTCGCCGCACGGCCCGACCTGCGGATCGAGTCCATACGTGGCAACCTCGACACCCGCATTCGCAAGCTTCATCAGGACGACTGGGACGCGATCGTTGTCGCCGCCGCAGGGCTCGCGCGCCTAGGACGGTTGGAGGAAGCTACTGAAGTGCTGACTCCCGAGAAGATGCTTCCGGCCGTCGGGCAGGGGGCGTTGGCGATACAGACACGCGTGGACGACGACTCCACCGCAGCGGCGCTCGCCGTGATCCACGACGCGCACGCCGCGCGAGGTGTAGCTGCGGAGCGCGCCTTCCTCCATGCCCTTGGTGGTGGATGCCACGTCCCGATCGCCGGCCTCGCGGAAGTCGCCGTTGGGAAGGACGCCCTCGCGCTGAGGGGTCTCGTCGCGGCGCCCGATGGGACACGTGACGTCCGAGGGTCACGCACCGGCGATTCGCCCGAGGATGTCGGTCGGCAGCTCGCACAGGATTTACTCGACCGAGGCGCCGCCGCACTCTTGGCGGAGGCCGACGCATGAGCGGCATCGTCTACCTCGTGGGAGCCGGCCCAGGCGATCCAAAGCTGCTGACGGTGAAGGGCCGCGAGTGCCTGGAGCGCGCGGACGTCGTCTTCTATGACGCCCTCGCCAACCCCGTACTGCTCGACCTCGCCCCGGAACGCGCTCCACGGCTCTACGTCGGCAAACGCAGCGCAGCGCACGCCGTCCCGCAGGAAGAGATGAACGAGCGCCTCGTCGAGGCGGCGTCGGCGGGCAAGACCGTCGTGCGCCTGAAGGGCGGCGACCCGTTCATCTTCGGGCGAGGCGGCGAGGAGGCCGAACGCCTCCGCGAGGCCGGGGTTCCGTTCGAGATCGTCCCGGGCATCCCGTCGCCAATCGCCGGCCCGGCATACGCGGGAATCCCTCTCACGCACCGCGACCACGCCTCGTCGGTGGCGTTCGTCACCGGCCATGAGCGCGCGGAGAAGACTGAGTCTACAGTCGACCTGGGCGCTATCGGAGCGGCGGTTGATACCGTTGCCATCCTCATGGGGACCGCGCGGCTGGCGGGCATCGTGGACGACCTGAAGCGTGGCGGCCGCTCGCCGGACACGCCCGTGGCATTGGTCCAGTGGGGTACGCGCCCGAACCAGCGAACTCTTGTTAGCACGCTGGAGAACGTCGCCGCCGATGTTGAGGCCGCGGGTATGGGCTCGCCCGCAATCATCCTCGTAGGCGATGTCGTTGGGCTGCGCGAAACGCTCGCGTGGTTCGACACGAAGCCGCTCTTCGGCCGACGGGTCGTCGTGACCCGCGCGCGGGAGCAGGCGAGCTCGCTGGTCTCGCTGCTGACAGATGCAGGCGCGGACGTCATCGAATTCCCGACAATAAGGACAGAGCCGTCAGGCGACACGTCGTCTCTGGACGACGCGATCGCTGCCCTGCCCGAGACCGACCGCGTCGTCTTCACGAGCGCGAACAGCGTCCGCTATCTATGGGAGCGCGTCGACGCGCTGGAGTTGGACAGTCGCGCGTTGGCCGGCGTGTCCGTGGCCGCCATCGGCCCGGCGACCCAAGCGGCGCTCCTCAACCGTGGCGTGCGCCCCGACTTCGTGGCGGAGCGCTCGCGCTCCGAAGGCGTGGTCGAGGACATCGGAGACGTGGACGGCCAACGCGTACTCGTGCCGAGGGCCGATCTCGCCCGCGCGGAGCTTGTTGATGGCCTGCGGGCGGGTGGGGCGGTCGTCACCGCCGTCACGGCGTACAGCACCGTCCCCGACGTCGGCGACGCGACGCAAGTCGTGGACCTGCTGACCGACGGGGACATCGACGCCGTGACGTTCACGAGCGGGTCGACCGTCCAGAACTTCCTGGCCGCGCTGCCCGGGAACGAGGCGCGGAACGCCCTGGAACATGTCTGTGTCGCGGCTATCGGCCCTGTCACCGCGGCGCGCGCGCGGGACCTGGGTCTTAACGTGACGGTGGAAGCTCCGAGCGCCGCCGTCGAATCCCTGTCGGAAGCCCTTATTCGGCACTTCACGTCCGAGTAAACCAGGCTATAACTGCAGGCAGGAGGACCAAGGATATGGACGGTCGAGTTCTCAAGTTCGTTGTGGCCGGCGTTCTGCTTACGGCCGGCGTCGGAGCGTTGATGTTTTCAACGCTCAAGGATCCCGAATCCAGCCTAACGCGTTTCACGCCTGACCAGCTCTTGGCCGCGGACCCCACCGACGTAGGACAGCGCGGTGTCCAGGTGGATGGCTTCGTAGCAGAGGGCACCGAGCGGTATGACATGGGCGCCAAGGAACTACGGTTCCAGGTGCGTGACACGGCGAAGACGGCGTTTGTGAACGTCGTGTACAGGGAGGGTCTCAAGCCCGACACCTTCGCCGAGGGTCAAGGAGTCGTCGTCAGCGGCAAGTACGAAGCCGCCGCCAACATTATCGAGGCGGACAAGCTGATGACGAAGTGCCCATCGAAATACGAGGCAGAACCACCGACGACCGGTGAGACGGCCTCTGCCGTTGGGGCGGGGCAGTGACCGATCGCGCGCGCGAAACACGCAAAGACTTTGCCCTAGTTCTGGGCTTCCTCGGCGTCGCCACGCTCGCGTGGGTGGTCGTAGCGGGGCTGTACGGCGTCGCCGTCGCTGGGTTGGCGCGCGTAGCGACCTACGGCGCCGTCGCCAGCTCGACTTGGGCGTGCATCGCCCTCTACCACGGCCTGCGCAAGGGCCGCGTCGGGTGGATACACAGTGGGCGGCGCGGGGTAGTCGTCTCCGCCGCATTCGTCCTCTTCTCGACCTTCTGCCTGCTCTACGCCCTGACCTTCGATTGGTCCGGCCTCGAATACGTGTGGCAGACATCGAAGCCGGGCCAGCCATTCATCTACAAGATAAGCGCGCTGTGGGGCGGCATGTCCGGGTCGATGCTCTTCTGGGTCGCGATTCTCGCGTTCTGCGCGCTGGTCATGACGTGGAAGAGCCGACACGAAGAGGACGAACTCACCAGCTACGCCCTGGGCGCGCTGTCCGTCGTGTTGTTGTTCTACGCCGTCCTGGTGGCCGGGATCATCCCCGGGATCAAGAACCCGTTCGCCCTGATCCCGCCGGCGCACATGGCCGCGATACAGGCGGGGCAAGCCGTCCGCGGCATGGGCATGAATCCGTTGCTCCAGACGCCCGCGATGCTCATTCACCCGCCGAACCTATACGCAGGCTTTGTTGTCTGCACGATTCCCTACGTGTACGCCCTTGGCGCGCTGGCGTCTGGGTCGGGTGGCACGGAGTGGATCACGCGCGCCCGCCGATGGACGATAGCGGCGTGGCTGTTCCTGACACTCGGCAATGTCATCGGCGGCGCGTGGGCGTATGGCGAGCTGGGTTGGGGCGGCTACTGGGGTTGGGATCCGGTCGAGAACGCCGGTCTCCTGCCTTGGTTGATGATCACAGCGTTCCTGCACTCCGTCATCATCCAAGAGCATCGGAACATGCTCAAGGTGTGGAACGTGATTCTCATCGCCCTCACGTTCCTGCTTGTTCTCTTCGGCACGACGCTCGTGCGTAGCGGGCTGCTCTCGTCGATCCACGCGTTCGGTCAGTCCACCGAACTGATCGTGTACTTCCTATCGTTCCTCGGCCTGAACGCCCTCGTAGTCGGCGTGATGCTCTGGCGTCGGTGGAACACGCTACGCAGCATGAACCGCTTCGACTCGTTGCTGTCGCGCGAGGCGTCGTTCCTCCTGAACAACTGGATCTTCGTCGTCGGCGCGGTCGTCGTGTTCGCCGGGACGACGTTCCCGCTCATCTCAAAGAGCTACTACACCTACATCAAGGGCATTGAGAACCGCGAGATCGCGGTGACCGAGCCCTACTACAACACCTTCATCGTGCCGCTAGGCCTCATCCTCCTGCTGCTCACGGGCATCGGGCCGATGATCTCGTGGAAGAAGGCGACGGAATCCAACCTGCGCCGCAACTTCCTCGCGCCCACGCTGGTCGGCGGGTTGGCGGCTGCGCTGAGTGTGTATCCGTTCTACAAGGTCGGAGCCGCGCACCCGGACGGCGTACCGCTCCTCAAGACGACGTATGCGATCCTCTGCATATTCGCGTCCGCCTTCGTCCTCGCGACGGTGGCGATGGAGTACTACAAGGGCGTCCGCGTGCGCATGCATCGTGGCGCGGGCGGGCCGATTCGCGCGTTCATTGAGCTTAACCTGCGCAACAAGCGCCGATACGGCGGCTACATCGTGCATGTGGGCATGGTGCTGTTCTATCTGGGAACGCTCGGCGCCAAGGGCTTCCAGATGTCCCATCGCGTGGTCCTACAGCCGGGTGAGAGCTACCAGGTTGCGGGCTACACGCTGACCCTCGGGGACCAGTTTCTCGAACGGGGCGGCGAGAGCGCCTACAGTGCGCCGCGCGGCGTGAAGGGCGCGATACGGGCATCGAACGCGCAGTACAAGGGCGTCAACATCGAGGCCACGCGCGCCAAGGGCGACAGCGTGATCCTCCGGCCCGCGCTTGGGATATACGACGGCCACGACGGGCCGCCAACGTACGAGTCGGCAATCCTGCGGCGAGGCACGCACGACCTCTACATCGCGCTCGGTGAGGTGACTCAAGCGGGGGCGGCCGACATGCAGGTGTTCTACAACCCGTTCGCGTGGGTCGTGCTGCTCCTTGCGCCGTTCGTGATGCTCGTCGGGTCGCTCGTATGCTTGGGCGAGTCGGGCAAAGGCCGCAAGAAGAAGGAGGGCTCGGCATGACCACTCCCGTCGCGCGCGCCCTGATCTTCGCCGCCGTGCTCGTCTCGTTGGGTGGGCGCGTCTGCGCGCAGCCCCGGCATGATCTGACGCCTGTCGAGGATCCGTCGAAGCACGTGCACATGCAGCTTACAGGCGACCAGCGCGCGGAACTCAAGAAGGCCACACGCCAGGTGCTATGCGCGTGCGGGGGCTGTCCGCCAGTGCTGCTCGACGATTGCATCTGTGCCACCGGGCGTGATCTCAAGGACGGGATGGCGGCGCAGATGCTCGCCGGAGGGTCGGTCGACCAAGTGGTGGCCGCGTACGTCGCTGAGCATGGGTCCGAGCACGGCGCGGCCCCACCGAAGGAGGGGTTCAATCTCGTCATCTGGGTCTTTCCGGGGATCGCCACGATAGGGCTTGGCGCGCTCTTCTGGGCGCGTGTGAATCGGTTGGCGGCCCGCCGGAACGGACGCCCGCGGCCCGACGACTCTCTGCTCGCGACTTACGGGCATCGGATTGAGGGTGAACTGAACGGGCGGGCCAAATCATGACACGCAGCACGGCACGAGAGATGCACCGCTCCGCCGACAGTCCAGTACATCGCCCTCGGCGCGTCCTCAGGGTTGGCGGCATGGCCTGCGCCACGGCCCTCCTGCTCGCACTTTGCTTCGTGGCGCGCGCGCAACCGGGGCATGATCTGACGCCCGTCGAGGATCCGTCCAAGCACGCCCACATGCAGCTCACCACCGACCAACGCGCAGAGCTCAAGAAGGCGACGCGGACGGTCCTGTGCTACTGCGGTTGCCCGCCAACCCTCGTGGACGAATGCATCTGTGGCACCGCGCGCGACATCAAGGACCAGATGGCCGTCGAGTTGCTTGCCAGCACGCCGCCCGAGGAGATCGCGGAGGCGTACGTCGCGCAATACGGCACGCAATACCTCGCGGCGCCGCCCAAGGAGGGATTCGACCTCCTCATATGGATTTTCCCGGCGATCGCTTTTGCCGGTCTGAGCGCTCTCTTCTGGGTGCTGGTGAGCCGACTGGTCCACCGTCGTGAGCACGCGCCGCAACCGGCGCCTAGCCAGGAACTCACGGAGTACCAGCAGCAGATTGAGCGCGAACTCAGCGAACGGAAGAACGCATGAGCGAAACCGGCATGATCGGCCTCGGCCTCTTCGTGTTCGGCCTGCCGACGCTTCTGTACCTCCTACGCCCGGTGCTCACGATGGGGTCCGTCACCGTGGAGGACGACCGTTCCGCCCGGGAGGCCCGCGAGCTGATGGCCGAGAGAGAGCGGAGCTACACCGCGCTGACTGACCTCGAATTCGACTTCGAGTGCGGCAAGATTTCAGAAGCTGACTACGACCGGCTACGCCACGAGTTGATGGTCGAGACTGCGGAGGTGCTGTCCCGCATCGACGAGCGCATCGCCGCCACCGGCGCCGCCGTGCCGGCCGCGAGCGCGACATCGGCCATGCACGAGGACGCCCTCGAACGCGAGATCGCCCGCCACAAGTCGGGTGGATCGACCGGTAGGCGCGTGTCTTCGGCCGATCTGGAGAAGGAAATCGAGGCGTTCCGAAGTACGAGGAAAGGGGACTCCTCATGAGGCGTTCGACGATTCTCGCGGCCATCGCACTGTTGGTCGGGACAGCCACGCTTGCCGTAGCGCAGGACTTGGCGGGCAGCATCCGCGGCCGCGTGATGGACAGCGCGGGCGGCCCGGTGGCAGACGCGGCTGTGACTCTGGCGTGGGGCGAAGGCGACGCGGGGGGCGTTCGCGAAGCCGTCACGTCCGCCGACGGCCGCTACGAGTTCCTCGACCTTCCCGTCGACGACGAACTTGCGTTCGCACTCGAGACAGAAATCGACGGTGTCCCGGTGAAGCGCGAGGATCTGACGCTATCGACGTGGACGCCCGAGATGGTCTACGACCTGACACGCGCTGACACGGCATCCGACCCGGCAGACATTCAGGCGGGTCTGACGGTCGTGTTGCCGCCGACCGAGGGTGGAGGACAGGTCGAGGTCATAGAGTTCCTGGATATCACGAACAACGGTGACTCCCCGTACACGGAAACCGACCACGACGGCGCGCCTATCGGGCTGCACGTGCACATGCCCCAGGTCGCGCACGCCGTGAGCGTGCAAGGCGAGGAGCTGCAGACGCGGATGGATTCGACGGGTCTCAGCATCGTCGACCCGATCAAGCCGGGTCGCACGCTCGTCACAATCTCCTACCACTTCGAGTCCGCGCAAACGGTCGACCTGTCGCGCTCCATGCACGCCGCTCTCACCGAGGTGCGGGTGCTCGCGGGGAATCCAGCGTACACCGTCACCTCCCCTTCGTTCACGCGGGGCGAGCCGGCCACCATACACGGTGAGAGCTACATCACCTACCAGCGTGGCCCGGCGGCGCCGCACACGCTGGTCGACATCAAGGTGCGTCGCGGGTCGGCGCCTGCAAGCAGCGGCGTGACCGCGCGGCCCTCGGGCGCGGCCGATACTGGCTCGGTCGTGCTGCTGCTGCTGGTCGGCGCCATCTCCCTGATGGCCGGCGGCGCGATCGGCGCGTGGGTAATGCAGAGCCGCCGTTCCGGGCCGGCAGGGGCGCCGGTCTCAGGTGGCTTCGAGCCTGGGTTCATCAAGGGCTTGAAGGCGTCGGATCTGATGGCGCTCAAGGACGCCCATCTCGAGATGATCGCGCAGCTCGATGAACAGAAGGACTCCAAGGCGCTCTCCGCGGCCGCTCACAGTCGGGTTCGCGACGAATACAAGGCGCGCCTCGGCGTTATCATGGAGCGGCTGGGGGGCTAATGGCGCTCCTCGCGGCCGAGAGCGTGTCGAAGGAGCTTGACGGACGGCTCGTCCTGCGTGACGCGTCCGTGGAACTGCACCCCGGTCGATGCCTGGCGTTGTTCGGCGCCAACGGCAGCGGGAAATCCACCCTACTGCGGATACTGGCCACCCTGTGGCGGCCCACGCGCGGCGTGGTGACGTGGGGCGGCGAACCTGTGTCGAAGCGCCGCGCGGCGTACAGACGCCAGCTCGGCTACGTTGGCCACGAGTCGCTGCTCTACGGTGACCGCTCGGCGCGTGAGAACCTGCGGTTTTTCGGCGGCCTCTACGGGGTCCCCGACATCGAGCGCCGCGCGGACGCGCTGCTCGACGAGGTGGGCCTCACACGGTTTGCCGACATCCCCGTACGCGCATATTCACGCGGGATGACGCAGCGCGCCACTCTCGCGCGCGCTCTGGTGCACTCCCCGCAACTGCTCCTGCTAGACGAGCCGTTCACGGGCCTTGACGCCTCCATGCGCGCCGCCGCCTTGAAGCGACTGCGCATGTCGTGCGAGGAGGGCGCCGCCGTGTGCCTGGTGACGCACGACCTGGAATCTGGCTACGAGGCGGCTACGGATGTCGCGTTCGTCAGACGGGGACGCGTGGAGATGTCAGCGGCGACAACGCTGGAGGAACTGCGCGCCGAGTACTCCGGCGAGGGCGGCTGAGTCATGGACACGCCGACGGTGAGCGCAGGCTGGGGCGGTCAGTTCACGAAGCTAGTGGCGAAGGATTTGGGCCTCCAGTGGCGCAATCGCGAAGCGCTCTACGTCGTCGGGCTCTTCTCGCTTCTTGTCGTGTTGGTGTTTGCCTTTGCGTACGGCCCGGAATTCGTGCCGCCGGGCCTCGGGCGCGCCGCGCGACTCGGACAACTCGCGAAGCTAGGGGCCGCCATCTTCTGGTCCGCGCTGGCGTTCGGCGCGGTGATCGCGCTGCACCGTAGCGGCGAGGCGGATCGCGAGTTCGGCGCGATGGGCGCGATTCGGCTGGCGGGTGTCAGTCCCACGGCGATTTACTTCAGCAGGATCGTGAGCATCTTCATTGTCCTGACCGCCATTGAGGCCGCGCTACTCCCGGCCGTGATCGTGTTCTTGCAGGTCGAGTCGATGACAATGCTGGATGTCGCGCGCATGGCCGGCATCGCGGCCCTCGGGACATGTGGCGTCAGCACGATCGGCGCCTTCGTATCGACGATGACGGCGTCCGCGCGAGGCAAGGAAAGCCTGCTCTCCGTCGTGCTGCTCCCGTTGGTGGTGCCGTTGCTCATCGCGGCGACCAAGGTTAGCGTGGATGTCTTCGCGTCGCGGGAGATATCGGACTGGCGATGGTTCTCGTTGCTCGTCGCGTATCCGATGCTCACCGCGGGCGTCGGGCTCGCGCTCTTCGACTCGCTCTTGGAGGAGTGACCATGACTCGGTCGCGGATCAACGGCGCGCTGGCCGTGGTCACGGCGTTGCTCGTGATGGTCGGCGCCACGTTTGTGTTCATCGTCGCGCCCATCGAAGTCGAGATGCGGGAGATCCAGAAGGTCTTCTACTTCCACGTCGGCGCGGCGTGGTCGATGTTCGTCGCGTTCACGGTGACGGCGGCGTACGGCATCGTCTATCTCATACGCCGTAACCCCAGGGCGGACGCGATCGCCGGGGCCTCAGCGAGCGTCGGTTGGGTCTACGCAGCCATCGTCTTGCTCACGGGGATGCTGTGGGCGCGTAGCGCGTGGAACACGTGGTGGAACTGGGAGCCGCGCCTGACGTCCATGCTCGTCCTATGGCTGATGTACGCGGGCTACCTGCTGTTCCGATCCACGACGCGCGGCGACGCCCGCCGCACGTACTCGTCCGTGTTCGGCATCGTCTCCTTCGTGATGGTGCCCATTGTGTACTACTCGATCAAGATATGGGGCAGCGTCCTCCACCCGGCGACGAAGACGAAGTGGAACCTCGACAACCGGATGTACTACGGCATGTTGCTCGGAACGCTGGCCATGTCGGCGGCATACGTGCTGCTGACGCGGCTGCGCGCCGACGTCGATATCGCCGAGCAGGAAGTCGACGCGCTGCGGCAGGAACAACTGTTTGGCGAGAACGCCGAGGGGTAAGGGCATGCGGGCAACGGTAGCAGTGCTGGCGGTCGTAGCGTTCGCGTGCGGGGTCTACGGCCTGATGAGCGTGGTTCCGGTTGGGGTAAACGCCCAGGAAGTGCGGGACGAGATCGACACCATCATCGCGGGCAGTCCCGACGCGTCGCTCGACGAGGCGGTCGAGCAGGCCGTCGCTTACCTGACCCACGAGCAGTCGCGTCGTGTCCGCTTCCTGTTCATGGCGTACATCGTCATCTGGGCGGCGTTGGGCGCGTACATCATGAGCATCGCACGCCGGCAGACGCGCATCGAGGCCGAAATCGCGCGGCTGAAGGACAGCGCGTAGCGGCGCCGCCCTCCCGAGGCCGAAGCTCCGCCCTTGTCCGCAGAGCGGCCGTCTCTCACGCCCCTCTCGTGGAAGCGGCCGGCGACCGACCGGACTGACTAGCCAAAGACGGAGCCGGTGTGATCGACCGCATCAGTCTGACCGCGGACAAGCGCGTTCTCCAACTCGTTCGCGCGGAGGGTGACGCCGCCACTCTTACCCTCGAGGCGTTCAGCGCCGACGGTTCCCACCGTGTCCTGCCCATCGGCAATGCGACCGTCACGGCCCGGACACAGCACGCGAGCGGGAACGTGCAGGTCGTGGCGATCGATGGCGGCCGGGTCATCCCATTGGAAGGTGGCATCGCGACAATCGAGGCCACGGTCGACCACGACGGGCGGCGGCACGCGGCCTCGACGGACGTGGTGGTCGCCCCGTTCTACCGGGACTACCACCAGACCCTGGTGATGAAGCTCTTCATGGGCATGGAGGGCGATCCGACCGAACGCCTGCAGGCGACGCCGATGTTCCAGAAGCCGCGCGATGTCCTGTGCACGTTCGCCGACGCGCTTGAGGTGATCCGCAAGGCCGACAACCTCACGCGGGGCATGCCCAAGATCATCTACCTCGTAGGCTGGCAGAAGGGCGGCCACGATCACGGCTACCCGGCGTGGGACGAGGTGAATCCGACGCTGAAACGCCCAGGCGACGCCACCGCGCTCGACAGCCTGCGCTGGCTGATCCGCGAGGCCAGGCAGTACAACACCACCGTCAGCCTCCACATCAACATGCTGGACGCGTACGAACAGAGCCCGCTGTGGGACGAATACGTGGCGAAGGACTGTCTTGCCCGGGACGAGCACGGCGACCTGCTCTCGCCAGGCATCCAGATGCGGGGCGAGCCCATGTACAACGTGGTCTATCCCCGTGAGTGGGAGGAGGGCCTGGCGCAGCGTCGCATCGACCGCCTCATCGCCATGATCCCTGAGTTGACCGAGGGGCAAACGATCCAAATCGATGTGTTCATCGCGCAACGCGAGGGCGGGACGCCGATCAGCCCCTGGCACGCCAAGCCCGAGAACGGCGGGCTCACGCCGGGCCGGTACGTCGAGACCCAACGCGACATCTTCCACTACTGGCGCGAACATGGCTTCGACGTCACCGGCGAGGGCATCTTCTGGGCGCATCCGCCAGGAGAGGGGTTCACGGGTCTACAGGCGATGTCGTGGTGGTATCCCTCGGACCCCGAATACCAGATGGCGATCCCGGAGTGCCTGATGGCCCGGGGCCGAACTGATCGCGGAAGCGACGGCGACTTCCGCTTCGGCTCGAGCATGCACGGTGAGGAGATATGGCAGGAGGACAGGGATGCCATGCCCGGCTTCCTCGGCATGTTCTGCCGCACGACTCTCCCATGGCACTACCTCAGCCGCCTGGATCGCTTACGGATCGAAGGCGAGTCGCTTCACTACAGCGATGGCGTCGTCGCCCAGACCGAGGCTGGCAGGAACGTCATCCGCAGGGGCGATTTCGTACTGCGCGAAGGCGACGATCTGTTCGTGCCTGCCCTGTGGAAAGCACCGGAGATCATCGCGTACAGCAAGCGCGGCTACGAAAGCAGGACGTGGACCCTCCCCGGGGAATGGTGCGACGTCGAGAGCGTGGATCTACGCGAAATCACCGCGGACGGGCTGCGGCCGCGGGCAGAGGGCGCTCCAGTAGCCGACGGCAAGCTGCTCCTGACGCTGGGAGAGGACGAAGCGGTCTCGATTGTCCCCGCGCGTCATCCGTGAGCCCGTGCGCAAGCTCGCCCGACGGGCATGTCACTCCGCCTCCGTGCCGTCCAGCTTCTTGCGCAACGCGTGGAGCGCGTTCAGGGCTTCGATCGGCGTCATAGCGTCCAGGTCCATCGCCGAGAGTTCGTCGCGCAGTTCTTCCAGCAGTGGATCTGCCGCGCCCGACGACGGCGGCACGAAGAGCGAGAGCTGCAGCCCGCCGTCCGTAGTGGCGCGGCGACGTGGCCGCCGCCTGGGTCTCGGCGTGCTGTTGTCCCCCACTGAGATTTCGTGCTGCTCCAGGATCAGCAGGATGTCCATCGCCCGCGCGACGACGTCGTCCGGGAGTCCCGCGAGACGGGCGACGTGGATGCCGTACGAGTCGTCCGTTCCCCCTTCGACGACCTTGCGCAGGAACGTGATGCTGTCCTCATCCTCGTGGATCGCAACGTTGTAGTTCCGCACGCGCGGGGACTTCTCCGCCAACTCGATGAGCTCGTGGTAGTGGGTTGCGAACAGCGTCTTCGCGCCGACCTTGCTGAGGATGTACTCCGCGACCGCCCAGGCGATGCTGATGCCGTCGAACGTGCTCGTCCCACGGCCGATCTCGTCCAGAATCAGCAGGCTGCGGCTCGTCGCGTTGTTGAGGATGTTCGCCGTCTCGTTCATCTCGACGAGGAACGTGCTCTGACCCATCGCCAGATTGTCGGCGGCACCGACGCGCGTGAAGATGCGGTCGACGACGCCCAGGTGCGCCTCCGCCGCGGGGACGAAGCTCCCCATCTGCGCCATGAGCGTGATGAGGGCCACCTGCCGCAGGTAGGTGGACTTACCGGACATGTTCGGCCCCGTAATGACCTGTAGCTGCTCTTCGTCGCAGTTCAGGTGCGTGTCGTTGGGCACGAACCCCTCGTGCGTCACTAACTGCTCGACCACCGGGTGCCGGCCGCTCTTGATGAACAGCGCGTCCGTGTCGTCCACCTGGGGCTTCACGTAGTTGTTCTTGACGGCGATATACGCCATGGCGGAAAGGAAATCGAGCATCGCGAGGATCGCAGCGGCGCGTTGTATGCGCGGTATCTCGGCCTTCACCTGCTCGCGCACCTTTAGGAACAGGTCGTACTCCAGGTCGAGTATCCGCTCCTGGGCGTTGAGGATCTTCTCCTCGAATTCCTTGAGTTCCGGCGTGATGTACCGTTCCGCGTTCGCCAGCGTCTGCTTGCGGATGTACGACTCGGGGACGTTCGCCAGGTTCGCGCGCGTGACCTCGATGTAGTACCCGAACACCTGGTTGTACCCGACCTTCAGCGACGTGATTCCCGTCGCCTCGCGCTCGGCCTCCTGCAACCGCGCGATACGGTCCTTTCCGTTCGCGAGTACATCGCGTAGCTCGTCGAGGTCGCCGTTGTGCCCGTCGCGTATGAGGCGACCGTCACGCAGCGTCAGCGGCGGCTCCTCGTGCACGGCCCGCGAGATGAGGCCTACGACATCCGCGCACGTGTCCAGCGAGTCGTGCAGCGTCGCCAGCAGGCTGCTCGTCTTCGTAGACAGCCCATCCTTGAGCGCGGGTAGGATGGCGAGCGATCCCCCGAGCGCCTGCAGGTCGCGCGCGTTGGCCGAGCCGAGACCGATGCGACCAACCAGCCTCTCCACGTCATACACGCCCTTGAGCAGCGCGCGGAGATCGTCCAGCGGACCGAGTTCCGCCCGCAACTCCGCAACTGCATCCAATCGCGAGCGAATCTCGCGTGCGTCGAGCAACGGCTGCACGATCGCCTGACGCAGCTTGCGCGCTCCCATCGGCGTGAGCGTGCCGTCGAGGATCTGGAGAAGCGTGCCGTGCGTGGACCCGTCCCGCATGGAGCGGACAAGTTCCAGGTTCCGTTGCGTCGCGCCGTCCAGCGCCATGAACGACTCGGTCGAGTACGTCGTCATGCCCGTGACGTGGTGGACGTTGTCCTTCTGCGTGTCCAACAGATACGTCATCAATGCGCCCGCCGCGCCGACCGCTGCATGGAGGCCCTCGCAGCCGAAGCCGTCCAATGAGGCACTCTGGAAGTGGCGCAGCAGCGTTCCGCGCGCAGTCTCCGGGTCGAACTGCCACGGAGGTTGTTCGTTGACGGTGGGCCGAGTCGCTTCCTCGGCCTCCGCGAGAGCGTCCCGGTGTCGGAACCCCTCGGGCAGCAGCAACTCCGACGGCCGGAGTCGAGTGAGTTCGGTCGCGAGCTTGTCGAGAGATGCAGGCTCCGTGACCTGGAACTCCCCGGTCGACACATCGGCGCACGCCAGCCCGAAACGCTTTTCGAATGCGTACAGCGCCACGATGAAGTTGTTGGCCTTGCCGTCGAGCGCCTTGGGGTCGGTGACCGTGCCGGGTGTGACGACGCGGATGACCGCGCGCTTCACCACGCCGCGCGCTAGCTTTGGGTCCTCCACCTGCTCGCAGATCGCGACTTTGTGCCCCGCCTGGATCATCTTGTAGAGGTGCGCGTCCAGGGCGTGGTACGGAAAGCCGGCGAGGGGGATCTTGTTCCCATTGGCGTCCTTCTCTCCCCGCGACGTCAGGGTGATTTCCAGCACCTTCGAGACAATCGCGGCGTCCTCGAAGAACGTCTCGTAGAAGTCGCCCATGCGGAAGAAGAGGACCGCGTCGGGGTTCTCGGCCTTGATGCCCTGGTACTGGGCCATCATGGGGGTCGTCTTGGCTTTTGCCACCGCTTCGATCGATGCCCTTCAGGTCGCTTGCTGCGCGGACAGACTGCCGACAGTAGAACTACGCCCCCCGCGCCCGTAGGGGCTCAGAGGCCACCGCCGTCGCCATGGTGTGTGCGTCGCGCCGAGAGCGCAAGTGCGATGGGCGGACTTGGCGGCGAGCGACGATCCCCGTAGCATTACGGGGAATCGCGCGGAAAGGCCTGGAAGTACGCATTGAGGGGAACATCGCACATGGCCAAGGACTGGACGCTCTACCACAATCCCGGGTGCAGCAAATCGCGGGCGGCGATGGCGTATCTCACCGACGAGGGGATCGACGTCGACGTGGTCGAGTACCTGGACGCCCCGCCCACGGAAGGCGACATCCGCAATCTGCTTGGCAAGCTCGGGCTGGCCGTACGCGACATCATCCGCGATGGCGAGGATGAATACGACGAGGCAGGCCTGGGGGACGAGACGCTCAGTGACGGCGCGCTAATCGCGGCCATCGTCAAGCAGCCCATCCTCTTGCAGCGCCCCATCATCGTGCGCGGCGACAGCGCCGTAATCGGGCGGCCTACCGAGACGATCGACGACCTCCGCTAACCGAGGCCCCAAACGTGAAGATCACCGAGGTCAAGACGTTCGTGATGCGTGGCGTGGAGCGCAACTGGCTCTTCGTCAAGGTCGAGACGGACGAAGGGGTGCACGGCTGGGGCGAGGCGTCGCTGGAGTTCACGACGCTCACGGTCCAAACCGCCGTCGAGGAAATGGCGGGCCATCTGATCGGTCAGGATCCCACGCGGGTCGAGCACCTGTGGCAGACGATGTTCCGTCACGGATTCTGGCGTGGCGGCGTTGTGCTCAACTCCGCGATCAGCGGACTGGATCAGGCGCTGTGGGACATCACCGGGAAGGCGTACGGCGTGCCCGTGTACAAGCTCCTCGGCGGTGCGTGCCGGGACCGCATCCGTCTGTATGCCCACGGCGGCTGGCAGACGGTCGAGCCGCTGAAGGAGCTCGGATTCACCGGGATGAAGACCGGCGCGGATGTCGAGAACGTGCGCAGAGCGCGCGAGATAGGCGGCGAGGACTTCGCCCTGATGGTCGACAACCATGGCATGTCCACGCCCCACCAGGCCCATCGCCGCATACTCGACCTGGAGCCGTACGACCTGCTGTTCTTCGAGGAGCCGTGCCCGCCGGACAACCCAGACGTCCTCGCGCCGCTCGCGGCTACTCGCTATCGGACGCCACTGGCGACGGGAGAGCGGCTTTTCACGCGTTGGGGATTCCGTCGCGTGCTGGAGAACCAGTGGGTGTCGATAATCCAGCCGGACATATGCCATGCTGGCGGCATCTCGGAGGTTCGACGCATCGCCGCGATGGCGGAGACGTACTACGTCGAGGTTGCCCCGCACAATCCGTACGGCCCCATCTCGACCGCCGCCTGCGTTCACCTCTGCGCCGCGATCCCGAACTTCGCCATCTTGGAGTACGTCTACTCGAACGAGCCGTGGCGTTCAAAGGCGCAGGTAGAGCCCCTCGTCGTGCGCGATGGCTACGCGGAGCTACCGACGGCGCCCGGCCTCGGAGTCGACCTCGACGAAGATGTGCTCCGCAGCCGGCCCTACGAGCCGATCCCGTTCGGCCATCGGTACGCGGACGATGGGAGCGTCGCCGACATCTAGGGTGCCCGTGCGCGCCGGTCAGATCGCCTCGAGCGCGGTGATCAGCCTGCCTGCCTGCGACTCCCAGGTCCAGTCCGCCATGAACTCCGCCCCGGCCCGCCCGACGCGCGCCGCCTCCGCGCGATCTGCGTAGGCGGTCTCCAACGCGTCCACGATCTCATCGACGTCCGACTCACCCCATCCATCCACCCCAACCGCCCGGGACGGCGGTTCGGCGGGGGACTGCGTTTTCAACGCGAAGCAGTGGTCCTCGCGTATCAGGTCAAGGTGACCTGTGTTCGCCGAGAGAATCACCGGGACCCCGCACGCCATCGTCTCCATGGCGACGAGGTTCGTCCCGCCCTCGCAGCGGTTCGGGAACAGCGCGACATCGACTTCCCGGAGTATCTGACCCGCCATGTGGTTCGAGAAACTGCCGAGGTCGAGGAACGAGCCTTCGGGCAACCCGTTACCGAGCAGCCACTCGCGCAACTCCAAGAAGCCGCGGGCATCGAGGGAAGGGACCCCCTCGACGTAGCCCGTCCGCTCCAGCACGGAGAGCGTCTCAGGTGGATAGATGTTCTGCCAAGCGACGGCGAGGAGGGCGTCGGGGTGACGCGCGTGGAACGCTTTGAACGCTGCCACGACAATGTCTTGGCCCTTGCGGTACTCCAGTTTCCCGCCGGAGAAGACGACGTACCGGTCCTTGAACGCCCCTACACCCACCGACGGAGCCGGATGGAAGATCGCCGGGTCGACCCCCTGGAACACGGACCGCACGTTGGCGATGCCGTGCGCCTTGAGCACCTGCGTGTTCCAGGTGGAACCCGCGACCATGGCGTCGTATTCGGCTGCGCGCGCTGTCGCCCCGAGCCCGAGGTTCGTGTTCTCCATGAACACGACGCCCACGTTCGGTGTCCCCACGGCTCGCATGCCGGGAGCAATGACCACCTGGTCCTGGAACAGTAGGTCGAGACGGTTCCCTAGTGGATGCAGGACGGGAAACGGGCACACGACCTTCTCCCCGCCGCGGCCGGCGCACGCCCGCGCGAACTGCTCATGACGGGCGACGGCCGCTTCGAGCGCGGCTTTGTGCGGCGCGTAGGATTCCGCGTTCACGAGGGGCGCGATCAGCGGCAGCGGGACGTATCGCCCGTCAGAAGCCAACTCTACGAGAAGGTTGATCCCGTACACACCCCAGCCGCACACGCGGGTCAGTCGCCACCCGATGCCCAGGGGACGTGCGGAGTCGTCTCGGGGGTCGGCTGACAACGCTCTTCTCGGCTTCCGGTGGTAGCTGGCGCATACGCGTCCGGGCCGCGTCCGAAACCCGGGCAACGGCGATCGCCACGACGTGGCAACCGCCCCGATAGCGCGCCACATGGAGTGTGTCACGTCGTGGACCCCCTCACAATCCACCGGGCAAGCGGCAGCCGGCCCGCTGTATCGAGACGGCTTACGAACGTGACGCTCCCGCTGTGTCCAGCGATGAGGGCCACGTCGATCTAGCAGGGCCGGACGGATTGTGTGGCGCCGTGACGCGGTGGTACTATGCGCCACCGTGAAGGGACTTGGCTACACGCGAGTGGTGGGGGAGTGACCGATGAAACTCGTCAGCTTTCGGGCGGACGGAGGACCGCGGCTGGGCCTCTCCGTCGGGGATCACGTCGTCGATGTCGCCGCGACCTACTCGGCGAATTTCGCGGGCGATGGCACGGCCCTCGCGACCATGCGGGCCTTTCTCAACGCGGGGCCGCCCGCGCTTGAGGCCGCGCAGCAGGTCCACGCACTGGCCGGGGAATCCCCCGACAAAGCAACCACCACGGACGCGCCGTTGACCGCTCCAGTGCCCGACCCACCGAAGCTCCTCTGTCTCGCCGGGAACTACGCGGAGCACATCCGCGAGGGCGGTGGGATCGCGCTCGAGAAGGAGCAGACGACTCCCCGCGTATTCATGAAGCCACCGTCGACGACGATCGTCGGCCCTGGCGACGCAATCGTCATACCGCGGAACGCCGGCTGGATCGACTGGGAAGCCGAACTCGCCATCGTGATGGGCCGGGGCGGCCGCTTCATCGACGCGTCCGATGCGCTGAGCTACGTCGCTGGCTACACGATCGTCAACGACGTGTCCGAACGGCAGTTCGTCATCGACAAGGACCGCGAGCCACGCGACGGCGACAGTTGGTTCGACTGGCTCAACGGCAAGTGGTTCGACACGTTCGCCCCTCAGGGTCCGTGCCTCGTCACGACCGATGAGATCCGCGACCCGGACAACCTGCGCATCGCGTTGCGCGTCAACGGAGCGTCGAAGCAGGACTCCAGCACCGCCCACATGGTGTTCACGTGCGCCGAACTCATCGAGTGGGTCTCGCGGAACATCACCTTGGAGCCGGGCGACATCATCTCAACCGGCACGCCATCCGGCGTTGGCAAGGCGCGCGGAGAGCACCTCAACCCAGGTGACACCGTGGAAGTCGAGATCGAGGGCATCGGTGTGCTATCGAATCCCGTGACACGCGAGGAATAGTCGGAAGGACACCATGAGCGACTCCGCAGCGGCTCTAGTCAAGGCTGAGGATGCGGCGCCGGTAACGACGCCGTTCGCCGATATCCTATGGCACTGCCATGCCCAGAACTCCACGCTGGCGAAGCTGGCTTTTGGGACGGCGACGTTCCCCGAAGGCGGCGGCCACGCGTCCCATCGGCACCCGAACGCCGAAGAGTTCATCTACGTCGTGAGCGGGAAGGCGACGCAGACTGTTGTGGACCAGACCTTCAACATGGGCCCGGGAGACTGCGCCAACATCCCACAGGACGCGGTGCACTCCACGATGAATGTGGGCGACGGGGAACTCGTGATCCTCGTTGGGTTCAGCGCGGCAGACCCCGAGACCATCGACCTCGACCCCGTGTAGACGAGCCCGAGGACGCGCTTGCGTATGGACGTCTACTACGTGCGGCACGGCGAGTCGACCGGCAACACCGGCGAGACGCACGAGCCCGATCCCGCTCTCACCGATGCCGGACTCCAGCAAGCGGGCCACGCCGCCGACGGCCTCCGAGGGCTCGGCGTGGACAGGCTGTACTGCAGCCCGCTGCGGCGGAATCTACAGACGGCGCGGGCGATCGGCGAAGCCTTAAGTTTGTCGCCGCACGTTATGCCGGAACTGTGTGAGATCGGCGGCATCCCTCCGCACGACTACGGCGCCGGACGCCTCGAAGAGCGAAGCGGCATGAGGCCCGCCGAGATCCTCGACGTGTGCCCGGGGGCGACGCTGTCCGACGACATCACGGCCGAGGGTTGGTGGTCTCTGCGTCGCGACATCCTCGATTCCGACGACCCGTCGGTGTGGAGGCACGCGGTAGACGGAGCCAAGACGATGGGACGGCTCCTCATGGCCGAGCGATCCGGCGCGGACGACGTAAGCGCGTTGGTCGGCCACGGCGCCGCGGGCTGGCTCTTCTTCGAGACGTTCCTCGGCATCGAGCCCGAGCCCGGCCAACAGCGCTTTGGCTTGGATAACTGCAGCATCTCGCTCTTCCGTATGCGCGACCATGGCATCCGGCTCGCGTTCTCGAACCGTGTGGCGCACTTGCCCCTCGAGTTGCAGGAAAGCGAGCGAGCGCGGTTGCGAGCGGCGCAGGGATAAGGAGGGCTCGACCTGTGAGCAACGCGACCGCTGTGGCGCCTACAGACCTATATCGGGAGTCCGCTGCCGCCCACGGACTGACCGGCGGGCTCAATGCCGTCGGCGATGTCGAGGCCGCCCGGTTCCACGAAGAGGGGTACCTCGTCGTCGAGGACGCCTTCGACCCTAGCGAGGTGGCACAGGCGCTCGACGGTCTGACATACCTCATGGACGGCGGCGACGGGGAGTTCCGTGGCGTGCAGTACGAGCCCTCCATGCGCGACGCCGTAGCCGACCTGCCGGTCGAGGAGCGGCGCACGTTTGTGCGCAAGGTGTTCAGCTTCGTTGACCACGACCCGCGCCTGAAGGCGATGTCAGGGCACGTGCCACTGCACCGGGCGCTGGAGCGCATCATCGGCGCGCCTCCGGTGTTGTTCCAGGACATGGCGCTCTCGAAGCCGCCGCGGATGGGCTCCGAGAAGCCGTGGCACCAGGACTGTGCCTACTTCGAGTTCCACCCGGACACCGCTGTCGTGGGCGTCTGGATCGCCCTCGACGAGGCGACGTACGAGAACGGGTGCATGCACGTCATACCCCGCTCGCATCGGGACGGGCCGGTCGTCCACTTCCAGCGTCGCGACTGGCAGATATGCGACACCGACGTTGCGGCATCCAGCAACGCCGTCGTGCCCCTACGGCCTGGTGGCTGTCTTTTCTTTCACGGCTTGGTTCACCACGGGACTCCTCCGAACCGCACGGACTCTCCCCGGCGCGCCCTCCAGTTTCACTACCGGCCCGAGGACATCGTGACGGTGACCCGTGAGGAGCGCCTCGCGGTCTTCGGCGACGAGGGTAAGGACGTCACGTGCTAGCGGGCCGGGAGACCGCGAACCCGTTCACCCGGCCGAAGCGAGGGACCCGATGGTAGACCGCGTCATACGCGCCGACGACGTTCGTGACGCCGTGTCAACGGCCGTGTGGGCGCAACCCGTCACGGACATCCACACGCACCTATTCAGCACGGAGTTCGGCGAACTGCTCCTGTGGGGCGTCGATGAACTCCTGACGTACCACTATCTCATCGCCGAGACGCTCCGGTCCTCGGACGTCGGCTACGACGCCTACTGGGCCATGTCGCAGCGCGAGCAGGCCGACCTGGTCTGGCAGACGCTCTTCATCGAGAACTCGCCGATAAGCGAAGCGTGTCGCGGCGTCGTGACCACGCTCCAGGCGTACGGCTTCGACCTGTCCACACGCGACCTCGACAGCTACCGCGACGCCTTGCGCGATGTTCGTGTTGAGGATCACATCGACCGTGTGTTCGAACTCGCCAATGTCGAGTCTGTGGTGATGACGAACGACCCGTTCGATCCTGTGGAGCAGCCCGTGTGGTTGGCCGATCGGGCGGGCGACCCTCGGTTCCTGCCCGCGTTGCGGATCGATCCGCTGTTGAACGCGTACGCCGAGACTGGCCAGCCGACCCTCGCGGCGTTGGGATACGAGGCCGACGCGACCCTATCCGCGAACGGCTTGGCCGAGATCCGGCGGTTTCTCGACGACTGGGTCACGCGCATGGACCCGCAGTACATGGCCGTGTCGCTGCCGCCCGACTTCGCCTATCCCGAGGAGTCAGCGCGAGGGACGATCATCCGCGAGTGCGTACTGCCCGTGTCCCAGGAGCGCAATGTCCCCTTCGCCGTCATGATCGGCGTGAAGCGCGCGGTGAACCCGCGACTGCGCATGGCAGGCGACGGCATGGCGAAGGCGGACATGTCCAGCCTGGAGCGCTTGCTGGAGCTCCACCCCGACAACAAGATTCTCGCGACGCTCCTGTCGCGCGAGAACCAGCACGAGCTGTGCGTCATCGGCCGCAAGTTCCCGAATCTGCTGGTCTTCGGGTGCTGGTGGTTCATGAACAATCCGAGCATCATCGACGAGATCACACGCGAACGGATCGAGCTTCTCGGTCTCAGCGTGATCCCGCAACACTCGGACGCGCGCATCCTCGACCAGCTTGTCTACAAGTGGCCGCACTCCCGCGCCGTCATCGCAGACGTTCTTGCCGACAAATACGCCGACCTCGCGGCGTCCGGTTGGGTCCTCCGCGAGGACGAACTGGAGCGCGATGTCGCCGCGCTCTTGGGTGGGAACTTCCGCCAGTTCCTGGCGAGATAGCCGCCGCGCGTCCTCACCAGCGGATCTGGCTCTGCACCGGGTGTTCGTGCTGATCGCTTCTGTCGCGTAACGGCCACGCCTTCCACTCGTCGATGAACTCCACCAGCCCGTCGACCGCGGCCTCGAATATCGCGGCGCCTTTCTCCGGCGTGGCGGTCGTGGCATCTCCGTGGACGCCCACGTCCGTCCAACGTCCCCAGTAGTCGTTGAACCGCACGTAGCTGGACGTGCTGTCCGAGCTGACGTACTTGCCCATGACGTCGTCGCCGCGCGTGACCTTGTCCTTGCGGACGCGCTCCTCCGCCAGGTGCAGGTACAGGGACGTCTCGAATTCGTCGGCGTGCGCCCACACTTCGGTGTCCCGGATCTCGTTGAAGGCGTCGCGGGCGAAGGCGCCGTAGTTCGTCGCGGCGCACAGCGAGTCGGTCTCTAGCACCGTCTTCCTCGCCACGAGGTCGATCAGGGGTGAGTTCGAGCCGTGGCCGTTCACGAGCAGAATGCGACCGAAACCGTGGTACGCCACGCTCTTCGTGATGTTCAGGCAGAAGGCGATGAACACGTCCGGTTCGATGTGGATTGTCCCTGGGAAGTCTATGTGGTGCCGGTTCAGGCCGTACGCGATGGGTGGCAGCACGAGCACGCGGTCGGCCGCGCGCCGACCCACCTCCAGGCACACCGACTCCGTCAGGAACACGTCGACGTCGAGAGGCAGGTGGGGTCCGTGTTGCTCCGTCGAGCCGGTCGGCAGGATGACGACCTTCTGCGCTCCGATGGCGTCGTTCATCTCCGGCCACGTGAGTCGGTTGTAGCGGTATTCGTGGCGCGTGGTCATGTCGTCTCCTGTCAGCCAACTGCCTACGAGGCGCGTTCAGGGGACACTACGGGCGCCGACGCCCTTGGGCAACTGTCGGCTCGAGGCTGCCGCCGCCGTCGCGACCGACAGGCGCAGACGCGCCGCAGGGCCGCCGACAGGCGAGATCGACGGGCCCGCGCACCGTTGCGCAGGCCCTTTATTGACCTTAAAGATGTGGCCGGTTAACTTAGTGCGGATGGGCCCTTCTACACGGCAACAACGTCAATGCACCACTCGCTCGACACCCCATCCGAGAGAAGGCGACACAACTGATGCCATCGCATGCGCACGCGTCCGTTCGAGTAGGTGTTACCGCCGCCTTCGCGTTGTGCATCTGCGCCGCCGCCACCGCGAGCGTCGACCTAACCTACCGGCGGCACGGCCTCAGCATCGGCGACTCCGCGCGCGTCAACGGCCTACGCCTGAACTTCACCGACCGCAACCTGCGCGAGGTGAACGGCATCAACTTCACACTCTGGCGCGACGATGAGGAGCCCCCCAACTCCCGCGTCGACGGGCTGGCCATCGGCCTGTTTCCGCGCGCCACGCGCCTGACCGGCCTGCAACTCGGCCTGGCCTCGGTCCGTGGCACGCACGTGACGGGGATCGGCGTGGCCCCGGGTGTTGGAGCGGACAAGAACCTGACGGGCGTGTTCGCAGCCGTTGGCATGGGCGCCGGCAACGATCTCACCGGCGTGGGCGTCTCTCTCGGCGCGGGAGCGGGGCGCGACGTGAAGGGCGTGTTCCTCGCCGCGTTGGGTGGCGGGGCGGGTCGGGACATGACCGGCGTGGTCTTCGCGGGACTCGGCGGCGGGGCGGGCCGCGATATGAAGGGCATTGCTACGGGCGTGCTCGCCGTGGGCGCTGGACGCGACATGACCGGCATAGCGCTCGGTGGCCTGGCCGTTGGCGCCGGCCGGGACGCGAAGGGCCTGACGTTTGGGCTCCTCGCGACGGGCGCGGGACGAGACATGACAGGGATCGCGGTATCCGGCCTCGCGGCGGGCGCTGGTGAGCACGCCAAGGGCATCATGGTTGGAGGTCTTGCCGCCGGGGCAGGCGGCGACGCCACGGGCCTGATGTTCGGCGGGCTGGCGGCCGGAGCGGGCGCGGATGCCACGGGGGTCATGATCGGAGGCCTCGCGGCGGGCGCCGGCGAGGAAATGCGTGGCCTCGCCATCGCGGGTGGGGGAGTCGGGGCGCCGCGCGTTGTAGGCGTAGCTCTGGCGCTGGGTCACACGAAATCCGAGGGGTTGAGGGGCATCGCCGTGTCGGCGTATAACCGGGTCGAGGGTCGCCAGACCGGGCTCAGCATCGGCGTTGTCAATTACGCCGAGGAACTCCACGGCGTACAGATCGGCGTCGTCAATATCGCGCGAAGCAACCGCAGTGGTCTGCGCGTGACGCCTCTGATAAACGTCGGCTTCTAACCCCCATGGTCGCTCTGGCCTGAGGAGTCTGGTGATGCGTTTCCGGCTGGTAGTAGCGCGCGTGGCGTGGGTGCTTGCCGTTGTCGCCTTGGTCGCGTCCGCGTCTGACACCCCCTGGGACGTCGAGTGGGCGAGGGGCGCCGATCTGAGCGTCGAGATCACGTCCGAGACCACCGAAGACGTCGACGGCGTTACCCTCACCCTCCGGGAATTCAGCTACCTGTCGCACGAGTGGAACGGCGAGGACATACGCATCGCCGGTCACCTTGCCGCTCCGGCCTCGGAGGCCGCGCTACCCGCGATGGTGCTCGTCACTGACGGCATGGGCGGCGCGAAACGCATGGCCGCGGCCGAGAACATCGTCGCCTTGGCCATCGACCGAGTCGGCGAGGGCGCCTCGACGGGGCCGAAGGACGACTACAAGAACTGGCTGGACATCGACGAGGGAACCGACATCCGCAACAGTTGGATGCATCACTACGTCATGTCTGCGATGCGTGCGATCACGTACCTCACCGGGCTAGACGACGTCCGCGCGGACGCCATAGGCGTCAGCGGCACGTCGCGCGGCGGCGTCTGCTCGCTTCTCACGAGCGCCGTGGACGATCGTGTCGCTCTGTCGCTCCCCATCGCCGCGACAGGTGACATGGTTCGCACCGAGACGTACCCGGACAACTGGATCGCGTCCATCTTCCTTGCGCTGGGTGGCAAGACGAACGACTCGCCCGCGTTCCTGAGGTTTGCCCGGCACTACGATCCCGTGCAGTACGTGGGGGACTTCCACGGGCTGGTGTGGATCGTCAACGGCACGCAGGACGAGTTCTTCCCCATCACATCCACCGTCGCCCTCATGGGCGGCGACGGGCCGACGCGGGTGGAAGCGATATACGACGGAGATCACGGCTACTACGGCAACGACCAGGGGCTCTTCGACTCGTACCTCAACACGGGGATAGGTCCGCGTCTCGCCGGATGCGCGAGCAAGGCGATCCGCGCGGTCCTGCACGGAAAAGGGGTGCTGCCGACAACGCCGACGCTGGACGTGTCGGTCGGTGGAACCACGCTATCCGGCCGCGCGACGATCGACGCGGCGGACGAGATCGTGGCGGCCCAACTCATTTACAGCGTCGACGGCGCTTACACCTTCTCGCGGGTCCCCCTGGGGCGCGGTGATGCTACGGCCGAGGAGTGGCGGGCGTCCGCTGAGCTCGACGCCGGCACAGGCTTGGCGGCGTTTGTGGAAGTGGAATACCGCGACGACGACGGGACGTACTACCTCACGTCCGTGCCACATCTGTCCGAGGGGTTCGCGCCGCGCATCCGGCCGTTCGCGTTCGAGTAGCCGGCCGTCAGCCCAGCGCGCGGTAGCTGATGTTGTTGCTGTCGTCGACGACGACGGCCGTCGTCACCAGGTGCGGGTAGATCAGGTCTGTCCGGCAGTAGACTCCCTTGCCGACGTCGGCCGCCATCTGGCAGAAGTACAGATCCTCGCCGACTCGTCCTCCGTCGGGCATCCGGTGCTGGTAGGAGAAGTACGGCGCCTCCATAGCGCGGAACACGTCCGTCTTGATGAGGGTGCCCCCGCCGCCGACGGCCCCGCATTTCAGCAGCCCACGCTCCTCGGGCATCTGCACTTCGAACACAAAGCGCTCAGCCGTCGGCTGTAGGCAGACCGGCACGTGTGGAGGCGTCCGGCGGCAGGCGAGGCCACAGACAACATCAACGTCGTCGCGCAGCAGCCGCATGAGGGAGTCCGGCGGGTACAGCATGTCCACGTCGAGCATGAACAGATGCGAGAAGCCGCCGTCCACCGCCTGCTTCGCTAGGCTGTTCCGCATGATGTCGAGCATCGGTTCGCGGGAGAACCGCACCTCGCAGAGCGGCGGCTGCCGCAGGTTCGCCAGCGATTCGACGAACTGCACGGGTACCACCGTCCAATTGCACGGAATGCCTATCAGCACTTTCATACGAGCCATGCGCAACCCTCCATATCCGCGTCTCGGCTGGTCACCCGGGAGGCCACGCCATCGGCCGCCCGCCCAGGATGTGGATGTGCAGATGCTCGACCGTCTGACCGCCGTCGCGACCGTGGTTGATCACGAGACGGTACCCGTCCTCCGACAGGCCGAGGTCCGAGGCGACGCGCGCGGCTGTGACAAGCAGGGAGCCCAGCATCGCGGCGTTCTCGTGCGACGCGTCGGCCACTGTGGCGATGTGCCGCTTCGGTATCACGAGGACGTGCGTCGGGGCCTTCGCGTCGATGTCTCGGAACGCGAGCGCGTCGTCGTCCTCAAAGACGATGTCGGCCGAAATCTCCCGTGCCATGATCCGCGAGAAGATCGTGTCCGCCATGGCGACTTCTCCGGTTAGCCGTCGGGAGACACGCGCGTGGCCGCGCGGAAGGCTGCGTATGGGTCGTCGAACGCGGGCGCATTCAGCAGTTGCACACCCTCGGCCACGTACGGGTCGCGCTTCATCCCGCAGAGGGCGGTCGTGACACCGGGCAACGACGCGATGCTGTTCAGCGCGATTTGGCTGAGAGTCATGTCCTGCGACTGCCCACCGATCTCGTGGACGAGTTCGCGCCACAGCGGCGCTTTGGCGTCCGTCTCTTGCGCGTTGAAGTGCGAGGTAACGGTCGATGCGAGGGCGTGGAGCTGGCGCTGGTAGACGTCCAATAGCCCCTCCCACTCGTGGAGGTGCCTGCCGGGCACCAGTTTCCCGGCGGCTCGTGTGCAGGCGACGACGCTCGGGGCAACCACCTGCTCGAACACTTGTAGCCACTGGTCTCGACCGGCGATTTCCGGGAACGCGCCCTTCAGGCTCTCCCCAACATTGAACACTACGCTCGCGCCGGAGACGCTGTCACGTAGCGGCTCCCACACGTCCCATGCTCGTAGCGCCAACACGACGTCGCGTTCTGCGGCGGCGACGGCGGCGAACGCCTCCAGCGGGTCACCCGCGTCCTCGTCGTGGGAATACTGCGCCAGGCGCACGAGCCGCGCTCCCACGACCGCGTTCAGTGGCCGGTTGGCGAGGACCCCGATGTCATTCGCCCTCGCGATGTCCAAGAACGACTCTCCCGGCTCCCCGTGGTCCTCGGTGAAGGCGCCCGCCTCGTAGAGATTGGCGGGCAGCTGCGCGACCGCGAAGCTGTGCGCTGATGCGTCCCCGTGCACGGCTTCGGCGGCGGCTTCGGCGCACCGCAGGAGGCGCGGCAGCGACACATGGCCCGCGTTGTCCGCAGGAGACGGGAATGTGTTCGACGACACCCCGTAGACGGAGATCGCGCCGGCCTCCACCGCGCGTTCCAACTCCTCGAACGCGGCGGTCACGCGTCTGTAGAACTCGTCCCGCGTTCCGTCGAGCGGCTCGCCGTCGTCGGCGCCAGCGTCCGCGTCGATCAGGAAGTACTCGGGGTTGTGCAGCAGGTACACGTCGATTGTTTCGAGCTGCGCCCGGCTGAGGCTGAGCTGCAACTGCTCTCGGACCCAGTCCGGGTGGATGCAGTGCCACAGGCCGTCGCGGTATTTGACCATCTCCGCGTACGGCGCGTCCGATTCCTCTGCGTCGGTCGCCGTGGTGTAGTTGGACCCCTGCACGTAGCCCACCTTACTGACCACCACGACGCCATCCCGGGTGAGCCCGCCGGAATCTATGAGCGCGCGCAGCACGTTGCCCACGAGCCGCTCGCTCGATCCGTCCGTGTAGTTCGTGCTGGTGTCGATGAGATTCGCGCCGTGTAGCAGCGCGTGGAGGAGGGTGCGAACGTGCTCCTCGACGTCCGCGTGCGCCCGATACGTGCCGTACCCCAGCTTACCTACCGAGAGGCCCGTCCGACCGAGGGTCCGAATCGCATCGTCGTCGATACCGACTCCGCGGTGGCGCGCCTCTTCGAAGTAGTGGCGGGTCCCCTCCTCCGTCGCTTTTCCGGCGAGAGGCGGGGTCGTGGCGGCGTCCTCGGGCATGTCCGTCAGGCTCCGGGATCAGTGTCGGTCGCGCAAGAGTGGCATGTCGCCCGACCCGAGCAGCGACTTCATGAATTCGGGGCCGATAACGACCCGAAGGTCGAGCACGTTCTCGGATCGGCGCACGCTCAACGACGCGAGGACATCCGAGAGTACCGGGTCCATATCATTCGAAAGGGCTCCGAGACCCAGTAGTAACTGTACGCGATCCTCGACATCCTGCGCCTGACCGGCGGATTTGGCGATGGCCCGGGCGTTCAGGATAGTATCACCGGCGGCATCACGTGTCGCCGCCATTATGCCGTACCGCAGCCCGCTAACATCGCCCGCCTCGTCTGGAAGGCCTGCGGCGATCGCGTCGTCCACGCGACCGACGCCCCACGCCATGGCGCCGTCCGCCATCTCGCCCACGACCTTCAGCGTCTCCGCGTTCGATGGCAATCCGCCGGACCCCCGGCCCTCGCGTTCCACCATCGCGCGGACGGCGTCCGCATGACCGAACCCAAGGTAGCCGTCCGGGAATTGCACGAGGGCGACCGAGACATCCGGCTCGTGGTGCACCCAAACGGCCGTCTCGCCGACCATCTCCACCTCGAACCCGTGATCCGCGCCGCTCATCACGCCGTGGAGGAAGCCGTCGTCCAACGATGTCTCTAAGACGACATGAAGCGAACTCTCGTGAGGTCGGCCCTCGCCGGCCTCGGCGGGTGTCATGGCGACCACTACGCGCTCGACCGCTTCGCTTAACGGCTTACCCAACTGCTCGACGACATCCGCCATGCCGTCGACTTCCATGAGTTCCGCTTCCACGTGGCGGTACGCTTCCGAATCGGCAAACTCAGGGATGGAAGCCACGAGCAACACGGACGTGTCAGGGTCGAGGAGCCGTCCTGCGTCGCCCAGTAGGTCGTGGCTGGGCTCGTCTGGCTTCGAGCACGAGAACGCAAGGGTGACCAAGATCAGCAGAGGGGTACAGATGCCGCGCAAGATCCTCATCGTGTCCCCCTTCGCTCGTGCGGCGGGCGTCCGCGCGGCCTGTCGTGCTTCGACCGCGAGGACTCGATGTGGTCGTCAGTCGAGGCCGGCTTCGTCCCACACGGCCTTCAGCGAGTCGCCTACGGTTCGGGCGGCGACTTCCTTGTCCTCGATCGCGTTCAAGGTCTTGCTGAACGGTTCGGGCGTGACCGGGCCGTCGTAGCCGATTTCCTTCAAAGCCTGTAGGAACCCGACGAGGTCGATGACGCCGGTCTCCCCGGGCAGACATCTCGTGCTGTCGATCTGTTCCAGCACGTCGATGCCGGTAGGCGCGTCGTTGACGTGGACGTAGACTACCTCCTCGGCCACGAGTTGGCGAATGTCCGTCAGCGTGCTCTGGCAGGTGTACCAGTGCCAGCAGTCCAGGAGCAGCCCCACGTTGCCCGTGCCGATCGCGCAGGCGACGGCGAGCATCCCCTCCATCGTGTACGCGCATCCGTAGCGTGCGCTCTTGCGCGACGTGTGCGGCCCGATGAACTCCAGTCCGATGGAGCACCCGTGGTCCAGCAGGATCTCCGCGATGAGCCCAAAGCGGTGCACGAGAAAGTCGAACTGCTCCTGCCGGGTCTTCTCGCTAGACCAGCCGACCACCCACGTCATCGTGCGGAACGACCCGATCTCCGCCGCGAGCGCCGCATCGGCCGGGAGCTTCGACAGGCTCTCGTAGAACTCGGCGTCGTCCGCGTTCCACCGCGTGGGCAGACCCCATGCGCCTATACGCAGGCCGGCTTCGCTGTACATCTGCTTGACCGCGTCGGCGCCGTCGGCTTCGACAATGCTTCGGGCGTCTCCAAGGGGCAGGTCCAAGCCCTGGAAGCCACCGGCCTTCGCGTAGCGGATGCCGTCCTCGATCGTATTGGCCGGGATGCCCACGGCGCCCGGCGATAGGTCGCGATACATTCGGCTACCCTACTTCCTGTCCATCCAGCGTGCCGACATCCAGGTCGGCATCTTCGCGGTTCACAATCTGCGCCACGCGTCCGTCCTCGATATGCACTATGCGGTCGGACACGTCGAGCATCTTGAGGTCGTGCGTCGCCGTGATGATCGTCACGTTGCCTTCGCGGTTCAGTTCGCGCAGCAGGTCGATGACGTCGAGCCCCGTCTTCGTGTCCAGGTTCCCGGTCGGCTCGTCGGCGAGGATGATCGACGGGTCGTTCGCGAACGCCCGCGCGATCGCCACGCGCTGTTGCTGCCCGCCCGACAGCTCGACCGGCTTATGCTGCACGCGTTCCCCGAGCCCCACCCTAGTGAGTAGACCGACGCCCTTCTCGATTGCATCGTCCGCCGTGTCTCCAGCGAAGATCATCGGCAGCGTGATGTTCTCGAGCGCCGTCATCACGGGGATCAGGTTGAAGGTCTGAAAGATATAGCCGATCTTCCGGCAGCGCAGCCATGCCAGCTCGTACGCGTCCAGCTGCGCGATGTCCACCTCGTCGATGTACACGCGGCCTTCCGTCGGCTTGTCGAGCCCACCGACCATGTTGAACAGCGTGGACTTGCCGGAACCGGACGGCCCGACGATGGAGATGTACTCGCCGCGGCGGATCTCGAGGTTCACGCCCCGAAGCGCCTCGACGGTCGTGTCACCCATCTCGTAGCGCTTCACGACATTGCGCACGCGAACGGCGTTCTCGACAGGATTCAGCGTAGCGGCGACGGCCGCGGCGTCCGTGCCTTGGACTTCCGTCATTTCCTCCATCGTCAACGTCCCTTCCTCCTCTTTGACCGCTTGCCGCGTCCTTTGGTCTTCGCCGCCGCAATCTGTTCCTTGGCCGACTCCGCGACGACGAAGCCCATCATTCCGCGTTTGCCCAACACGCGGAAGAACTCCGCGAGTGACGCCTCGGACTCGCGGCGCGTCATTCCGAACTGCTTCGCGAGATCCTGCGATACCTCGCCGAACGTGCGCTCACCGTCGCAACGCTCCCATACGAACGACCCGACGGCGTCCAGCGCGACCACGCGCTTGTTCGGCAGGTCCATCACCCGCACGAGAACCCGGAGCACCCGTTTGTGGTCTGCCGGTATGATGAGCGACACCTCGCCGGTGTCGTCCTTCTTCCACTCGACAACGGTGTTCCGCACCGGAATCGAAGCCATCACATCGCCGCGAGACCGCTGTGTTTGCGGTTGCCGTCGCCGCAAGCGCAACGTGTGGAGGACGTTGTCCAACGCAGCGGCTATCACTCCGCCGCCTCGACCGGCCGGAGCGGGATGCTCTCCGCGACCCGCCGGATAGCCGCACGCAGATCGCGCTTCCCCGTTGCCCGCACGACGTACAAACGGTTCGCCGACACATCCTGCCATACATGACCCGACGTCTGTGACGCGCGCATATACGAATCCCACGACTTCCTCAGCGATGCGTCCCAGATGCGCATCGAGCCCTCATGTAAGTCGTCGGCATCCAAGGCGAGCGTCGTGCCACGCATCTGCTTGGCGTACGTCCGACGGAACCAGCCGTCGATGTCGCCGTCCTTCATCTGCTGGTTGGCGAGCCCGTACCGTTCGACGGCGACCCGCGCGGAGCCATCGGTGAACGAGAACAGGATGTAGCCGTTGAGGAGCTGTAGCTTATCCAGGCGGAACCGCCTCGGGATGTCCATCTCGAGACCGTATGCCGTCCACAGGTTCGTCGGACCCGGCGGGTGGTCCTGGACCGAGCGGAACACGCGGATCGCCTGCTGCCGCGTCCCCTGCCCCCCGGACGGGCCGATCACCTGCGTCATCACGACACGCTGGCACAGCGCGCAACGCCATATGGCGCCATACGCGCGCAACTCACCGCGCCATGAGAAGAAGCGCGCCTCGCGATGCTCGTGGAACGCCGCGTCCGGCCCGGAGTTCGGGATGAGCGTCTGATCCCGCCGCACTTCGATCGGGCCGATCTGCTTCTCGTATGTCTTCCGAATGCCCGACAGGTAGTCGTCGAGGGTCTTCTCGATGTCGAATTTCTTCTGCGGGTGGGAACTCCACTTCAGTTCCAGCCGCGGCTGATTCGCGTCATCCAGGCGCAGATAGCCCTCGGCGGCGTCGTGGGTTTTTGGGATGCCCACGAGTTCCCAGTCGGCGGGGGCCTCCGCGGTGAGTCCCTGCCATCCGAACGGGGCCCAGGAGTCGGCCATCAGTCCACGCCCTTGGCCAGGAACACCGTGCACTCGTGTTGACGGCGCAACGTCAGAACGGCTTCACGATGACCGATTTCTGGATCAGGTCGATCGCGACGCCCGCCATGCCGATCAGCGCCAAGCCGCACCAGAACCCGGCGAGCAAGACCGGGTTGTATCGGGACCATCGGTTGCGGCCGAACCGCTTGATCATCACGTATCGACCGATGATCGCGCCGACGAATTGGAGCAGGAAGAAGCCGGGGTCCGCGCCAAGTCCACCGATCAGCCCGTATCCCGCGATGTGCCGATACGGGATTCGCGAGACCACCGACGCGCCGTAGATCGCCAGCGACACGACGAAGCCCGCTAGGATGTACGTCGGCCGGATTGCCTGAAGCTGTTCGGAGTGTCCGTCGCGCAACGCCGTGATCCACAAGGCACGCTGCGTGACGAAGATCGGCCACATCATCTGCGCGAACTGGTACTGGGCCGACGGGATCGGAGCCAGCTTCCAGATGAAGTGCCATGCCAGGATGCCCGCGATCAGCAGCACCGGCCACGCCAACAGGTCGGCCGCGATTTTGCTGGTGAACGTCGTCCCAGTGAGTTCGAGAATCCGCCAGCCCTGCGTCTCCGTGCCGTAGTCCTCGTTGGGGAACGGGGCGAACCAGATGTCGATCTCGTCGTACTTGCTCAGGATGAGCGTGGCTTCTTTGATGTAAGGGATGTCGAACAGGTCACGGCTCATGATCCCGAACGTACGCGCGCTGATGTAGGAATTCAGCGGCGTGTAGAGGAACGCGAAGCCTATGAGGAAGCCGAGAGGGAACCCGGGGATCAGCTTGTGAACCACGTACACGTAGCCGCCCATGCCCACCGACCACATCAACAGCGCCAGCCAGATCGGGAAGTCACCACGGCCTGGCGGAGGCGTCCAACTACCGGAGCCGTCCTCGCGCTTCCGGCCGCGCCTGGCGAACATCACGACAACCGTCACCAACCCGAGGGCGGCGAACGAGAAGCTCTTGCCGTACGAGAAGCTCATCCAGAAGTCGAGACCGTTCCTCAGCCCGGTGACTCGCACGTCCATCCCGGGTTCCCACGTATGCAGGATGTCGTGCCGGTAGAGATACGGGTTCAGGAAGAACTGCGTAAACGATGCCGACACGAACTGCGCGATGACCACCGGGATAGGCATCACGAACCCGGTCAGGATGGCGCTGGCGTCGGTAGTGATGGCGAACGTGCCGGTCGGCGCGAACGCCTCAATGCTCTGCGTGAAGTCGATGAAGGGGATCGGAATGATGCGCAGGGGCTCTGCCATCCCGAGGGCTCCGCTGATCTGCGGTATGCCCACATAGATGGCGCCCCAGCCCATCCCGATAATCGAGCCGATACTGAAGACCCTCCATCGCCAGGTCTCCGTCTTGTGCGTCGTCTCCGCGAGCGCTGTCGCCCCTTGTGCGCTCACGGGCGCGAGTGGATATGGCAACTTCTCGAAGTCCGCGCATACCCTGAATAAGAAGTAGCTGCCCGAGATGTGCCTCAGCCGCCAGAGCAATTGGAGCAGGAGCATCAACGTGATGGGGCCGATGGGGAATCCGAAGACGCGAGCTTCACCCCGCGCGCCCTGCCACCAGTCCTTGTGGAACAGCGACCGCACGGCGTGCGCTTTGGACTCCTTAGGCGGAATGGCCCAGTCGGGAATCTTGTCCGATATCTCGTACGACTCGGCTTGCTGCGAGTTGATGAAGTACGAGTCGTAGATATACCCGGAGTACTGCCCGCCAGCGTTTACGGCAGCGCCGGTCAGGGCGAGCAGGATATACAACTCTTGCCGTTTGGCGGTCTGGAACGAACGCCGCGCGATCTCCGTGAAGAGGATCACCGCGACCCACGGAGCAGCGGCTCCACCGGCGGCCTGGCCGGTCTGCAGCGTCAGGTAGATGGCGCCGGGCATCATCAGGAAGCCCACGAACGCGGCGCCGATCAGAACCTTTAGGCTCAACCCCGACTCGAAGGTCCGAACGCCTTCGTCCGTGTCGTATCGCTTTGCCCAGGATTGCATTTCCTCGGCGAGCGATTCCCCTTTACGTCTTGATCGAGCCACTCTCGCTCCCTTGGGCGCAGGTGTTCACGCGCCTATCGTGTGCGCAGCGTCAGTCTGATGCGAACTCCGGCGTCACTCCGGCCAGACGTTCGGTCTCGTCGCGGCCACGGGCGTGGAACTCGCCGCGCAACTCGACGTTGAACGTGCGCCATATGAGCAACTGCTTGCGGATCAGGTTCAGGTAGCGTCGGTTGACGCGCTTCCACGAGGCGATTTCCCCGCTCTCGCGGAACACGACCAGATGGATGCGGAACAGTTCTTCCTCTTCCCCGCCGACCGGCGTGGTCCGCAGGCTCACCCGCTGGCTGACGCCGAGGTCGTACGGGGCGAGCCACACCATCATCTCGCAGGCGTACTGCTCGTCCTCCGAGTCCTCCGGCGTCTCCCGTTTGAACATCACGTCGTCCGCGTAGAAGTCACTCGCGGACTCGTCCGCGTGAGCCTCAAAGTAGTCGCGCATGAAGATGTTCAGACCCAGCGCTTCCTCGCCCAGGACGGTGAACGGCAGGTCGAAGTGCCACTCGTCGCCGTCCGGCTCCGGCAGGCGCCACTTGCGCTCGATGTCTGGCACCGCCATGCGCCCCGCCTTGATCGCCGGGTACATCGTCGACGCCAGCACGACGAACATCACGATCATCGTCGCGTATACGGTGGACCGCGCGGAGTAGTTCAGCGTCAGTCCCGCGAGCCAGCCCGTCTGCACAAGCGTCCAGGCGGTAACCTGACCCAGGAGATAGCCAAGGACGGCGCCGAGAACCGCGTACACGCATGCTTCCGCCATGAAGAGGAATGCGATGTGCACCGGAGCCAGCCCGACGGCGCTATAGATGCCGATCTCGCGCACGCGTTCGTAGACGGCGCCCAGCATCGTGTTTAGCACGATCAGCGCCGCGATCAGGATCGGCACGGCGAGGTTGCTCATCTGCTCGGTGGACGTCCCACCGATGGAGCTGTAAAGGAAGACGCTACGTCCCTTGCCGACGAAGAAGTCGAGTCCAGAACGCTTCATCACCGGGGACATGATCGCGTCGATCTTGTCGCCCACCGTGACGCCCGCGGGCAGTTCGCGCTGCAGGTCTTCCATGTTCACCGCGACGGATTTCACGTTCCCACCGGAGTCGATGACCATTTGGTACGGCATGATCGCGATCTGGTCGGGCGGGAGGTGCTGGTACTTCTGTAGCTCGCCCTCGAGCGTCGAGTCCTGCGAGCCGCGCGTCTGCTGCTGTTGGAGCAGCGTGTAGTCGACGGGCGTCAGTTCTTCCCCGTCGAGGTCCGTGAGTTCCTTGAAGTCGATGCCCAGCACGCCGACGACCAGGAAGTCCGCGCCCAGCACGCGCACCTTCGCGTCGCCGTTGACGACCTGTTCCTCGGTGATCCCCAGCGAGTCGGACACGCCCTTGGGAAGCACGCACACGTAGGCGTCGCGCTCGTTGTCCTCGAACCACCGACCGTACGCCAGCTTCGAGTGGATACGCGTGACGTTCTTCTCTTCCGGGGCCATGCCCACGAGCATTGCCACCGTGTAGCTAGTGTCCTCTTCGACGAGGCTGTCGATCACGACCGCGGACTGGTTCCCGATGCTCGCTGCCTCGTACCACGCGCGGGGGGCAACGTAGTTCGACACCTCAATCTGGGTCCGCACGCCATCGACGAGGGCCGTCATATCGGACTTCAAGAAGTTCGTCCGCGAACCGTCCACGATGGGTTCCTCAAGCGCGCGCCAGTACTGGTCGCGTATCAGCACGCCCTGGTAGTTCGGCGTGACGCCCGGGATACGGGTCGAGTGCGCGCGGATCTCGGTCCTCACGGACGTGAACGAGATCACCGTGAACGTGAGGGTCACCAGTGTAGCGCACGTCAGAAGCGTCCGGCCCTTGCGCTTCCGCATGTTCGAGATGCCCAGCGAGAACGCGGCCGCGCTCGCCGACAGTCGACCGACGTCCGCCTTGTAGATCTTGGACTTCTCGCGTCGCATCTTCTCGAGTTGCTCGTTGAACTTGCGGATGATGATGGTGATCACCACCACCGTCAGCGCCAGCACGATGAACGCGATCAGGATGATGAACGGCGTCTCCGCAATCTCGAACGCGGGATGCACGCGGCTTAGGAAGAAGAAGATGAGCAGGAAGATGCCGAACGTGTAGCCGATGCGCTTGTTGATGTTCGTCGCCGCGAACAGCAGGCGTTCACCGAACATCGAGAACGGCAGCAGCAGGAAGAGGTAGAACATTACCCCGCGGACGACGTCGTTCCCGGTGGCTTTGACGTCGGGATAGGCGATGGACTCGTTGCCCCACGCCGCACGCGCCTTCTTGAGCGCCGCGGTGTACTGATTCGCTGACAGATCCCGCTCGGCTAGCTGAAGCAGGCGACTGGCTTCCGCGTGCAATTCCTCGAGCCGCTTGTTGTTGATCCCGTAGCGCCGATACAGCCCGATGCGCGCCTCGTCCAGGTTCCACATGTCCTGCACGACGACGTAGGGCGTGACGCGGATCGACCCGTTTTCGCGGACGACGAACCCTTCGCCTGTGTAGAGCGTGGGGTTGTCCACATTCGTGCCGGTAGCCTTGATGAGCAGCAGCAGCTTCCCGAGCAGCCCGGACGCCATGCTGATCTTGATCCGCGAGTCCGGCTCCGAATACACCAGCGCGATGGGCTCGGCCGCCGAGACGAGCGGCTGTATCCACGGCCGTGAGATTCCGTAGCGCTGAGGCGCGGCGTCGCGGTCCGAATCGTACACCTGTAGCGAAGTCAGCGTGCGCATGTACCGCTGGTCGACGAGGTCGTAGATCGTCGTGCTTACGCACGGGAAGGCGACGATATTCGCCCCCACGCGACGTCGGTTGATCGGGATGAGGTTCGGGTAGATCTTCGCGCCGAATTCGCCTAGGTCGGGCGCATATACGATGTCGCCCGAATCCGGGTCGAGGACGAATGCTTCGACTTCCTGCGTGCCCTTCGGGCGGATCGTCGCGCGACCTTCCATGGCGAGACCCGAGAGGGTGTACCTGCCCTTCTGGTCGCCGAGCACGTACAGGTCGCCGCGAACGCCCATCATCGTCTTGTTCTTGCGACGGATGGCGATTATCGCGTTCTGCACAGGCGTCTGCGGCACCGCGCTCTCGCGGGCGTCGTATTCGACCACGCGGCCCGACAGAGCCGTGTAGAAGTTGCCCACGCGCGCCGAAGTCGGCATCTTCGGGTCGCGCAGCATCTGGACGGTCAGCGACGCGAGCGTCTGCACCTGCGCTTCGAGGTTCTCGAAGTTCAGACGGTCGTACGTATCGAGCGGCGTGTCCGTGTAGACTCGCCCGTCGTCGATCGTGGCGAACGTCATGCCCGTCCTACCGGACAACGTGGCCACCTCGGCGTCGAACGCCATCTTGCCGGGGATGTACGTCTGCCAGGTCTTGCCCCCGCTGGCGCTGATGGCGTTGACGAAGTTCGTCTCCGACTCAATGCCGGCCATCGCCATGAGGCTGCGCAGGTCGTTGATCTCGTCGTCGGACAACCCCTCAATAGGTCGGCTCTTGAGCGCGAGCATCTTCTCGACGCGCGCGAACAGTCGCTTCGTGGACTTGCGTGTCCGGCGCGCCTCGCGGATGTCGTTGCGGACGAAGCGGCTGACTTCCTTGCGGATGTAGTCGATGTCCTTGAGCATCGTCTTCGAGGGCTCGCCCTTCTGGCGCATGTCCTCGAACTGCAGCTTCATCAGACGGCTGACGCCGCCCAGAGTCACGAGCGTGTCGTAGTAGTCGAACACGAGCGTTTCAAGGGTCTTTCCCTCGAGCTGCTCGACCGTGTTCACGCGGTCAGCGACTCCCCATTGGCTCGAGAGGATAGCCTGGCGCACGTGGTCGTCTGGGAAGCGGCGCAGGGCTTCGAGATTCCGCTTCAGGTTGGCGTTCGTCGCGTATTCCATCAGTTTGTTGCCGATGGGCGCGTATTCACGACGTAGCTCGAACTCGCGGTTGTCGTCGTAGAACGAACCCTTGTAGAAGACACCGAAGCCGTCGCTCTGTGTAGACAGATCCAGCGAGACGACGAGCGACTGGTAGTAGCGGCCGAGTTCCTGCTGAAGCTGGATCGACTGGATGACCCCAGCAACACGCTCCTGATACGCGACCGCGTCGATGCGAGACAGCCGCTCGATGCGCTTGTGCACGTTGCGCACGCGCGAATTCCGCATCGTCATCAGGTTCGTGCGGAGCAGGCGCTTCTCGCCCTCGGTGAACGTGCGCTCGATCGTCGGCACGAGGTCGTGAAGCTGCAGCAACTCCAGCACGTCGTTGCGTGCGCGTCTTTCGGCGGCGGTAAGGTACGTCTCGTGCTCGTACTCGGCGAAGAGTTGCTCGCGGGCGTCGAGGAGGCGCGCATAGTCGGCGCCGCCGAGGTGGTTCGCGAGGGCGAGATGCTCTTCGGCGCGGAAGTCGCGGTTCAGGACGCCCGACTGCGCGGCGCCGAGCAGGCTTTCGAGCCTCGGCCCTTCCTGCTCCAGGCGACGCTCGGCGATGTTCAGGTAGTGCGCAAGCTCTTCCGCAGCGTATTCGCCGCCGTCTTCCAGTTCCGCATGGTTGGTCTCGGCGGCGCGCAGTTCGTCCTCGGTGAGGTAGCGGGCAAGCGTCGCCTGCAGCAGGCGGAACTTCGCCGTCTGCACCGCGCCTTGGATCGTGGACACGTCCGCGGCTGCGCCGGAGTAAGCGCTCGCGGCGCCCAGCGCCTTGGCGAGAAGCCCGTTCTCGGTCTCGGCATAGTTCTCGCCGGCCACGCGGCCATCAAGGATCTTCGTCGCGCGGCGGATGCGCCCGAGCTGCAGTGCCGTCAGGTGCCGGCCGAGTACCTTGTCCGGCACGTACAAAGTCGCGATGCGGCCCTTCTCAATCTCCCAGTCGTCGAGAACCCCGTCCTGTGCCAGGTGCTGGAATGCGGCCAGAGGGTCGAGCTCCCCGAAGCCCGGGATCGTAATCGGCGCCATTCGGCCGAGCGCGTCCGCCGGTGGGTTGGCGCGGTCGTAAAACGGCAGGAGGCTGTCGGGAATCTCGCGCGAATACCCCTCGCCGACCTCGCTCCGATCCGCAATGCCGCGGACCTGCTGCATGGCCCAAACGTCGAGCTTCGCGACGGGAATCGCGATGTCCATCAGCATCTGCTGCACCGTGTCGCGCGACCCCTGTAGACCCTCGACCTTGACGTCGTCGATGCGGCGGGTCACGTCCCGGAGGAACTGCCCTGTCTGGAGTCCCAGGAACTCGGCCCGAGCGAGGTGAACGTCGAGCAGCGCCCGTTCCTCCTCGGTGAAGTTCTGCGAATCTCGGTTCTTCGAAAGATCAGCGACCTTGCGCTTGCGTTGCTCTTCCTTGTCGGCCCGCTGCTCCTCTGCCAGCCGGTCCACCTGCCGTTGCGCGGTGTCGAGGTCGTTCAGGCTGCGGACGACGGAGTCGAGATCTGTCGCGATGCTGTCAACGCGGTGGAAGAACGCGGGCGGGAACTCCACGAGGTACCCGCGGTCAATGGACAGCGCCATCTTGCGCCCGAGTTGCTGGAACTCGATGACGTCCTGGTTCAGATCCCGCCTCAACTCCCGCATGGTCTCGACGTTGTCCTGGCTCAGGCCTTCCATGAACGCGCGCATGCCGCCCAGGCCCTGGAAATGCGCGCCCGTGGCCAGGAATAACACCGATCGCGCCGGCCGAAACTCGGGCTGTTCCAGCAACCGCGCCAGTTCGAACATAGACGCGATGCCCGCCGTCGTCTGCGCGCCGGGAGCCAGCGACGGTACCACGGACATCGAGTCGTAGTAGCTCTGAATGATGATCAGTTCGTCGCGCAGCACCGGGTCCGCGCCGCGCAGGAATCCCTGCACGTTTTGCGCGGTGCGCTTCTCCCACCGCACGTCCGCGGTTAGTTGCGCGGAGAGGTACACGGACTCGCCGCCATCCTCGCCCAACAGGTCGAGCAAGTAGGTCGCGTCTTCCTTGCCAACCCAGAAACGCGGCAGGTTCGCGGGGACGGTGAGGTACTTGTTCTCCGCCTCGCCCCGGATCGTATCGTCGGGTTCGATGAACAGCACCGCCCGCGCGCCCAGCATCGCGGCGTTGATCCAGTTCGTGCTCGAATTGAACGTCACCAGCGCGATGGATCCGCGGGGGATGAAGACCGCTGCCTCGGACGTCTTCGCCAGGTCGTCCTCGGGAGTCTCATCAATGAGGTCGTCGCCGTCGTTGTCGACGCCGTCGGTCGACCATCCCGCGATCACTGAGAACGGGTCGATTTCCCCGTCTTCGTCGATCTCGCCATCGCCGTTGTTGTCGATCCCGTCCTGGCTTCTGCTCAGGTGTATGTTGAGGACGTCGTCCAGAATGCTGCCTGGCGAGACGCGGAATCGCCGGGCGACGCCGTCGAGCGTGTCGTCGGCGTCGACGGTGTGCCAGAAGCCACCCACTTCCTTGCCGTCGAAGTCGTTAAGTTTGGCGTCGTCGCCGTAAATCAGGCGACCTTCGAGACCGCCGGTCGGCACGAAGATGGAGGTGCCCGCGACGGGCGTGACCTCGCCGTCGAGGTCTGCGGCGTCTACAAGGCCGTCGTTGTCGTTATCGAGGCCGTCCACGCGCTGGTTGCGTAGCGCCTGGTTACGTGGGTCGTCCACTATCGCTGCGGCGCCGACCTGATACGCGTCCGCGACCCAATCAAGCGTGTGCCCGCGCGCGACGCGATGCTTCACACCGTTCGGCAGGAAAGACGTGCGGACCAAGTTCGGCCACACCGGCCGGACGTCGATGGTGCGCAGTTCCGCCCCGTCGCGATCTCTGACCACCATACGCCCGAGGCCGTGTTCCACCGGGGCGGTCATGGTGAACGTGCGCGTCTCGACGTCGTCGAGACCGATCTCCTGCAGTCGCTCAAAGACGTACTTGGAGGCGCTGTCTGAGCCGGGGAATCCGCTGACGCGGCTCTCAAGCGCGGTGAGACGGGCGATGTCGCGCTTGATGTTGTCCATGCGGACCGCCTGCCGAATGGCCTCGGCGTCTTCGGACAGGGTGAGCTCAAGACGCTGCGCCTGCGCGGACACGAGAGCCCCGAGGAAGAGGAGGGCACACCACGCGGCTACCGGCGCGCGGCGGAGGGTCAGGACTCGCCGGATCCGAAGAGTGTCTGTCTTCCGCATCTCGCTCTCTATTCAGCCTAACGGGGCGTGACCGTCTATTGTGGCGGCGGGCGCCACATGGCATCACGCGAAACGGCACGCAGAACAGCGCGCTACGTCGGTCGACGCGCGCAGTGGCCCAAGCCGCAGCCGAACCTAACACATGGACCGACCCGTGTCAAACCGTACTGCGGGAATCGACGGGGGTCCGGCGACGCGCCCGGATGGCGCTCGCACGCGGCATTGGTGTAGAATCGGGCGTAGTCACACGCGCGGAATCCCACGGCGCCAGGACGGAGAGAGGCAGACATGGGAAAGATCGACAGCCTCGACAAAGTGGCCGACGCTCTCGAGGCGAGCGGCTACGAGTCGGACACGCAGAACGGTTCCGTGAGGATCGCCGTCGGCGGCTCTGAGGCGCCGTTCATCGCCGTGATCACGCTCAACGAAGCGACGAACGAACTCGTCGTGACCTGCCAGGTCGCGAAGCTCGGCGATATCGCGGACGATATGCTCATGGAATTCTGCGTGGCGTGCCTCGACATCAACACGCAGATACGTCCCTACGCCTTCGCGACGATCACCGCGTCGGACAACCCGGACCTCGATGACCCGGACGGTTGGCCGATCGTGCTCACGGACAGCCTCCCCATCGGTGATCTCTCGGAGGCGGAACTGTCCGCGTCCATCGACAGCCTCTGGTCGGCGCTCGTCGCCGGCGCGGAGGTGCTGCGCATTGGGCTGACCGAGGGCGGCCGGTAACAGGGCGGCGTCGGTCCCAACGTACTTACCAACTCAGGAGGCGCGGCGATGGCAAAGGTGTTCAAGGCTCTTGGCAACTGGTTGCGCTCGAAGGATGAGGACGCGGCCAAGGCCATCGGCGATCCCGTACGCGACGGCAAGTTCGCGATCGAAGACAGCAAGAAGCAGATCGCGGAATTCACGCAGAAGATCGCCAAGCTCGTGGCGTCCAACAAGCGTATGGAGCGCGAACGCACGGACGCCGAGGCGGAGGCGCGCAAGTTCCACGTTTTCGCGGAACGCGCGGCAGCCGATGGCGCAGAGGAGGACGTGCGCACTGCCCTGGAGCAGCGCGCGCAGGCCGAGCAGCGCCTAACCACCCTCGACAGCGAGATCGAGAACACGTCGCAACTCATCGCGCAGTTGCGCGCCCAACTGAACACCTCGCGCGCGAAGGTCGCGGGCGCTGAGAGCAACCTCGTCCGCATGAGCGCGCGGATGGAGGGCGCCAAGGTGCGGCAGGAGTTGGCCAAGGCCTCCTCGTCCTTCTCGACCGGTGACAGCCCGTTGGCGGCGTTGGACAACCTCGAGCGTGAGGTCGAGACGCTGGAAACCGAGGCCGAGGCGTGGGAGGAACTGTCCACCGATCCCGCGGCCGACGCTCAGAAGTCGCTGGAGGACAAGTACGGCGCCGCCGGCAGCACCGAAGTCGACGACGAAGTCGCGAAGCTCATGGCCGCGGCACAGAAGAAGCCGCTCGCGCCGTAGTCGCCGTGACACGACGGGGGCGTGTGGAAGCCGCGCTGCCGCCGAATTGCGCTCGCACTGCCGCTTGACCGGCCTTCGTGCGCGCCCTAACATTCCCGAAGCCGCGCGGAGAGATGCAGGAGCGGCTTAACTGGCATGACTGGAAATCATGTGTGGCAGCAATGTCACCGAGGGTTCGAATCCCTCTCTCTCCGCCACTCC
>JABGQA010000129.1 GCA_018644665.1 Candidatus Poribacteria bacterium
CCCTTAACGGTTTTCGAGACCGTCCGTTTCAGCCACTCACGCATCTCTCCGCGATGTCGTATCGCGGTCACGACGGTCGGCGAAGAAGGCTTGCAGCAAGCTGCGCGCCTCGTCCTCCAAGCACCCGCCGGCGGTCACAACGGAGCGATCAAGCGCACCGTCGGACAGCAGGCGATGACGCGACCTCACGGCGCCGGTCTTCGGCTCGGCCACGCCGAACACAACGCGCTGCAACCGCGCCAACCAGATCGCGCCTGCGCACATGACGCAAGGCTCGACGGTGACGTAGAGCGTCGCGCCGTCCAGATGCCAATGGCCGATGGCTTGCGCCGCCCGCCTAATGGCAACTACCTCGGCGTGCGCCGTCGGGTCGGCGTCGGCTTCGCACCGGTTAGATCCGCTGCCGACGACCTCTCCGTCGAGCACGACGACCGCGCCTACCGGCACGTCGCCACGATCCGCGGCTAACGCCGCTTCACGCAACGCCTCGCGCATCCACCGGGCGTCCAGTTCCGTCGGGTAAAACACCGACCGATCCTCGCAGCCTGGCGGTCGAGCGAGAGCATACGTATGATAGGCGCGGCCCAAATCTGAGTCAATGCCAATGCGGGACGCCCCGAGGCGTCACCACCGCCAATGACGACGCATCCACAGGGCGATGCCACGCGCCGTATCGTCCTGGTGACGACCCGATGTGCTCAGCACGTCCCACGTATGGCCGCCGGGGCGCGAACCCGTCATGAGCGACGCGTTCCAGTCGAGCTGCCGGGCGACGAACTCCGGCTCCGCCGAACCCCGCCACGCGGGGCGGTCGCGCAGTCGACGCTCCAGTTCGTCCGGGCCGCACGTCAGGGCGAGATAGTGGGTGTCCGAGAAGAACCGCATCCACGAGACGGACGCATAGTCGCCGGGGTCCCCGCCCCCGAACAGGACAACCGGCCGGCCGCTTTGTGCGATGTTGAAGCACAGCCAGACCCATGTCTCGCGGTACTCCTCCCACCCATTCCCCGCGAACGGCTCGATGAGGAGGATGTCCGAGTCGAGGTACACGGCCGCCGGCGCCTCGTCGAGGGCGGTCAAGTCCTTGGCCATCGTCGACTTGCCTGCGCCACTCGCGCCGACGACGACGAAAAGCGGAAGCCGCAGGTAGGGCTGCTCGTACCCACATTCAGGGCAGGTGAGGATGGAATCAGCTGCGACGGGCCCGTCCATCGCGCCGGAAGCTCCGCAGTCCGCGCAAACGCCGTACATGCCGCCTCCCGCTATAGCCCGCCGCGCGCGTCCGCGAACGCCATCACCTCGTCATACGTCGGCATGAAGTTCGCGCAGCCGTGTTCGGTGACGACAATCGCCCCGCACGCGTTGCCCAAGCGGGCGGATCGGTACCAGTCCCACCCCTGCACATAGCCGTAGAGGAATCCGGCGCCGAAGGCGTCGCCAGCACCCAGGATGTTGGCGATCTCGACCGGGAATCCGGGCACATCGACACTCTCGCGGGCGCCATCGGCGGACACGGAGTGCACCCGTGCGCCCTCGGCGCCGCGCTTCTGCACGACCGCCGTCGGCCCAAGCTCCATTAGACGGGCGACGGACGCGTCCACGTCACCCGAGACGGTGGCGTCCGACACCTGCGAATGCGCGACGCTGACCTGATCCGGGTCCATCAGGACCGCGGCGTTGATCTCGTCCTCGGTGCCTAGGGCGACATCCACCAACGGCAGCACCGACCGGATGGCCACGCCGAACGCGCGCGGGTCATGCCACTGGTCCGACCTGAAGTCTATGTCTAGCATGACCCGCGCGCCGGCCCGCTTCGCGCTCTCCGCGGCGAAGCACGTGCTGCTGCGACTCGGGTCACGGCTCAGGTTCGTGCCGGCGAACTGGAACACGCGGCAATCGGTCACGGGCGCGGCCAGCACATCGTCAATGGTGAGGGCGATGTCGGCGCAGTTGTCCCGGTAGAACACCAGGGGGAACTTGTCGGGCGGTTCGATGCCGAGCACAACGGCGCTCGTGCGGTTGTCGGTCTTGCGTGGGATGAACCGGGTCTCGACGCCCTCGGCTCGCAGGAACTCGAGGACGAAGTCGCCGACGGGGTCCTCGCCCAGCCCTGTAAGCAGAGCCGTGTTGAGACCCAACCGCCGGCCGCCGACGCTAATGTTCGTGGGTGATCCGCCGACATACGCGGCGAAGCTGCCGATTTCGGGGAACGGGGCGCCCACGTCGTTGGCGTAAAGGTCGATGGACGACCGGCCCATGTGGCAACTGTCGTAAGTGGCGTCGGCTCGCATCGCGCCCTTCCCATCGCGTTGGCGCGGGTCTAGTAGAGCGGCACGCGCGGATCGACGGACGCGTACTCGTCCTTGACCCAGGAGTACCGCGGGTCGTCCTGGTTCGCCAGGCTCTGAGCGCTTCCCGCGAGGACGTTCAGGTAGTAGGTCATGTATCCCGGGGCGCTGACGACAGGGTGGTAGCCCTCCGGGACCAGCACGGCGGAGTTGTGCTCCGCCCGGACGAGGGCGTCGATCGGCGTGCCGGACTGGTGGAGCGGCGAGTGCTCATCGGTGTAGACGCGCTGGTAGGCGTAGCCTTCTGGCTTGTCGATGCGGTAGAAGTAGACCTCTTCGAGGTCCGCCTCAACAAGCTCCCCGTCATCGCCTTCGATGTGGACGTCGTGCTTGTGCGGCGGGTAGCTGCTCCAGTTGCCGCTTGGCGTGTACACCTCGACCAACACCAACCGGTGAACCGGTGAACCGGGCGGCAGCACGTCGTTTATCTGGCGACTGACGTTGTCCCCGCCGCGGACAGCCACGGCCACGTCCTCAGAGCGGATGCGCCAAGGGTCGTGGTCTTGGTCGGTTGGGACCCACGCGACGGCGAAGTCGCCGCCATCCTCCGCAGTCACGGTGAAATCGGTCCGGCGCGGGAGGTACACCGCGTCCGCTGCGGCAGCGAACACGTCCTCACGGCCGCCCACGCCAGTCCACTTCCCGCGCGTGGACTCGACTGTGTACGTCCCGGTCAAGTTGACCACGACGAGTTCGTTCTCGCCGGTTGCGAAGGACCACTCGCCTCCCGTCGGCAGTCTGCGCGCCTCGAATGAGATGTAGTCCCATCCCGCGTCGGCCGGCGTGACCGACAGAATCAGGCCCGTGCCGTCGGCGTCGGCGTCGGGTCTTGGGTGGACGAGCAGGTCGTCGGCCGTGTATGCGGGCATACGTAGGTGGACTCTTAGGGTGGCGTGTGCCGTCAGTGGGTGGTCGAGAGCGGCTCGCCGCGACGCCTAGACGTTGAAGACGCCCGGGAGGACCCAGATGTACTTCACGGCGAGCGTCCAGCGCAACACCATCTTCGCCGGGACGCCGAACATCATGAGGAACAGCCCGGACACAATCGCGTACCTGAGGAGCCCGAGGTCATTGACCTTGATCGTCAGCCAATTCGGCACGCCCTCCAGCAACACACCGCGCATCGTCCGCCAATTCTCCTCGCGACGCAGCCACAGCAGCGCGAGCAGACCAAACGCGAGGTTCAGGACGGCGCCCGTCGATACGCCAACGGTGACGAACCCGAACGTGAACCACGCCACGAGCCCGACCAACGCGACGCCGAACAGGGCGCCGTTCACGGACGGCACCCGCAGGAACGCCAGCGCGGCTGCAGTCGGTAGCCGGAAGGAGATCGCGAAGAGATCAAGCATGAGGCGCATCGGGTTCGGGGAGGACGGATTCGTGCCGACGACCGCGTCGATCGTCGCCAACTTGGCGCCCTCGCGCACCCTACCCGTATCGGGGTCGAGCACCTCCTCGCGACGCCGGATCCGACGACCGAACAGGTAGCTGATGGGCCCCAGCCCCATGTACCCAAGGACAAGCGCCGCGCCGATGACCACGCCGATCGTGGCCTGCGAATCGAACGCCGCTACCGCCGACAGGCGCACCGTGTCCGCGACGCCCAGTAACGACATGATGGGCGAGATCACTCTAGCAGCGATGACGTTCGTCAGGTCCACGTTGTTGGCGACGACGATCTTGTGCGCGTCCCACGTTTCGAAGATGCCGAAGAAGTTCCATCCAGGACCACGCATGAACGTCCCGATGAATATCTGCGCGCACCAGAGGACGAAGAACCCAAAGAAGAACACGAACAGTGCGAACGGCCGCTCACGCACGGTGTAGTACCCGGATGACTTCGTGTTCGTGTCCACGTACGGGATCACGATCAGCCCGTTGATGATCATCATGGGCAGCACGACACCGGCGAACCACGGGTCGAAGTAGACGAGCATCTCCTGGAGGCCGAGGAAGTACCACGGCGCCTTGGAGGGGTTCGGCGTCTGGGAGGGGTTCGCGGGCTCCTCCAGCGGGGCGTCGAGCGTGATCGACCACACGGTAAGCAAGACCATGACCAGGATGAGCGAGATGAACTCGATCCGCGTCAGATACGGCCAACAGTGGACCTTCTCGCCGGAGTCCTCGATGATCGGTTTGCCCGCAGCTTTGCGGCGGTCGTTGATGACCCCTTGCCACAAACCCCAGCCGGTGAAGAACGCGAGAAGGACGTACAGACCCAACACCGGCACGTTGTCAGGCTTGCTGACGATGAGCCAGAGGTTGTTGAAGTCGATGTCTTGGAACACTCACACAGTCCTGTGTAACCGGCGGCGCGCCTACATGGGGCCCGAGATGCCGCCGTCCTTGCGCACGCGCCAGAAGTGCAACGCCATCAGCACGGACGCGATGAGAGGCACGAAGATGCAATGCAGCACGTAGAAGCGGATAAGAGCGGTCGGGCCGACGATCGTGCCACCGAGCAGCGCGAACCGAACGTCGTTGGCAGCGGTGATGAACTGCGGCGTTATCGGACCCTCGGCGCCGATACCCGGGTGCGCCTTCGCCATCGTCGTGCCTACCGTCACGGCCCAGAATGCGAGCTGGTCCCATGGCAGCAGGTAGCCCGTGAAACTCAGGAACAGCGTGATCACCAACAGCACCACGCCGACCGCCCAGTTGAACTCACGCGGCTTCTTATATGAGCCGGTCATGAAGACCCTGAGCATATGTAGCCAGATGGCGATCACCATGCCGTGGGCGCCCCAGCGATGCATGTTCCGCATGAGCATGCCGAACGGCACGTCGAACTGCAGCGACTTGATGTCGTTGTAGGCGTATTCCACCGCCGGCCGGTAGTAGAACATCAGCAGGACGCCGGTGATCGTACACACGAGGAACATGAGGAACGTGATTCCCCCCATGCACCACGTGAACCGGACCTTGGTCGCGTGGCGGGCGACACGGACGGGGTGGAGATGTAGGAAGACGTTGTTCAGGATCTGGAGCGAGCGATTCCGCGGAGTGTCTCGGTAGTCGTGCCGGAACATCGACTTCCAGACCTGCGACCGCGTTACCGAGTCCTTGAAATCATCCCAGAACGGCATGTAACTCCCTCTTTGCCCCCAGAATCCTGTTCCGCGTTAGCATCGACTATACATGGCTCAGACTATTGGGCGTGATGTCTCTATCAGACAGTCGTTCTTCGCCCACTGCCCCTTCTCCCATCGGAAGCGTTGGGCCTTGTCGATGACGATCTGGCCGTCGGCCTCGGTGACGCCCACCTTTTCCAGAGGGCGCGGCGCCGGGCCTTCGAAGTGTACGCCGTACGGGTAGAAGCCACTGCCGTGGCACGGGCACTTGAACTTCGCCTCGTTCTCGAGCCAGCGGGGAGTGCATCCGAGGTGCGTGCACTGCGCAAAGAACGCATAGATCCCGTGCTTGCCTGTCGTGGGATCGTCTCCGTGCACGATCCACACGCGTTCGTCGGCCTTGAACGTCTCGTAGACGCGGATCGCGCCCGTGGGATCGGGCGGGTAGTTGCCGCGCGGCCCCGCCTTGAAGCGAGTTGGCGGCTCGTATAGAACCCGTGGGAACAGGAACCGCACCAGCATGAACACGCTCGTCCCGAAGATGCCTCCAAGCGTGCCGAGCCAGCCGACGTACTTGAAGAACTTCCGGCGTTCCATCCTGTGCTCCGGATGACGTGCTACGGCCGTCTAAAGAAGGGGGCCGCGGGCCGCTACGCTGCTGCCCGTCGGTGGCGTCACCAGGGAGCCATGCGCGACCCGTATTGTGTCATGGCCCCCGAAAACCTGTCAAGCGGTTTCCCGGCTCGATCGCCGCTCCAACCGCAACTCGATCTGCACTACGCCGGGGTACCCGGCGGGAGAGGCGACGCCGGCCTCGCGATGTGGCGCGCAGAGCCGCGACTACGCGCGCCGCGCCCCTCTGTCACCTCGACGTGCCGAGCCCGGCGGGCCGACTCCGACACGTCTCGACCGAGTCGGCCCGGCCGGCCTCTCGAATATGCGTTCCGTGCTATCATTGCGCGCGGTATCCAGTGCGCGGCGGCGCCACAGCCGTCAGGAGGGACGTATGCCGACATACGAATACAAGTGCAACCATTGCGGCGTCGGGTTCGAGCGCTTCCAAAGCATCAAGGCGCAGCCGGTGAAAGACTGCCCCGAGTGCGAAGAGAAGGGCACGGTCTCACGCCTCATTAGCGGCGGCGCGGGGCTAATCTTCCGCGGTGACGGGTTCTACATCACCGACCATAGAAGTGATTCCTACAAGGCGGGCGCCAAGGCCGACTCCAAGCCCTCCGGCGACTCCAAGTCGGACTCCTCGTCGAAGTCGGACACGCCGTCATCCTCGAAGTCCGATAGTGCGTCGTCGACATCCTCTTCCGCCGGATCAGACTAGTCACCGGCCCGGCGTACCCAACCGAGGGATCGAGACCAACCCATGGTCAATGTTGCAGTCGTCGGATACGGATTCGCAGGCAAGTCGTTCCACTCGTACCTGGTCGGGCTCGAGGAGCGGATGACGCTCCACACGATCTCGACACGCAACCCCGAACGCCAGGCGCGCGCGCGGGAGGACCACCCGGGGGTCAACGTCGTCGGGTCGCTTGATGGCGTTCTCGCTGACGACGACATCGACCTGGTAGTCCTTGCGACTCCGCACAACACGCATCGCGACCTTGCCGTCGCGGCAATGGACGCTGGCAAGCCGGTCGTATCGGACAAAATCGTCGCGATGAACGCCCCCGAGACCGTCGAGATGGCGGAGGCCGCCGAGCGGAACGGCGTCCTGTTCTCCGTGTTCCATAACCGACGATGGGACTGGGACTTCCTCACGGTCAAGAAGGCCATCGAGGACGGCTACGTCGGCGAGCCGTACCTGTACGAGTCGGCGATCATGCGGTACGGCGGGCCAGGCGGTTGGCGGGGCGTGAAGTCCGAGAGCGGCGGCATCCTGTACGACTGGGGCGCGCACCTCGTTGACCAGGCGCTTACATTGGTGCCCTCGAAGGTCGCCAGCGTCTTCTGCCAGATCCAGTATCGCAAGTGGGAAGTCGACATCGGCAGCTACGTGTGCGTGAACTTGAACTTCGAGAACGGCGCCGTCTACCGCGTCGAGGTAGGCAACCTATCCATGTACCAGCGGCCGCGGTTCCACGTACTGGGTGACGCGGGCGCGCTCGTCAAGACGGGGATCGACCCGCAGGAGCCGTACATGAAGGACGGCCGCATCGACGATGCGGAGGAGGACGCCGCTGACCACGCCCGCATCTGGACCGAGCGCGACGGAGCGCGCGAGGAACTCGTGATCGAGAGCGTGCGAGGCTCCTGGCGCGGATACTACCGCAACGTCGCGGCCGCGCTCCTCGACGGAGTCGATCTTGCGGTAACACCGAAGCAGATGGTCCGCCTGATGCGCGTTTACGACGCCGCCATGACATCGGCGGAATACGGCGTCGCCGTGCCGTTGGGAATCTAGCGCCGCAGGCGCCCGCGGTCGCGCTGAACCACGACCGCCGTGTGGGACGTATATAGTCGACGTGTAGGTGGCGCGTGCACGCGCGCGTCCGCCGCTGGCGGTTGCTGCCGTCGGAAACCGTCGGAGCCCCACATGCAACACGCGGTCTGGCGCGCCCCATCCATCGACGTACGCGCCGTCGCCGAGCTTTGCGTCGTCGCGGGGGTGTCGCCCCTGCTCGCCCGCCTTCTGCATAACCGTGGGGTGACCCCCGACTCCGTCGACAGCTTCCTGCGCCCGTCTCTCGCCGACACGCACGACCCGTCTCTCCTCCCTGACATGGAGAAAGCCGTCGACCGCCTCCTGCGAGCAATCGACGCCGGGGAGAAGATCACGGTCTACGGCGACTACGATGTCGACGGCACGACGGCCACCGCCCTGCTTCTCGGTGTGCTACGGCGCGCGGGCGCCGAGGCGGACTTCTACATCCCGGATCGCGCCGAAGAAGGCTACGGGATGAACGAGCCGGCAATGCGCACGATACGCGAGCGCGGCGCCAGCGTGCTGCTCACGGTAGATTGCGGCATCACTGCCCGCGACCCCATCGCCGCTGCCCACGCCATTGGTCTTGACGTCATCGTTACCGACCACCACGTCGTCGACCCCGAGCGGCTGCCGAACCCCGGGGATGCCGTGGCGCTCATCGACCCGCGTGTGGAGGGCTGCGACTACCCGTTCCCGGACCTCGCGGGCGTGGGACTCGCGTACAAGCTAGGCCAGGCTCTGCTGGCGGCCCGCGACGCCGACGCGCGACTTGACGACGAACTCGACCTCGTGGCGCTTGGCACCATCGCTGACGTCGCGCACCTGCGTGGCGAGAATCGCGCGCTGGCGAAGGCGGGGCTTGCCGTCATGTCCGGGCGGAAGCGGCCCGGCATCCGCGCACTGTGCGAAGTCGCGGGCGTGCCCGACGACGCGGACCTTGCCAGCTACCATGTCGGCTTCGTGCTCGGCCCAAGGATCAACGCGGCGGGAAGACTGGACCGCGCCCACGTCGTCGTGGAATTGCTGACGACCGACGACGACGCCACGGCGCTAGAGATCGCCAACCAGCTAGACGAAGCCAACGCGGCGCGGCGGGACGTCGAGCGTCGCATCACCGACGACGCGACGAAGATAGTCGAGACGGAACATGACCTCGACCGCGACCCGATGATTGTGGTGGCGAGGGAAGACTGGCATCCCGGTGTGGTTGGGATCGTGGCGTCTCGCCTCGTCGAGCGCTTCTGGCGCCCGACCATCGTGATCGGCCTCCAGGGCGACAAGGGAAAGGGGTCGGGTCGCAGCATTCCCGGCTTCCACATCCAGAACGCGCTCCTCGAGTGCGCGGACAAGATGACGACGTTCGGCGGTCACGCGGCCGCGGCCGGTCTGTCCATGGACGTCTCCGAGTTGCCGGCCCTACGCGAGCAACTCGTGTCGATAGCGCGTGAACGGTTGACTGCTGAGCATCTACAACGGGTGACCCAACTGGACGCGGTGCTGTCCCTGGGGAACATCGGCGCGACGGCTGTGGACGAACTGGACCTGATGGAGCCGTTTGGCGAGGGCAATCCGGCGCCACGCTTCGGCTTCCGCGGCCTCAGCATCGCCGGAGAGCCGCGTCTGATGGGACAGGAACTGCAGCACCTGAGCGCGACGTTGACGGACGGACAGCACTCGACCCGGGTTGTCTCCTGGAACGACGCGGACAAGGCCGTGGCCCTCCGAACGCCCAACGCGACGGTGGATGTTGCCGGCCGGGTCGCGATCAATGAATATCGCGGCCGTCGCAACGTGCAAATCACTGTCAGCGACTGGCTTATCGACCCAGACTCCGAAGGCGTGGATGCCACGGTCTTCCCGCGACGCGACACGCCATCCGGCGTTAGAATTGTCGACAGCAGGAGGCGCGCCGAGAAGGCGCCGTACTTGGGACGCGTGCTGGCGCGCGGCGACCGGGCGCTGATATATGTGCGCGATGACAGGGCGCTCGCGCAGGCGCGGAAGCTGCTTGGCGATCTGGGGTACTCGGCGGCCGTGAGCTACTGCGACAGTCGGGCGTCCGACGGCGATGTCGCGGAGGCGGTGCAGTCCTTGGGGCCGGACGGTGCGCGTGCGCTGGTGGCAACGCGACCCGTGACGCGGCACGCGACTCGCGAGGCGCTGGCGGGTGTGTCTCACGTTGTTTTCTGCCATCCGCCGGCCGACGATGCGGCGTTCCTGGAGGCGTCCGAGGCGGCGCTCCTGGCAGACGGACGCGTGTCGGACGGTGGCGACGATGAGACGCGGTACGTGCACCTCCTGTTCAACGAGCGCGACATTGATGTCGACATCGCGCGGGGGGCCGACACGACGCCGACGCAGGCGGGCCTGCGAGAACTCCACAGCGTCCTACGAGACCGGACGGACGGGTCGACACTGGACGACTGGCGCGAGGCGGCACGCCCGGAGCTTCAACCTGCGGTCGACACCGCCGCAGCGGTGTTCGCCGAACTCGAGGTCGTGGAGTGCGTGGACGGCGTGTTCGTTGCGCAGCAAGGCGAACGGCGGCGGCTGGAGGAATCGGAGACCTACCGCGCCGCGCAGGTTGACGCTCGCGCGGGCGAGATGCAGGCCGAGCTGTGGCGCACGCGCACGCCGAGGGACTACTGGGAAATGATGCTACGGCATCGCCGCGACACGATGGACGCTGACGGAAGCACCGCGGAGACGGGCGTCACATGAGCTTCGATGAGCTAGTCGACATAGTCCGAAGCCACCGGCCGAGCCTGGACAAGGACGACACGGCCCTGCTCCGCTCCGCGTACGATCTCGCAGAGGAGCGGCATGCGGGGCAGGAGCGGCGGTCCAAGTGTCCCTTCTTCGTGCATCCATACGAGGTTGCCTGCCACCTCGCGAACATGCCTATGGACGTGCCGACCGTCTGCTCAGGGCTTCTACACGACATCCTGGAGGACACGGACACGTCCGCTGACGAGCTAGACGGGTTGTTCGGCGAGGCCATCACGCGGATCGTCGAGGGCGTCACGAAGCTGACCTGGATGGGCCGGAAGGGCATCCAACGGTTCGAGGAGCGGCAGGCGGAGAACTATCGCCAGATGGTGCTGGGGATGACCCGCGATGTCCGCGTCATCATAGTGAAGTTGGCGGACCGTCTCCACAACATGGAGACGATCCAGTTCATGCCTCCCGTGCAGCAGAGGCGCATTGCGACCGAGACTCGGGAGATCTACGCGCCGCTCGCCGGGCGCTTCGGCATCCACCAGATGCGGAACGAACTGGAAGATCTCGCGTTCAAGACGCTGGACCCGGAGGCGTACCGGGAAATCGCGCAAATGGTGCGCGCCAAGCGTGAGGAACGCGAGAAGTATACCGAGGAGGTGATCCCGCTCCTCCAGCAGCAGTTGGAGAAGAGCGGTCTGAAGTCGGTCGAGGTGACGGGGCGGCCGAAGCACCTTTACAGCATCTACCGCAAGATCCACGTGCGGGGAGTGCCGTTCGAGCACATCGACGATCTCATTGCCTTCCGCGTGCTGGTCGATGAGCAGCCCGACTGCTACACGGCGGTGGGCGCGATCCACGCCGCGTGGACGCCAGTTCCCGGTCGGTTCAACGACTACATCGCCAACGAGAAGTCAAACGGGTACAAGTCGCTGCACACGAGCGTCTTCGACCGTGGGCGCCCGATCGAGATCCAGATCCGCACGCACGCGATGGACGCGGTGTGCGAGCGGGGGGTGGCGTCGCACTGGGCATACAAGACTCCAGACAAAGACGAGAAGTCGGCCCGCGGGCGGGGGTGGATCGACAAGTACGCCGTACTCCGCGACGTGCTCGACGAGATACAGGACGTCCGCAACGACAGCGAGTTCCTACAGTCGATGCGCGGCGAGCTGTTCGACGACGAGATACACGTGTTCACGCCAAAAGGCGACGTCAAGCGACTCCGCGCGGGCGCCACGCCGCTGGACTTCGCCTTCGCCGTCCATACCGAGGTGGGGTTGTCCACCGTCGGCGCCCGCGTGAACGGCCGGATCGTGTTGGTGAAGTCGGCGCTCACCACAGGCGACGTTGTCGAAATCCTCACCGATTCAGATGCCAAGCCCAGTCGTGACTGGCTTCGGCATGTCAAGACGCCGCGCGCGCGTAACAAGATCAAGCATTGGTTCCGCGAACAGGAGTTCGAGCAGAACGTCAGCGTCGGTCGCCAGCTCATCGCAACGGAACTGCGGCAGCACGGTCTCACGTCGAAGGGGCTGTTGACACCAGAGCGCCTCGCCGCGCTCGCGGAAGAACTGGAGGCGGAGTCCCCGGACGCGTTACTCGCGGACGTCGGCGCCGGGCAGGTATCGGCACAGCGCGTGTACCACCTCCTCGCCCCGGTCGAGCACCAAGAGGCGGAACCTGAGCCCGCGAAGCCGCTCCCTGCGCAGATGATCGACGCCCGTCTCGACGGCATCGAGCATACGGTCATGCGCGTCGCCAAGTGCTGCGCGCCGCTCCCCGGGGACAGCGTCGTCGGCTACGTCACTCGCGGGCGCGGCGTGACCGTGCACATGCGGGACTGCCCGCGTATAGCCGGCGAATTCGAGCGGATCGTGACCATCGAATGGACGGCGTCCGGCCGCGAGATGTTCCCAACGGAAATCGTCATCGAGAGCAACGACCGCAACGGGTTGGTGCGGGACATCAGTGACGCGATTGCGGCGATGGGGCTGAGCATCGTCTCCGGTGAGGTGCGCACCCCAGACGCCTTTACCGCACTGCACCATTGGACGATCAAGGTGGCGGACGCCCAACAGCTCGAGGCGCTACGAGCGACGCTGTCGCGCGTGCGTGGCGTCCGCCGCGTGTCGCGCCGCCGCTGTGGCTAGCGCCCCGCCAGTGGCACGAGGCCGCCATGCTGTACGATGAGCGCCAAGGCGAGTTCGACCTCCCCGGAGAGGACTCCCCATGGGCGGATTCTGGCGAGGACGACCTGCCGCCGGTTCCCGAAGTCTCGATCTCCTACCCGCCCGCGGATCTTGACATAGAACGTCTTGCCGGCGCCGACGCGCCCATCACGTCGGTAGCGCGTATCTCCGAGAAGCGGGTCGAGCTCCTGCGCAAGCTCGGCGTCACGACTCTTGGCGATTGCCTGGAGAACTACCCCCGCGACTACCTCGACCGCACGCGCATGACCCGGATCGGGAGCGCAGGAGCGGCGGACGACGCTGAAACTGTGCAGGGCCGCGTCGTGCGGCACGTCGACGTCCCTGTCCGTCGCGCGAAGGCGCCGAAGGTCACCAAGGTGATCATCTACGACGGCACGGCGCTGGCGGCCCTGGTCGGCTTCGGCAGACGCGCCGGCTACCTCAAGGTGTCGCTGCACGTCGATGACGTCGTCGTCGTGACCGGCAAGTTCAAGCGCTCGCAGCGAGGCGAAGCCAGAATCGAGGCGACGACCTTCGAGTACGAAGTGCTGTCGGACGAGGACGCCGAATTAGTGCACACCGGCCGTCTCGTACCTGTCTACCGCCTCACGGCAGACATGCCGCAGCGCGCGCTCAGGACGTTCATGGCGCGCGTAGCCAACGCCCATGGCCCCAACGTGCCGGAGGCGTTGCCCGAGGACCTGCGACGCCGCCGAGGTCTCATGCACCGGCCGCAGGCGATCCGGCAGATCCATCTGCCTGAGTCGTCGGAGGCGCTTCGCCTTGCGCGCGAGCGCCTGGTCTTCGAGGAGTTCTTCCTGCTCCAGCTCGGGTTGCTGCTCAGGAAGGAGAGCAACGAGGCGGCGCAGCCAGGCATCGCGTTCCGCACCGACGGCGACAAGGCCAACCGCCTGCGCGCGGCCCTGCCGTTCCAACTCACGGCAGCGCAGGAATCCTCGCTCGCCGAAATCGAGGCGGACATGCGGCGCGACGCGCCCATGAGCCGTCTGCTGCAGGGTGATGTCGGGTCTGGCAAGACCATCGTCGCGGGGATTGCGCTGACGCACGCCGTGGAGAACGGCCTTCAGGGCGCGATCATGGCGCCGACGGAGATCCTGGCCGAGCAGCACTACCGAACGCTGTCGACGCTCTTCGAGTCAATGGACATTCGAGCGGTACTGGTCAAGGGCGACATGCCGGCGGCGGCCCGCCGTGAGGCGACGGAGATGATCGCGAGCGGAGAGGCAGACGTCGTGGTCGGCACGCATGCGCTGATCCAAGACTCCGTGGAGTTCGCCGATCTAGGCTTTGTCGTCACCGACGAGCAGCACCGGTTTGGCGTCATGCAACGCGCTACGCTCCGGTCGAAGGGGCATGCCGTGGACACGCTCGTGATGACCGCGACGCCGATCCCGCGAACTCTGGCGTTGACGGCGTACGGGGACCTGACGCTGAGCGTGATCGACGAGCTGCCCCCCGGTCGGAAGCCGATCGTGACCAAGCAGTTCACCGATAGCGGTCGGGACCACCTCTACCGGTTCGTGGAGAGTCAGCTCAAGAAGGGCCGCCAGACGTACGTCATCTATCCGCTCATCGAGGAGTCGGAGAAGCTCGAGGACATCCAGGCCGCCGTCGAGGGACATGAGCAGTTGTCTCTCCGGTTCGCCGATTGGCGAGTCGGACTCCTGCACGGGCGACTGCGTGGTGATGAGAAGTCCGACATCATGCAGCGATTCCACAGACACGAGATCGACGTGCTCGTGTCCACGACCGTCATCGAGGTCGGCGTTGACGTGCCGAACGCCAACGTCATGGTCATCGAGCACGCCGACCGGTTCGGGTTGGCGCAGTTGCATCAGTTGCGCGGCCGCGTGGGTCGGGGTGAGCATGAGTCGTACTGCGCGCTGGTCGGCTGGCCGAAGTCCGACGACGCGCGTCGACGCCTCGACGTGATGGCCGCGACCACGGATGGCTTCGTGATCGCCGAGGAAGACCTGAAGATCCGGGGCCCGGGTGAGATTCTCGGCACGCGACAAGCAGGTCTGCCGGACCTGAAGCTCGCGAGCCTGGTGACCGATATACGCGTGCTCGAAGCGGCGAGAGAGGACGCCAGCGCCCTCGTACTGGCGGACCCGGCCCTGGCCTCTCCGTCGCATGCCCTGTTGCGAGAGACCGTCCTCCGCGCCTGGGGTGGCAAGCTACGCCTCGCCTCAGTCGGCTGAACGAGACCACATGACAGGAGATGAGAATGCGGACGTTGCGGCTCGACCAACTGGACAGAGACGTGTCGCGGCTATGCCTGGGAACGATGGTCTTCACGCGCGCGCCACGCGAACTCACGTTCGACATGCTAGATCTGTTCGTCGCGAGCGGCGGGAACCTGTTGGACACCGCCGAAGTGTATGGCTCGGAGCCGGCCATCGCCGACTGGCTTGAAGCGCGCGACAACCGCGAGTCGATAATCGTCCTGGACAAGGCATGTCACGAACTCGTCGACATCACTGTCGACGGTATCCGACGCGGTATCGCCACGAACCTCGAACGCCTGCGTTGCGACTACATCGACATATGGATGCTGCACAGGGACGACCCAACCAAGCCGGTCGAGGTCGTGGTGGAAACGGCGAACGAAGAGATCGCTGCAGGGCGGATCAGATCCTACGGCGGGTCCAACTGGTCGACGGCGCGGTTGCAGGAGCTCAACGAATACGCGGACTCGCGCGGCCTGATCGGCATGATAGGGTCCAGCGAGCACCTCAGCCTGGCGACGCCCAAAGCGGAGCGGTGGGCCGGCGTGCGCTGGATCGACGACGACGACCTCGCATGGCGCGAGTCCTCCGGCTTCCCGCTCTTCCCGTGGTCAGCGCAGGCGGGCGGCTTCTTTAGCGGGCGATTCCGGCCGGACGACGAGTCCGACACGGAGATGGTCCGCATCTACTACTCGGACTTGAACTTCGGGAGGCTCGCCAGGGCGGAGGAACTGGCCGCCGAACGCGGGGCCAGCTCTATCCAGATCGCCCTTGCGTACGTGCTGGCACAGTCGTTCCCGACGTTTCCGCTAGTCGGGCCGGCGAGCATGCCGGAACTGGAGGTGTGCATCGAGGCCGAGAAGATCGACCTCAGCGATGCCGAGGCCCAGTGGCTGGCGATGCGGACCGACGCCCGCTAGCGCCCTAGTCCGCAGCTTCGCGGTGATGCCAGGCGTGCTTCGGAGCTGCGGCGCCCCGCAACGAGAACATCCCGGCCATCGCGTCGAGGCGCTCGCGGTCGCGGTCGTCCCTGAGATCCAGGGACTTCATGCTCAGCGTCGCGTCGTGAAGCAGTTTCCCAAGCAGCCTGCGGGAGACCTCATCCAGAGCGGCGAGTTCAGCGTCCGTCGAGTCGGCGGCTGCCCGCGTCATCTCGACCATCCGCGTGTGCTCGAACGTCCGCCGGAAGTCCTTGACCATCTGCGTCAGTGGCCGCGAGCAGTGCCACGCCGCCAACGCGTGGACCTCACGCCGGACCATGGCGTCCGCGATGGGAGCCTGGGCACGGCGCCGCGCGAGACCTTCCTCGATCCTGCGCTCCAGGTCGTCGATGGCGTGCAACGACACGCCCGGAAGGTCGCCAACGTCGGCGGCGATGTTCCGAGGGTGCGCCAGATCGACCATGGCGACTCGCCGACTGATGTCAGGCGCCGTATCGCGCGTCACCAAGGGCGTGGGACACGCCGTCGCCGTCACGAGTGCGTCGGCCTCGCCGAGATTGCGACCGAGGTCGCCGATATGCACGGGTTCCGCCCCGTACTGGGCCGCGAATTCCTCCGCGCGCGCGACAGTCCGGCTGACGACCGATAGCCGCGCGAGGCCCGCGGACGAGAGGTACTTCACCATCTGCGCCGCGATTTCGCCCGTGCCGAGCAGCACCGCGTGTTTACCGGTCAGCGTCCCGAGTTCCGCGACGAGCGTCTGGTGGGCAGCCGACGCCAACGACACCGACCCCGCGCCGATCCCCGTCTCGGTCCTGACGCGTTTGGCGACACGGAAGCAGCGCTGGAAGACCTCGTTGAAGAACGCGCCGGTGCTTCCCGCTTCGCGAGCAAGATCCCACGCCTGACGTACCTGCCCGAGTATCTCCGGTTCGCCGAGCACCATGGAGTCCAGACCGGCCGCAACACGCAGAAGGTGCTCCACCGCATCACCGTAGCCGGCTTCGTACCAATGCTCGTCGTCTACGCCTTCCGAATCGGGAACCAACTCCGCGATCACGTCACGTGTGACCGCCGCCAACCGATCCGGCCCGGCTCCGGCGACGTAGAATTCCGTGCGATTACAGGTCGCGAGAATGACGGCTTCGGGTATGCCGGCGGAGGAGAGCGCGGCCAGGACACGACGCTTCGTGTCGGGACTGAGGGCCAGCTTCTCCCGCACGGAAGCGGGAGCCGTCTTGTGGTTCAGTCCGCGTAGATAACAGTGCATAGGGCATATTCCAGAACCACCCTATTGATAGACGCCGGAGCGGCGGGCCGCAAGGTTACGCGGCGTCTCACTTGCGCAGTATCACGAAGCGCGTATCGTCAGAGTGAACGAGCGTGTATCCGTACTCCGCGGCGATCCACTCGAAGGTCTTCGCGGAATAGAACACAACGTGCGACGGCATGTTCAGGTACCACCACTTCGAGAAGTCGGCGCCCTCAACGTGGAGCAGCGTCATCGCGGCCAGGTAGCCTCCTTGACGCACGAGCCGGTCGACCTTGACCAGCTCCGCCGCGGGGTCCGTGAAGTGCTCGAAGACCTCAGTGGAAACGACGCAGTCGTACGACCTTCCGAGGTCTGCGTCAGGGAAGAACATGGGGTCGTATCCAACGACGTCGTAGCCGCGCCGACGCAGGAGTTCGACGAGCACCGGGCCTGGGCCGCACCCGACGTCGATCACGGACGAGATGCCCTTGCAGTGCTCCTCGATCGTGGCGATCTTCTCTTCGAACATGCGGACGTAGCCCTCGCACCCCATCGTGTTGTCGTGGAGCAGGTATTCGGCGCGGGCGTCGGCGTCCGTGACATGGTGTCGTGGGTGCAGGAAGGCGAGATCGCAGACGCCGCACAGGTACACCTCGCGCTCCCGATGGACGGCGACACGTTCCGAAGCGGCACGGCAGAGCAGGCAACGCATGTTCGGCCCTGTTGATGGCTGGATGTGTCACAATACTCGGCCGCACGACCCTCCCGCAACAGGCCGTGTCCAGGCCGTCGCATCCGTGTGAACCCGCCGCCGGTAGCGGACACTCACAGGTCACGAGGGCAGCAATGACACAGGAACTGGCCGGACATCGTGACTTCGTGGACGAGGCAGTCGACCGACTGTGCCGGGTGTACTACCGACACAGTCAGCGCGAGGACCGGATGGACATCGCGAGCGAAGTCCTACTAGCCGCACACCGACGCGCCGAGGCGGCGCCAGCCGGAGACACGCAGGCATTTCGAGGCTGGCTGCACCAGATCGCGCGGAACGTCGTGCGCAACTGGTCGCGCCGTGGCGGCGTTGCCTCGCGGGTAGTCGTTCCGTCCGAGGCGGGGGCCGCCGCGGACGCGCCGGCCCCAGAGCTCGAAGCCGACGAGGCCATGATCCGCCGCGAGACCGCGAACGCCGTGTGGGACGCGGTTTCCGACCTGTCGGAGATGCACAGGCAGGTCGTGTGGCTGTTCTACGTGGACGACGCGCCAATCGAGGAGATCGCGAAACGCCTGGGTATCCGTCCCGGCACGGTGAAGAGCCGACTGCACCACGCGAGATCCCGTTTGGCCGCCAAGTTGGAACCGGACTTCCGCCAATAGCAGCCCGCCGCACGGGCGCAGCCAACGACATCCGCGGGGGAGAAGCAAACATGGAATGCGGGCATGTTCGGCGGCGTCTGCCGCAATTCGTAGACGGGTCGCTACGCGCGCGGCGTGACGCCCGCATCGCCCACCATCTTGCGACGTGCAGGCAGTGCGACGAGCAATACGCGGGTCTGCTCGGAGCCGAAGATGCTCTGCGCAGCTTTGGCGACGCCGTCAGGCAGGGCGATGTGGCTGTGTCAGCGCCCAGCATGCCCCTGGGCGACGCATCGCGCGGAGCGGGCGTGTTCGGGTGGCTCGTCACCCCCACGCCGATGTGGGCGCCGGTGGCGTCTGTAGTGGCCGTCGTCGCACTCGCGGTCGTTCTATCGGCCGCGCCCGATGGGCTATCCGTAGCGTGGGGTCCGACGAAATCCGGCGGTGCCACCGACGCCGTCTCCCCTCCGCTGGGCGCGCGCGCGATGCTGGAATTCGTCGTCGTCCCTGACCCCAGCGACGCGGGCCGGTTGGCGGCGTCGGTCGTCGCCCTGGAGGACTTCCTAGACGCGCACCCGACGGACCTGGCAATGCACTGGAAGCTGACGGAACTCTACGAACACCAGATGGATCATCCTGACGCATCGGACGAACTGCGAGACGCCACACGAGGTCGGCTGACCGCGCTTCGGCACAGACTGTCCGCGCTGATGGCCGACGACGGCGCGCCGCAAGGAGACACCCCTTGAACTTGCCCACTGTGACGCACGCATTCCGCGCGGCGGCCGCCTGCCTGTGGATGGTCGCACTCGCCGTGACGAGCGACGGCGCGCAGTACGCCGTGCTCGCCGGCGTCTGGGACTACGACAGCGACACGCTCGCGCTGGAAGCTCCGCAGAACGACCTCATACTCATGCGGACGCTTCTCGCCGACGAGCGATACGAGCCCGGTTCGGTAATCGTCCTGGAGAACCCGACGAAATCCGAGTTGGTCGCGTCCCTCGAAGGCCTCGCGGACAGGATCGGCCCTGCAGACACGTTCCTCTTCTACTTTAGCGGCCATGGCACGCGCATCATCGACAAGTTCGGCGCAGATCCGGGCGACGAGGCCCGCGGCAAGTACCCAGACCTCGACGACGAGGCCCTCCTGCCCGCTGACGCCGACGTGTCGCGCCCCGAGACCTACCTGCTGGACGACGAACTCGGCGCGCTCATTGGCGCGATCGGCACGCGCGACGTCACCTGCATCGTCGACACCTGCTATTCGGGGGACATTCTGAAGGCGCCGCGCTTGGGTCCCGCGAAGGGCGCGAGTGGCCCGACCCCACGGAGACGCGGCGCGAGCCGACCTCAGGACATACTCGACGATGCGACGGAGTACGCCCTCCTGCTGGCCGCCGCTCCACACAATGAGGTGGTGCACGAGCTGCGCATCCCGGTAGCAGGGCGTCAGCTGCCCGTCAGCGCGCTCACGTACTCCATCTACCGACACGCGGGCCGCATGGCGGGCATGACTTACCGCCAGTTGGCACAGGCGACTCGGGCCGACCACGAGGAATGGAGCCTGCCCTGGACGCCCGTACTGGAGGGCCCCGCGGCGCGTTACGACGAGTCGACGCCCTGGCGACCCGCGTCCATGGCTGCCGAAGAGGCGATCGAGCTCTACGCCGTCGACGAGCAACGGTTCGAGACGACGCGCCACCGTGTGGTAGCCCTGGGCGGCGTCGACGTGGATCTCAGCCGCTTGCGGGCGGCGGGCGTTCGGCGCTCCGCCATCGTTATCGGCGTCGACGACTACGCGCCCCCGTTCGGCGCGTTGCGGTACGCGGGCGACGACGCCAAGGCGATGAAGGAGGTCCTCCAGGACGCCGGGTTCATGGTCACCCTGATGACGCCGGACAGCCTGCTGCAGCCAACCCGTCAGAACATAGTCGACCAACTCGAATGGCACGCGAGCATGGCGGACCTCGACATGCTCACCGTCTATCTGAGCGGGCATGGGGAAGATGTCGACGGCGAGGGGTACTTCGTCCCGATGGATGCTACGGAACCCCTCGCGTCCAACGCCCTCGGCGTCGGCGCTCTCTTCGACATCCTCTCGCAAGCGAAGGCGAAGCGACGGTTCGTGATGGTCGACGCGTGCCGCGTCGCGCCGAAGCAGGCGTTCGTGTCGTCGCTCGCAAGGCAGGGCAGCGAGACGGACATCGTCTTCACAGCCTGCGACGAGGGCCAGTACGCCCCCGAAGTGCCTGAGTTGGGGCACGGGCTGTTCACGCACTTCCTACTCACCGGTCTCCGCGATGACGCCGGCAAGGGCCCCGCAGCAGCGACGGCGGACGGGGACGTCACGGTCCTTGGGCTGCTGGACTACGTAATGCGAGGCATCGACGACTGGTACGCGTCGATACCCCCGGACCAGAGGCCGCAGCAACAGGTAACGCCGCGCGTTCTGTACAACGGGCGGTACATCTCGCTACTCAGCAACGAGGATGTCGACACGGCTCTCGTCGCCGCGCCGCCGCCTCGCGTTCCTGCGGCTGCATCGACAGAGCGGCCTATGTCGCCGCGGCCGGACCATGTCCCGTTCCTGCTGTCCGTCCTGCCCGGGATCAGCATGCCGATACCCGTCGACGGCGACGTGTCCACGACGTTCTCGCTGAACCTGTTCGCCGGCTACGTCGGCGGCATCGAAGGCGCGGAGATAGGGTATGGGCTGAACCGAGTGCGCGAAGGCGTACACGGGGCCCAATTCGCCGGGCTGGGCAACCTCGTCGGTGGACGCGTAACCGGTTTCCAGGCAGCCGGGGCAGCCAACGTGACCGGCGGCGGATTGCGGGGCTTCCAGGCCGCAGGCGCAGTAAACCTGCTGGATGGCGGCGCACGTCTTGCGCGCCTCCGCGAGGACGGAGATCGCGAGGAACCCGTCATGGGCCTGGAAGGCGTCCAGGCCGCGGGCGCGCTGAACATCCTCAGCGGCGACCACAGCCAGGGGGCTCAGCTAGCCGGCGCGGTGAATCTGGCGGCAGGCTCGTTGCGCGGCGTTCAGATGTCGGGAGCCGTCAATGTCGCGGAGCGCCTGTTCGGAGCGCAGTTCGGCGTGGTGAACGTCGCCGATTCCGTTCGCGGAGCGCAATTCGGCGTCGTCAACGTCGCGGGCACGATGAGTGGGTTCCAGGCCGGGATCATCAACGTCGCCGACAAGTTCGAGGGCGTTCCCCTCGGCCTGCTCAACTACTCGCGCAACGGCCGATGGGATCTTGAGATCTCCGGCGACGAGACGTTCCCTCTGTTGGTGGGGCTGCGCACGGGTACGGAGCACTTCTACTCCATCCTGGCCGTCGCCGGGCAATCCGAGAGCACCCCACGACGGTGGGGGATGGCGGCGGGATTCGGCGGGCGAATCCCCGTGGGAAGCCACGGTATCCACCTGGATGCGATGCACTACAAGATCAACGAGGACGAGGCGTGGACCGACGAGCTTCACCTGCTCAGCAAGCTGCGCCTGACCTTCGGCCTCCGTCTGGCGGACCAGATGTCGCTGTTCGCCGGGGTGACGGGGAACGTCCTCGTGTCGCGCCTGAACGACGGGTCACACCTCGACCTGTCAGGGGACGCCGTCTACGAGACGAAGCGCGGCCGGACGTGGGTCCGAATCTGGCCAGGCGTGGTTGCGGGCGTCACGTTCTAGGTCGTGGGCGCCCGGCGATGGTACAACGCCCACTCGGCAGCCAAGAGCAGCAGGGCGGCCAGCGCGAACCATCGCCATAGCGCGGTGGTTCGCGGGTGCGAAAGGGGCGGCGGGGCGGTGACCGGCGACTCGTGGGTCCAGAGGTCCGACTGCCCGGAGGCGACGTTCGCGGCGAAGAGTTCCCGCTGTCCCGCCGGGGCTCCGATCGTGTAGATGCCGGCGCGCGCGACGGACAGGGTCGCCCCGTCATGCTCGCCGTCCGGCTCGAGCGTGTAACCCGCGGGCGCCCTCGCGAGCGAGACGCCCCGGCCAGCCTCGACGGGGCCGGGGACCACGCGCATCCCATCGCGCGCCCAGTCCAAGACGTTGGCGAAGAACACCACGGTCGCCGGACGCAATGACATGTCCGAGGCGCGTAGGTCGAAGGGGTCGAACCCAACTGCCAACACGCGCCGATCGTCCTCTTCCCACGCCAGGGCCGTAGGCCCGGCCTCGGTGTGCATCAGCCGTTCGCCCCTGGCGCCCGCGCCATACACGCCAACGAATCCCGGCGTTACGCTCGCGAGATCGACGAGGCGCAGCGTCGGGTGCGTCGGTGGCGACTCCACAAAGCGCATGCCCTGAGCGACTCTGTCGGGCGCGTGCGAGGCTCCGGCGGGCGGATCGAGCAACAGGACGTCGCCCCTAGGCAACGACTCCGGCTGCCAGCCGTGAAACACCGTCAGTCGGGTATCGTCGCGCGGAAGATACGCGTCCGGCGACGACACGGTGACGGCCGCGGACGAGTCGAGAGCCACGACCGATGCGAGGGCCCGCGCGTCGCGGCCGACAACGACGACGCTCAGAGACCGCGCTACACGCAGAACCGCGTATGCGTGATTGTCGCGATCGAGAGCGTCGGCGTGCTGCGCGTGCGCGCTGAACGCCACGTCCTCATCCCGACGCGTGGCGCCGGTGAACTCCATGTCCACCGTCGCTCCTGCCTCGATCGCCGTAGTCCTGGCCACAGGTGGACCCGTCGACGGGGTCAGCACGGTCGAGACGCGCGCCTGGCGGCGACCGTGGTTCGTCACGCGGAGCAGCGCCACATAGCCGTCGGGGGCCCCGCCCGCGGTGTCGCTCACAACGCGCAGATCGCGTAGGGACACGTTGTCGCCACCCGAGCCGAATACGTGCCATATTGGCGACGGCCCTGGGCCTCTTGCGGCGTCATTGATGGAGAAGTGGGTGAAGACGTGGATATCCACGTCCGCGCCGCCCACGAGGGAACGGGCGAGGGCGACAGCCGACGGCACGTCAGCGGCCGCGTCTGTGGCGGCGGCCGCGGAGACGACCGCTCCAACCGCCTCCAGATCTGCGGTGAACCCCAATGCGAGCTTGGGCCGGGAATCTGCCAGTATCACGGCCGCTCTCGCGCCACGTGGACACTGTGCGAGGAGGCCGAGCGCGGCGGCCTGGGCTGCGCCCAGCCGCGACGGACGCACGTCTGTGGCCGCCATACTGACCGACGTGTCGATGACCAGTACGACGCGTCGCGACCCCTGGGTGGGGCCGGATGGCATCGGGCCCATGAGGGCCAGCGCGCCGGTAACTACCACGGCAGCCTGCAGCACGAACTCCCAATTCAGAGGCACGCGCGGCCGCTTGGGGTTCCCTCGCGCATCCACCGGGACGTCGTCCCACAGAGACACACTCGGCACGACGCGATCCCGCCGCCGGCCGCCGCGCGCATGTAGGAGAACAAGCAACGGAAGCAGGAGCAGCAGGAGGGCAGCGCCCGGGCGTGCGAATTGCATGAAGGCGGCCCCGGAGATGGTGCGTGTGTCCGCGTCGTGCCCTAGGGATCCGACACATTCTACGGGCCGGAGCGGTCTGTCGCCAGCGCTAGGCCGCGCAGAACCCCGGGGAGGTCCACAAGGCTCCGGATCTCGCGTGTGGGGACGATGCCGGTCTCGTTCGCCAGGCCGTCTCGATTCAGCCAGACTGCGACGGCTCCGACCGCCAGGGCGCCCTGCACATCGCTCGCCAGCGAATCGCCAATGTGGAGCAGTTCATCGAACGAGCAATCTGCCGCCTGAGCAGCCGCGTCGAACATGCGGCGATCGGGCTTGCAGGCGCCCCCGTGGTCCTCCGCGTACAGCTCCACATCGAAGACGCCGGGCAACCCGCATCGGCTCGCCCGCGTGTTGCCGTTGCTGATGAGGCCGAGCGTGTACGTCCGCCCGAGCTGTTCGAGGACGGGGACGACGTCCGCGAACAGTTCGATGGAATCGTAACGAACGCGGAGGTATGTCGCCGTGAAATGGCGCGCGAGTTCTTCGTCAGGCGAGCCCAGGCGGGCAAGCGTCTCTCGGAAGGCGTCCAGCCTACGATGTTCCCAGGATTGCGTGGCATCGCCTGCCGCGACCATCTCGCCTTGCATCCGCATGAGCGCGTCTAGCGTGAGGCCGCGCGCGGCCGGAGCCATAGCCTGCATCTCGACGAGGACCGACTCGAACGCCCTTCGCTGCGCCGCAGCGAAGGCCCAAAGCGTCTCATCCGCGTCGAACGTGATCGCAGTGATGCGGGTCGATGTGCGGGCCATGTGGGCGGGCCCGGGGAAGGTCTAGTCGTCGGCTTCGTCGACGGAGGATGGGTCGAAGTCCTCGAGGCGCTCGCCAGCCTTGTGTGCGGCGACCTGCTTGATGAGGTACTCGCCCTCGTGGCGGTCGTATTCCTGCACCAGTTGCGCCTGTTCCTCAGCGATGTCGTAGTGGCGCAGTTCCATGTGGATCTTCGCCAGGTACTCGTGCATCTCGCGGAACATGCCGTCCCACGCCTTCTCCCCCTTGAACGCCAGCACAGTATCCGCGGCCTCAAGGGCTTCTGTGACGTCTTCGGACACTTCCGCAGGGCTGTCGTCCGTCGGCTCGCCACCGCGCACCTCGGAAAGCGCGGCATCCAAGACCTTGTAGGTGTGTTCGATGTTCAGGCGACTGCCGCCCCGCAGGAGCGATAGCACGTTGAGCATGGCGCCAATCCCTTCCCGGAGGCCGCTATGGCCCTAGATCTGCAGCGCGACCGTCACTACACCGTCCGCGAGCGTGGCCGGGTAACGCTTGAGCGGGTCCTTCGCCGGGCCCCCGTTCGGCACACCTTCGAGGTCGAATCGAGACTTGTGGCAGGGACACGCGAAGTCGTTGGCCGCGGGGTCGTACTTCGTCGCGCAGTTCTTGTGCGAGCACACGTTGTTGAGCGCAATCACCGTGTCGTCCGACTGCCGCACCACGAAGAAGTCGAAGTCCTCCTGCTTCACGCGGAGGACGCCGCCCACCTTGCTCAGTTCCGGCGCGTCCCCCAGGGCCACGACGTACCGTGGGCCATCGGGCAGAGGCGTGCTCGCTGCGGCCGCCCCCGTGCCAGCGCTCGCCGCGCCACCTGCGCAGCCGGCAACGGCAACAGTCACCGCGACACCACCGGCGACGAGGCCCGCCTGGTCGATGAAGTCGCGCCGCGACAGTGAACGGTCGAGGGCGTCAGCCAATATAGGCGTGGTCATACGGAATCCAGTTGGGTTGGCCGTACGGCCTTACTGCACCGCGAAGGGTATCAACGCCAGTTGCCGCGCGCGTTTGATCGCGACATCTAGCTTCCGCTGGCCCTTGGCCGAAAGGTATGTCGTACGGCGCGGACGGATCTTGGCGGAATCCGTGATGTACTGGCGTATGAACGACAGGTTCTTATAGTCTATCTGTCGTTCCAGCTCTTCGATCTGTTCCTTCGTCAGGCGCCTCCGGCGCCGCAGATTACGCACTGTGTCCGAGTCTCCGTTGGGTATCTTCGCCGACCACATAGAGCCGCCACGCCAGAGGGATTCTAGCGCGGCTGGCGACAATCTGTCAACGCGCGTCGCCTAGTCGACGTCGTCGAAGTTCGCGGCCATATCGTCGCCACCGCCTGCGTCGTCGTCGGCGTATTCATCGAACAACGCGGCGACATCCTCGTCGGTCTCGTCGTCGAACGGCACATCCGTATCCGACAGCGCAGGTCGAGGCAGGATCACCTCGTAGCTGAGTCTGCCTTCGATGAGTTCCAGCAGCGCCTGCGTCGTGGGCTTCTTGGCCTGCTTCGCGGCCTCACCGACAGGCAGGTCGCGCTCATTGAGCACGCGGGCGCGCTGCGCCGCGACGTTAACCGCCAGATACTTGTTGGGAATCCTGGCGATCACGTCTTCCACGTAGATCTCCGGTTCGAACCGGCCGGGACGCGTACGGGGCTTCTTCGCGGCGACCGGCTCGAGAATCGGTAGGGTCTGGTCGGTGTCGCTCATCGTGTATGCTCCTGGGTGTCGCTGGGGCCGTCTCCGGCATGGAATCCAGACAGCGATATGGCATGCCGTGTCGTCAAACGGCGTCGATCTGCTTCGATGACGGCCTCTATCACGTCGACGGTTTCTGTTAGCTGGTCCTCGTGGTTCACGATCGCGTAGTCGTACATGCTGCCGCGTTGGATCTCCGCGGTGGCGGCCTGTAGTCGCCGCTCGCGGGCGTCGGCCGTCTCGGTGTCCCGGAATTCGAGCCGTCTGCGCAACGTCTGCATATCCGGCGGAAGTATGAACACGAGCAGGGCCTCCGGGTAGCGCGCGCGGACCTGGGCGCCTCCCTGCACATCAATCTCCAGCACGATGTCCTCGCCCTGCTCGCGCGCACGCTCGACCGTAGACCGCAACGTGCCGTAGCAGTGGGACCGGTAGCGGGCCCACTCGGCGAATGCCCCCGCATCGACCCGTCGCATGAACTCGTCGCCACCGAGGAAGTGGTAGTCGACACCATCCTCCTCCCCTGTGCGCGGCCGCCTTGTCGTCGCGGACACCGACCGTCGGATCGTGCGGCGAGCGCACAACTCACGCACCGCCTCTGTCTTACCCGCGCCGGATGGCCCCGAGATGACCAACAGTAGAGGCCGCTCTTCGAAGGACCATGCGGTGTCGGCCGATGGCTGGCCAGCGTTGACCCCGGTCATTCGACGTTCTGCACCTGCTCGCGCAGGCGCTCGATTTCGGTCTTGAGGTCCACACACAGGGACATGACCTGCCCGTCGACTGCCTTCGACGCGATGGTGTTCGCCTCGCGGTTGAGTTCCTGCAAGAGGAAGTCCATCTTCCGACCGACTTGCCCTTCCTCAACTAGGAACGCTTCGAACTGGTCGCAATGACTCCCGAGGCGAGTCAACTCCTCCGCAACGTCAGCGCGCTCGGCGATCAACCCCGCCTCAACGACAATCCGGCTCTCGTCCGCCTGATAGCTGTGGCTGGCGAGCAACTCCTCGATACGTCGGGTCACGCGATCGACCTGCCGCGCCATCATGTCCGCGGTGTAGGGGATGATGACCTCGCGGAGATGCCTAATCGCCGACAGCCGCTCGCTCAGCTCGGCCCGGAGAGATTCGCCTTCCCGCGCCCGCATCTCATCGAGGGACTCCCAAGCCGTGGTCACGCCCTCTTGCAGCAGACCCCAGCGTTCGCCCTCGTCCACGTCCGGCGCGTCCACCGTCAGCACGCCCGGGAATAGCAGCACCGACTCCACACTCACAGCCCCGGCGACGCCGTGCCTCACCGCCAGCGCGCGAGCGCTACGCTCCACCTCGCGCGCAAGCGCGTGGTTCACGCGAGTAACCGGCCGGCCGGCGCCCTCACTCCGCTGGAACGATGCATGCACATGGATCTGGCCGCGCGCTCCCCACCCCTTTATCTCGGTCGACACGGCGGGTTCGAATTGCGCGAATTCGCTTGGAAGGCTCGTGGATACCTGGCAGTACCGGTGGTTCACCGACCGGATCTCCGTGGTGAGCGAGCCGATGTTCGAGCTCCTCTCGCTCCGGCCGAACCCAGTCATGCTTCGCATCAGCACTCCGCAGCCGAGGGGAACCGGGCCCTATACCACCAGCGTATCCTATTGTAGAGCGTGCGTGCCAGGAGGTCAACCGCGCGGCATACTCAGCTCGCGGTGGTGTCAGCGCCACTCGCTGTAGCCATAGGCCGGAGCGATCGACGCGGCTCGCGTCGAAGCGTTTACGGTGTGTCCCTTCGCGCGAGGCCGCAACCTCTGGCGACGGCCCCGCAGCATGGGGCGGACCTCTGCCTTCCAGTTCACGTCGCCGCACTTCGGACATGATCTCGGTCGCGCCGCAACAACGCGCGGGGCTCGTAATCATCGGCGCAGCACATGTCCGCGACGGCAGATGTTCACGCAGCTTGACCAGCGTAGCTAGCCGTGACCTCCCACCTCGACGGCCGCCGAACCTGACTCGTCGTGCCGGTCGACCACCGCGGCCCACACCTATCTACGTGTTCAGAGGCCCCGTCGCGCGCCTTGATGGGGTCACGTCGCATCCGCGGGGATGGCCCGGGAGGGACGTCTGCGCGATACGCCCGCTTCCCGCGGACCTCCTATACTCGGCCCCCAATCCGAGCCGCAGTGCAAGCGCCGATGCGCCATGCCGATACGACCGAGGAAGCGCCATCTCGACGACTCCCGCGCGCCGGTGTTCCTTGCAGGTTCCCATCACCATCGCCGGTAGCGGTACCAATCCGGGCCTCTCGTTGCCGCTTTCGGGGGCGCCGTGTTAGGATTTCGGGCTAGTGCGACCGACTTGATCCCGCGCGTTGGCACGCCGCAAGCACATGCCGGTCTAGTCAAGTACACGGAGATGCGATCATGCCACTCGGCAGGAAGATTCGATACGGAATGGTGGGCGGAGGCCCCGGGGCTTTCATCGGCGGCGTACACCGCAAGGCAGCCGCCCTGGACGGCGAGATCGATCTGGTCGCCGGAGCGTTTTCATCGGACCCGGAGAAGTCGCGCGAGCAGGGCGCGGAACTGTTTCTCGATCCGGGCCGTGTGTACGACTCGTACGCCGAGATGGCCGAGAAGGAAGCGGCGCTCCCTGAAGGCGAGCGCATCGACTTCGTCTCGATCGTAACGCCTAACCACGTGCACTTCGGCCCTGCCAAGACGTTCATCGAAGCCGGGTTCCACGTCGTCTGCGACAAGCCGATGACGACGACGCTCGAAGACTCCGAAGAGCTGTGCCGGCTCGTCGCGAAGCACGACACCGTCTTCGCGCTGACGCACAACTACACCGGCTACCCGATGGTCAAGCAGGCGCGCGAACTCGTACGCGATGGCGAGCTTGGCACGGTGCGCAAGATCGTGGTCGAGTATCCGCAAGGGTGGCTCGCGACACTGCTGGAGGCCGACGGCGCGAAGCAGGCCGTGTGGCGTACGGACCCCAAGCAGGCGGGCGTCTCGTCGTGCATCGGCGACATCGGGTCACACGCGGAGAACCTGGCGCACTACATCACCGACCTGCAGATGGAAGAGATCTGCGCCGACATGACGACGTTCGTCGACGGGCGCCTGCTCGAGGACGATGGCAACATCCTCGTGCACTACGAGGGTGGAGCGCGCGGCGTGCTGTACGCGTCGCAGGTGTCCGTCGGTGAGGAGAACAGCCTTCGCATCCGGGTGTACGGCACGAAGGCGTCGCTCGAATGGCAGCAAGAGAACCCGAACTACCTCTACGTGCGGTACCCGGACGGGCCTGAGCGCATTTGGAAGCGCGGGAACGACTACCTGGCCGAGATCGCGCAGAACAGCTCGCGCATCCCGTCGGGGCATCCAGAAGCATTCCTCGAAGCGTTCGCGAACATCTACGTCAACGCCACACGCACGATGGCCGCAAAGCTGTCCGGCGAGGCACCCGGCAAGTTCGACACGGACTTCCCAACGGTGCAGGACGGAGCCAGAGGCGTGCACTTCATTCACACAGCCGTGCAGAGCGGCGCGAGCGACGCCAAGTGGGTCGACTGCACGTACACGCCACCGTCGTGACATGCCGCGACGCGCAAGAGCAACGGAGCCTAGATGAGAGCTAAGGCGCGCCCGTGGCCGGGCTGGTTCATCACGTTCGAGGGCGGCGACGGAGCCGGAAAGACCGTGCAGTTGCGAGCGCTGGCGGCCTTCCTGCGCAAGAACCGGCAGACCGTCATCGAGACGCGCGAGCCTGGAGGCAGCCGACTGTCCGAGGCGGTTCGAGAACTCGTGCTCGACGCAGACCACGACAACATGTCCGCGCGCGCGGAGTTGCTGCTGATGCTCGCCGCGCGCGCGCAGCACGTCGAGGAGACGATCCGACCGGCGCTCGACGCGGGCTCGGTCGTCCTGTGCGACCGCTTCGGCGACGCGACATACGCGTACCAGCACGGGGGTCGCGGTCTCGACAAGACCGCCGTGACGAGCATGCACGAGTTCGCCGCGGACGGCTGCACGCCGGATCTGACGTTCTTGCTCGACCTGGACCCGGAAGCGGCGAAGGGCCGCATGGCCGCGCGACCGGGACAGACGACGCGGATAGACGCCGAGAAGACGCCCTTCCACACGCGTGTGCGACAGGCCTACTTGGATGTCGCGAAGCGCGAGCCGAAGCGCTTCCGGGTGTTGGACGCGTCGCGATCGGTAGGGATCATCCAGGACCGGATACAGACGGCGCTTAAGCAGCAGGGCGTGTTCGGCCGGTGAGCGACGTCAGGGGGCGTCGAACTTCTCCCCGAAACGACGCGCCAGGCATGCCACGGCCGCTTGGGCGTCGTCGCCGTTCGCGCTGAGTTCGAGTTCCGTGCCGCATGGCGCGGCCAGCAGGGCTAGGCTCATTACGCTCTTGGCGTTGGCAGCGACCTTCCCGCGGCGTAGGAACACGTCCGCCGTAAACGCCGATGCTTCCCGCGCGAGCAAGCTGGCAACGTGGAGGTGCAGCCCTCTCTCGTTCAGCACCACTACCTGTGTCGCGTGATCGGCTGCCATCTCGCCTCGTTCGCCTAGAAGTCCGCCTGATCGTCCCAGTCACCGAACGGCGCCGAGCCGGGCTCCTGGCCAGACTCGATCTGTCGTAGGAGCGCCTCGTCGAACTCGCGGGCGGCGTAATGGCCCATACGCCTAGCCAGGAAATCCATCGTGGCCACCTCGACCAACACGGCGGGGCTGCGTCCGGCGCGCACGGGCACGCGGACGTGCGGCAGCATCTCGCCCATGAGCATGACCTCTTCCTGGTCGAGGCCAGTGCGACCCTCGTCGTTGTACTCGTCGGGGCCGACGAGGGTGGCGACGAGCCCGACGCGCTTATGGCTGCGCACGGCGGTGACGCCGAAGATCGTCACCACGCTGATGATGCCGATACCGCGCACCTCCATGTAGTACTTCAGCGGGTGCGCCGACGTTCCGACCACGCGATGGCCAGTGATGTGCTTCAGCACGACGCTGTCGTCGGCCACGAACCGATGCCCGCGCTTCACGAGTTCCAACATGCACTCGCTCTTACCGATGCCGCTCTTGCCCTGTATAAGGACGCCCACGCCGTACACTTCGGCGAGGTTCGCGTGCAGCACCTCGGAGGGGCCGAACTCCTCTTCGAGGTACACGATCGTGCGAGCTATGAATGAGCCGGTGGGCATCTTCGTCGACAGCACGGCCGTGCCCGCGCGACGGCTCTCCTCGACGAGTTCCGCGGGCGGCTCCAGACCGCGCGTGACGACGACACAGGGCATGTCCGCGTCGAGCATCTGCCGGAATATCTCGCCACGCCGCGCCGGCGCCAGATCCGAAACGTACGCGATCTCCTGCTGTCCGAGCACCTGCATCTGCCGCGCGTCGAAGTGCCGGAAATAGCCGGCAAGCGTGAGGCCCGGCCGCGAGACCTGAGGCGTCGTAAGTTCCTTGTCGAGGCCTTCGCCGCCGCTCACCAGGCACAAGGAGAGCTCATACTGCATCCGCAGGAACCACTTGTGCACGGTCATTCTGCTAGGCATAGGCACTCGCTCGCGCGTAGGGGCGGACGTGTCCGCTTACGGATGTATCCAGCCGACAGTGTCCGCGCCGTGCTTGAACACGACGTTCACGTCGTCGGTCTTGGCGTTCCGGAACGTGATGAAGTCGTCGTCGGACATGTCCAACTGCAGCGCGGCTTCTTCGACGCTCATCGGCTTCGCGTAGAAAAGGTTCGGCGCCGGCACGATCTCGAGCGGGGCCTCCTCGCCCTCGCCGGGGATGTCCGGCAGGTCGGGCAGATCCTCAGCCACCCTTGGCGCTCTTGGACGTCTCCGGCTGTCCTGTATGCGATCCTTGTGCCGCCGCACCTGACGCTGCACCTTCGAGAACGTGGCGTCCACGGCCACAGACACGGAGTCGGCAAGGTGCGTCTCCGCGTGGAACGACGCCCTCTTGCCAAACACTGTCATCTCCGCCGTGAATCGTCCCTTCGATTCCTCGATGGCGATGACAGCGTCGCTGATGTCGAAGCCGATGTCGGCCAGCGACTCGGCGCGTTCCAAGATGTCCTCGCGGGCGCGCTCCGGGAGATCGAAGCGACGCGCGTGCAGTTCAATGTGCATGTCTGCCTCCGTGGAGTGACCGGCGTCGCGGCCTGTGCCCAATGAATAGGCCCCGCAGGCGCGGCCGACAACCGGGTCGCGGCTACCAGCGCTTCTTGCGTTGGCTCGAGGAGGGGATGCCGAGCTCCTCGCGGTATTTAGCCACCGTTCGGCGGGCCACCTTGAGCTGCCCGTCGGAGAGCATGTCGCTCAGCTTCTGGTCGCTCAACGGCTTCGCCGTGTCCTCGTCCTGGATCATGTCGCCGATCATCGCCCGGACGCTCGTGGACGAGGCGCTCACGCCTGTGGAGCTTTCCAGCGAGCTAGAGAAGAAGTACTTCAACTCGAAGATGCCCCGCGGCGTCTGCACGTATTTGCCGTTCGTCGCACGGCTGATCGTCGACTCATGCTTGCCGAGCCGCTCGGCGATGTCGCGAAGCACGAGCGGCTTCAAGTGCTTGACGCCGTGCTCTAGGAACTCCTCCTGCACGGTGAATATCTCGCGAGCGACGTTCTCGATGGTGCGGCCCCGTTCGTGGATGCTGCTGATGAGTTCGCGGGCCCGCTGCCGGTAGTCCTCCAGCCACTTCTTCTCATCCGCCCCGAGCGCCGATCCGTTCCGGAGTAGATCAAGGTACCGCCGATTCAGGTGCAGCGACGGCACGGACTCGTCGACGGACTTGACGACGTATTCTTCCTCCTCCTTCACGACGACGACGTCCGGGATCACCGGTTGCGCATGCGTTTTGTAGCGGAAGACGCCGTGGAAGCCTTCGAGGAACCCCTGCGCCGGTGAGAGCTGTAGGTTCGCGAACCACTGCTTCGCCTCCTCTACGCGCTCCGATGTCGCGTCGCGCATCCCGCCGTCTCGTAACGCCTTCGCGATCTGTGGGATGCGGTTGCGCAGGAGGTCGCCGTAGTGGTTTCGCGCAATCTCGTGGGCGATGGGGTCGCCGTCGTCCTGCGCCGCCATCTGCACGAGAAAGTACTCCTGCCGGTTGCGACAGCCGATGCCGACAGGGTCGAGGTGCGTGTGCACGTATCGCAGTATCTCCTCGACCTCATCCACGTCGCGTTCGGCTTCTTGCGCGAGCTCCTCAATGGTCACGGCGAGGAAGCCTTCAGCGTCCAGGCTGCCCAGGATACGTTCGCAGACGGCTCGGTCGGCATCGGGAAGGCGGAGTAGGGTCAGTTGGTCCGAAAGGTAGTCCAGGAACGTCGTCTCCTGCGCGTTCTCCGACCGGCGGTCCTCGTCGCCTTCCTCGATCTCGTATACCTCTGCCCGGAAGGGCGGGAGGCTGTCGTCAAGGAAGTCCTCGACCCGGATCTCTGGTTCCGTCTCCTCGACGACCTTGGTCTCCAGGTCGTCGCTGGCCAGTTCCTTGAGTTCTGTGGCGATTTCGTCCTCGAGCTCCAGATCCTGGCCTTCCTCGAGGAAGATGTTCTCCTGCAGCTCGATATCGACGTGCTGCTGGAGGTCGAGACTCGTCATCTGCATGACCTTGATGGCCTGCTGCAGCTTCGGAGTCATCACCAGAGTCTGCTTCAGCGACTGTACCTGCTGGAGCCCGAATCCGACTCTCATTGCGCCTCCGCCACGTGCGCTCCGCGGGCCCGCGGCCCGGGAGCGTCACCGAAGTAATACCTGCGCGCCAGTTCGCTCTTCGTCAGTTCGCCGGGCGTCCCGTGCATCAGTATCTTGCCGTCCACAAGCAGGTACGCTCTGTCCGCGATCTCCAGCGTCTCCGCAGCGTTGTGATCCGTGATGATGATCCCCAAGCCGCGGGCCCGTAGTTGCTCGATCACGCCCTGTATGTCCCGAATCGTCTTCGGGTCGATCCCGGCGAACGGCTCGTCGAGCAGGATGAACGACGGCGCGATCGCGAGTGTCCGTGCGATCTCCGTCCGCCGCTGCTCGCCTCCAGACAGAGTGTACGCCATGCTGTGTTCAAGCCGCGTCAGCCCGAATTCCTCGAGTAGCTGATCCTTGGCTTCGCGGCGACCGGCCTTCGTCATGTCCTGCGTCTCCAAGACGCCGAGGAGGTTCCCACCTACGGTCAGCTTGCGGAAGACGCTGGGCTCCTGCGGAAGGTAAGCGATTCCCTTCCGTGCGCGCTGGTACATGGGGAGTGACGTTATCTCATCCTCGTCCACCAGCACTTCGCCCTCATTGGGTGCGACGAGGCCGACGGTCATCCTGAACGTCTGCGTCTTGCCGGCACCGTTGGGGCCGAGGAGTCCGACGACCTCTCCGGTCTCCACGTGCAGGCTCACCTGATCGACAACGGTGCGTTTCCCGTAGCTCTTTACGAGCTTCTCAGTCCTCAGAACCGCCATGCTGCTCCGCGTCCGCTTGGCCCGCCGCGTCAGTCGCGTCGTCCGTGGTCTCTGCTCCCGCGGCTTCGCCGTCCGTCTCCGCCGCCGGGTCGGCAGGCGCCTCGCCCTCTTGGCTCGGCAGCCTGAATCGGAACTTCACGTTCCCTTGCGCGTTCTTCTTGCCCGTTCGACGGTCGTATCGGAACCTGTCGGCCTCCATGCGATCGCGATCGATGAAGACCACGACGGATCCGGTGAGGTCGATGACGGCCGTGCCGTCGGTGAAGTCGGCGGTGTCGCTCGTCGCGAGGAAGTCGGCCTCGCGTAGGTTCACGTTGCCTCGAGCCTGCATCGTGTCCACCTTGCGGCTGTCGCCGTCCGGGTCGTAGAACATCTCGACCTCGTCGGCGTAGAGGTGGCCGGAGCCATCCTCACGGTCGATGCGCACCTTGCCCTTGAGTAGGCGCCGACCCAGGGCCGCGTCCTCCTCCCACTCTTCGGCGGAACCGACAACCCAGTCTGCGTCATCCGCGCCAACGGCGGGATCGGGCGACGCCGATGTCGTGTCATCGCCGTCGCCGGTCTGCGCGGGCGCGTGCGCCGCGAGCGCTACAAGAACCGCGGCAATCGCGACGCGAAGCGCGACCGCTGGGCTACTGCGCCACGGCTCCCGTATCGAGCGTGTCGAGCGGGTACGGCTCAATGGTCTCGTCCTCGGGGTTTAGCCGGAAAGTCACGTCGACGAAGCGCAGCCTGCGCAGGTCGGGCTGCCCGGTCATCGCGCTGCCATAGATCACCGAATCGCGCCTCCGCAGCTCCACATCGGTGTCGGAACTGAGTGTACCATCGGCGTCTTTCCACGACAATTTCTCAGTGAGGAGGACGCCATCCGGGGCGACGGCGCGGGCCGATCCCTCGATCGTGAGGTCGTGGTTGAGCTTGTCGATCGTGCCGCTTGTCCCTGTGATCGTCAGGGACGGAGCGCCGGTGTCGTACAGCAGCACACGGGGGTTGTCGACGTACAACGCGTCTCCTGCCTTCTGCACCTCCGCGCGGTCGCCGGTCATCGTCCACCGGATCTCCGAACCGTTATAGTGGTCCATGGCGAAGGTGTCGATTTCGGCGACGACTGGGGTCTCCTCGTCGACTCTCTCCTCGTCGGCGCCACATCCGACTGACATCGCAAGCACGACCGCAACTAGGACCATCCGCATCAGGCCGCGTCGCCCGGTTGCGTTCGCCATCGTCGGTGCATCCATATCCACTGCTCGGGGTGGCGCCGTATCTGCGCCTCGATACGGGTAGTCACCGTCGCCATTGTCGCGGCGAGCGCATCGTCGCTGCATGGGACGCCGCTGCCCGCGACCGGCTCGTGCAACTCCAACAGGTGCCGGCCATGGCTCTGCCTCGTCAGGAACCCCGAGAGCAGAGGCGCGCCATACCGTGCGCTCAGCAACGCCGGCCCTACGGCCGTGTAAGCCGGACGCCCAAAGAAGTCCACGAATACGCCCCTTACAGACGTGTCGACATCCGGCAACATCACGACGACCTCGTTCCCCTTCAACGCCTCGACGGCCCGCCGGAGACTACGCTGTCGTGACGCCGGCTTCATGCCTACGAGCCGCCGCCGCCCATCTATCCACCGGTCCAGAGGATCCGACCGCAATTCACGCACGATCGGGTTCACCGCTAGCCCGCTTAAGGACAACGCCGCGCCGAACATCTCCCAGTTGCCGTAGTGGGCGGTGGCAATCACGCAGCCGTGGCCATTCTCCAACGCGGCGTGCACCCGCTCCAACCCGCGCACGTCGACGTGGTCGCCGATGTTCGACGGCGTCAACGCGTCGAACCGAAGGACGTCAGTGAGCGCGGCGCCCAGGTGTCGGAAGCAGGCGCGCGCGAGCGCGTCCACCGCATCGGACGCCATTTCCGGGAACGCGGCCGCTAGGTTCCGCCGGGTCCGCCCCGCCTCGGAACGGAGACATCTGTAGGCCAGCGACGCGGTGGACTCTCCTGCTCGTGCCACGGCCGTTTCAGGAAGCGCCGCGGTCAACGCGGAGAAGCCGTTCAGGGCCGCGCTGTACACGGCATCCTTGCTACGCCGTCGCCACCGCCGGTAATGCACCGTGTGGGAGCCTCCGGTACGCGAAGCCGTGCGTCTAGCAATAACTATACCAACGTGACTTCCACTTCGCAACGTGACTCGCCCTGGCGTGTCGCCAGGGCCCGTGTCGGCGTGCTCCTCGAACGGCGGAGGAATGCGGCGATCGGTTTCTGCTCGGTGCATCCGCACTCGATGTCGCGAGCGATCGCGAAGGGCGAATGACAGAAGGCGGCAGGGCGTAGAGGGCGTGAGGTGACACCAAACCCAATCTCAACGGTGCCCTGCCCGGCGAAGGACGTACACGCGTTCGGTCGGCGGAGGGGTGTTGCCCCCCGCCTCCGACGTCCGACGAATCCCGGTCACAGCCGCCTCGGCGTCGGCTTGACCGTCCACATGGCCGCCGATACACTTTGACACGGTATGCCATGCCCCGGCGTGAGACGTATATAGACTCGTAGCTATCGGAGTTCGGGTAATGCAGCAGGTACGCATCGAAGCGGAGACGCGCGACGGCCGCGGCAAGGGCGCCGCGCGGTCGCTACGCCGGGCTGGTAGGCTGCCGGCAGTCGTATACGGAGCCGGCGAAGAGGCGCGGCCTATCGATATCGACACGCGAGCGTTCCGCGACGCCATCGTAAACGAAGCGGCGGACCGAGCGCTCATCAGCCTTACGGTGGGTGGCGAGCGACTGCTGGCTATCGTGAAGGAAGTCCAGCAGCACCCGGTGTGGCGCGATCTGCTCCATGTCGACTTCCAGTCGATTCGCATGGATCAGGAAATCACAATAGAAGCGGTGGTTGACCTGCAGGGAGAACCCGTTGGCATCGCCGAAGGTGGCGTGCTCGAGAACCCGGCACACTCGCTACAGATACGCGTGCTCCCCGGCAACATCCCAGACGCGATCGTCGTCGACGTGTCCGAGTGGAACATCGGCGATGGCATCCACGTGAGTGAGTTGATTCTCCCCGAGGGCGTCGAAGTGGTCGATCCGCCCGAGACCCTGGTCGCCCAGGTGATTATCCCCCGTATCATCGAGCTCGACGAGATCGTCCCCGAGGAAGAGATCGAGGGCGAACTTGCCGAAGGCGAGGAGGCCCCCGAGGGCGAGGGCGATGGCGAGGATGCGGAAGCCGGCGACGACGACGACGACGACGCGTAGAGCGCCCAGTCGGTCAGTTCGTCATCTCAAAGTATGTGGCGTCCCCACCGGTTTGCTCCGCGTGGGGACGCTTCTGGTTCTGCTCCTGGCGGGAGCAGCGCGCGCCGAGATTCTGTCCGTCATGACGTCGAACGGCCTCGCCATTGGGCAGCTCGACAAGCAGTACATAGACGGCGGCGCTTACGTCGCCGCCGAGGACGTGCGCCGCGTCTTCGACGGCGTGAACGGACCCGTCGAGTTCCGCTACCGGTACACGCCTGCCGTCGGCAAGATCACGGTTCAGCTCCGCGCGGAGAGCGCACGCGCCACCGCGCGCTGCCGCGTTGGCGACACAGCGGTGGAGATCGCCGGCCGCGACCCTGTCACGCTCACTCAGCCTCCGGTAGATCGCGATGGCGTAGTGTGGCTCCCCGTGGAGTTCCTTACTCTTGTGACGCCTGTGACCGTGCAAGTCCCGGTACTGCTCGACATGGGAGGCACGCGGTTGACGGTCGGGTCGGTGCAGGCCGACGAGACCGTCCCCGACCATACGTCGCCCGACGTGCTGGAAGCCGCGCCGGACGTGGACGTGCCCTACAAGCCGACTCCCGCCCGCCGGAGCGCGTGGTCCCAACTGCGGGTGATGGTCGATGCCGGTCACGGCGGATCGGACGAGGGTGTTTCGCTGAACGGTCTCACGGAGAAGACCCTCGCGCTTGAGCTAGCTCGGGAGATCGCGAACGTGGCCCGTTCGGTCGGCGGCCTCGTCGCGCTGACGCGGGACGCGGATGTGTCGATGACGGCCCCGGAACGGCTCGGGCGGGCCGAAGGGCGTCGGTCCACGGTCTACCTCGCCGTGCATTTCAACAGCTCGCTCTCGCCCACGCGATCGGGCTATCGCCTGGTCGTAGGTGGCTCAGCCGACGGATCGGCCGCGAGACGTCTGTCAGATGCGCTGCATGTGGGTCTAGAGGCGGCGGGGTTCGTGGGAGAGCAGGACGTCCTGCCCCTCGTCACAGTTCGCGGCGCGGCGATGCCCGCTGCGCACCTGGAAATGGCCTACCTCTCCAGCGTCGGAGAGGCACGCCTGTGGCTGAATCCAACCACGGCCCGCAGAGCGGCTGAAGCGATATGGGCCGGTCTGTCGGCCTACCGACCTTAGAGGGGTACTGGTGGCCGAAAACGGCGAACCCTCTGCGCGCGCGACGCCGTACATCATTGGGGGCGGCCTGGGGCTCTTGGTGGTAGCGGCGACCGTGCTCTGGATCATCGCGGCGAACCCCGGCGTGGGGCCGCGTCGCGTGTCGTCCGGGCCGCGCGCTACGGCCGCGGATCTGGAACGCTGGGATACGCTCGCCACGGACGCATCGTCTCGGCAGACACGCCAGGTAGAGATGGTCGTGCCGGATGGCGACTCCGGCGAGTGGGTTACCTACGCCGAATCGGTGACCGTCCCGACGGATGAAGGGCTGCGGCTCGGGCGCGTCGTCGTGACGTGGCTGCGCCGCGTCGCCGAATCTGGCTCCGGGGTCGCGCGGTCTGCGCGCCTGTTGAGCGCGCACGTGGATGACGGACGTCGCGCGTACGTGAACCTGTCAGCGGAGTTCGTCGACGGGAACGCGGGTTTGACGGCGGAAACGGAGTTCGTGATCGGCCTCGCCAAGACCATCCGCGCCAACCTGCCGACGATCGTCGACGTACAGCTTCTCGTTGACGGCCAGGAGATCGACACCATCGGCGGCCAACTCGACATATCCGCTCCGCTGTCCCTCGCGCAATTCGCGGAGATGAAGTGACCGCGCCCGAGATCGTCCTGGTGGGTCTCGGCAACCCGGGCGAGAAGTACCAGGGGACGCGGCACAACCTCGGCTACGAAGTCGTGGACCTCCTGACATCGCGCCACTCTCGCCGCACGCCGTACATGAAGCACCAATCATGGCTGATGCCCGTCGAGATCGGCGGGCGACACGTGCTTCTCGTCAAGCCGCTCACATTCATGAACAACAGCGGGCACAGCGTCCGCGACGTCCTCGCCGCGTACGACCTGACATCCGCGGCCGCGTGGGTAGTGGTCGACGACTTCAACATCCCACTGGGCGCGCTGCGCATCCGTCCGCAGGGAAGCGACGGCGGGCACAATGGCATCGCATCGGTGATCGACTCACTCTCGACGCGGGAGTTCCCGCGCTTTCGCCTGGGCATCGGGCCCGCGCCAGGGCGGACGCCCACGATCAAGTACGTGCTGGGGCGGTTCCGACCGGGAGAACGCAAGGGCGCCGAAGCGCTCGTCGCGCACGCTGCGGATGCCGTCGAGTACGCGGCCCGGGACGGCCTGACCCAAGCTATGAGCCGCTTCAACCGGACGGCCACCGGCGGCCCCGACTGAGCCATAATGTTGAACGCCCGCATGTCGTGGGGTATCATCAGGAAGCCCTGCTCCCAAAGGGTGCCACACGTCTGCGCCGCGTTGACGTAAGCGGCGGTCGATCCCATAACATGCATAGGGCGCTCCGGGAGCCATAGACCACAGGGAGGCACACCTGTTGCGGCATTACGTCCCGACGCGAACATACGAGACTACGGCGGTGATACAACCATCGCTGAATGACGCCGAGATCGACGCCCAGATCGAGGGGATCAAGGCCCTTATCGAGTCCGGTGGGAACACCCTCGTCAGGACCGATGTGTGGGGACGCCGGAAGCTGGCGTACCCTGTACGGCGCTACCAAGAAGGCATCTACGTCTTCTTCGTATTCGAAGGTAAGCCGGAGTTCATCCCAGAGCTTACGCGCCACTATCAGATTACCGAGCCGATCTTGCGCCACCTTACGGTCCGCTGCGAGGTGGACCCCGAGGCGATGGTTATCAGCCTTGGTGACTCCCGCGAGCGGCCGGATCGCCGACGCCGCCCGGGAGGTCCCGGGGACGGGCGTGACGGCCCGCGTCGTGACGGCCCACCGCGCCGTCGAGACGACGACCGGCCGCCGCGCCGCAGCGCGCCAGCGGACGCGCCGGCCGACACGCCAGCGGATGCGCCGGCCGACACGCCAGCGGATGCGCCAGCGGACGCGCCGGCCGACGCCGACGCCGAAGCCGACACGCCGAAGCCGGCGGCCGACGCCGCTCCAGAAGCGCCCGAAACGGCGGCCGAGCCGGCGACGGACGCTGACGACGACTAGGATACGCTTGGAAGGAGCCGGACATGGCCGCCGAGATGAACAAGGTCATCCTCATCGGGAACCTGACGCGTGATCCTGAGATGCGCTACCTGGACAGCGGCACTGCGGTCGCCAAGCTGGGGCTGGCCGTGAACCGCCGATACACAGATCGGAACGGCGACCGGAAAGAGGAGACCTGTTTCGTCGACATCGACGCGTGGGCGCGTCTCGCCGAGATATGCAACCAGTATCTCAAGCGAGGCAGCCGCGTTCTCGTCGAAGGCAACCTGATGTTCCGGCAGTGGGAGACCGACTCCGGTGACAAGCGCTCCGCACACAGCGTGCGTGCGCAGACCGTGCAGTTCCTGGACCGGCCGGACGGCGACGGCGGAGGCCAAGGCTCGGGCGACTCGTACAGTCGGCCGGCTGCGCAGCCGTCGCAGTCCCAGTCACAGGGCAGCGCTCCCGCGGACGACGACATTCCGTTCTAAGCCATGGACCGGCGAGGCGCCCGGCGCGCAACCAAAGCGGGCGCGAGACACGATGTTGAGGACGAAGAGATGGCGAACGTCGAGGTGATCCTCTTGCGGAGCGTGGCGCCGGTAGGCCGCGCGGGCGATGTAGTGCGCGTGTCGGCCGGATACGCGCGCAACTATCTGCTGCCGCGCGAACTGGCCGTGCATGCGACGGATTCGAACCGTACACGTCTGGCGGCACGGCTACAGGCGCGCCGCGCCTCCGAGCTGAAGGACTTGCAGGACGCGCAGGATCTCGCCGAGGTCTTGAACCCGATCCTGGTAGTCCTCGAGCAGACGGCAGGCGAGTCCGGCCGACTGTTCGGCTCCGTCACGACCGCAGACATAGCCGACACGCTGTCCGCGAACAGTATCGAGGTGGATCGTAGGCGCATCCAGTTGGCGGAGCCGATCCGTGACCTTGGCCAGTACACCGTGGACATCCGTCTGCATCCCGAGGTGACGGCGACCATACAGGTCGAGGTCGTCCTGCCCGAGAGCGACCTAGGGACAGAAGCCGAGGCGTAACTCGCCGATGCCGCGTAGCGTCTCTATCTCCAGCCGATCTCCTGTCGAGAGAGGATGGAAATGGCATCGGACGTAAGTCCGCATGATCTGGACGCTGAGCGGCACGTACTCGGGGCCGTCCTCGTAGACACCGAGGCCATCCACCGGGTTCTGTCGATTCTCGGCGAGCAGACAACGGTCTTCTTCAAGGCGGCCCATCAGCTGATATACGCGGCAGCCTTGCGTCTGACGCAGCGCAGCGACCCCATCGACCTGTACACGATCGCGAACGAACTCAAACGGTCCGATGACCTCAGCCGCGTCGGCGGGGTCGCATACCTGTACGAGGTGCACGAGAGCGTTCCGACCGCCGCCAACGCGGAATACTACGCGGAGACCGTGCGCGACAAGTCGACGCGACGCGCACTGGTGCACGCCGGGACGGAAATCATCGGCCGCGCGGGCCGCGACGACGTCGAACTGGAAGAGGTCGTCGACCAGGCGCAACGGATTCTCTTCGAGGTGAACTACCGCGAGGACCGGGGATTCGTCGACATAGAGCAGGTGCTCCGCGAGACGATGGAGTACATCGAACAGCTCTACAAGCGCAAGGACAAGCTGGTCGGGATTCCGACCGGCCTGCCGGACCTCGACCAGCTGCTCTACGGGCTGAATCCGGCGGACCTGATGGTGGTGGCGGCGCGCCCTTCGATGGGGAAGAGCGCCTTCGCGCACAACATCGCGGCGAATGTCGCGTGCCGGAGCGATGAGGACCGGCAGGCTGTGGCGATCTTCACGCTGGAGATGGGGCGCGAGCAGATCCTGACACGCATGCTGGCGACGCTCGGGCGGATCGACATGTCGCGCATCCGTCAGGGGACGCTGAATTCGGATGATTGGCGTCGGCTGTCCGAGGCGGCAGGCCAGTTGGAGACGGCGCAGATCTTCATCAACGATACGCCAGGCATCACGCTGATGGAGGTAAGGGCGGAGAGCCGTCGGCTGAAGATGCGCTACCCGAACCTCGGCCTCGTGATCGTGGACTACCTCCAGATGCTCCAGGGAGGGACGCGCGCTCACCACAGTCGGGAGCAGGAGATCTCCGATTACTCCCGGTCGCTCAAGGAGCTGGCCCGCGAATTGGACGTCACCGTGATGGCCCTGTCGCAACTCAACCGCGCGGTGGAGAGCCGAAACGACCGGCGGCCGATGCTCTCCGATCTGCGCGAGTCGGGCGCCATCGAGCAGGACGCGGACATCGTGATGTTCCTGTATCGAGACGACTACTACAACGAGAACTCAGAGACGGCGGGACAGGTCGAGATCATCGTGCGGAAGCATCGTAACGGAGCTCTGGGAACCGTCGTGCTAGACTTCCAGAACCAGTATCTCCTGTTCAAGTCGTCGGACCACATGCCTGCGGATTACGTCTAGCGGCCTTAATGCCTGACAGCCTCGCCGTAACATCACGACGCCCGACCGTCCGCGGCCTGCCGCGGGCGTTCGCCACGCGCCTGGGGGCCTCCATCCTCGGGGGGCTGCGGAGCATCGGGTCGGTCACGCTGCTCATCTTGTCGACGCTCCGGTATCTCTTCGCACGCCCGTTCTTCATATCGAATCTGTTCGACCAGTTCCAGAGGGTGGGCGTCCAGTCGCTGCCGGTCGTCACGATCAACAGCCTGTTCGTGGGGATGGTGCTGGCGCTGCAGGGGTATCATCAACTCAAGCACCTGGGCTCGGAGGGGCTGCTCGGCGCGTTCGTGAGCACCGCGGTCGTGAAGGAGCTGGGGGCCGTCCTGACTGCGTTCGTGCTGTCCGGGCGGATCGGCGCTGCGATCACCGCCGAGTTGGGCACGATGAAGGTGACCGAGCAGATCGACGCCATCGAGGCGATGGGCGCCAGTCCCGTGCAGTATCTCGTCGTGCCGCGGTTCATCGCGTGCGCGATCATGCTGCCGATCCTGACCACGTTCGCCAACGCGATCGCGATCGTTGGAGGATACCTGCTGGCGACGTCCGCGCTAAGCCTGTCGGGCGGCCGGACGGGCATGAGCGGAGAGTTCTTCTGGCACATGGTCACGTCGGCTCGCGGGTTCGGCACCGAGGACGTGCTGACGGGGATCGTGAAGTCGTCGACGTTCGGAATGATCATCGCGACCATCGGCTGCTACATGGGCTTCACGGTGGCGCCGGCGTCGGGAGCGGAGGGCGTTGGCAAGGCCACGACCGCGTGCGCAGTGATGTCGCTGGTTCTGATCCTTATCGCCGACTTCCTCATTGAGTTCATCGGTCACGAGGTGCTCGGCTTCTAGCTTGCCGGCACCGACATCTGAAAACACAGAGGCATGGGCCGGTAGCTGTATGATGGACGTGGAGCACCAGTCAGACGACGCCGGCGCGGCGGGCACGCACATGGTGCGGGTGGAGTCGGTGCACAAGTCTCTCGCGCAAAAGCACGTGCTGCGCGGCCTATCGTTCGACATCCCGCGCGGCGAAACCACCGTCATCATGGGGCCGAGCGGGTGCGGCAAGAGCGTGCTGCTGAAGCACATCATCGGTCTCATGCGGCCGGATTCCGGGCACGTCTGGGTGGACGGGAAGGACGTGACGGCGCTGAAGACTGCCGCTCTCAGCGAATTGCGGCAGCATATGGGCGTGCTGTTCCAAGGCGCGGCGCTGTTCGACTCTCTGACGGTGGAGGAGAACGTCGCGTTCATGCTTCGGCAGCACCGCCGCATGTCGCAGTCCGAGATCCGAGACGCCGTCGCGGACGCGCTCGAGCTGGTGCACCTGGCGGACACGCAGGCGCTCAAGCCGGCGGAGCTGAGCGGGGGCATGCGGAAGCGCGTCGGACTAGCGAGGGCGATCGTGATGCGGCCGTCGCTCATACTCTACGACGAACCGACGACCGGCTTGGACCCAATCACGGGTCGCGGGATCAACATCATGATTCGCGACCTACACGAACGGCTCGGGATCACGTCCGTCGTGGTGACACACGACGTCGAGAGCGCGCTGTTCGTGGGTAGCCTTATCGCACTCACAGAGGGTGGGGTCATCGTGCACCAGGGGCCGCCCGACGAGGTGCGGCAGTCGGACGTTGGGTTGGCACGTCGGTTCTTCCGGCCCGAGGAAGTCCCGGCGACGGCAAACGGGGCGTAGCACGCCGCAGTAGGAGATACCGTTGCGCTGGGAAGCAGAACTCAAGGTAGGCGTGTTCGTTGCGGTCGGGTTCGTCCTGCTGGTCATCGTCCTTACGCTATCGTCAGACTGGCACGTGGGGATTCCCGGCGAAGAACTCACGCTCCGCTTCGACGCGCTGAGCAACGTCAAGGGTGGCGGCGATGTCCAGCTCGCGGGCGTGCACATCGGTAAGGTCGTCGGCATTCGGCTGGACCCAGAGGGGTACGGCGAAGTGACAGTTCGCGTGGAGTCGCCCATCCCCCTTCGCCACCCGATTCTGGCCGAACTCAAGGTGCTCGGCTTCGTCGGCGAGACGTACATCGCGCTCACCAACGGGCCCCAGGATGCGCCTGAGATCGACTACGCAGAGCCGATTTACGGCAAAGGCGCGCCGGACATGATGGCGCTCGTCGGCGAGATGCAAGACAGCGTCAAGAAGACGATGGCCTTGATCGAGTCGTTGACGGTGGTGGTGGACGAAAGCCAGGGCGAGGTGAAGGCTACGGCCGCCGCGGCCCGCGAGTTCATGACCACGACCGCGGATTCCGTGGACGAACTCGTGGCGCAGGCGGAGCCGCTGCTCGAGCGCATGGGGCGGGTCGCCGAGACGATGGACGCGCAAGTGCCGGCCCTGGTGGATCGCGCCGAAGCCACTCTCACGCACGCGGACGAACAGATCATCGAGACCGGCGCGCGCCTCGGCGCGGCCGCCGACGCGGTCGACGAGCTCATCGCTGCGGCGCGCGGTGATCTGGACGGCGTCGTAGAGAACGCCAACGCCGCGATCGGCGACACGCGCACAGCAATCTCTGACATGGTCGCCGAGGCGCGGGCGCTGCGCGTATCTCTCGAGGGCGCCCTGGACGAGACGACCGACGCGGTGACGTCCGAGCAAGCGCGTCTCAACGCCACGTTGACGCGCTTGGACGAGGCGGTCGTCAGCGGGCAGGCGCTCATGACACGGATCGACGCGATCGCGGCAAAGGCGCAGAGCGGCGAAGGCGCGATAGGCAGCCTGCTGAGCGACGACGGCGTCATCACGAAGACGAGCGAGACCCTGGACGCGGCCGGCGCCCTTCTCACGCGCCTGGACACGCTTTCCGCCCGCGTCGAGGACATCACAGCATTCGACGAGCCAATCGCGACCGTTGGCGCGGAAGTGACCTACCGGAGCGAGCCCGAGGGTGTCCAGAGCGAATTCGGGGTGCTTCTCCGTCGCAACGCGAATCAGTCGGCCTATGCCGGGGTGAGCACACGCGACTCCGCAGACCTGATGAGCCTGATGCTGGCGCAGCGGGTAGGACCGGTCTGGGCGCGCCTTGGTTTCGTGGAGTCCGAGGCGACGGTCGGCGTGGATTGGGCGCCACACAACTGGCTTACGTTGCGGGCCGAAGCGCTCCGCATCACGCGTCCGCTCCTCGACGCCGACGACGATCTCGTCGCGCCGCGCCTCGACATCGAGGCGATGATCCGCCCGTTCGGACACGCCCGCCTCATCATCGGAGGCGAGAACGTCCTCGAAGACGACCGCGGTGTGATCTTCGGTCTGCGCACCGACTACTAAGAGTCTATCTCAATCATGTGACGTGCGAGTCCGATAGTCCTGTCGCAGGTATGT
>JABGQA010000033.1:0-4619 GCA_018644665.1 Candidatus Poribacteria bacterium
CGGCGATGTGCGGGTTCACTGCGGCCACGGCGGCGATGGCGTGCCCGTCATAGAGCGTCTTGTCACGTGCGAGCAGGTTACGACTCTGGCTATGCTCCGACGGGAAGTCGTCCCCGGTAGCGACGGCGATAACTCCCGGTGTCGCCATCGCCTGACAGGTGTCGATCCGCACGACGCGCGCGTGGGCGTGTGGACTACGTAGAATCTCCCCATGGAGCATGTTTGGGAGGTGGATGTCGACGCCGAACCGCGCTGCGCCCGTGGTCTTCGCAGCACCGTCGTGGCGTACTGGGCTCGTGCCGATAACTTGATGGCTTCTCGGCGCGGTGTCCATGGCGCTGTCTCCGTATCGACCTGGATGTGTGGCGCGGGGCCTATTGGCTATACGGTCGACACGCCCCGGGCGCGCGAATCAGACCTGGTTCCTCAGCGGTGAAGAGGGCCACCAACCGGCGACCCTCTGTGGATCAATATGACGTCCGGCGCGGCTACCACCAGCCTCGACGCGGGCCTCGACGACCACTACGTCGACCCTCGAACCAACGATGTCTTCGCCCATAGCCCACATCCCGCAGCCGCTTGCCGAGTTGTCGGACAAGCGCCGCCGCCTCCGGCGTCACGCCTCGATGGGTTACGCATACCCCCTTGTCCGTGTTCTCGGTCGACATCTCCAGCGCTTCACGATGCTCGTACAGCTTCGCGAACAAGGGATCCCGGCCGGGGCGGGAACGCGCCATCCATCCGGCCTCGACGCGGGCCTGAGCTTGCTGCTGTAACGTGGCGACTCGATCGGGGTCGTCGGTCTCGATGAGGACGTCGAACCCGTCCTCGTTCACTGTTATCGTGCGGGCCACAATGGTTGGTTGGGACGTCGCGTCTGCCCAGGCGTAACCCCAGCCGCTGTACGCTCCATGGCGGACAGGTCCGCCGCGTCGGCGTCGGCGTCCGCCCCAGACGCTGCGTCCACCTCGGCCAGCACGCGCGTAGGGGCACATGTCCGATCTCCAGGTCCGTCCGCGGGGGGCGCATCCACAGACGGGATACCAGGACGACGCTTGTACCTGCGCTTCCAGGCGCGGGCTCGTGGGTTGGGGGTCAGGCGTCACGTCTATCGCTTCTTGGGCGACGGCCATGCCGCCCAGAATCATCCACGCAAAGCCGGTCGCCGCAATCGAGAGGCTGCGTATTCTCATCTTCTGGCCTCCACCGGGCCTTCCTCGTCGGCCCGTGTCATTCCTGTCGCCGCTGTGGGCGACGTTCGTTTTCCCCGTCGCGTTCGTGTGAGCGGCCCTCGGGGTCGTGCAAGCGTAGGAACTCGGCCGCGTCCTCGGTTTCGCCCTCCATGGCCATGAGTGCTTTTCTCTTTCTTGGTAGCCGTGACCGTGAACTCCTCGCGCCCGCCTTCGGGTCTGGACGACCAGCCAGGTCCTATCACGCGCCGGACGCGTGAATGCGATCCGGTTGTTCGACTAGACGGTCTTCGATGTAAGCCGAGACCGCCTCTTCAACATCCGCCACATCGGTCAGAAACGGCCGGATGCCAGCTTGCTGCAGGTTCCTATACATACCGGCTCCCAGCCCACGCGCGAGGACCACATCGCAATCGGTTATCACGGAGATCGTCCGCGAAAGGCGGAGCCCCCTGCCTGCGCCAAAGCTGCGGTCAGGTTCTATGGGGGGGCGTTCCGCGCCGCAGTCCGACCCGTAGATCACGGCCGTGTTCTTCTGCCGGATCTCCCTGCTCACGACTTCCCCGTCTTCGACCGTGAAAACAACGTAGTGGCGCGCCCGTCCGAAGTGCTCGGTGATGGTCTTGTAGTTGTCGGTGACTGCCGCGATCTTCATGATCAGAGGCCTCCTGCTAGCAGCTATGCTGGGCGTCCCGCCCGTCAGATGGTCAATGTCAGCGCTTCCTCAAACACTTCGGACTCACAGAGCGCTACGCTGTCGGACGCTTCGTTGATGATCGTCTCCACGTTCCCTGGGCTCGGTCTCCGTCCCCTCTCGGGGCACGTCGTGAACTCCAAGATACCTACCACGGCATCGCCCACGTCGACGTGTGCGTGGACGTTCAGGTCGTGGACCACGCCACACTGTCCGGCTCGGATGACTTCGTGGCGTGATGCGATGGGATCGTGGATCTGTGCCAGCCATTCTCCACGACCAACGGCGTGGCCCAGCTGCGTTTCTAGCTCGAGAACGCCTTCGATTGGGGCTCTGATGCTCACGTCATCTTCGCCGGGAATGACGTACTGCTCGCGGGGCAAGAGCATCTTGCCGTCCAGCATGCCCTGATGGACGAGCACGTTCCTCAGGCCGGTCACCGCGCGATGGATAAACCCGTCCCACAGTATCCCTGCGCCCCCGATCTCCACCGTGAACGCAGGTACGCCCAGATGTCGGCCCGCCTCGATAGTCATCACTCCGTCCGCACCTCGGCAGAGCATGATTATGTCCGTGCCGAACGCCGCGATTGGGTCCATACGATCGTGGTCGTAGTCGCCGGCCTCATCTCGAATATGCGCTCTCGCATGGGGAAGCAACACGCTGTCGATCCCCGAGTCATGTACGTCGATCCCGAAGTCGCAACACGCAACCACCTCCTGGAAGACCGTGTGGGCAATCTGCTCGGATACGGTCCCGTTGGCGGCACCGGGGAAACACCGGTTGAGGTCTCTGTCGTCGTACGGCACGTTCCGTTGACCGCGGCGGAAGCCGGCGACGTTCACCAAGGGGAGGAAGATGACCGAGCCCCGCAACGCGGTCGCGTCCAGTGTGCGGATGAATCGCTGAAGAACGACGATTCCGTTGAGTTCGTCCCCGTGTACGCCGGCGGAGAGGAACATCGTCTTCCCGTCCTGCTTGCCACGCGCGATCACGACGGGCGTGTATACTTCGCGCCCCTCTGGATCCACGGCGACCTGCAATTCCCCTTGGGTGAGGGATCCCCGCTTAGCTCTGCAGGTTCCGATCTTCATGACGCGTCCTCCTGACGCTCGTGGGTCATCCATTGGCCATGACGATTAGCCCAGCAACCAACACGCCGGCGGCCAGCGACAGGACGCTGTACCGCCTGGCGGCCTTTTCCACTTCCGGGAGAAGGTGCGACGCGCCTACATAAATCAGGGCGCCGCCGGAAGTGGCGAGCAGCATCCCCAGAACCGGCCCGTCGAGTCGATCCACGAACGGATAGGAGACGAGGGCCCCTAGCGGCGTCGAGACTGCTGCTGCTAGGAAGGCATACGTCACCGACCGGGCTCGGCCCAGTCCGCTACGTTCGAGGAGCAGGTAGGTGACGATGCCCTCGGGAAGTTCATGGAGGATTAGGCCCGCCGTCGCGAGCACGCCTGTGAAGACGCTCACCTCGAACGTCACCGAGTAAATGACGCCGTCCAGAAGGGAGTGGAACCCGATGCCGAGCACCGGGACGATGCCGGATGCTGTCTCACGCCCATGGTCCTGGCATACGTAGGGGATCAGGAACCGATTGAGCGTGTATAAGGCCAAAAACCCGACGAGGAGGAAGGCCGGCGCGCGTGCGTACATCCGCAGGGACTCAGGAACGATGTGCGTAAACGACACGGAGATGAGCACGCCGGCGGCGAAGCTCATGAAGTAGACTGCATTCGCTCGGCCCCACGTGCTGCGCCTGGATATCCCATGGATACCAAGCGAGGTCATCGCGCAGGCCAACAGACTCGCCGCCATCACCGGCACGAAGTTACTGGGGTGCATCGGCGGTCACCTCACGCCAAGTTTCAGATCCCTGCCCAACTCCAGCCACGTCCGGCCCATCACTCACGGTGTCCGGCCGGGTGATTCTCCCGCTGTTTCTCTCCTTCGCGGCCGCGCGCCGCCGTCAGGAAACTCCGTCCTCGGCATTGCACACGGTGAGCCAATCCACGGCCCAGCAGTTCGGCCATGGCTTCTCGCGGTGTAACGGCCTCGTGCCTTTGTGAGACGGTTCTGATGAACTCAGCTTCCGACATAGGATGCCGGCGGATGATCTGGGCGAGCGCGTCAACGAGCTGCGCGTCCCGGCCCGGGTCAAACAGGCCCTCATATGGCGCCACAACGTGGGCGACGCGTCCGAGGATTTGCCGCGCACACTCGCGACTCGTGTGGTCCGACGGCCGTACCCACGTTTCAGCGGGAGGCCGGGTCGGCACGTTCAGATGTATCTGATCCGGCTCAATGCGGTTGAGGGCGTCCCGCAGGCTCTCCAGGCGAGCCATCCCATCGTTGAGCCCGCGGACCAGCATGACCTCTATCCACAAATCGCCTCGGAACTCCCGGCGGAACGCAGCGAATCCGTCGACGATCTCGTTGATACGTAGGCTTGCCCACGGCCGGTTGATGCGACGGAAAGTCGCCATGTCGGCGGAATCGAGGCTCGGCATCACGATGTCCGCGGCGAGGAGGTCTTGTCGCACGGAGGCATCCGACAGAAGCGACCCGTTCGTGATGACGGCGACAGGGATATCCGTCATGGCCTTGACGCCTTGGATCAACTCACCCAGGCTGGCGCACAACAACGGCTCGCCCTGTCCCACAAACGTGATATGGTCGATCTCGTCGCGTCGATGCGAGTCGATCGCACGCCGCACTTCCGTGAGGAT
>JABGQA010000033.1:4629-7348 GCA_018644665.1 Candidatus Poribacteria bacterium
CCCGCCGCGTGTTCGTGACTGGCATGGTGCGGCCAAGCTGGCAGTAGACGCAGTTGTAGTTGCATGTCTTGCGGGGTATCGGGTCGACCCCCAGGGACTGGCCCAAGCGACGGGACGGGGCGGGACCGTATACAGTCGTCATGACGGCGCCTCTCCATACTCCATCTTCAGGTCGAGTACCGGTGTCTTGTTGAGAGCGTCCAGTCCTCGGACGCGAAGCACATTCGCCTGCACGCCCACCAGTTCCGTGACTGTGGCGCCTATCGGGTTGGGCCGGCGCGGGCTCCGCAACGAGAACACGCCCTGCCGCGGACGGGTGGCGTCTCCCCGCGGAGACTGAAGGAGTTCGTAGCCCTCGGAACGATGGAAGTGGAACAGCACGACCACTCGCGCGCCTTCGGTCAGGCCGTCGAGACCTTCTTCGTATTCTGGACTTAGGACGATCCGCGACTCCGCAGCACGCATCTGGCCAGCCGGGGTTGGTTTGTCGAAGTCGTTCTCCACATGGCCTATGGGCGCGTAGAGCGCCGGTTCGCTATGCATCGGGCCCGAGGCGTCCGCGCTGCAGAACGCGGCGAGCATGACCGTCGGGCGACGTTCGGCGGCGGCACGGAACGCGCTGTTAAGGGCGGCAAAGACGTCCCGCGCGCCTTCAACCCGCAGACTGTCTGCGGGTCCAGACTCCACGTGAGCCCCGTGTTCCCGAAGCGCCGCCGCCAACCGAGTCGCCGACCGCGGACTGCCGCCAGGTAAGGAGAGCAACCTCACGTGGGTCGTTATGCTGGTCATGGGTCTCCCTCAGCGCGTGTCTGGTAATGTCCCCGACCTGGCAATCCTCGGGTAGCAGGCGCATAGCCTGCTATCACATGGGCCGCTTGCGCCCTGCCACGGCACCCACATCAGCCGACACCACGTATCGTCGGGAGGGCGCCGTGTCAGAGAGTGGATCCACAGCACCTGCCGCCGTGTTCGTGGTGTCCGGCGCCCTCTCCTGCGCGTCCGGACTCGCCGTGCCGGTGCCCACACGGTTCTCCAACGCGCTCCGGGCGAAACTCCAGACGACCCTCAAGGTAGGCTGTCACGGCCTCGTCGATGTTGGTGACGTCCGTCAGGAAAGGGTGGATGTCCGCGTGAAGCAGGTTCTTGTACATGCCAGATCCCATGCCTCGCGCCAGGACGACATCGCAATCGTCGATTTGGGTGACTGTGCACCCGCGATGATGTCCTTGCCCATGTCCCTGGCGGCGCGCATCGTCATCCCCGCCCGAGACCGGCTCGACGACTCTCGGACGCGTCTCGCAATGCACGGCCCTTCCGTCCTCCACCGTGAACGTCACGAAGTACGCGGCCCTGCCGAAATGAGCGGAGATTGTGTTCTCGTTGTCCGTCACGACTGCGATCTTCACCAGAATGTCCTTCCGAGGAACCGGTTGCGTTACTCTCCATCGGCGATGGCGTACGGGAGTCGACTTGCTTCCGCGTACACTTGTGCGGTTTCGACAGATAGGAGCCGCTCGATAGCGGCTAGAAGTTGGGTCGGGTCGGCAGATTTCACGACGAAATCGTCGGCTAGCTCCGCGATGGGTCTGTCTCGGTAGCCGACGAATGCCGTGTGCACGATCACCGGAGTTCTCGGGCAACAGTGCACGATCTCGTGCAGGGCCTCGGCTCCGTCGCCCAGCATCACGACGTCGAGCAGAACGAGCTCGGGACGACGACTCCGCACGGCGCCGACGGCCGCTCTGGCGTCGCGCTCCAACGACACGGAATAGCCGCAGTTCTTGAGTGCCTTCGAGACGAACTGCGCTACGGCGATGTCATCGTCGATTATCAGGACGTGTCGCCTGTGCCTCGTCATGACCTTAACCCTCCAAGGTTTGCTCCGCGTGGAGCCGGACTCCTTGGCGCTTACCTTCGTCCCTGTGGCCTCCTCAAACGTGCAGCACGTGGTCCTCATCGACCGTCCTCCCCGTATCGACCACGAGTTGTCCATCCGGAGCCAGGCTCATGCGAAACCAGTCCAACGGCCTGGGCGCCGGGCCACCCAAGAGCTTCCCATCCACGTCGAACTCCGACCCGTGGCAGGGGCAGCTGAAACCTGTCTCCGTCTGTTCCACGACGCATCCCAGGTGCGTGCACACGGCTGACATCGCCCGGAAGTCGGTTGTGTCGCGAATGATGAACACGTTGCGCTCTGGCGCCATGACGACGCTGTTGATGGCGAAGTGACCAGGGAAACCAACCCTGAACTGCTCTGAGAAGCCGGCGCCCATCTTGGACAGGGGGAGTTGGATCACCCCGGAGAGCGTCGTCACTCCTGCGGCGATTAGAGCTACCTTGGCTGCACCGTAGAGGAAGTCCCGACGAGGGACGCCGTCCGAGGCCGTGTTTCTGCTACGGACGGCACGCCGCCTCGGAGGTCGATAGCTCCCGTCGTAGTCGTATATGTCGGGCGCAGGCCGGTGCGCCATCGAGCGTCTGCCTGCACTCCGGTACGCGCCCCGGGCGCCGTCTGATCTCGACATTACGGTCCCTCGCGATGCGAGGTCTCTCCTGCTCAAAGGTGGTGTGCATGGGCGTCGTGCAGGTGGCGTTTCACCCACTGATACGCGGTGGGTACACTGGACAGCCACCGCGCCATTGACGGTCCGCGTGCCCGTTGCGCGCTCTGCTCAATCTCTTCGCTGTCCCCCGCGCGAAGGGCGGACAGGGGCATCAG
>JABGQA010000050.1 GCA_018644665.1 Candidatus Poribacteria bacterium
ATGCCGAGACAGTAACCGATACCCCCTAGCTGCGGCCAGGGGCTGAGCAGTCACGCGGGCAGAGCGGCAGCGATGAGTGCGGACTACGCGTCCGCGCATGCGGCAGCTGACGAACTCCTCACGGGCGCGACCACAGGCGTGTACCCGCAGGATATAGCGGCGGCCGGGTGGGGTCTTCTGCTTCGTTGCGAGGCTTACCACGGTGAGGGAGACTCCGCCCTCGCCCGCGGGGGTCTGGATGAACTGGAGCAGCGCGTCGACGCTGCTACCTGTGGGGACGACGCGCCACGCGAGTCGTCGGCCGTAGGCCGTCTGCGGGGGGACATCGGCGACTGGCGTGTTCGGCTCGGGCGTGGCTGATCGCCCGGGCGGTACATCACGGCCTTGTCTATCGAGCCGTTTTCGGTAGACTTGTATCCGAATGGGTCAACGGGACGCGAGCTGAATCGTCTGGCGCGAAGCCCTTCGTCGTTCCTACGCCGCTGGCGCTCGCGCACATGGAAGCCGCGTGGTACCGGCGACGCTCGGAGCGCGGCCTTCTACTCCGCCCGGCGCCCAGTGGGTAGACATGCTCTCACATCCATAGGCAAACGCGATGATCAGGGTAACCGATCTGAGCAAGGCGTACGGTTCCGTACAAGCCCTGCTAGGTGTCGGCTTCGAGATCACCGAGGGTGAAATCGTCGGCTTGCTTGGTCCCAACGGGGCAGGCAAGACGACCATCATCAAGATCCTCACCGGCTACCTTCAGCCGGACGACGGACTGGCCGAAATCGACGACCTGGACGTGCTCACGCACACGCTCGCCGTACAGGAGCGCATCGGTTATCTGCCGGAGAACGCGCCGCTGTACCCCGAAATGTCCGTCCAGAACTACCTGGCGATGATCGCCGAACTGCGGCGCGTTCCTCCAGGCGACCGCACGGCGCGGATCTCCGAGGCCGTCTACGCGACGGCGCTCCAGGAACACCTGGCGCGACCCATCGGGCAACTCAGCAAGGGCTTCCGCCAGCGTGTCTGTCTAGCGCAGGCGATTCTGCACCGACCCAAGCTGCTCATCCTGGACGAGCCGACCGTGGGACTCGATCCCACGCAGATCGTCGAGATACGGCATCTCATCCGCCGGCTGTCGGAGCACAGCACCGTGCTGTTCTCGACGCACATCCTCCCCGAGGTCGAGGCGTTGTGCGATCGCGCCATCATCCTGATGAACGGGGAGGTACGTGCGGACGCGCGGCTCGCGGACCTGGCGGGGACGTCGGATGCGGTCGTTGTGCTCGACGACGAGCCGGGCGGGGCCGAAAGCGCGCTGCGGGCGCTCGACGGCGCGGGCGCCGTCGAGTCCGCCACCACAGACGGCCGCGCGACCTACCGAGTCCACGGCGACGAGGGGTCCGATCTGTGTCCGGCCATCTACCGTCTTGCCGCCGAGAACGACTGGCCTCTCCGTGAGCTTCGCAAAGACACGCGGACCCTGGAGATGGTCTTTAACGAGCTGGCCACCGGCTCCGTGGAGGCACGATCATGAAGCAGCTCCTGGCGATCACGCGCAAGGAAGTCGGCAGCTACTTCGGTTCGCCGCTGGCTTTCATCTTCCTCGGCGTGTTCCTGACAAGCACTCTGTTCCTCTTCTTCTGGTTCGAGACGTTTTTCGCGCGCGGCGTCGCGGACGTGCGCCCGCTGTTCCGCTGGCTGCCCGTGCTGACAGTGTTCCTCGTGGCCGCGCTGACTATGCGGCAATGGAGCGAGGAGCAGAACTCCGGCACGTTGGAAATGCTTCTCACGTTGCCGGTGACGTCGGCGCAGTTGGTGCTCGGCAAATTCCTCGCGGTGATGGCGCTCATTGGCATCGCGTTCGCGCTGACGCTGCCGCTGCCGATCACCGTCGCGTTCCTGGGCGACCTCGACGGTGGCCCCGTTGTCGGTGGCTACCTTGCGGCGGCGCTGCTGGCATCCTCGTATGCGGCGATTGGTCTGTTCCTGTCGTCGCGGACGAGCAACCAGATCGTCGCGCTCATCTCGACGGCCCTGGTCGGGGGCATCTTCTACTTGGTCGGTACCCGCGGAGTTACGGACTTCGTCGGGCCGACGCTGGGCGGGATCTTCCGAGCCGTCGGTACCGGCAGCCGCTTCGAGAGCATTGAGCGCGGCGTCGTGGACCTGCGGGATCTGGTCTACTACGGCTCCGTGACGGCGCTGTTCCTGATTCTGAACGCGATGTCACTGGACACAAAGCGCTGGAGCGCCGGCCCGAGGACGCGCGTGTACCGAACGGCCGCGAAGATCGGCGTGCTGCTGGCGGCGCTGAATCTTGTGTTCCTGAATGTGTGGCTGCACCCGCTCTACGGCTTGCGGGCGGACCTCACTGAGCAGCGCGAGTACAGCCTGTCGGAGACGACGCGTGAGCTAACCGGGGGCCTGCCCGAGCCCCTCGTGATTCGCGCCTATATGAGCGACAAGACGCACCCGTTGCTTGAGCCGCTGAAGCCGCAGATCGCGGACATGCTCAAGGAATACGAGATCAACTCGAAGGGGTTGATCTCGACGGAAGTCGTCGACCCGTCGACCGACGCCGACCTCGAAGAGGAGGCGACCCAGACTTACGGCATTCGCCCGACGCCGTTCATGGACGAAGGGCGGTACCAGTCGACCGTCATCAACTCCTACTTCGACATCCTGGTTCGCTATGGCGATCAGCACACGCTGGTCGGCTTCCAGGACATGATCGAGATAGAGCGGCGGCGCGACGGCTCGATGGACATCCGCCTCCGCAACCTGGAGTACGACCTGACGCGCGCCATTAAGAAGGTCGTGTTCGGGTTCCAGAGCGTCGATGCGGTTCTGGCGGCCCTCGAATCGCCAGCGACGTTCACCCTGTTCGTGACGCCGAACACGCTCCCGGCGACGCTCGCCGAGGCTGAGACGACGATACGCACCGTCGCCGAGGGCATCGCCGAGAAGTCCGGCGGCAAGTTCCGTTTCCGCGTCGTCGACCCGGACGACCCGAACAGCGGCGTCACCCGCGAGACCGTCTTCACGCAGTACGGCCTGCGCGCGATCCCCACAGCGCTCTTCTCGACCGAGAGCTACTACCTCGGCATGGCGCTCGACGTGGGTACGCAGCGCCAGGCGTTCTACTCGCCGGGCGACCTAACGGAGGCGTCCGTGAGGACCGCGATCGAGTCGTCGCTGAAGCGCACGTCCACGGGCTTCCTCAAGGTCGTTGGCATATGGAAGCCGCCGAACACGCCGCGGCCCGGGCCATTCGGCCAACCGCAGCAACCGTTCGCGGCCTTCGACATGATCGCCCAGCAACTTCGGTCGGACTACACGGTGCGTGATGTCGATCTGGCGAGCGGCCAGGTGGACGCCGATGTCGACGTGCTGCTGGTGATCGCCCCGCAGGAGTTGGACGACAAGAAGCGGTTCGCCATCGACCAGTTCCTCATGCGCGGCGGATCGGTCGTCGCGGCGGCAGGCAACTACACCGTCGAGCCGGAGCCGTTCACCGGGTCGCTGAGTATCAAGGCAGTGAGCGGCGGCATCCGGGACATGCTCGCAGCGTACGGGGTGGACGTCGCCGAGTCCCTGGTAATGGACCCGCAGAATGAGCCGTTCCCGCTGACCGTAACGCGCGACATGGGCGGCTTCCAGATGCGGGAGATCCAGCGCGTTAACTACCCGTACTTCGTCGACGTCCGCCCAGACGGCATGGACAAGGCCAACCCCATCACCGCGAGCCTCCCGGCGACCACCATCTACTGGGCCTCGCCGATCGAGCTCGACGCCGGGAAGAACGCCGCGCGTGAGACAGGCGTCCTCCTCAAGTCGACGGCGGAGGCGTGGACGACGACGGACACTGCTGCGCAGCCCGACTTCGCGCTGTACCCGCAGGCTGGGTTCCACGTTGGCACGGACAAGGCGCAACACGCGCTCGCCGTCGCGCTGAAGGGCTCGTTCGAGAGCTACTTCAAGGACAAGCCGTCCCCGTTCCTCGAGGACGCCGACGACGAACCCGACCTGGACGACCCGACGGCGGAGCCGAGCGCGCCCACGCCGGTAGGCGTCCTCGAATCGTCACCGGATTCGTCTCGACTCGTGGTAGTCAGCAGCGCTGAATTCGTCAATGATCCGATCCTCCGTCTGTCGTCTGTCGGCACGCGCGATAGGTACCTGAACAACCTCCAGTTCCTCCAGAACGCCATCGACTGGTCGGTGGAGGACGTGGACCTCCTGAGCATTCGGTCGCGGGGGACGCACGCGCGCGTCCTCGACCCGATGGATGATGGTGGTCAGACCTTCTGGGAGGTGTTGAACTACGCGATAGCGCTCGCCGCGCTCGTCGCGATCGGCGCGGTGTGGTACCTCCGTCGCCGCCACGAGAAGCCGATGACGCTCACGCCCGTCGCAGGGAGTAACGACTGATGAAAACACGGCGGAACCAAATCCTGGCGGGGATCTTGCTCGTACAGGCCGTGATCGTCGTGATCGCCCTCTTCCCCCGGTCCAACGCCGCGGCCACTTCCGCAGAGCCGTTGCTGGCGGAGATCGCCACGGGCGGCCTGCAGAGCTTCACGATAACCGACGGTGAGGGCGAGGCGTTGACCCTCGCGAAGGATGGAGACACGTGGGTGCTGCCCGAGTCCGACGGGTACCCCGCCGACGAGACGAAGGTCGAGGAACTCCTCGAGAAGCTGGGCAAGATCACGGGCGCGCGCGTTGTGACGAAGACGTCTGGGAGTCACCGCCGGCTGAAGGTGCACGACGAGGAGTTCGAGCGTCGACTCGACATGAAGATGGGCGGCGACGTGACGATGTTCGTCGGCTCGTCCGTTGGGGCCCGCTCGGCCCATGTGCGGCCGGACGACGGCGACGAGGTGTACCTCGCGAGCGACCTGTCGAGCTGGCAGATGAGCACGGGCGAGAACTCGTGGATCGACACCGTCTACCTCACGATCGAGAAGGACGACGTCACCAAGGTCCTGCTCCGCAACGACAACGGCGCCCTCGAGTTCACGAAGGACGAGGAGGCCGGTTGGGCGCTGGCGGGGCTCGGGGACGACGAGGAGTTCGATGAGGCGAAGCTGACGACGCTCCTGAACCGCGTCTCGTCGCTCCGCATGTCGAAGCCGCTCGGCCGCGAGGAGAAGCCGGAGTACGGGCTCGCGCAGCCGGCCGCCACAGTGACCGTGACGACGAAGGTGGGCGAGGACGGCGAGAACATCTACACGCTGAAGGTGGGCGCGCGCGCTTCCGACGAGGACGACTTCGTAGTGCGTTCCTCGGAGTCGATGTACCACGTCGAAGTGTCTAAGTGGACCGCCGAGGACTTCACGACGAAGAAGCGTGAGGACTACATCAAGGCTCCCGCGGACGGCTCCTAGGCGCTACGATCTGCGCCGCCTGGCGCTCCGACCAGGGCGGCGCGTCACCAGCCGTACTTCTCCGGCCCCCACGGTTTCCGCACCAGTTCCTGCTTGGCCAAGACCAGTTCCTTCGACGGCAGGTCGTCGTAGAGGATCACGCCCGGGCCGACACACGAGTACGACCCTACCTTCACGCCCGGCATCAGGATCGCGTTCACGCCTGTCCGGCAGAAGTCTCCCATGTATGTTGCGTTCGCGCCGGATGCGGGTGTCTCCGTGCGGCCGCCTACCTCATGTGGCGTGTCGCGGTCGTCGAATCTCAACGTCCCGCACACGGTCGCCGCGCCGATGTCCGTCGCCTCGCCGAAGAACCCGGACATCTCGCAGTAGTGGTATAGGTACACCTTGTCCAGCAGGACGCCGCTGAACTCCGCGCCGTGACCGATGACGCACCGATTGCCGATGGACGACGAGCCGCCCACGTCACAGTAGTCGCTGATGCGGCACCGGTCGCCGATGACGAACCGCCCGTGTAGGTTCGCGCCGTTCGTGATGTCACATTTGGCGCCGATGACAGCGCCGCCACGCAGGACCACGCGTTTCCCGATGCGCGTGTTCGCGCCGACGATGACATTGCCATCGATGTCGGCGCCGTCGGAGATCTCGACGCCGTCGGCAACGGTCGTCTCGTCGATTTGCGCGCACAGATGCTCCACCATGCGTGCGTTGGCTTCAAGCGCATGCCACGGCTTGTCCATGTCTATGACGAAGTCGTCGGCTACCTGCGCGAAGATGTCTCGTCCGTCGTCCAGCAACACCTGCATCGAGCCGGCCATGTCGGCTTCCACGGGCGGCATGCCGCCGACGTCGACGCGGGCGGCAAACCCCGAGTTGCGCGTCAGCGAGTCGGCGGCGGACGCGGCGAGCGCATACACGCCCGCCAGTCGGTGCGCCCCACCTCGGGGATGCCCTTTGACGTCGGTCAGCAAGTCGGCTCCTATGGAGCCGCATATCCAGTCGCCGGGTTCCTCGTCGCCTAATGGCGCGAGCAGTGCGCCGGCTTCGAGGTCGGTCTCCGCGAACGCCTCCAGGAACGTGCGCAGCACGTCGGTCGTCGTGACGATGTCGCCGTGGACGACGAGAACGTCCTCACCCTCGAAGCGTTCGGTATATGCGAGTCGCGCGGCGATCGCTCCGCCGTCCAGCGACTTCTGTTCGACGTACGTCACCCCGCTCAGATCGCCGGTGGCGCCCATCACCTGTTGTCCGTGGTGGCCCGTGACGATCGCCATCTCGGTGATTCCGAGCGACGACAACGACTGGCACGTGCGTCGGATCGCCGGCTGGTTGGCTACGGGAATCGCGCACTTCTGACGAAACTCCCCGTACGGCCACATCTTCCGGCCGGCGCCGGCGGCGAGGATGATTGCCCGGCGGATCATACGCCTTGTCCCTTCGACTACTATTCGTCGCGCGTGTCGTCTGCGTACATGCGGTCTACACGGCGCGCGATTCGCGTGAGGACCTCGTAGGGGATCGTCCCGGCCCAGCGCGCGATATCCGCCGCGTTGATGACTTCGGGGCCGTCCGCGCCGATGAGCGTAACGACATCGCCCCGCGCCACTCCCGGAACGTGGGAGACATCGCATACCATGCTGTCCATGCACACTGACCCGAGCACCGGGACGCGACGCCCACGGACCAGTGCTTCCGCTGCCCCGGCCGCCGCGTACGGGTAGCCATCGCCATAGCCGACGGACAACGTAGCGATCGTCATATCGCGGTTCGCCACGAACGTGCGACCGTAGGAGACTCCCTCGCCCGCAGCCAACGGGGCAACGCGTGTGACCAAGGTTCGCCAGGAGAGCGCTGGCGCGAGTTCGACGCTCCGGCGCGTCAGTGGCGATGGGTAGACGCCGTACAGCGCGATGCCTACGCGGGCGGCTCCGAGCCCCATCGATCCGACGTTGAGCGCGCCGCCGCTGTTCGCGGCGTGGGCGCTACCATGGTCGACGCCCACACGGTCGGCGAACGCCGTCAGCCTTCGGCGTTGGGTGTCGGTGAACGGGTCCGCAGGATCGTCCGCGCACGCGAGGTGCGTCCACACCGCGCCGAGTTCCAGGGCCGACGAGTCACGACACTGAGCGACCGCTCGCGCTGCGTCCGCCTCGGTCATCCCGTGCCGATGCATGCCGGTGTCCAGCTTGACATGCACTCGCGCGACGGTCCCGATCTCCCTCGCGGCAGCCTCTGCCGCCGTCACGTCGCTGTTGCCGCTCGATGTCACGCCAATGCCTAGCGAGACCGCGTGTCTCACATCGTCGCCGACGAGGGGGTACAGACACATGACGGGCGCACCCCCGGCGTGCGGCAGGATGGCCTCCGCTTCGGCAGGGCCAGCGACGGCGAAGGCGTCCGCGATGCCGACCAACCCAGCCACGATAGCTTCCGCGCCGTGGCCGTAACCGTCCGCCTTCACCACGGCGATCATCGCCGCGCCTTGGAGCCTGCTCGTCATCGCGACGGCGTTGCGACGCACCGTCCCGAGGTCTACTTCTACCCAGGTCCGCATCTGCATTCCCACAGGGCGCGACTTAGTGAGGTCGACCGCGTGTGGCCCAACGGCGTGAGACGCGGCGTTCGTACACTAGCACACGGCGCGTAGGCGCGGAACGGACGGCCGTTGGCCAGCGGCGCCGTCCTGACTACAATGGGCGCAGTCCACTCATGAGGAATCAAGCGTGCCCTCCCAGGCGCCAAGCCACACCCCGGTGATGGTGGTCGAGGCACTGCAGTGTCTGCGCCCGCACTCCGGCGGCTTGTACATCGACGCGACCGTCGGGCTCGGCGGTCATTCGGCGGCCATTCTGGACGCTGCGGGCGATGGCGCGCGCCTCATCGGCATAGATCAAGACCCAGGGGCGCTCGATCTCGCGCAGGAGCGTCTCCGTCCTTACGGCCCGGCAGTGACCCTTGTCGAGGCGAACTTCGCGGACTTGGATGCCGCGTTCGACGAGGTCGGTGAGACCGACGCCGATGGCATCCTCATGGATATCGGCATGTCGTCGTATCAGATTGAGAATTCGGGACGCGGATTCTCATTCACGCGAGACGAACCTCTCGATATGCGCATGAATCCCGAAACAGAACTGACTGCAGCGCACGTTGTAAATAGGTACCGGGAAGAAGACCTCGAGGCTGTCATCCGAGATTACGGCGAGGAGCGCTGGGCTGGCCGCATCGCTCGCGCCGTCGTTGAGCGACGCAAACAGGGGCCGCTCGCGACATCTCGGCAGTTGGCGAGTCTCATCGAGGGGGCGACACCCGGGTCGGCGCGCCGGCGCAGGCATCCGGCAACCAGGACGTTCCAGGCGTTGAGAATCTGTGTCAACGACGAACTCGGGGCGTTGAGGCTTGGGCTGGATAAGGCCCTTGATCGCCTGCGTCCAGGTGGCACGCTCTGCGTGATTGCCTTCCACTCGCTGGAGGACCGGATCGTGAAACGCAGGTTTCGGGCAGCGGCGGAGAGCCTGGAGCCGACCTATGAGTTGTTGACGAAACGACCGATGACCGCGGAAGACGAAGTCCTCGATAACCCAAGAGCGCGCAGCGCCAAGCTGCGTGCGATACGACGCGCGCCAACGAGTGGGAATGCAGATGACTCCGAGTCCTGAGAAGCAGACGGCGCAGGCCGACCACAGGCCGAAGCGCCGCGTCACCAGTTGGCGCGTTCTCTTACCGTTTCTGTTGCTGCTGACGGCCTTGCCGATAGGACTCGCGCAATCGTGGATGGCCCACGCGCGTCGGTGCGTGGCCTACGATCTCACGACCCTCGATGAGCGCACGGCCTTGGTCCGTGACGAGTTGAGCCAAGCGCACATACAGGTCGAAGGCCTCCGCTCGCCGACGCGCGCGGACACCGTCGCTGAGGAGCTTGGGTTGGTTCGCGCAGAGAGCCCCCCGGTGGTCGTAGCGGCCGGGGCGAGCGACCTCGTCGCGGAGGCGTTCGCCGAACCGACGACAGACCCGCAGGACGCGCCGATTATGGTCGCATCGTACGCATCCGTCGCGTCGTTCTGGCCGTTCGACGCGGTCGCCGGAAGACAGTCTAAGTGACCGAACATCGCACGAATCGGCGCATGCGGTGGGTGATGCTGTGCGCCGTCTCGCTGTTCCTTGGGCTTGTCATCCGTCTATTCCAGGTTCAGTGGGCGCGGAGTGATTCCTTCGATGCCCGCAGTCGTCAGCAGCACACCGCGATCCAAGCGCGCGTGAAGCGCGGGCGCATCCTAGACCGCAACCTGCGTGAGTTGGCGGTCAGCGAGAACGTCTACTCCCTCGTCGCGTATCCGACATTCTACAGGCGCCTCGCCGCGCGCCGACCTTCCGCGCGCATCGACGAACGCAAGCGCGAACTCGCCAGTCTCATCGCGGCACATCTCGGCATCGACGCGAAGGCGGCCCTGCGCAGGCTCGAGAGCGCGCGCGAGTTCGAGTGGATCGAACGGCGCATGGGGCACGCCACGGCCAAAGCCCTCGACGACGCCCTCATGGCCGCGGACTTCGGCTGGTGGCCACACGGTGGCATCGACTTGCGCGTTGAGGAGCGTCGCGCGTACCCCAACGGCCAGCTTGCCGCCCATGTGATCGGGTATACGAACGTCGACGGTGAAGGCATCACCGGCGTTGAGAAGACCTACGACGAGCTTCTACGATCTCGCGACGTGAAGAGGGCCGCGCTCAAGGATGGGAAGGGCCGAGTCATCGACCCGCGCGCCGTGGCGGATGACGCCCCCGACACGGGTCTCGATGTCGTGCTCACGATCGACGAGACGGTACAGCACGCGCTGGAAGTGGAGCTGGCCGCCCAATGCGAAGACCACGCGGCCGCGGGCGGCGTCGGCATTGTGATGAATCCCACCAACGGCGAAATCTACGCGCTCGCGAATTACCCGACGTTCGACCTCAACCGCTATAACGACCGCGAGGTCACGGCGTCTCAGCGACGGAATCGAGCCATCTGGACACCGTACGAGCCGGGCTCGGTCTTCAAGGTCGTCACGCTGGCGGCGTTGCTGCATTCGGGTCGCGCGCGACCCACCGATGTGTTCTACTGCGAGGACGGGTCGTACGTCCCCCACGCGCGGATCAAGGCAATCCGCGACGCGCATCCGTTCGGCAGCCTGACTCTTGCTGACGTCATCGCCAAATCCAGCAACATTGGGATGCTGAAGGCCGCTTCGAGTCTCACCCAGGCGGAGTTCCGTGAGTACGTGCGGGCGTTCGGCCTCGCGCTGCGCACCGACATCGACCTGCCGTATGAGCGCACGGGTGTGACGTCCTCGCTCTCGGACCGCAGCGGATACGCCATGTACTACGCGCCGTGGGGGCAGGGCATCTCTGTCACTCCGTTGCAGATGCTCTCCGCGGTGAATGCCATCGCTAATGGCGGCCTGCCCACTCGCCCGCACGTGCGCCGGGACGTGGAGCGCGCCGACATGACGCCCGTTGTAGACGCGCACACGGCGCGCACTGCTGTCGACATCATGGTGACCGTGGTAGACGATGGATCCGGCAGGTCGGCCCAGATGGAGGGCGTGCGCGTCGCCGGGAAGACCGGAACTTCGCAGAAGGTGGCGGAAGGCAGTCCTGGGTACAAGCCCGGCGCTTACATCAGCAGCTTCGTGGGCTTCTTCCCGGCTGAGGCGCCGGAGTACTCGATGCTCATCGTTATCGACGAGCCGCACGGCGCCCACTACGGCGGCCAGGTTGCAGCCCCGGTGTTCAAGCGTGTCGCCGAACGGATTCGGCAGAACAAGCTCATGCAGCCGGTGCGCGAGACTCTCTCCTTCGCCCCCAGCGACGTGGATGGGACATCGGTGCAGTGACGCTATCCGATCTTGCCAAAGGCGTTGCGGCAGTCACGATCCACGGTGATTCCCACGCGTCGGTGACCGACCTCGCGATCGACAGCCGACAGGTGAAGCCCGGGGCCGCGTTTGTCGCGCTCACGGGGGCCGGCGTCGACGGACACGACTACGTAGACGCCGCCGTCGCTGCCGGTGCCGAGGTGGTCATCACGGAGCGTGTTGTCGACGTCCCGACACACGTAACCAACGTCGTCGCAACGGACACGCGCGCCGCGGTAGCGGTGCTGGCGCGGAACTTCTACGGCGATCCGTCGCGCGCGCTGACCCTGGTCGGGATCACGGGCACGAACGGCAAGACGTCCACGGCGTACCTTGCGCAGCGCGTCCTAGAGGCTGGGGGCATCGCGTGCGCGCGCTTCGGCACGGTCGCTCACGAAGTCGCCGGTCGAGAGCTACCCGCGAACACGACGACTCCCGACGCGCTGGAGCTAAGCAGACTGCTGCGCACGGCGCTCGACGCCGGGCAGACGGGCGCGGTCGCCGAGGTGTCGTCGCATGCGCTCGTCGGGCGACGCGTGGACGGGATGCGACTCCAGGTAGCCGCGTGGACGAACCTGACGCAGGACCACCTCGACTTCCACAGCACTATGGACGAATACCGGGACGCGAAGCTCGCTATTTTCGACCACGTCCCGTCGGACGGGCGCGCGGTCCTGAACCGAGACGACCCATACTGCGGCGACTTCCTCGACGCTGCGCGCGGCCGCGTGGCCGCCGAGCCCCTCACGTATGGCGTCGACACGGCCGCGGACCTGCGCGCTGAACACATCGACGCCACGCCCTCGGGCACGACCTTCGCGCTGTCGCACGGCGACGAGCGAACGCGCGTGAAGCTGGGGCTCCTCGGTGCATACAACGTGTACAATGCGCTCGCCGCACTCGGAATAGGCCTTGCCCTCGGTCTGTCACCCGAGGAGGCGGTCTCCGGCGTTGAATCTCTCGACAGTGTCCCGGGTCGGTTCGAGACGGTCGACGCCGGTCAGGATTTCACGGCCGCCGTCGACTACGCGCACACGCCGGATGCGCTCGAGCACCTCCTGACAGCGGCGCGCGACCTACGTCCCAATCGTGTAATCGCGGTGTTTGGGTGCGGCGGAGACCGCGATCGCGGCAAGCGGCCGATCATGGGCCGCATCGGCGCGACCCTGAGCGACGTCGCCATCATCACGTCAGACAACCCGCGGACCGAGGACCCCGACGCCATCATCCGGGACGTCGAGGCCGGCGCGCCAACAGAATCGAACGCGCGCGCCATAGCCGATCGCGGCGAGGCGATCGCCGCAGCCGTCGCGGAGGCGCGAGCGGGCGACATCGTGCTGATCGCAGGCAAGGGCCACGAGGATTACCAAATCCTTGCGTCGCGGCGCATCGACTTCGACGATCGGCAGGTGCTGCGCGACCATATCCGCGCGAGCCGCTGACGCCCCAGTGACGAGGAGCTAAGGTGCTACCCACCACCCTCGCAGACGTGGCCGAGGCGATGTCCGGTGACATCGTCAAGGGCGCTCCCGACGGGGTCATCACGTCGGTCTCGGCGGACTCGCGCTCCGTCGCCGTCGGCGACCTGTTCATCCCGCTGGCGGGCGATCGGTTCGACGGCCACGACTATATCGGGTCGGCCCTCGACGCGGGCGCCGCGGCGGCGGTCACGGCGCAACCCCTCACGGACGATGTGGAGGGACGGGCGGCTGCGGTGATACGTGTGGATGACACGCTACGCGCGCTCACGTCGTTGGCGTCGGCGGTGCGCGACCGTGTGTCCGGCCCTGTAGTCGCCATCACCGGCTCGAACGGCAAGACGTCCACGAAGGAGTTGGCCGCGGCGGTCCTCGGGCCTTCCGCCCACAAAGCTCCCGAGAGCTACAACAACGCCATCGGCGTCGCACTGACGCTGCTCGGCGTCGACGCCGCCGATGCGCCGGTTGTCTTGGAGATGGGCACGAACCACTTTGGCGAGATCGCCGCGCTCGTCGACATCGCGCGGCCGGACGTCGGCGTCTTCCTGAACGCGGCCGCTGTCCACACTGAGTTCCTCGTGGACGTGGATGGCGTCGCGCGCGAGAAGAGCGCGCTGCCGGTAGCCGCCGCACGCGCCGTGTTGAACGCCGCCGATAAGCGGGTGATGCGGTACGCCCCCGACTGCGCCGATGTGACGACCTTCGGCGTCGGCGAGAACGCGGACGTGGGCGTCACCGGCGTAACTGTCGACGCGCTAGGCCGCCCTTCCTTCAGCCTGCGCATCGACGGGGTCGACGTGGGGACGGTCACGTTGCGGCTGCTCGGCCGCCACCAGGTAGGCAACGCTCTCGCCGCCGCGGCCGTTGGGCATATCCTGGGCGTGTCGCCACAGGACATCGTCGAGCGTCTGCGGGACGCCGATGCCGCCAAGATGAGAATGCAGGTCGAGCGCGTCGGCGAGGTCACGATCGTCAACGACGCGTACAACGCGAACCCCGCCTCGGTCCGCGCGGCGTTCGAGACGTTTCGCGATGTCGCCGTCGACGGAGACCGCTGGGTGCTGCTCGGGGACATGCTCGAGCTCGGCCAGGGCGCCGCGGAACTGCACGGCGATGCGGCACGCCTCCTGTCCGCCGACTGGTGCGCCGGTTTCATACCGCACGGCGAACACGCGGGCGTCATGGCTGAGGCGGCGCGGCCCACCGGAGAACATGACGGCATGAAGGCCGTCATCCGCTGCGCTACGGACGATGATGTGGTGGACGCGCTCGTCGCGACGCTTCGCCCAGGCGACGCGCTTCTCGTCAAGGGGTCGCGGGGCGCTCGGATGGAGACTATCGTCGACGCGTATCGCGCGACGCTTCTGGATGCTGCTCCCAGCGCGAGTTAGGCGGTTTCGTATGCTCCACTATCTGCTCGCGGAACGCCTCCAGGAGTACTTCTCGCCACTGCGGATGTTCCAGGCGATCACCTTCCGTGCGATATATGCCACCGTGCTGGCCTTCCTCACGAGCGTGCTGCTCGGCCCGTGGATGATCCGCAAGCTGCAGGAGCTGCGGTTCGGTCAGCAGGTCCGGCGCGAGGGGCTCGAATCCCACCTTGCCAAAGAGGGCACGCCGACGATGGGCGGCCTCCTCATCGTCGCCGCCTGGATCGTCAACACCTTGCTGTGGGCGCGCCTCGACAACCCGCTTGTGTGGTCGGCGGTGTTCGCCACGCTCTGGTTCGGCATCATTGGCTTCCTCGACGACTGGACGAAGATCAAGCAGAAGCGATCCCTCGGGCTGACTGTCCGGCAGAAGATCGCCTTGCAGGTCGTTGGCGCGGCGGGCATCGGGTACTACCTGTCGACGTACGCCGGAGGCGAGACGCTCGCTGCGACGGCGCTCGTGTTCCCGTTCTTCAAGGACATACATCCCGTGCTGCCGGTGTGGGCGTACGTGGCGTTCGTTGTGGTGGTGATCGTCGGGTCGGCGAACGCTGTGAACCTGAGCGACGGCCAGGACGGGCTCGCAATCACTTGCGTGTCGTTCGTTGGGGGGACGCTCGCGGTGCTCGCGTATGTCACAAGCCACGCCGTCGCGGCGAGGTACCTGGGCATTCCCCACATGCCGCAGACGGGTGAACTCACGGTGTTTTGCACGGCACTGGTCGGAGCGGGGTTGGGATTCCTCTGGTGGAACGCGTACCCCGCAGAGGTGTTCATGGGCGACACCGGGTCGATGGCCCTCGGCGGAGCGATGGGGGCAGTTGCGGTGGCGGTGAAACAGGAGCTGCTGCTGCCGATCCTCGGAGGCATCTTCGTCGCGGAAGCGCTCTCCGTCATGCTGCAGGTCTGGCACTACCGCCGCACGGGCGGCAAGCGGCTATTTCGGATGGCTCCGCTGCATCATCACTTCGAGAAAGGCGGCATCCCGGAGCCGAAGGTCACCGTGCGGTTCTGGATCGTCGCCGCGATCCTCATGCTGGTCGCCATCAGCACTCTCAAGGTGAGATAGCTGTTGGCCTCGTTCGTCCAACGCGACCGTCGCCCGCTATCTCTGGCGCGGCAGACCGCGCTGGTCGTCGGCCTCGGCCCGCTGAGTGGCGTTTCCGCCGCCAGGGCGTTGGCGCGCGCGGGCGCCCGCGTGATCGTCAACGACGCGAGAGACCCCGACTCGTTGACCGATCAAGTCAAGGCGCTGCGCGCGGACGAATTCGCGCACGCGTATGACTTCGTCCTCGGCTCCCATCCGGTCGAGCTAGCCGAGCGCGTTGACCTCGTCGTGATATCGCCCGGAGTCCCGTACGACGCTCCGCTGCTGACCGCGGCGCGCGCGCGAGGCGTCACCACGATCGGCGAACTGGAACTGGCCTACCGCCTCGGCCGATCTCGCGTGATCGCCGTCACCGGGACCAAGGGGAAGTCGACGACCACGACGCTGATCGGCGCCATCCTGGAGGCATCGCTGGGGCAAGACCACGTCGCCGTGGGTGGGAACATCGGCCTCCCGCTGACCGAGATAACGCCAGGACTGGCGCCGGATGACTGGGTGGTCGCGGAAGTGAGCAGCTTCCAGCTGGAGAGCATCGTGGATTTCCGCCCGGACGTCGCGGTCGTGCTGAACATCTCGCCGGATCACCTGGACAGGCACGGGTCGATGATGGCGTACGTCGCTGCGAAGAAGCGCATCGTCGAGAACCAGACGGCCAACGACCTGCTGGTCGTCAACGACGACGATCCCGCCACTGCGGAGTTCGCCGAAGCCAGCAAAGCGCGAGTCGTGCGCTTTTCGCTGCAACGGCCGGTCGCTCTCGGCGCGTTCTTAGAGGGGGGCTCCATCGTATGGGCGGAGAACGGGCGCCGTTCTGCGGTGTGTCGGGCAGATCGCCTCGCAGTGCCGGGACGTCACAACCTGTCTAACGCTCTCGCGGCAGCAGCGGTCGCTCGTGCGATCGGAGTCGGCGGCGCGCACGTCGAAGCCGGACTTGTCGGCTTCCGTGGACTCGACCACGCGTACGAGTTGGTCGGTGAATTCGGGAGCGTCACCTACGTCGACGACTCGAAGGCAACGAACCTGGCCGCGGTGAAAGCCGCCGTGGAGACCGCCGCCGAGTCGGCGCGATCGGTTGTACTCATCATGGGTGGGGTCGACAAGGGAAACCAGTACGACGCGCTACTCGCCACACTTCGCCAATCGGTCGCTCGTGTGATTCTGCTCGGGCCGAATGTCGACAGGCTGACGGCCGCGGTTGATGGCGTCGTGGCGCATGCCCGAGCGCCGGACATGGACTGCGCCGTCCGACTCGCCGCCGCCAGCGCGGAGTCAGGCGACGTCGTCCTGATGTCACCAGGGCACGCGAGCTTTGACCTTTACACGAACTGGAAGGAACGCGGCCATGCGTTCCAGCGCGCCGTACGCGATCTCGCGACCTCCTCTGGCGGCGCGTAGGCCTGACCGCGTCGAGCGACCGCAACCCGCGACGCGACGCGCCCGGGTTGGCTCCATCGACTTGGTGCTGCTGTTCTGCGTTCTCGGGCTGCTAGTCATCGGTGTCGTGATGGTCTACAGCACGACCGCCGCTCTGTCACGGGACGGCTGGGGCGGCAGCGCGCATTACCTCTTCGTCCAATCCATCGCCACGATCCTGGGGCTCGCGGGCGCGACTCTCGCCGCGACGGTGCGCCTGGAGGTGTATGCAAGGCACACCAAGCACGCCGTCTACATCGCGTTCGCGATGATGCTGGCCGTCTACGTGCCGTTCATCGGCCTGAATGTGAACGGGTTCCGGCGGTGGCTGAACCTCGGCGTCTTCGCGTTCCAGCCGGTAGAGTTCGTGAAGCTTGCGCTGATACTCTACGTCGCGAAGTTCCTAAGCAGCGACCAGCGCAGCGTGCGCTCGCTCTCCAAAGGCGTGCTGCCGAACGTGATCATCATGCTGGCGTTCGTGGTGCTGCTCATCGCCCAGCCCGACTTCGGCTCCGCAGTTCTGCTGTGCGCGATCGTGTTCGCGATGCTGTTCGCCGGCGGCGCGCGACTTTCGCACATGTTCCTGCTGGCGCTGACGGCTGGGGCTCCGGCGTGGTTCCTGGTCCACGGCAGCAGTTACCGCTGGCAACGCATCCTCACGTACTTCGAGTGGATCGGGGGCACGATGCCCGTCCCCGACGACCGCGGCTACCAGATATGGCAGTCTTACAATGCCCTGAGCACGGGCGGCCTTGTCGGCGTCGGCTTTGGGGACAGCATACACAAGCTGTTCTATCTACCGGCTCCCCACACCGACTTCATCTTCACCGTCCTTGCTGAGGAACTGGGGTTCTTTGGCGGCGCCATTGTCGTAGCCCTGTTCGTCGGGCTCGTGGTTCGAGGCATGCAGACGGCGATGCGCGTCGAGGACCCTTTCGCGAAGATGCTTGCGTTTGGCGTGTCCACCGCGCTTGGCCTGCAAGCACTCGTGAACATCGCCATGGCGCTCGGACTGCTCCCGACGAAGGGCTTCACGCTGCCCTTCCTGAGCTACGGCGGGTCGTCGGTCATGCTCTCGCTGGTCATGGCGGGCGTCCTTCTCAACGTGACGAGACTCGTGCCGGACGCCCAAGCCGAGTAAGGTCGCGCGCATGAGTCGCCCACGCCGCGTGTTGTTCGCCGCCGGTGGTTCGGGCGGTCACGTCTTCCCCGCGATCGCCGTCGCGGAAGAACTTCGCTCCGCGCGCCCAGAAGTGGACATCGCGTTTGTCGGCACGGCGCATCGCTTGGAGGCGCGGCTGGTGCCTGACGCCGGGTTCCGCTTCATCGCCGTCCGCTCGGCGGGCATCCCACGGCGGCCGTCGTGGCGTATCGTCCCGGCTTTGGCAACGATCGCCGCGGGGGTGGCACAGTCGTCAGGGGTCGTCGCGCGTGAGCGACCGTCGGTCGTGTTTGGGACGGGCGGCTTCGCGTCGGGACCTCTCATCATGGCCGCGGCGGCGATGCGCGTGCCGACGATGATCCACGACTCCAACGCCGTGCCCGGCCTCGCGAACAAGTGGCTAGGCAAGATGGCAACAGAAGTGCACATCGCGTTCGAGCCCGCCCGCGCGTCGTTCCGGGCATCGCGGGTGCGCTTGACGGGGAACCCTCTGAGGCGAGCGATCCTCTCTGCGCGGGCAGATCGGCAGGCGTACGATCGCGAAGGCCGGCCTCCGATGCTCGCCGTCCTCGGCGGTAGCCAGGGCGCCCGCGACCTGAACGATGCCGTCGTCTCCGCGTTGCCGGGCATCAACGATGCGGGCATCCGACTGATCCACCAGACGGGGCAGCAGGACCACGCGCGGGTGCTTGCCGCTTACCGGGAACGACTAGGCGACGATGCTGTTGACGAAGATACCTCGACTGGAGCACGGAAAGGCCGAAACGTAGCCGTCGTACCGTTCGTCAACGACATGGAGGCAGTGTACGCGACCGCCGACTTGGTTCTATGTCGCGCCGGCGCCATGACCGTTTCCGAGCTGACGTACTGCGGCGTCCCATCGGTGCTGGCGCCTCTGCCGCACGCTCGCACGGACGAGCAGCGCCTAAACGCCGGGTTAATCGCCGACGCGGGAGCTGCCGTGGTGATCGAGCAGGCAGACCTGACGAGAGACTCCATGCGCGACACGGTTCTTCCGCTTCTGCACGACGACGACCGCTTGGCGGCAATGGCGGCCGCCTGCGCCACTGTCGCGAAGCCGAACGCCACTCAGGATCTCGTGGCCGCCATCGCGGCCTACATCGACTAACTCTTACGGCGGCGCGGGATGTTCGGGAAGACGCGACAGATCCACTTCGTGGGTATCGGCGGCGCCGGGATGTGCGGCATCGCCGAAATCCTCCTTAGCCACGGCTTCGCCGTGACAGGATCCGACCGGGCCGCGGGCGAGAACACGCAGCATCTGCAGAAACTTGGCGCAACCGTGTATGTAGGACACGATGCGCTGAACCTGGGCGATGCTGATGTCGTTGTGGTCTCGTCGGCCGTGCCGGACGCCAACCCCGAGGTGTCGGCCGCCCGCCGACGTCAAGTTCCTGTCATAGCACGCGCCGAGATGCTCGCCGAGCTCATGAAGCTCGAGTACAGCATCGCCATCGGCGGCACGCATGGGAAGACCACCACCACGGCCATGATCGCCACTGTGCTCGAATGCGCCGGACTCGACCCCACCGTGATCGACGGTGGGCGCCTGGTGCACCTCGGGAGCGGCGCACGGGCGGGCGGCGGCGAGTTCCTGGTCGCGGAGGCCGACGAAGCGTACGGGAGCATCAAGCGCTTCCATCCGACGGTCGCCGTCGTCACTTCGATCGACGAAGATCATCTTGACTACTACCGCGACATCGACGACATCGGCCAGGTGTTCCTGGAATTCGCCAACAGGGTGCCGTTCTTTGGCGTCGCCGTGTTGTGCCTGGACCAGGAGAACGTACAGGCGCTGATACCCAAGCTCGACAAACGGTTCGTGACGTACGGGGTGCGCACGGACGCGGACATATCGGCGACAGACCTGGTGTACGAAGGCTCGATATCACGTTGCACGGTGCGCCGGCGCGGCGAGACGCTTGGCGAGCTGACGATCCCGCTGCCGGGAGAGCACAACGTCCTGAACGCGCTGGCCGCAGTGTGCGTCGCGTTGGAGTTAGACCTTGAGTTTGGCGCCATTTCTGATGCCCTCGCAAGTTTCCAGGGGGTGCATCGACGATTCGAGGTTTTGGGCGAGAAGCGCGGCGTTTTGGTGGTTGACGACTACGCCCACAATCCCGCAAAATTGAGAGCGGCATTCGCGGGGGCGCGGACCGGTTTCCCAAACCGGCGTCTCGTCGCCGTTTTCCAGCCGCATCGACATCATCGCGTCAAGCATCTCGCTGACGAGTTCTCCCGCTCGTTCTTTCAGACTGACGTTCTGTTTGTGACACCGATATACGGGGCAGGTGAGCAGCCGATTGAGGGCGTCACCGGAGAAGGCCTCGCCGATGCGATCCGAAACCACGGCCACTGTGGCGTGACGTACGTGCGTTCGCACGACGAACTCGCCGAGGGGCTGACGGACACCGTGCGTCCAGGTGACCTTGTGCTCACCGTTGGAGCGGGAGACATCTGGAAGGCGGGCGTTGGACTACTCGACTCGCTGAACGACGCGTGAGAGGCGCATATGGCGGAGCCGTGGACGGCCGAACTCGGCGCCATATCGGGCCTGCGCGTGCGCTGGGATGAGCCGCTGGCGCGGTACACGACCTACAAGGTCGGAGGCCCAGCAGACGCTCTCGTGTGGGCCGACGACGCCGGGCAGGCCGAGGCTGTCCTCGCGGTGGCGAAGGGGTGCGATGTGCCGGTTCTGCCGCTCGGTCGCGGGTCGAACATGCTCGTAGCGGACAAAGGGGTGCGCGGCATCGTACTGAAGCTTGGGCGGGAATTCGACACGGTGGAAGCCGACGGTGACACCGTGACCGCAGGCGCGGCCGTGCCGATGAGCGTCATGAGCAAGGAATGTGCAAAGCGCGGGCTGAGTGGCGCGGAGTTCCTCTTCGGCATACCGGGCAGCATGGGTGGCGGCATACGGATGAACGCCGGAGCCCACGGGGCGTCCGTCGCTGACATCGCCCTGGGCGCGCGCGCCCTTGGATGGGACGGGGCCACACACGACCTGTCGGCGGCCGATCTCGGGTTCGCTTACAGAACGTCCCAGCTTGGCGCGTACTTCTGCGGGCTCCGCGGGACCTTCCGACTGGAACCGGACGACCCAACGCGTGTCGAGGCCAAGACGAAGGAGTACTACTACCAGCGTCTCGCTTCGCAACCGCTGGATCTGCCTAGCGCCGGGTGTGTCTTCCGCAACCCAGACGTGGCGTCCGCCGGGAAGCTGATCGACGACCTGGGGCTGAAGGGACTGTCGTCGGGCGCGGCGAGCGTGTCGGAGAAGCACGCGAATTTCCTGGTTGCCGCAGATGGCGCGACCGCCGAGGACGTAGGAGCCCTCATATGCGATGTGAGGCGCCGCGTGTTCGACGCATGTGGTGTCCGGCTGGAACTGGAAATCAAGCTCGTCGGAGAGGAACCCCCACAAGTTGCCCCGTGGTGAACCAAGAATGAAACCTGTCGCAACGCCTCGACGGCCCCGGCTCAAGGGCGTGGCACCGGCCACGCGCGCCGCGCGAGGCAGCGCGCGACACGGCGCCGCTCGTCCGACCGTTGGGCGGCCCCAGGCGCAGCGGCTGCGGGGCCGGCGCTCGCGGCGTCGATGGGCGTTCATCGTGGTTCTCGTTATCGCGGTCGCGGGCATCACGATCTCCGAGGCGGTGCAGTACCGGCAGGCGCGCGTCTGGGCCGCGGAGCTGTTCCTGCTGGAGGAGATCCGTGTCACGGGCGCGGAAAGATTCTCGACCGAAGAGATACTGGGCGTGCTCGGCCTGGCCCGAGGCGAGACGGACATGGCAGACGTCGTGCCGATGCGCATCCATGACGCGATCTCGGCTGGGTTTCCAGACCTGCGCGATGTCATCGTGACGCGCGACGTGCCGGCCGGCACACTGACCATTGACGTCACGGAGCGACAGCCCGTGGCGAGGGTCCTCAACACCGAAGGCGTACACGTCATCGACCGCGACGGCGTCATCCTCGCCCGTCCGTTCGCGGCGCAGGCCGAGCAGGCGGAGGAGGCCGACCAGCCGGCGCCTGGCGACCATCTGCCGGCGATAGCTACTGACACGCCCGCGACTGCGGCTGGGATGCTGGACGGTCCTGAAGTGTTCCGCGCGTTGCGTCTCATGCGGGCATATGAGCACGTGACCGCCGGCCGTCAATCGGCAGATCGCCCATTCCGCTTGGGCGCGATCGACGCCCGCGACGCGAGCCACATCGAGGTAGGTCTCGTCGACGCGGTAGGCACAAGCCGGGCCGCCGTTCTGGCGGAGCCGACGATCGTGGCAGGGCTGTACAACGTGCTTCTCGTTGCGGAACGTCGCAGGGGCGACGGGCCTCAAGGCATTCGCGTCGTATCGCCCGACGGAGACGAGGACGATACGACTCCAAGTTCTGGTGGCGATCACACCGAATTCATAGACGCGCGCTTTGAAAGCACCGTATATGTGAAATCCATACCCGGGGGTCAAGATGGCTAGGGAAGACATCGTCGTCGGCCTAGACATTGGCACGAGCAAGATTGCCTGTGTCATCGGCGATGTGAGTAAGGGCGCGCAAGGTGGCATCGAGATAATCGGTGTCGGCGTCGCCGAATCACACGGACTGCGCAAGGGCGTGGTCGTAGACATCGAGCAGACCGTCGGATCCATCCGGCGCGCCGTCGAGTCCGCCGAGATCATGGCGGGCGTACAGATAGGTTCGGCCTACGCCGGCATAGCGGGAGGACACGTAACCGGCCAGACGGCGCACGGGCTCATCGCGGTGGGCGACGGCAACGTCGTCACGCAGGAAGACGTCAACCGAGTGCTCAACGCCGCGAAGGCGGTCGCGATACCGATGGAGCGCGAAGTCCTGCACGTCCTCCCGCAGACGTACACCGTCGACGAGATGACCGGGATACGCGATCCGGTCGGCATCACGGGCGTGCGCCTGGAGGTGTCGGTGCACATCGTCACTGGCGCCGTGACGTCGGCGGCGAACCTGGTGCGTTGCGCGCACTTGGCCGGTCTGTCCGTCGAGGATGTCGTCCTGGAGCCGCTCGCGTCGGCGGAGGCCGTGCTAACCGAGGACGAGACGAGCATCGGGACGGCGCTGGTGGACATGGGCAGCGGCACGTCCGACGTCGTCGTGTTCAAGAACGGCGCGCTGATGCACACGGCGTCGCTGGGAGTGGGTGGTTGGCACATCACCAACGATCTGGCGATGGGCTTGCGGATGACCACGCAGGAGGCGGAGGAACTGAAGCGCGCGCACGGGAGCGCCCTCCCCGACTCCGTGGACCCTCACGAGACGATAACGCTCGAGGCGCAAGGAGGCGCGCGCCCGCGCACCATACTGCGCCGCGAGGCGGTGGCCATCATCCAGCCGCGCGTGGTGGAGATGCTCGACCTGGTCCAGCAGGAGCTTCAGAAGAGCCAGCAGATGCTCCAAGGCGGGGTGGTTCTCACCGGTGGCACGGCGCTCCTCGATGGCGTGCAGGAGGTCGCCGAGCAGATGATGGAGATGCCCGTGCGCGTGGGCTACCCTCGCGATCTGCGCGGCCTGTCGGATCGGGTGCACAGCCCAATCCACGCGACCGGCGTCGGTCTCCTGCTCTTCGGCACGCGCGAGCGGTGGAGTGGCAAAGGCGGGCAGCGCTTTATCAAGGGCAACCTGTTCGACAACATCTGGGGCCGGATGAGGGGTTGGTATTCGTACCTCAAGGATGACTACTTCTAGCCGTCCTTCGAGTGGACCCGACGCCTTGTGGCGGCGGGATGCGCGTCGCGTTTGGGCAGACGGCCGCCCCGGTACGGTCGTGCAGGCGCGCCCAGACAGCGGCATGGGCCACGGACGGGTGGCCGCAGGATTTCCGGGATCGGTGGGCGCGTGGCGCGTCGTGTTCAGCGGCGAGATACGCGGACGTGGGTTGGACGGGGTCGAGCGCGGCTAAGGAATCGGTCGCGTGCGAGCCGAGGGGTCGTCGTGTGAGTTACGAAGGGGTGTGCAATGCTCGAGTTTGAGAGGGATGACCAGTACGCCGCATCCATCAAGGTCATCGGTGTTGGCGGCGGCGGCAGCAACGCCGTCAAGCGCATGATCGAGTCCTCGCTGGAGGGGGTCTCGTTCTACGTGGTCAATACGGACCTGCAGCACTTGCAGATGTGCCACAACGCCGAGAAGATCCCAATCGGCGCGAACCTGACGCGCGGCCTCGGCGCCGGCGCGAACCCGGACATCGGTGAGAAAGCCGCCGAGGAAGATCGCGACCGCCTGGAGGAGATCGTCGACGGCGCGGACATGGTGTTCGTCACGGCGGGGATGGGCGGCGGCACCGGCACAGGCGCGGCTCCGCTCATAGCCGAGTTGGCCCGGAAGGCCCGCGCGTTGACGATCGGCGTCGTGACCCGGCCGTTCAACTTCGAGGGCACCAAGCGCAAGATGATCGCCGAGGACGGCATCGAACGGCTCAAGGAAGCCGCCGACGCCCTCATCGTGATTCCCAACCAGAAGCTCCTCGACAACCTCGAGCGCTCCACGGGGCTCATGGAGTCGTACCGGATCGCGGACGATGTCCTCTCCGCTGGCGTGCAGAGCATCTCGGACCTCATTACGCGCGGCGGCGAGATCAACTTGGACTTCGCGGATGTTCAGACCACGATGACGAACTCCGGTTCAGCGCTCATGGGTATCGGCGCTGCCGAGGGCGAGGATCGCGCGACGAATGCGGCGCGCAAGGCGATCACCTGCCCGTACCTCGAAGAGCAGTCGATCCACGGCGCGACGGGTCTCCTCGTCAACGTGTCCGCGGGGTCGGACTTCCGCCTCCACGAACTCGACGAGGCGATGCAGATCATCCACGACGAGGCGTCGCCGGACGCGCAGATCCTCTTCGGACACGTGCAGGAAGAAGCGCTCGCCGGCAAGGTCAGCGTGACCGTGATCGCCACTGGTTTCGACCGGCGCGCGATGGAGCACCGTCAAGCTGCCCGCACCGAAGGGACGGCGGACGTTCTCGATCTGAACCGCCTGCTGCGCAACGACTTCGAGGACTCCACGGAGCGGGAGGCATCGCAGCCGGCCGCCGCCGAGGCGCTCGACGCGCGCGCCGTGAATTCGCAGGTCGTCGAGGACGCCCTCGACATACCGACGTTCCTGAGGATCAACCCGAAGAATAAGAAGTAGTCGGGCCACAGACGTCTGGAGGGCCTCCGCGGGTACAATACCGTGGAGGCCCTCCGCACTTCAGACCCCGCGGCACACGACGACGGGTTGGCGACCGTGAAGCACGATTACCTACAGCCCGGCGCTCTCGCCAGACTCGGAGGCATGGAGTTCGTCGCGCGGATGGTGGTCGAGGGGTTCATGACCGGCCTCCACAAGAGCCCGTACCAGGGCTTCAACGTGGAGTTCGCGGAACACCGCCAGTACATGCCCGGCGACGACATACGTCACATCGACTGGCGGGTCTATGGAAAGTCCGACCGCCACTACGTGAAAAAGTTCGAGGAGGAAACGAACCTCAAGGCGTACCTTCTGGTCGACATAAGCCGCTCGATGACCTATGGCCAAGACGGGGTCACGAAGCTCGACTACGCAAGGTATCTGGCGGCGTCGCTGACGTACCTGATGCTGAGACAGCGTGATTCGGTGGGTGTGGCGACGATCGGAGCCGGCATCACGGAGTACGTGCCTCCGCGCGGCAGTCCTGCGCACCTCAGAGCTGTGATGGATGTGCTGGAGCGGGTGGAGCCCGAGCCCGACACGAAGCTCGGCGCCGCGCTACACGACCTGTCGACGCGCTTGGTCCGTCGGGGGCTGATCGTCGTGCTGTCGGACCTGCTGGACGAGCCGGATGAGGTGCTCCGCGCGCTACGTCTCTTGCGGCACCGCAAGCACGACGTCGTCGTGTTCCACATCATGGATGAGGCCGAACTGACATTTCCCTTCCGCGAGCCGCTCGTGTTCCGCGACGTCGAGACCGGCGACACGCTGGCCGCCCAGCCCTCCCAACTCCGCGCGTCCTACCTCGACGCCGTGCAGGCGTTCATGGAGCGGTACCGCGCCGGATGCGCCGCGCACGGCATGGACTACCGGTTGATGAGCACGGCGACGCCGTTCGACGATGCGCTGTTCGCCTACCTATCCCGCCGCGGCGGTTGAGCCACCCGTGACCCGAGGGAACGTGGGCTCCGCGTGGGCCAGATGCGTGGCTCCGCGGCCAAGAATGTGCACGTAGTTCGCCGAGTCGCCATCGAACGGCCCGCCGTGGTTCCACGGCACCCACGATCGCGCGTTGCAGTAGTGACAGACGAAGGCCCGACGCCACCTGTCCGCGGCTCCGTTCGGGTGCGACCGGTGCAGCAGATGTCCGTGGAAGAACACGACGTCGCCGGGGTCCACCTCGACGGGGACGGCGTCAGCGTTCCTGGCGGCCACGCGCGACAGTGTGTTCGCGTCGTCGTCGAGCGAACTGATCGCCGCGACGGTGTCGATGTCGGCAAGCGCGCCTTCGGCGTGGACGAGCGCGCCGCGACCGGCGTCGGGGTAGATGGGCTCGTGGTGCGAGCCCGGAGCCACCCATAGGCATCCGTTTTCTGTGTCGGCGGCGTCCAGGGCCATCCAGGCGCCGATGAGCGTGTCCGGGTACGTCGTGATGTAGTAGGCGTCCTGATGCCAGCCCTGGCCGCCCTCTCCGGGACGGTTGAAGAAGTACATGGTCTGGAGCGCGAGCACATCGGGGCCGATAAGGGCTTCGAGCACGTCTAGCGCGCGGGGGTGCAGGAGATACTGCTCGTGCATGGCGTCGACGCGATGCAGCATGTGGATTCGCGCGAACCTGGCGTACAGCTCGTCGGCCGTGGCGTCGGCCGGCGCCGGGGCGACGCCGTCCGGCGTCACGCGCCCCTCCAGGAGATCCATGCCGTGCGCCAGCATCCCCTCGACTTCCGACCCGCTGAGCAGCCCGCGCGCGACGTAGAACCCGTCCCGGTGGTACTGCCGGTACGCGTCTACCGTGACCTCGTACCGGTCGTCGCGTGGCTCGGCCACCGCCTTGTAACTCATCCTTGCCCCTTCTGGTCACCCAACAAGCAGACCGACGCGCGCCGGGCCCGACATCTTGCCAGCGGCATTATAGGATAGGCGGGAGCGCGCTGCACAGAGATTCTGACAACGCGCCTCCGCCATGAGGTTCAGGCGAGCCTCGCCGTGTGGCGACGCCCTTTGAGCCTACGGACAATCGGCGCTCGAATGCGCGCCGGCGCGGGTCAGCGCACGATTACGCGCACGCCGTCGAACCCATTGACCGGGGCGGGATCATCGCCGGCGTACTTCCGCAACCACTCGCCAAGGGCCGTGGATCGGCGCGCGTCGAACGTGTGCCCGACGCCCTGCCACTCCTCTAGAGTCACGTCGGCTCCCCACCATCGGTATAGCGCGGCCGCTTCGAGCGCGCGTGGGTGATGCGTCTTGTCTTCCGTGCCACAGCCCACGAACACGGGCTTCCGCCAGATCGCGCTCTTCGCGGGCCGGCGGCTGTCGACGTATACCCGGCCGGCACCGAGCACCGCCAGACCTGCCAACCGCTCGCCTAGATGCTCGCCGAGAACCGTAGTGGAGTACCCGCCCTGGCTGAATCCGCCCATGAACACCCGTTCGATGTCGACGCTGTACATCCCGACAAGCTGTTCGACCACGGCTTCGAAGTGGGCGACTTCCGTCCGCAGGTTCTGATGTCGTAGGCCGCTGGCGTAGGCTTTCGTACCGTACTCAAGTCCAGCGATGATGAAGCCCTCGCCATCTGTGGCCTGTCGGAACGGCCATGTGGTCGGCGTACCTCGGGCCCCGTGGTAGCACAGGATGAGTGGCCAGTCGGCGTCGGGACTATAGTCCGACGGGACATAGACGACCATGTAGCTGTCGTTGCTCGGGGTGTCGATCCGCAGTTCCACGCCCGGCGCAGCCCGCGCCGACCGGACGACATCCTCCAGCGCCTCGTCCCCGAGCAGGTCAGCGGCAGCGGGGAAGGCGCACGCCAACGCCAGCGCCAGGGCTGCGCCGTTGCAGATGCGCCCACTATGCCGTACAAAACACGCAGGCTCGACCGTGATGCGATGGCCGAGGCCGCATTGTCTCGCGCGCGCGTACCGTCCTCCCGAGAGAAGGGAACCACACTGCATGTCCGGCCCTTTCTACGTCCGCGCGTTGGCGCGTGTGGCGTGCCTGTCGACGCTGCTCGTTCTCACCGTGACCGCCACGCAAGCACACGTCGGCGAGCATCCCTCCGTACATGATACGGTGAGCGGGGCTCTCACGCGCATGGCGAGCGAGATGCCCATGGATCAACTGCGCGGCCTTACGCGGACGCAGGCGCTGGCTTTCCTGACCGATGAAGAGCGCGCGATCCTCGCGTCCGAGCATCTGTCGTTCACGGTGTCCTCGGCGGTGACCGTCTACGTCATACACCACGCCGGCCTCGGCGACGACCCGTACTGGCTAGCCGACCGGGACTTCGCGCAGACGGATATGACCGTGGCGATCGATGGCGACTCCTTCGACGTGTGGTCGAAGGAGTTCGAACCGGGCCTCATCGGCCTCGGCGTCAACTCGCTCCAAGGCGGGTATGAGCACTACGCGGTCGCGCTCAAGCCGACAGGCGCGGATGCGACGGTCGCTGTCTCCGACCTCTACCCGGCCTACAACGAAGTCGGGTCGGCAGCGATTGGCGCGCAGCCTTTCGTCGACCGGGGCGATGAGATCGAGTCCCTCCCCGATGCGTTGGTTGGCGCTACTCTGATCCGTACGTCGCGCGATGACCGCAACGACGGTCAACTCCTCAACGTGTTCCGCTTCACTGACTACCCAGCGACCGGCTTCCCGGACCAGGTCGTGTTGACCTGGAGCGACGACCCCAAGACGACCGTCACCGTCCAGTGGCGCACGTCGGTCGATGTCGAGCGAGGCGTCGTGTCTTACGCTCGTCGCCGCGATCACAACGCGTTCACGCCAGGCGCCCCCACGACCGTCTCGGCGGGTACCGTGTTGCTGGAGACGCCCGAGACTGTCAACGACCCGGTAAGCAACCGTCACACGGCGGTGCTCCGCGGCTTGGAGCCTGGGACGGCATATGTCTACACCGTGGGCGACGGCACGCCCGCCGCGACGACCGAGATCGCGGAGTTCACCACCGCGCCCGACGGCGTCGTTCCGTTCTCTTTCGTATATATGGGCGATGCGCAGAACGGACTCGATCGGTGGGGAACGCTAGCGCACAACGCCTTCCGCGAGCGCCCGGACGCCGCCTTCTGGGTCATGGCGGGCGACCTCGTCAACCGGGGGAACGACCGCGACGACTGGGACAGCTTCTTCCACAACGCGGCGGGGATCTACGACCGGCGCGCGCTTGTCCCGGCGATTGGGAACCACGAGAACCAGGGCGGCCACCCGACCCTCTACCTCGACAACTTCACGCTCGCGCAGAACGGCCCGGAGGGCGTCGAGCCCGAGCGCGCGTACTCGTTCACGTACTCCAACGCGCTCTTCGTCATCCTCGACTCGAATATCGATCCCGCCGGCCAGACGGAGTGGCTGGACGCGCGGCTCGCCGAGAGCGACGCCACGTGGAAGTTCATGGTCTACCATCACCCGGCGTACTCGTCGAAGCCGAACCGCGACAACCGCTCGCTACGCACGCTGTGGGGCGCCATCTTCGACAAGTACCACGTAGACATGGCGCTCCAGGGTCACGACCACGCCTACCTTCGGACGCATCCGATGAAGGGCGGGGAGGCCGTCGAGACTCCCGCCGAGGGCACGGTGTACATCGTGTCCGTGTCCGGGACGAAGATGTACGACCAGGACGACCCCGACTACGAGGCGTTTGGAATGACGAACACGGCCACGTACCAGGTCCTGGACATCCGTATCTCCGGCAATCAGATGGTCTATCGCGCTTACGACACGGACGGGGATCTCCGCGACGAACTCGTCATCGAGAAGTAGGCCGGATGGCCGGGCCGTCGTTGCCTCGCGGCGCCACCGTGGTGTACGTTGCCGGGGTGAGACCGACCGCGGCGGAACCACCCACGACGTGAGAACGGGAGGACCCATGAAGGGCGCCATCGGCGTTATCATCGCCATCTGCCTCATCTATCTGTGCGTCGTACAGACGGCGCAGCTCTTCGCCATAATCAAAGCGGCCGATTTCGCGCAGCAGGAACTCTCGAGCCAGGACTGAGCGGGCGCCCCGCGTGAAGCGGAAGGAGCGCGCTCATGTTCATCATGGGCTATGACATTCGTCCGGCGGCCAAGCTCAATAAGGCGCGCCTAGGCGGCGCGGACCTTGATGCGGCGAAGCTGGCCGGCGCGATCCTCACGCACGCGGACCTTCGCGAGGTGAGCCTGCGGAGCGCCGACCTCACCGGCGCCGACATGCGCGACGCTCAGCTCACGCGTTCCTATATGCCCGGCGCTAACATGGCGGGCGCCAGGCTGTCGCGGGCGCACATGGCGGAAGCCAACATGTACGGGGTCAGTCTACGTCGGGCGACGGTGGATGAAGCCGACCTAACCGGAGCGACGCTCCAGGCGGCCGTTCTTGCGGGAGCCAACCTCAGGGGCTCGAAGTTCGTGGGGGCCAACCTCCACTGGGCCGACCTCCGCGATACCGACGTGCGCGGAGCCGACTTCTCGCGCGCCGACATGGCCAGTGCGAGGCTGCGCGGCGCACGCTACGACGGCGCCACGCGCCTACCGGAGGGCGTGACGCCCCAGCGCCGTGGGATGCGTCGCGCCGACTGAGCTACCCTCGCGTTGGTCGTGGCACCGCCGTCACTGTCGTTGTGCGGGGCATTACACGACGGCACATCGCGCGCGGCGACCCGTCGCGACTGCGCCGAGTTCGTCCACGATCACGGCGAGCGCTATCTCACCACCCCACAGCGGCTTCGGACGGTGGCTACGTCCGGCGTGCCCCATCGTGCTCGGCTCAGGTTCAGCGGCCCAGGCGGTCGCCTTTGATCTCGCCCCACGCGGCGGCGAGTCTGCCCAAGGGCGAAACAGGCAACAGCCCAGTCGCTTCCAAGCCCTCCGCCATGATGAACAGGATGTCATCCTCTTCGAGGATGACGTTGAAGATCGCGACCTCGTCAACGGCGCCGGCGTTCAGATTCACAGCGCCAACAGCAGGGGAGGCGATCTTCAGGAATCCGCCAGAGTTCTCGTAGTCTCCGGCATAGCTCGAGGGCCCCTTGATCCCATCGATGTACATTTCCAGAGTCTTCTCGTCGTCGTTGTGAGCTATGGCCCCATGGTGCCACTCGCCATCGCGGACAGTCTGCGGCACTGTCAAGACCTGGTTGATTCCACCGTCCGAATCGATCCGTATCCTAAAGGTCCCGCCCGCGGGGTCCAGATGAATGGTCCAGCCGTGAGCGTTCTCGAACTGTCTGCCGATCAGGTTGGGGTAATCGCCTCCGGCCTCGGCTTTGAACCAGAGGACATAGGTCCACGTTAGGAAGTCGAAGTTCTCAGGATGGGTGATCTCAACGCCGCTTGTGCCGTCGAACTCCAGGGCCTTCCCGAACTTGCCATCAACCCAGTCAGGGCCCTTCAGGAGCGTCCCATCGTTTCCGTTGGTGGAAGCGTCTCTGGCGACATCGCCCGCATTCTCGTCAAACAGCCAAGCCCCCGCGAGGGTCGCCAGGTCGATATCGGCAGAAGCCTGTCCCACGAACACGAGGCTAAGGGCGCACAGACACGCCAGTGCGGAAGTCCTCATTTCACGTCACTCCGTCTCAGTTTCCTGGGCCACACGGCTGTCGTGGCGGCGAGAATCGATCGTGGCAGGTCTGCAATCCCGGCGGACGCCCGAGCCGACAGTCACGCAAACGCAGCCGGAGGCTGTGCTCTGGGCGTACAGCAACACCGTAGCCTCAGGGCACAGCCGGGACAACCGATGTCCATGCATCGAGGGTTCGATGGGAACTGAGCGCGGGTGGGTCCGGCGGACGTGTTGGAACCGTCCCCACGCTTTGGCCACGGCGCGGAGAGACTGAGGAATCTGCTGGGTGCATGGGATGCCGTCAACCGGGGCCGGCCCGTCGACGGGGATCAGCATGTAGAGTGGAAGTGACCGGTCTGGGACTTGAACCCAGGACCACCGGATTAAAAGTCCGATGCTCTACCAACTGAGCTAACCGGTCACAAGTCTTACAGCGCGCGCACGATGCTCTCCGTGCGTTCGGGCCCAACGGAGATGAGCGCGACGGGCGTGCCGAGAAGCTCCTCGACGCGCTCGACGTACTTGCGCGCGTTCGTGGGCAGATCCTCGTATGTCCGCACCATAGTCGTGTCGGCCTCCCAGCCGGGCAGCTGCTCGTAAATCGGTTCGCACCTGCTGAGCGTCGTGAGCTGCGCGGGGAAGTTGTCGACTTCCACGCCGTCGAGGCTATAGCCAACGCACACCTGGATCGTGGGCAGCGTGTCGAGGACGTCCATCTTCGACAGCGCGATCTGCGTGAAACCGTTGATCCGAGAGGCGTAGCGCAGGCCGACTACGTCCAGCCATCCGCAACGTCGCGGGCGTCCGGTCGTCGCGCCGAACTCCTTACCTATCTGCCGGACGCGCTCGCCGAACTCCGTGTCCATTTCCGTCGGGAACGGCCCGAGGCCTACGCGCGTCGTGTACGCCTTCACGACGGCCAGCACCTCCTGCACGGCCGTCGGCGGGATGCCCAAGCCGGTGCAGATGCCGCCTACCGTCGTGTTCGAGGATGTCACGTAGGGGTACGTGCCGTGATCCACGTCCAACAGAGCCCCTTGGGCGCCTTCGAACACGACGCTCTTCCCGCCGCTGATGGCCTCGTGGAGGACGAGCGACGTGTCCGTAACGTGCGGACGCAGGCGCTCGGCGTAGACCTTGTACCGCGCCAGAATGTCGTCGAGATCGATGGTCTCGCCGCGCGCCGACAGTGACCCTCCGTATCGCGACAACGCTCGCGTGAGCTTCTCCGTGAAGCCGTCAAACTCCATGAGGTCGCCCATACGCACCGCGGAGACGCGCGCCGCCTTGTCTGTGTACGCCGGACCCACGCCAGTTCGGGTGGTCCCTAGCTTCCACTTGTCGTCGTCTTCGTCGAGATTCTCGGAGGCGAGGTGGTGCGGGAGGATCAGGTGCGCGCGATCACTGATGAGCAGGTTGGCGCCCACGTCGAAGCCACGCGCTGCGTGGTCGTCCATCTCCTTCAGCAGGCCCTCGACGCCGATCACCACTCCGTTCCCGATGATGTTCACGCAGTGGGAGTGCAGCATTCCCGACGGCAGCAGGTGGAAGACGTGCTTCTCTTTGCCCACGATGATCGTGTGCCCGGCGTTCGGTCCACCGGCGCCACGTGCGACGACGTCCGCCTTCGACGCGAGAAGGTCGACGGACTTGCCCTTGCTTTCGTCGCCCCACTGACTGCCAACGACAAAGGTATTGCGCATGGAGTCTCACTCCAGAAACAGGAAATCCCTGCCCGATGGCAGGGATATATGAGCGCCGTAGATCGACCTGCGGCCGATCTTAGCGCTTCGAGAACTGGAATCGTTTGCGCGCGCCCGGTTGGCCCGGCTTCTTCCGCTCGACCATCCTCGAGTCACGCGTCAGATAGCCACGCGGCTTAAGCGCGGCGCGCAGCGACGGGTCGGACTTCACCAGCGCTCGTGAGAGGCCGTGTCGGATCGCGCCGGCCTGACCGGTGTTTCCGCCCCCGCGCACGTTGACGAACACGTCGTACGCCTCTTCCCCGCCGACCGCCTCGACAGGTGACTTCGCGGCAGTGACGTGCGTCTCGCGGTCAAAGTAGTCTTCGATCGCGCGGCCGTTGACCACGAACTGGCCAGAGCCGCCGGTGACGATACGTACACGGGCCACGGACGTCTTACGGCGACCCGTTCCCCAGATGTATTCCGGCATGTTCACCTATCTCGTTGCTCAGTTCGCCGCGGAGACCTCATCCGGCGCCTGCGCCGTGTGCGGATGGTCGGGCCCGCTGTACACGCGCAAGCGCGTGCGCATCAGGCGGCCGAGGCGCGTATGCGGCACCATTCCGTTTATCGCTATACGAACCACTTCGGAGGGATCACGCTCCATCATCTCGCGATATGTGCGCGCGCGGAGCCCGCCCAGGTATCCGCTGTGGTTGTAGTAGATCTTCTGATTCGCCTTCTTGCCCGTGACTACGATCTTGTCAGCGTTCACCACGATGACGCCATCGCCACAGTCTACACTCGGCGTGAAGGTAGGCTTGTGCTTGCCGCGCAGTATCGCGGCGCACTTGCTGGCGAGGCGACCTAGCGTCTGGTTCGTCGCGTCGATGACCACCCAGTCTCGCTCCGCCTGCGCCTTGGCCAACGGCGTCCGCTGACGCCGGTAAACACCCTCGCGTTCCTCAAACCTGTCGTTAAGCATGTTCCCAGTTCACACCGTGCGTTGGCGCGTCGCGCACTACTCCCGACGACTGGCGACGCGAGTAGAAATACTAACGCCCGCCCAACGGCGAGTCAAGACAGGCCTGGCCCGCCTAGAAACGGCTGGTCGGCGATCGCGAGGCCAGCCAGGAATCGGCGTCGACGGGACCGTTCGTCGTGCGCGTGACCCTGGCTCCGCGACGCCGGCCGACGGAGTACGTGCCGGATACGGAGCCGCATGGGATGGTGTGACGCGACCGGCGTGCCCGGTTAGAATGCGCCGGCGCCACTCCGGCCTGTGTCGAGCAGACACGACAACGCTTCAGGATGGGAGCAGGACCACACCGTGAACCTCATCGACAGAGACACGATCCTTTCGATCACGCACACGTGGGACGGTGACCGCTTCCCCGATGGCCGACCGCGCGTGTCCGACGACATCGTCCGCCGGATGAAGAACATCAGCATCGAGCAGGCCTGGGGCGTCCTGAACGGCGGGGACTTCCGGTGGCAATTCGCAGGCGACTGGATGAACCTGCACCCCGATCGCGTGCTCGTCGGCCGCGCCGTGACGTGCGCCTACACCCCGACACGCCCCGACCTCAAGGCCGCGGTCGCCGCCGACGGCGAACGCCACAACCGCGTCGGCGGCACCAACTCCTGGGTCATCGACACCCTCGTCAAGGACGACTGCATCGTCGTCGACCTGTTCGGCAAGGTAAAGGACGGCACGTTCGCCGGCGACAACCTCGGCAACTCCATCTACGCGAAGACCGGCACCGGCATGGTCATCGACGGCGGCATCCGCGATCTGGACGGCATCTACGAACTTCCCGACTTCGCCACGTTCGTCCGCGGGGTCGACCCAACCGCGATCTCGAACGTTGACCTGACCGGGATCAACATCCCTGTCCGCATCGGAGAGGCCACCTGTCTACCCGGCGACATCGTCCTCGGCCGCCGCACCGGCGTTATCTTCATCCCGCCGCACCTCGCTGAGGAGGTCGTCGTGAAGGGCGAAGAGGTCGCCCTGCGGGACATGTTCGGACATCAGATGCTGCGCGAAGGCAAGTACACGCCTGGCGAGATCGACCGGAAGTGGTCCGAGGAGATCGAGGCGGCCTTCGCCGAGTGGTCCAAGAATCGCGACGAGTAGGAGACTCCATTGGTCCCAGACGCCCACGAGCAGACTCTGGACAACGTGAACACGGCGTCGCGGCCGTCCGACCTCAAGATCACCGACATGCGGTTGGTGAAGGCTGGGGTCGGCGGCCCGATCCTCAAGGTCGAGACCAACCAGGGGATACACGGCCTTGGCGAGGTGCGCGACGGCGCAAGCAAGACCTTCGCGCTAATGCTGAAGAGCCGCATACTCGGCGAGAACCCGTGCGACGTGGACCGCGTGTTCCGCAAGATCAAGCAGTTCGGCCACCACGCCCGTCAGGGCGGGGGCGTCTGCGGGATCGAGATGGCGCTCATGGACCTCGCGGGCAAGGCATACGGCGTGCCGTGCTACCAACTCGCAGGCGGGAAGTTCCGGGACCGCGTCCGCTGTTACTCCGACACGCCGACGTTACGCGATGCCACCGAGATGGGGCTGAAGCTCAAGGAGCGGATGGACCGCGGGTTCACGTTCCTGAAGATGGACGTTGGGATCGGGCTGCTGCGCGATATCCCGGACACGACGGCGGCCCCAGACGGACACCTGCGGACACACGGGGTGATGCACCCATTCACCGGCATACGCGTGACGGACAAGGGGATCGGCCTCCTGTGCGAATACGTCGAGACCGTCCGATCGGTCATCGGGTACGAGGTCCCTCTTGCGCTTGACCACTTCGGGCACATCGGTGTGGAGGACTGCATCCGCATCGCGAAGGCGATGGACAAGTACTGTCTCGCCTGGCTAGAGGACATGGTCCCCTGGCAGTTCGCCGAGCAGTACGTCCGCCTGTCGAACTCGTGCGACACGCCTATCTGCACCGGCGAGGACATCTACTGCAAAGAGGACTTCCGGCCGCTGTACCAACCCCGCGGCATCGCCGTTGCGCACCCCGACATCGCGACATCCGGCGGCATTCTGGAGACCAAGAAGATCGGCGACGAGGCCGAGGAACACGGCATTTTGATGGCCCTCCACATGGCCGGAACGCCGATCGCAGCGATGGCGAGCGTGCACTGCGCCGCCGCGACGGAGAACTTCCTCGTGCTGGAGAACCACTCCGTCGACAACCCGTGGTGGGACGACATGGTCACCGGCCTCCCGAATCCGATCATACAGGACGGCTACATCGACGTTCCTGACACGCCGGGCCTCGGCATTGAACTCAACGACGACGTCATCAGGGAACACTTGCACGGGTCTGAGACGGGATACTTCGCTCCCACGACTGAGTGGGACGATGAACGGTCACACGATCGTCTGTGGAGCTAGCCCGCGCCGGACCGGCAGAGAAGGCCACAACCGATGAAGATCACCGACCTGAAGTGCGCCGTGATCGGGAACAACCCCGTGGTGCGCATCACGACGGACGAGGGCGTCACCGGCTATGGCGAGGTGGAGGCCTCAAAGGCGTATCTCAAGCCCCACGTGCTGTTCTACAAGCCGTACATTCTGGGCGGCGACCCGACGAACGTCGAGCGGGTCATGATGCAGATTCGACGGGTCGGCAGCTTCAAGCCGTGGGGCAGCGCTGTCAGCGCGATCGAGATGGCGCTGTGGGACATCGCGGGCAAGGCCGCCGGCCTGCCCGTGTACAAGCTCCTGGGCGGCAAAGTGCGCGACAAGGTTCGCGTGTACAACGGAGCTGTGCGCTTCCCCATGCGGGACCAATCGCCCGCGAGCCACGCCGAGGACGCCCAACGGATGAAGGAGCTTCCTGAGCGATTCTCCATCATTAAACACGGTGTCGCCTTCCATAGCGCCATGCCGAAGGCCGTGCCTGACCTGTTCTATGGCGAGCTACAGCCGGGCGGATTCCACCCGAACAAGGGCCTCCTGACGGAAAAGGGCATGAACCACGTCATCGCCTGCGTCGAGGCGATCAAGGGCGTCCTCGGTGATGAGGTCGGGCTGGCGCTCGACTGCGGCCCTGGGATGGTTGTGCAGGACGCCATCAAACTCGCGAAGGCCGTCGAGCCGCTGAACGTGATGTGGCTCGAAGACATGCTCACCGGTGACTACGTTCCGTACGTGTCTCCGGACCTGTATCGCGACGTGACGCAGAGCACCTCGACGCCTATCCACACGGGCGAGCAGATCTACCTACGCCAGAACTTCCAGGAGCTCATCGAGAAGCGTGCGGTAGACATCATCGGCCCGGATCCGTGCGACATCGGCGGCATCGCAGAACTGAAGTGGGTCACCGAATACGCCGATCTGCACGGCATACTCATGGCGCCGCACGGCACCGGCGACGGCCTCCTCGGGCTAGCGGCCCTTGTCCAGGTGTGCGCGACGCTGCCGCAGAACTACATCGCGTTCGAGTATCCCACGGGACGACCCGAGTGGTGGTACGACATCGTGACAGGTCTGCCCGACCCCATCGTCGTCGACAGCCACATTGAGGTCTGGGATCGCCCCGGGATGGGTGTCGACCTCGACGAGAACGCCGCGAGGCCCTATCTGTCCGACGAGGACGCTGACTTCTTCGACTAAACCCCGAGCGCCACGGGCGGATATGCGGGAGCGTCCTTGCCGGCTGTCGGTCGGCTACACGCGGCGTGGCTCCTGGGCCAACGGCCACAGCACAGGAGAGGCGCATGGCCCCGCGCATCCACCGCGTCCAGGCGGCCGATCTGCCAGTCTACGCCGCCATCCCGACGGCGTTCACTGTGGAATCCATCTACACGATTCGCGCGTGTGAAGGCGGCCTCGCCGGCCTGGCGATGGCCGAAGAGCGCGTGGACCCGTACGTGAAGGACTACGATGCGTTGGCGGACGACCATGACGACGGCGTCGTCGGCTGGGCGACCGCGTGGGACGTGACGGACTGGGGCATCTTCCTCGCCGTAGACGACAGCGGACCGGTCGGTGGCGTCACGGTAGCCGTTGGCGTGGATCAGTACGTCCCCACGGCGGGCGCAGACGAGGGAGTACTGTGGGACATCCGCGTGCGGCCAACCCGCCGTCGCGAGGGCATCGGCGCGCGGCTGTTCGACCGCGCGGCCGACTGGGCCCGCAGCGAGGGACTGGCGCGACTCAGGATCGAGACGCAGAACGTGAACGCCCCTGCGTGCCGCCTCTACGCCAGTCGCGGGTGCGAACTCGGTGTCATCCACCGCTACGGCTACGGGAGCCACCCGGAGGTAGGCCACGAGGCGATGCTGCTCTGGTACCTCGCGCTGTAGAGCGCGCCTTCGGCGCCCTCCCGACCGAGCTAAACATAATGTGGATGCGGCGTTGTGTGCCTGACACAGCTGGAAGGGAGCCGTCGGCGTGACCTCCGACGTGATGCGCACTCGGGTGCGCGCCATCCGCGTCTCTGTCGCCGTGGGCGTCGTCATGCTGGCGACGAAGGTCACGGCGTACTCCCTTACCGGATCCGCGGCTATCGCATCGGACGCGATCGAATCCGTCGTGCACGTGGTGGCGACGGGCTTCGCGCTGTACAGCGTCATCAAGAGCAGGCAGCCGCCCGACCCGCTACACCCCTACGGGCACGGTAAGATCGAGCTCTTCTCCGCGGGGTTCGAGGGTGGGCTCATCATCCTGGCGGCGTGCGCCATCGTCGCGCAAGTCGGGCAGACGCTCGTGCTCGGCGCCCAGCCGCATGACCTCGGAGTCGGCATCCTCCTTACGCTTGCGGCGGGGGTGGTGAATCTCGTCCTGGGCCTCTACCTCATCCGGTCGGGGCGGAACACCGGGTCGCTAGCCGTCGAAGCGGACGGCAAGCACGTCCTGACGGACTCCTACACGAGTCTCGGCGTCGTTATGGGGTTGACGCTCGTGCGTCTGACCGGGTGGTCGATCCTGGACCCACTCGTGGCGATCGCGGTCGCGCTGAACATAGCGGTGACTGGCGGCCGACTCATCCGGGCGTCCGTGGGCGGCCTCATGGACGAGGCCGAGGAGCATGTGCTCTCGGCCATCCTGAGCATTATCCACGAGGCTCGGGCGCCGGAGTGGATCGACGTCCACCATCTGCGCTCCTGGCGTTCCGGTGACCGCCGGTACGTCGACCTCCACCTCACCGTACCGCGGTATTGGGACATCGACCGCGCACACGTAGCGCATCGGGATGTAGAGGAGGCCGTGCTGGGCCACATTGATGCCGAGGGCGAGGTCATCATCCACCTTGACCCCTGCAATGCCAACTGTTGCGTCTTTTGCGATGTGGCCGACTGCGACGTCAGGTCGGAGCCTCGCCGCGTCGACCACCCGTGGACCATCGAGCGGGCCGTGGGCGACCCGGCGCACATCGAGATCGGCGGCGATCACGCGCTGGACGGCTGGCCTCGCCGCTCGTAACGTACGCGGGCGGTGCGGCACACGCTGACGCGTTCGTCGTCGGAACTCGGACTGCGAACAGTTGGGGTCCCAACTCACGATCGGTGGCCAGATGCCATGTGCTGCGTTTACGGGTATAACCTTACCCATGGGTCGGGTTATTCGATCATATAGGCCTCGCGCGAGGCGATGCGGTACGCTATAATGTCCGTGGAGTGGTATGCGGGCCGTTCGGGTTGGGAACGGCCGTGCGGGCCACGGTTCGACCGGGAGGCTGGACTCGCCCTAGCGAGTGCCACCGCTTAGACTAGATCGGCGCGCGATTCGCCGTCGCCGCGCACACGACCGGCGAGGACGATGTCGAGGGTTGCTGTAACGGGACACATCCCTCGGGACGTTCACGAGACAAGATTCAAGTCGACGCGCGCCGCGCGTCGGCGCTATGCCATCAGCGGAACGGAGCCGGCACATGAACGAGTCCAAGCAGGAGGTCGAAGCTCAGGGGGTAGAGCCGACTTCTGAGGACACGGGAACCGGCGCGGCAGCGCCGGGCGGCGCCACTAGTGATGATGAGACGAAGCCGGAGGCCAAGAAGTCGAGCGGCCCGCTCGTGCTGTCTGTGCCCTTCCCCATGTCAACAGGGGCGATCCGCGGCGCGGCCCTGCTCGCGGTTGTGGGCGGTCTCAGTTCCGCGTCGTTCGGATTCACGCAGTTGCGGCCGGTATACGTGCCGACGCCGCCGCTGCCTGCGCTGGCCCCCGACCGGAGCGGCTTCGATGCTCTGCTAAGTCCAGGGAGCAGCGCCAGTTCGATCCAGGGCTCGACGAGCATCGACGCACTCGCCCCATTGCCGGTGCCGCCAGTCGGCGCGGCGCCAGTCTCACAGGCGATGCCGCAGCCTGCGCCTGAGCCACAGCCGTCCGTCGTGGACGCGACCCCGACGCCGGCCGACCCCACGCCGGCTCCGCCTGCGGTCGCGAAGGCTCCGACGCCCAAGCCCCCGGTCGGGCTCGACAGCTCAGACCCAGCGGCCCGCAAGAAGGCGGTCCGTAAGCTACGGCGTGGCGGGGCGATCGACGGCGCGACAACGACCGCGCTCCTCGCGATGCTGGACGACTCCGACGCAAGCGTTCGCGAATCCGTCGTGACGGCCTTGGCTTCTGCCCCGGCGAAGCCGCCGGTCACTGCGGGCCTCGTGGCGGCCGCCCGCGACAAGTCCGAATCGGTGCGAGTACGCGCGATATCGGCCCTGAGTACGGCTCCGGCCTCTGACGAAGTGGTTACGGCGCTTACGAACGCCCTGAAGGATCGCAGCACGCCCGTGCGGAACGGCGCCATACTGGCGCTGGGCAAGCACGGGTCCCGTGCCCGGACGGCCGCGCCGGCCTTGGTCGCCGTGCTTAAGAGCAACGGCAACGCCTACACGAGGTCGTTCGCCAGCACGGCCCTCGGGCAGGTGGCATCGCCGACGGAGGCAGTCGTGTCCGCGTTGGTGCAGGCGATGGGCGACGGCTCGCAGAGCGTCCGCGCTGCGGCGAAGTACTCACTCGAGCAGCTCGGGGACCCGGCCGTGGGCGCGCTTTCTAAGCAGATGGCAGGCGGTAACGCAGGCGTGCGCGAAGTGCTCCAGACCATCGGGACGCCCGGAGCCCTTGCGGCCCTCGGAAGCCGATAGGGCGCGGCGAAGCATTCGACAGTTCGTGCAATTCGGCGCCGGCGACGGCGCCGAATTCGTGTACGCCCACACCTGAGGACACTCGACCATGTTCCCCACCTTAAGCGACGAGTCGTTGCGCTCCCGCTTGGCGTGGCCCGAAGGCCGCGTGCGGATGGTCCTGGACACCGACACGTACAACGAGGTCGACGACCAGTTCGCCCTCTGCCATGCGCTCCTATCACCGGATCGCCTGCAGGTGGACGCGATCTACGCGGCGCCGTTCCACAACAACCGGTCCGCGGGCGCCGAAGACGGGATGGAGAAGAGCTACGAGGAAATCCTGCGTCTCCTCGGCATGCTGGGGGTTGAGGACGACGGGTTCGTCTTCCGCGGGTCGCGCGAGTACATCTCCAGCGCTGCGCGGCCGCCACGTAGCGAAGCCGTGACCGACCTGATCGAGAGGGCGTCGGCGTCGAGCGAAGACGACCCCCTGTACGTCGTCGCGATTGGCGCCATCACGAACGTCTCCGCGGCGATACTTGCTGAGCCGTCCATCATCGAGAAGATCGTCATCGTCTGGCTCGGCGGCGCGGACGTGCATCGGGGCAGCGCGCGCGAATTCAACCTCGGGCAGGACCTGATCGCGTCGCAGACAGTCTTCGACTGCGGCGTCCCGCTTGTGCACATCCCGTGTCGGAACGTCACATCGCACCTACACACGACGATCCCAGAGCTGGAACACTACCTCGGCGGCCAAGGCCGCCTGTGCGACTACCTGGTCGACATCGTCAAGGGCTACGTCAGCGACGCCGGTCGATACGGGTGGTCCAAGGTGATCTGGGACATCTCGGCGACAGCGTACCTGATCAACGGCGACTGGGTACCAACGCATTTGGCGCCGAGCCCCGTGCTGACCGACGATTTCCGTTGGGCGGTCGGCGCCGACCGGCACACGATCCGCGCGGCGACCTACGTGAAGCGCGACCCGATCTTCCGCGATGTGTTCACGAAACTCACAGCCGTCGACTGATCCGTCACTCGGGAGCCCGTCCGATGAGCGCCACGATCCGCGTAACGGTGTGGAACGAATACCGCGACGAGTTGAGAATCCCGCTGTCCGGCGAGGTGTACCCGGACGGCATGCACGCGGTCATCGCCGACGGCTTGACGGCCCACACGGACATGCAGGTCCGCACGGCCACGCTGGACGAGCCCGAACACGGACTCACGAAGGATGTCCTCGCGGAAACGGACGTTCTGACGTGGTGGGCGCACTCCGCCAACGGCGAGGTGAGCGACGAGGTCACCCGGCGCGTATGCGACCGCGTGATACTCGGCGGCATGGGCCTCATAGTCTTCCACTCCGCGCATTTCTCGAAGCCCTTCAAGCAACTCATGGGCACTTCGTGCAATCTGAAGTGGCGGGAAGCCGGCGAGAGGGAGCGCCTGTGGGTCATCGAGCCGGGTCATCCGATCGCGCAGGGACTGGGCGAGTACGTCGAGTTGCCCGAGACGGAGATGTACGGAGAGCGCTTCGACGTGCCGCAGCCCGACGCCACCGTATTCACGAGTTGGTTCGCTGGTGGCGAGGTGTTCCGCAGCGGGTGCTGTTGGCAGCGCGGCCGCGGGAAGGTCTTCTACTTCCGGCCGGGACACGAGACGTACCCCATCTACTACGACCCCGAGATCCGTCAGATCATCGCGAACGCCGTGCGATGGGCGGCACCCGTCGCTGGCGCTGAGACGCGCTACGGGAACGTCCAGCCTCTAGAGGATCTCTAGACGCCGCGGCGAGGGCCGCGTCAGCGGCCAGACGGGGCGGTCGTCGGCCGGATCACCGCGCTCAACACACGCTCCCGTCCGCCGACGCGGAGCGTCCCTCCGATTTGGTCCCGCGCGAATCGCGCCTCAGCGTCGCCGACAGCAACGACGAAGGCGCCACCGTCCTCCGCTAAGGCAGCCGCCGGGACATCGTCCGTCGCCGCCGACGATGCCGTCAGCACGTGCAGGAAGTAGTCCACCGTAGAGACCTCGCGCGGCGACACCTCGACGCGGCACTCCGGCGCCGGGCCCGTATCCCTCTCTGGCGGATACGCTCGCCCGCCGTAGCGGTAAAGGTCGTCGCCGTCATGCAGCGCGACGTTGGGATCGCGGGGCAGCAGCGTCTGCACGAACAGACGGCCGTCGCCGTGCGTAACCACGAGACTCTCACCACGACGCTCGGGCGTCTTCATCGCCTGCAGCAGCCACGTCTTTCTGAACTCCGCGCGCGTCGACTCTACGCGGTCGAAGATCACGAACGTGTCGGGGCGTAGATAGACGACCTGTCGCGTGAAAGCGGCCAGCTTGTCAGCGGAATACGCCCGCGAGCAGTCGGCGGCGACGTACAAGTACTCGCCGCTGTCCTCGAACGCGACGATGTCGGCGATGTCGTACAGCTCGCGGCGCGCATGCCATGCCGCCGGGTCGGTCACGGCCCCGTTGTGGTGAGGCCAGTCGTGGTGTTGGCCGTCGTCCGCGCCGGTGACGTCTCCTGCTCGGATGCCCGGCCACTCCTCCGCCGGGTCGGACACGAGGACCGTGCTGTGCGCGATCGTGCGAAGGTGATAGTTCACGTCGTGCTGCGTCCCGAAGCCGTCGTAGTGCCCGCCGTCCCCCGCGAGTTCCTCGTGCTTGTAGATGAGGAAGTGCCCGACGTCGAGATGCTGGTGCGCCGTGAAGCGGTCGCCGGCCTTGAGGTAGAAGTGCGTGGCGTCGTCCGTCCAGTCGCTGCGAGCGTAGACGAAACCGGCAGCTTCACTGAGGTGCGACAGCCCTACCGAGCCAGGATCGGCTGTGGGGACGCTGGGGTCGCGCCATAGGAAGTCCTTATACGCGTACGCGCCGACCGAAGAGCGGGGAGTCGTCTCGTTGAAGGCGTGGACGGCGTGGCTGCGCGGGTCCTCTCGGTAGTGGTTCACGAGGATGCGGCGCGCGGACAGCGTCTTGTCGCGATCGCCGCCGAACCGTCGACCACCACCGTCCCCCATGGGTATCGACCGACGCGAGCCGTACTCGCGGACGCCGGGGTACGCCTCGAACATGCTCGCCACGGCCCGACTCCGGAAGAAGCCTGGCGCGTCCGCGTAGTAGTCCACTCCCCCGCAGCGCAGCGCCACCTCGCAGAACACCACCCACTCGTACAGCCAGTAGTTCGTGTAGTAGCCCTCGGCCCATCCACCCCCCGCGCCTGCGAGTTCCAGGGCTGGAGCAGCGCGCGTGCGCCAATCCTGCTCGAGCGTCGCCAGGATTTGTTCCGCGCGGCCATTCTCGTACCACGTGGCGTAGCACGCGAGTCCGATGCCCCAGTTCTTGTAGCCATACCACCCGTTGTGGAACACGTGCGTCTCGGAGCGTGTGTTGGCGTCGACGGTCGTGTTCAGGTAGGTGACGAACTCGCGGCGCTCGTCGTCGGTCCAATACTCGTGGCACAGGTCGTATACGAAGGCGCATCTCGCAAGGTCGTGCGCAAACGTGACGTGGCCGCTACGGATGGGCCCGCGGACGTAAGTCAGAGCCATGTCGACGGCCGTGCGCCCGAGCGCGGCGTCCCCTTCGATCGCGGACACGAGCCCTAGCGACATCATCAGTGCGTGGTCGTCGGCATCACCGCGCCGTGCGACGCGCGCCATGCGGGCATAGTCCTCGGGCCTCTCATCCCGGAGCGTCGCCAGGTGGTCGCGCGAGCCCAGAAGTCTCGGATGCTCTCGAGGCACGCCAGAGCCACCTCCCGCCTCCGCGCGTAGCGGTACGGTGGCGGACGCCGCTACAACTAGACCACACGCGACCAACCACACGCAGCCTGCCATCGAACTCACTCCCTCGCGAACATCGGCGGCGAGACGGACTGTGCATCGCGGAGCGTAGCGGATGTTCACGCGGGACACACCGACGCGGCGTCGCCACGGCGCCAGGGAGTCATGTATACTGACCGGGTCGCCGCTCTCGCCCGAGGGTCGACGCCGTCTGACAGCCCACCGTCCACTACCCGCGGGAGCACGATGCTAGAGGTCCGAGGCGCCAGAGCCGACGAAGTCGACGCGGCCATCGAGTGCGCCGGGCGCGCCTTCGGCCGCGATGACCCCGAGCGCGTGCGCGGCGTGACCGACTTCTTCTCGCGCATCCACAAGCTCGACCCGTACTTCAGGCCGGACAACACTCGCATCGCCGTGGTTGACGGCGTGGTCGCGAGCGTCGTCCAGGTGTTCGACCGGCAGGCGCTTGTACAAGGCGTTCCCGTCCCGCTTGGTGGGATCGGTAGCGTCGGAACCGACCCCACGTACCGGCGCCAGGGCCTGAGCAACAAGGTGCTGGCGGACACCGCGCGGTACATGACGCAGCGCGGTATCGTGCTGTCCTCCCTTGGCACCGGCATACACGATCACTACGGCAAGGTGGGCTGGCAACGCTTCGACCACCACGCGTATCTCGACATAGGGGCGCCGGAACCGCTCCCAGAGGCGCCGGCTGGCGTCACGATCCGGCAGATGGACTGGGACGGCGACCGCGCCGCCGTCGCGCGCATACACGAGCAATTCAGCCGCGGCGTGTCCGGCTGCCTGCATCGGCCCGACGAATTGTGGGAGGCGACGCCGAGATGGCGTAGCGTCGCGCCGACGCAGCGCTTCGTCGCGCTCGTCGGCGATGAGATCGTCGCCTACCGGCAGGACGGCGGGCGCGACAACGACAAGATCGACGAGATAGGTCACGCCGAAGGCTACGCAGAGGCGGCCCACGCGCTGATTCTCGACGCCCTGAGCGCCGCGACCGGCGACGGCGCAACCAGACTACGGATGGACACCACCACCTTTCACCCCTGGCTCGACAGCATCGGAGCCGATGTGACGGTGGGGCATCACCGCGGGTGGATGTATCGCATCAACGACCTCGCGTTGCTGCTCGAGTTACTCGCGCCGGCCATGTACTGCCGCCTGGCGGCATCTAGCGACGCGGGATGGGTGGGCGCCGTCGGGCTACAGACGGAGATCGGCGATGCCTCCGCCGTGGTCGGCCGGTCGGACGTCACGATCCGGCGTGGCGAGATCGACCCGTCGTCCGATCTGCGGCTGGTTCTCACGCACAAGCAGGCCGTTGAGCTGGTGCTGGGGCAGGTGGCGCCGGCGACGTTCGCGCGGGGCGAAGGCACCCCCGTGCTCGACTCCCTGTTCCCGAGAACCGAGTACCGCTGGCATGGCTGGGACGGGTTCTAGGATGGCTGAGCACCCCGCGACGCTCCGGACGCTCCCCACGAATACGGCCCGGGCGCGGACTGCATGAACGACCAACGCCCGAACGACGAAATCACCCGTGTAGCGCAGGACGCCTATGCAGCGCTGAGTGACGCCCCTGCCATGCACGCGTGGCTCCGCGGGCGAAAGGCCATGTGCTTCTACGGCTTCGACCAGCCCGCCCGCAACGTGCAGATACATGGTCTCCAGGACGCGGCGCGCACATGGAGGATCCCATTCTACTACGTGGCGGTGGGAGACGAGCCGGCGCTGGGACAGGCACTCCAGCACGATGGCGTGTTGTTCATCACGACCGTGCCACATCTGCCGGCCGTCACCCCGCTGTTGGAGCGATGCAACGGCGTCGTTGCCCTGATCGCCAACTACTACGACGACACACCGAACCCCGAGACCATCCGTCCCGTCTCCAAGGGGCACGCCCGCATCCTCGACGAGCACGGCGACCGGGTGCGCGTCGCGCTGTCCGAGTGCTCGCCACCGTGGGCCGAGCGCTACTGTCGGGGTTATGTTGAGAATCACGGCATCCCCGTGATGTCGTTCACGTGGGGCATCAACGTGTTGCGCCACTACCCCGTCGAAACGCCGAAGATCGCCGACCTCGTCTTCGCGGGCTCGTACTTCGAGAAGCGGGGCCGCGTGGAGGAGTACTTCGGAGAGCCGTTGCGCAGGTTCTCCCACACCGTGGTCGGGCACTCGTGGGCAGATTCCTCCTTCGGCATCCCGGACTCACTCCTCGCAGACTTCAACGCCGTTGCGCCGAAGCTATACTCGGGACACACGGTCTCGCTGAACATCCACCACGCGTACGAGGAGGCCGGACACACCTGCAACGAGCGGGCGTTCAACGTGCCGGCATGCGGCGGGTTCATGGTGTCAGACTACGCGCCACGCATCCGCGACTTCTTCCCCGAGGACGAGGCCGTCATCGCGGACGACCCAGCCGATTTCCTGGAGAAGGTGGACTACTTCGTACGGAATCCCGACGAGCGGATCCCCTACATTCAGAAGGCGCGGCGCCGGGTCGTCGCAGAGCACACGTACCACCACCGTCTGTGCGACCTGCTCCGATTCGCGATCAACGGGGACACGGTCTACGACCATTGCCCGGTGATGGGCGCGCCGACGACGTCTTAGGCGACGGCCCGGGCTACTCGGCGCCAATCACCTCGCGGGCCGTCGCCGCGTAATCAGATGTCGGGTCGCGCCGCGCGATGCGCCGCAGGTGTAGCAGCGCTCCCTCGTCGCCTCCCTTGGCCAGTTCCACGGCTTCCTCAAACCCCTTGTCGAAGTACGCGGCATCCCGCTCGATAACGGGTGTGCCCGTATCCTGCCAGTAGTACTTCAGCTCGTCCGATTCCCAGTTGCGGTACACGTCTTCCCACGTCAGGCCGCCGAACCCGTCCAGATGCGGGGTGAGAACATGATCGGCGATCGTGGCGTCGAGCGACTGATACCGGTTGTCCAGCGAAACTCGCAGCCGGTCTTCCGTGACGTTCGGCAGTGCCTGATGGACAGTCAGGGCGGGGAAGATGAGCGTGTCACCGACTTCGTAGTCGGTCGTGTGCCAATCGGCGGAGAAATCGTCCGTGTCGAGTCGCAGCCATCCGGCGCCAAGCGAGAAGCGATGGTCCAGCACCTTGCCGACCTTGTGGCTTCCCGGCAAGACGGCGAGCCCGCCCAGCTCCACGGGGCAGTTCCCGACCGGCGCCCAGCACGTGTAGGTCTGGAAGTTGCCCTGGAAGTGCACGAAATCCTGGTGCACGGGCGTCGTGTGCTGCGTGAACTTTGGGAACCATAGCCGGGCGACCTTCTGTGGGTGCGCCAGGACGGGGCCGCCGACGACTTTCTCCATCAGATCGATCACTTCCGGCCAGTGCGCAGCCCGGTGAAACGACTCCAGCTTGTACACCTCGTGGTACACGTCGGTGTATTCCATGTCGCCTTCGGTGCACTGCCGGGAGACGTCCGCCAGGCCGTCCATCGGGTCGGTGCCGGCGAGAATCCATCCGCCTTGCTGCATCACCGTGAGCATGTCACGACGCAGAGCCCACAGGTGATCTGCGTCCTGCAATCCCTTGAGGAACAAGTAGCCGTCATCGGCCATGCGCTGACGGAGTTCCTCGGCGTGGTGGGCGGCATCGTTCGACACGCGCAGTTCTTTGTATGGGTGGGCCATAGGAGCTCCATGCCGGTGGACGTGGGCGGGGGGCGCAGTGGGCGTCGCGTGGCGACGGTACCCGGGCCGTCGGCCCGGCGCAATCCACCCACGCGTCATACGTGGCCCGACTAGAAGAGAATCCTGGCCCCGACGACCACTCGGTCGGTGTGGAACGACTCTTCGACGCCCGCTCCGAGCCTGTCCCACGCGGATCGCACGTACGCGACGTCGAGAACGGCATCTGGCGCGAGTGGCGTGGACATGCCAACGGCGAGCGTGACCGCGTTCTGGGCATCGTCGTCGGCATAGGGCCGCTGCGAGACTCCGACGCCTCCGCGAACCGTGAGCGCCTCGTGGGCCGCCCACTCCGCCCCAAGCCGCATGTCCGTGGCCGCGTCGTAGAACTGCGCGAACTGGTCCGTGGAGACGTCGCTCGCCGGGGGACGCGAGTAGGAGGCGCGGCCCCAGTCTGCATACGCCACTGAGCCTGACACACGCCATGCGCCCGCGCGGAAGGTAGCGCCGGCCTCGTACGCCGCCGGAACACGTAGCTGATAGCTGGTGAAGCCGGCGCCCGACTCCCGTACGTCGCTGCCATCGTCAAACGCGAACCGCGTGAGTTGCTGCCAGTCTTCCTCGATGTCGTAGTCGTAAGGGAGGGCGACGGTCGCGCCCACGGCGAATTCCGGGACGATCGCGAGTTCCATTCCGAACCGCACGCGCGTCCCGGAAACGGAGCGCGCTACATCGTCATCGAAGCGCGCCGAGTCGAGGTCCGGGTCCACGTTAGCGGCATCGTCCGCGTCGAACAGCACAGACCGATCGCGGTCGCCGTCCAGTACATCTGTCGCCACGCCGAAGCGGATGCCCGGCGATACCTCGGCCCCTACGCCTAACGTAAGCGCGTATATGTCCCCGACAGTCCGTCGGCTCTCGAAGACATCGAACCGCGCGAAGTCGCCCAACGCTTCGATCCCGGCCGTCTCGACCTCCATGTCCAGGTCGCGCGCGCGGCCGTACGCCATGCCGACGCCCAGCCAGGACGGGTCGTCGGGACGGTAGACGAGACCGAGGTGCCCGAGTCGCATTCGGTCGGCCGATGCGTCCGTGGCGTCACCGCCGAGGCGCGCGTTGACGCCCGTGTTGCTGTACGTGCCGGACGCCGCGATCTCGGAATCGACGATGGCGGCGAGCCCCGCCGGGTTCGTGAGAACGGCGTCCGTTCCCCGCGCCCGGCTGACAGTGGCGCCTGCCATACCCAGCGCGCGAATGTCCTGTCGTGAGTCGAAGTCGGCCAGTTCCTCGTCAATGGGGGCGGCATGGAGGAATGCCGGGAACGCGACACAGGCGGCCAGCAGAACGTAGGCGTGTGACCTCGGAGCGTGGACTCGCATCGGTAGGCTCCCTCGGGGCGGGCTCGTCACCGTACACACCGCGATTGTATTATGTAGCGCACGCCTCCGCCCTCCGTGCGAGAGTAGCCATGCTCGTCACATCACCACGATACGGCTTCCGCCAGCGCACAGTTTGGCGACGTGTGCTCAACGTGCTTGTCGCGGCCCTAGCTTACACCGGCTCCGTCGTGCCCGCTGCGTGGTCGGTCGATCCGATGGCGACACCTGCCGCCAGCGCGGACCTCGGCGCCGATCTCTACGCGCTGTCGGTATCGGCGCAAGCTGACGGCCCGTGGATCGCCGCCGCGGGCGATGCTGGAGGGTGGGGTCGCGTCGCGGTGTGGAACGGCAGCGGCGACGAACTGTGGGCGATCGGCGCCGACACGGACGGGATTCCACCGATCTTCTGCGCCCAATGGTCGCCGTCGGGCGACCTGCTCCTGTTCTGCGCGCGCGACGGCATGGCGTACGTATACGACCGCAGTGGCGCCCCGATTCGTGATTGGGCGGCGTCCTCTGGGGCCGTTCTCGCCTGCGCATTCACGCCTGATGGCACCCTGGCCCTGACCGCAGGGGCCGACGGACTGATTCGAGTCTGGGACATGGCCTCGGGTGACCTGGCGAGGGAGATGCGCGGCCACGGGGCGCCCGTATTCGCCCTGGATGTCAGCCCCAACGGAGCGAGGGTCGTATCTGGAGCGGCCGACGGCGCGACGCTCCTGTGGACGCTGGGAGCGGAGAGACCCGACGCCGAATGGCTCGAGCACGACAACACGGTCAGCGCCGTCACGTTCCTCGGCGATGACCGCACGGTCGCGTCTGCCGGATGGGACGGCCGCGTGCTCATAATGACCGAGGGCGTCGGCCCGCCCGTCGAAGTCGACCGCCTGCCCGGTCCCGTGCTCGCGCTGGACGTAGGCGCCGACGCGGTGACTCTGGCTGCTGGCACATCTTCGTCCGGGGATGCGTCGGTGACGTTCTGGCACGTGCCGTCGCGTGCCCGCGTGCTCACGCTCCCCGGGTCTGCGACGCAGGCGGTCAGCTTCGTAAAGGGCGCGCAGGGATTCGCCGCGGGCGGAGCCGGCGGCGCCCGGTTCTGGGAGGCCCGGCCCGAAACGCCCGAGCCCGCCGAGCCCGCCGATCCGCGGACGACGACGCTGGAGTGGTCGGACGGTTCCGCCCTGTACTACGAGGCGCAGGTCAGTCGCGCTCTGCCGCTGCTAGACTCGGACACGACGCTGGTCACACGCCGCACGTCGGTCGAACTGCCCGAGGAGTACGCGGATGGCTCCGTCGTCTGGTGGCGGGTACGGTCACGTGGGTTCGCTGGTGCGACGGACTGGTCCGAGCCGCGCAGCGTCATATCGGACGGGCCACCCGCGTCCGTCGCGGACGTGTGGGTAGACGTGACGCCCGCGCACGCCGCGGTGGGCGACACGGTGACCGTACAGGTGATGATCGACGGCGCGATCGACCTCGTGGGATTCGAGCTCGGTATCGTCATCGAGCCTGGGCTCCTCGCGCCGTTCGCCGTCACCGAGGGCGATGCGCTTGGGGCCGATGGCTCGCCCACACAGTGGACGCTGCCCACGTCCACGACCGAGGACGGGGCCAGGGTGCTGTCTGGGGCTAAAGGCGTCCGGCTGGGCGGCGGGATCGACGCGCAGGGCGCGCTCGTCACCGTTGTGTTGGTCGCCGACGAGGCCGGAGACGCGGAGATTCGTGTGCGTGACCTCACACTGTCGAGCGTGGGTGCCGCGAGGATAGGCGCAACCATCGCGACGGCTTCGGCCGCCATCCTACCCGCCGGCTTGCCGGCGGACGTGACGCGCGACGGCGTGGTGGACATCGTGGATCTTCTGTCCGTCGCGACGTTGTTCGGTCGGAACGTGACCGACGACGCCACGGCCCGCGCGGACACGGACGACAGCGGCGCCATCGACATCGCGGATCTGGCTCTCGTCGCCAGGGACTTCGGGATGGGGATCGAATCGGTCGTGTCCGGGGCCGCGCCGCGCGAGTTGGGCGGGTCGCTGGCTCGCGTGCGCGCCTGGATGGACCGCGTAGGGCCGCTGGTCGGGAATGAGGCGGCGTGGGTGAGACTGCTCGCGCTTCTGGATGAGGCGGCGGGCGAGCGCGCCCCAACGTCGCGACTGCTAGCGGTTGCCCCCGCCTATCCGAATCCCTCGAACCCTGAGACGTGGATTCCGTTCGCCCTCTCCCGCCGGGCCGATGTCGCCGTGGCGCTGTTCGACACACGCGGATTCCTCGTGCGGAGCATCGAGGTTGGGCCGCGCGAAGCTGGCGACCACCACCACCGCGGGAGCGCCGTCCACTGGGATGGTCGCAACGGCGCGGGGGACCGTGTGTCCGGCGGCCTCTATATCGCGCGCGTAACCGCCACGCCAACGTCGGGCGGCGCGCCGGTGATCGAACACGCTCGCGTACTCCTGGCTCGCTAGCGTCGCCCCAAACGAGGTGAAATGCAGCCACCCGTCAGCACATCCCGCGCCCTGCTCCTCGCGGTCGGGCTCGCCTTCTGCGTGGGGGCTGCTGCGGTTGCGCAGGACGATGGCGCACCCCTCTGGCGCACATTCACGCGCGGCGACGGCTTGGCAGCCAACGATGTGCGGACGCTGTACGAGGACTCCGACGGTGGCATCTGGTTCGCGACCGGCGACGGCGTAACACGGTTCGACGGTCTGTGGGCGACCTTCACGCAGCGTGACGGCCTCCTATCCGACAATGTGCGCGCCGTGGTCGAGGAGATCCCGGGGATCGTCTGGGTGGCGACCGACGTGGGCGTCGACCGCCTGGTCCGGGATTTGGACGGCGAGTGGGCGCCCAGCCCTCTCGGAACGGGCACATTGCACGCCGATGTGGGGGGCCTCGTGGCAGCGCCCGACGGAGCGACGCCCTCCGTCTGGGCCGCCTCGGCGGACGGGCTCTATCGGTGGACCGGCCGCGCCTGGGCGATGTACGGCCCGCTCGCCGGCGTGCCGGTGCGCCTGGTGGTCGCGGACGCTGCGGATGGGCTCTGGTGCGTCGTCGAAGGCACGGCCGAAGGCGGCCCTGCGCTGGTCCACGTGTCGACGTTCGATACGCCGCCAGATGGCTTCCTTCTGCCCGGCCCAGCCGCGACGCGGACGGTCAACGACATGCTGCCGCTCGGCGCCGGGCAGTGGTGGCTGGGGACGTCGCAGGGCATCCTCTACTTCGACAACGGCCGCTGGGTCGTCCTCGACTTCCCGCCAGGGGCGCCGCGTGTGAACGGCCTCTCGCGACACGCCGTCGGCACGATCTGGGCCGCGACGGATGTTGGTCTGTACGAACTGGCGGGCGCGTGGGAGGTCTTCGGCGCTGCGGACGGCCTGCCCTCCGATATCGTCCGTGACGTCCTCGTAGACGCCCAGGAGCGCCTGTGGGTGGCTACCCCGAACGGCGTGGCGATGGACGACGACGGCTGGCACGCGTTCGCGGCGCCGACGGTGACGGCCCTCGCCGCGGACTTGAGTGATGCCGTGTGGGTCGGTACAGACGCCGGATTGGACCGAGTCGACGACGCGGGGCGGCAGACGTTCGGCGCGGGGCACGGCTTGCCTGAAGGCGCCGTTGGGGCGGTGGCCGTGGCTCCCGACAACGCCGTGTGGGTAGGAACAGCGGGTGTTCACCCCGGCCTCGCGCGCGGCGTCGGCGGCGTGTGGGAGTCCGTGCGCCTGCCGGCGGGGTCCGGGCGCGTCCATGCGATCGCGTTCGACTCGATCGGGAGGCCGTGGGTAGGAACCGGATTCCTGGAACTCGACGGCGATGCGGTGCGCGTTGACACGCTCGGCGCCGCCGCCGTGCTCGACAAAGGCGCCTGGCAGACGTTCGATCTCCCCGGTACCCCGGTGAGCATCGCGGAGGACGGTGAGGGCGGCATGTGGGCCGCGACACGGACGCACGGCGCGTTCCGCATAGCGGACGGGGGCGCCCTGCCGGACGTCTCGCTGCCACAGGATGCCAGAGCGCTCCTCGCGGACGCCGGTGGGCGGCTGTGGCTGGCGACATCTGAGGGGATTCTCCGACGCCTCGACGATGGGTGGAGCGACACGCTGATACCCGGAGTGTCGGCGACGCGCGGGGCGTGGAGCGTGTTCGAGGACAACGCTGGCGCCGTCTGGGCCGGAGTTGGCGACGGCATCGCGCGGCGCGACCCCTCTGGGCACTGGGCGCCATTCGGCGCCGCCGACGGCATCCCGCAGGGAGGCATCGGGGAGATTGCCCAGACGACTGACGGTGCGCTGTGGTTCGCGAGTCGTAGCGGCAACGGGCTGCTGCGTCGGAGTGTTGGCCGCGCGTTCCCGCAGACTCGCTTGAGCTCGCCGCCGCGCGGCGACATCGGCGAATCAGCAATCCGCCTCGACTTCGCGGGCGGCGCCGCGCGCACGCCGGTCGATCTCCTGCGCTTCTCCTACCGCGTCAATGGAGGACCGTGGTCCGCGCCGAGGGCCGGGACCAGCGAGGTCGTGACGGGCCTACCGAACGGGCAGGAGGCGGTGATTCAGGTGCGAGCCGTCGATCGCGACGGCACGGCCGACCCCACGCCGGCGACCACGGTCGTGCGTGTAGACACGACGCCGCCCCTCGCTGCGATTACCCACCCGCAGCAGGGGGACCACATCCGCGGGAGTGTGGAGATACGCGGTACCGCGTGGGACGAGACCGACTTCGAGGTCTACACCGTAGAACTGCCCGAAGCCGACCCCGTCGAGTCTGCCGACCGAGTCTCGGACGACATCCTGGCGGTGTGGCACACGGGGGGCCTGTCCGATGGGCGGCATGTCGTGCGCCTGACTGTGAGGGATCGCGTGACAGGCGCTCATGACATCACACACGTTCAGGCCCGCGAAGTGGCGGTTACGGTCGACAACACACAGCCGGAGGCCGTCCTCAGCGTGCCGGACGGCGTCGTCTCTGGGGCCGTCGAGATGCACGTGGGCGCCGGAGACGCTGGGCTGGCGAGCTGGCGTCTGGAGCACGCCCGCGAGCATCCCTCGGGCACGACCGACTGGGTGACGATCCGTGAGCGGGCCGCTGCGGGCACGCTGGTCGACGAGGCGGTGACGTGGGAGGCCTCGGGCGTCCACGGTGCCACGCGGCTGCGCCTCCGCGTGGTCGACCGCGCCGGAAACTCGGTCGACGTCACTCGGAACATCGTGCTCGACCATCCAGACGCTCTGCCGGTAGTGACCATCGACGAGCCGCGGGACGGCGCCGTCGTCCGCGGCAGCGTGCAGCTCGCTGGGACGGTCGCCGACGCCACACTCGACAGCTACACGGTGAGCATCGAACGCCCGGACGGCTCGTCGGAGATTCTGCGCGCGGCGTCAGAGCCGGTGGTCGACGACGTCATCGCCGACTGGGACACACGTGCCCTCGTGGACGGCGATTTCACGATCGTCGTCGAGGCCCGCGACAGCAACACATATCGATCCGAGGTGCGCGTGCGCGTGACGGTCGACAACACACCGGCGGTGGTCGAGATCAAACAACCGAGGGACGGTGCGATCCTCGCATTCGGTCGCGAGGTCAACATCCGGGCCAGCGTCCAGGATCTCCATGCCCGGGAGTTCCGCGTGGAATACGCGGCAGACGAGGATGCCCCGGAGGAGTCGTGGACGCAGATCCAGGAGGGAGTCGTGTCTGGCGGCTTCGCTGACGCCGTGTGGATCCCGGATGGCGCCATCGCGCGCCCATACGTGCGCGTCGTCGTCGTCGACGAGGCGGCCCACCGGGGCGCCTCAATCGCGGTCCGCGTCCTTGTGGACGCCGGTCCACCGATAGTGTCCATCGAGGAACCGGCGGATAGCGCGATCGTCACAGGCTCGGTCGTCGTGCGCGGCTCGGTCGCGGACGAGAGCCTCGACCACTACACAGTCTCGTACCGCGCCGGACTCGATGCCGACACGATTCACTCACCGGGAGACGCGGCGCCTCCCGGCGCCCTCGCCGTGTGGCACACCCCGATCATGGACGGCCCGGCGACGCTGCGGGTGTTTGCGGTGGACGCGGTGGGCTTCGACGCCGAAGCGACCTCGTCCGTGCGCGTGGACAACCTGGATCCGAAGGCGTCGATCACCGAGCCAAGCGCGGGGGCTCAGGTCGCGGGCGTCGTCGACCTTGTGGGCAGCGCCGACGACGCGCATTTCGTCGGGTACACCATGGACTGGACGCCCGCTGGCGATGGCTCGCCGGATCAATGGACGCCGATCACGCAGGATGTGGCGACCCCCGTCGCCTCCGGCCGGTTGGCGACGTGGGACACGGGAGTGGCAGAGGGTCCTGTCCGCGTGCGTCTGGTGGCGACCGATGCCGCAGGCCACGCGGCAGTCGCGGAACGGGTATTTGTCGTCGCGGGGACGCTTCGCGGCGATCGACACGCCATCATGTCGGCCACGGACGGGGCGGTCGTCCTGCGCCTCCCGCCGAACGCTCTGCCGGACTCGACGTCCATCACTCTGAACGCCGCGTCGGCGAAATCCGTGATGGGGCGTCGGCCGCTATACGTTGTGCGCGTAGACCCGGAGGGCATCGTGCTCGATGCCCGCAAGCCAGGCGCCCTGGAGTTCCGTCTGCCGCCCGATCGCGAAACGGGGGCCGTAGGCGTCGCGCAGTGGGACGCGACCCGTGGCGTGTGGCGCTACCTCGGCGGAACCGTTGACGACGATGCCGGATGGGTGCGGACACGCGTCTTTCGCCTGGGAAGCTACGCGCTGATTCCGGAGCCATCGGCGTTTGCCGCTCCCAGCGTGGAGCTTCGGCTCAGATGCCAACCCAGGGCGTTCTCGCCCCTGGGGGGAGAGCTGCCGCAGCTAGCCTTTGTGACGTTCTCGCTGCGCGAGACCGCCCGGGCGCGCATACGCGTCTATAACCAAGCGGGGCGATTGGCGCGACGGCTCGCGGACACACAGCTAGGCCCTGGCGAGCACGCCCTACCGTGGGACGGCCGCGATGACATGGGCCGCGTCCTGCCCAACGGCGCCTACGTCGTGCAGGTGGACTGCGGCTACGCTCAGGAACGGCAGGTGGTGCTGATTTGGGACCGATGAGCGCCATGCCGAGGGCACGCGCAACCGTTGTGAGAGGCGTGGCCTTGGTTGCGCTCGCGCTTTCGCTCGGTGGCTCTGGGTTCGCCGCCGAGGCAGAGATCCCCGTCGGCGTCCGATCGCAGTCGATGGGATACGCAGGCGCCGCCGACCCGGCGAGCCCGAGCGCCGCATCGCTCAACATTGGGGCGGCTTCGCTTCTCAACGAATATGCAGTTGAAGCGACCACAGCGAACCTGGCCGGCCTCCTGCGGGCGAACTACCTCGCTGCTTCCATTCCGCTGTCGGAACGCCAGGCCGTAGGATTCGATTGGCTAGGGATCGGCGCGGACGACGACGAGTTGGGCTTCACGCAGAACCGACTCCGTCTCGGGTACTCTGCGAGCCCACGGAAGGACCTCGGCCTAGGGTTTGGCGTCAACTACCGCACGCAGCGAGCGAGTCTGGACGGCGCCAGCCTCGGGGCGGCCGCCGGATGGAGCACGGATCTGGGGATCCTATGGACGGTTCCCCGTGTGCCGGGTCTGCGCGCGGCGTTCAGCGTGAGGAACTGGATGTCTCTGGTCGGGGCGGGCGAGTTGCGATCTGGAGCGTGGGTGCGCGTCGACGACGGGCCGACGCAACGGCTAGTGCCGCGCTCGCGCGTGCTCGCCATGACGTACGCGCGGGACGGGTGGACCGGGGCCGTGGACTGGAACGACGGCTGGCGCATGGGGGTCGAACGCACCGCCGGCCGACTGGCCGCGCTACGCGCGGGCGCTTTCGTCCCCACACGAGACGGCGAGGGGCCGACCTTCTCCGCAGGCGCCGCGCTGAACTGGGCGTGGGGATCCGTCGACTACGCGTTCGTTGCGCCGTCGCAGGCGCCGACGACGTCGCACTTCGGCCTCACGGTGCGGACGAGTTACCTTGATCCGCCTGTCATTGTCGAGGGAGTTGCGATCAGAGACCTGTACCCCGCGCTGCGGGAATTCTACGCGCGCGCGGAACGAATCGCCGCGACACGGCCGTACGACTCCCCCGCGGAATTCGCCGGAGGGACCTCCGAGCGCATCGGTGAATTCTGGCTGCACAACCCCGGAGACGCACCCGTGCGCGTAGGCGTCCGTGTAGAGATCGATGGCTACACGGGCAGAACCGGCACGGAAGTGGTGGAAGCCGTACGCATCGGCCCGGGCGAACGCGTCATCGTCCCCATCCGGAAACTGCTTCTCGCCGACGAGGCCCTGGAACTGACCGAAGGCACGCCGGTAGAGGCCCGCGTACATGTCGCGGACGTTCGCAACCCGTCGCGGCGTCGCGCCGTGGTCAACACTACGCTGCTGCTACACGCGCGGAACGAACTGCTTCTGGACGACGTCGCGAAGTTGGGCGTCTTCATCACACCGACGGACCCGACCGTGCGCGACTTCGGCACGCGCATCCTGCAAGCGACGCCAGACGACGCCCTACCCGTCGGCCTCCCGTCCAACCTGAGAAGGGCCGTCGCCCTGTTCGCAGGGCTCGGCGAGATGGCCTACGAAGGCGACCCGAACCTGCCGCGCGAGAGTGGCACGATAGATGCTATCAAGTTTCCGAGTGAGATGGTGGGAGCTATCGTCGGCGCCGAGAACGGCGCCCCCGTAGGCGACTGCGATGACGCTACGGTTCTCGTGTGCTCCCTGTTCGAAGCGTTGGGCATTGCCACCGCCCTGATACAGACGCCGCAGCACGTTCTGATGGCGTTCGATCTCGGCGGAATCCCGTACGGGCGCGCGCAGGCGACGCCGCTAGGCGACGTTACTATCGCCGTAGACGGAAACGCCTGGGCTCCGCTTGAAACCACGCTCCTCAGCCGTGGGTTCGCGGAGGCGTGGCGCGTCGGTCTGGCGGAGGCGCGGAGCAATGTCCTGGACAGTGTCACGGTTCGGAGCGCTTGGGAGCGGTACGGGGTGGCCGCCCCGGTATTCCCCAGCGTGGACGTGACGGTTTCCGACGCCGACCTTCGGCGGCGCATCGAGGAAGTAAGGACTAACGAGTGGTTCCAATCCGCCACGGCGCCGTTTACGGACGCCGCGCAAGCTCCATGACGAGGTGTATCCCAAATGGCACACTTCGCGCCCGGCGTGTACCTACCTGGGCCCTAGTGCTCACATGCGCTTTGTTCGCGACCGTCGCGATCGCTCGCGCGGAGGACGCGTTCGCCACGCGGGTGCTGTTCAGCTATGGCGCTGTCGAATCCCTGCGCGCCGGCGAGACGGACTGGGAGTTCACCCACGCCGGCATGGCTCTCGGCCCACATGACGTCGTGCGCATGCCTCCTCGGTCACTGCTCCGGTTGGAGCGGGCCCAAGGCGATCGACTCGATCTGCTGACCGGAGTCGGTGAGGGCTCTGCGGCTGAGTTGCTCGCGTTCGCCGCAGCGCGGTCATCCGGCTCCACCGCACAGAGCTTCGTAGGACCATGGGAGGAGGACGAGGTCGACGTCCTCCCGGCCGGCGACCGGCGCGAACCGCGCGTCACGACTCCAAGCGATGGCTCCTTCGACGCACCGACAGCCGCGGCGTGGTTGGATGACCGCAGCCACGAGCACGACGCCGTGCGGAACCTCGCAGCGCGTGTGCTCACTGGCCCACGGGTGGCTCCGTACTATATGCCGGAGCGAGTGGCGACGGCCCAGGCGCTGTTCGCCGCGATGACAGCCGAGATGTCCGAGACGTCCACGTTCGCGGCCCTGTTCCCCGACGCGTCCACAGCTACCGCGTTCGGTTTCGCCGGCCTACTTGCCGCGGCCGACATCCCTGCGCGCAAGCACGTGGATGGCGAAGGCAGACCGTTCGTTCTCTTGGATACCGGTCTCACTGTCGGTGGCATTAGGGGCGTGACCGCGAGCCGGTCACTCTACAGGGAACGACCCGACGGAGCCGTCGAACTGCCTATCGGCCTCGCGCCGGGCCACGTGGGCTTCCTCCAGGCCTGGTACGCGGGGCAGGGCGTCGGCTCCACCGCCGACTGACCCGTGGTTGCGGCGTGGGTGTTCCAGGTCGTGATATGATGCCCGCAGTGGCACACACCTGCTGTCGGTCCCACGTAGGACGATTGCTGTGATGGCGCGGAAAGTGGACACGCGCGCGCGAATCCTCCGCTGGGTTCTGATCTGCTTCGCGGCCACGCTCGTGGCCGAGTGGTACGGGCTCTTCGACCTCCTCGAACTCAAGACGTACGACTCCCGCGCCCGGACCAGGGGCTCTGCCGGAGGGGAAGCGTCTCCGCTGCTGGCTCTCGTGCCGTACGACGAGGCCGCGGAGGAGATCCTGGGCCCGTATCCGCCCGACGCGCACGCCGCTTTACTCGGGAAGCTGCGGGACGCCGGCTGCCTCGGGGTGTTCCTCGCGCTGCGGTTCCAGACGGACGACGACGACGCGATTCCCTGGCCGGACGTTGGGATTCCAGTGTATGTCATACGTCCCTACACTCGCGTACACGAGGCAGGCCGGACAGGCGTGCCCTGGGTCGGGGGCGCGGCCACGCTGCCCGGCTACGTGTCGGGCGCGAAGCCCATAGTGTCCTTTAGTAGGCTGGTCGCGAGCGCGTCGGACGGCTTCTATCGACGCAGTCAAGCGCACGTTGCCTACGGGTTCGCCCGCGACCCGCAGCACTCGCTTGAGGTGCAGTTCGCAGCGGCGGCTCTCGGCGTGGACGCGGACACGATCCCGCTCCCTACCGATGCGCGCGGCGCCGTGATGATACCCGCGCTCCCGGACGGCCTGCCAGTGGTGTCGGCCTACGATGTCATGGTCGGAGCCCCGACCGCGCTACAGGGCAGGTGGGCGGTGGTTGGGTTCGACGGCACGCAGGACGCCGCCCGCATGCGCACGCCGTTTGGCCCCAGTACAGCCTATCAGGCGCGCGCGGCCGTGGTGAACGGCATCCTCACAAGCGGCCTGACGCCGCCGCGGGGCAGACTCGCGACGGCGATCCTCTTCCTGGCGTGGGCGGGGGTCTTCGTAGCGGTCGGGTTCGCCTTCCGCGCGCGGGTGTCCGGGACGGGGACACTGGCCCTGTCGGTCGCCGCTGCCGTGACCGGGCACGTCTGCCTCGCGTACGCGCTCATACCTACGGTCTGGCTGCCCATCGTGTCGCCGATTGTGGGCATGGTCCTAACCGGCGTGGCTTGGGTGCTGAGCATGAACGGCGCACGCGCTACTCTCGCCGAGCGTCGAGCGATGCAAGCGGAACGCGAAGCGGCGTTCGGCGTGATGTCGGCACAGGTCAGGCACGAGGTGAGAAACCTACTCAACTCCGTCCGCGCGCCCGCGGAGATGGTGCGGAACAACTTCTCCCGCGGCGACCCACTCGGGTTGGCGGAGGATCACGACGAACTCGTGACCGAGATGGACGTCGTGATCTCGCGCGTGACGCAACTCTCGGACATGGTCGAGAACGAACTCACTTACTTCCACCCGAACACGTTCCAGCTGCAGCCGGCAGACCTCTGGGACATCGCGATGGACGCGCGGGACACCCTCGCCGACGACTTGCGCGAGGCCAAGATCACGGTGACTGCGGACGCCGCGCCAGGCCGGCCAACCGTCATGGCGGACCCGCCGAAGATGCGTGTAGCGTTCGTCAACCTCATCCGCAACGCCATACAGGCGATGCCGGACGGAGGCGCCCTCAGTATCGAATTCGGCGCCGTGACTGCTCCGCAACCCGGGGTGCATGTGCGGGTGACCGACACCGGCATCGGGATCGACTCCGAACGCGTGGCGCAGCTCTTCGAGCCCTTCCACACCACGAAGGCGCGCGGCCTCGGGTTAGGCCTGTTCAACGTGAACCACATCGTTCGGACGCACTCGGGCGAGATACGGGCGCACGGCGCGCCCGGACAGGGCGCCACGTTCGAGGTCTTCATCCCCGTGGCGGCTGGAGTGACGCCATGACCGGCGGTGAGATGCTTCCGACCAACGTCAGTACAGAAGCCGCCGGTCACGTTGAACTCACGGCCCGACGCGGCCGTTGCGGTCTACGTCCTGCCATCTCGGGAGTACGACTTTGACGCCTCCTCAGGATCGACCGACGCGCATACTCGTCGCGGACGACAACCGGGACACATGTCGGTACATCGTGCAGCATCTGCGCATGGAGAGCGATCTCCCGACGCACGTCGACACCGCGTACGACCGGGACGCCGCGCTCGACTACCTGTCGAGCGCGCAAGACCCCTACGACATCGTTATCGCCGACCTGTGGATGCCCGACAGCAGCGGCACGAGAGACACCTCGAGCGGCCTCAAGATCCTCGAGGCCGGGCGCGCCGCCGACCCACCGTCCGAAGTCATGATAATCACCGGCAACAGCTCTGCCGACACCGCCCTTCGGGCCAGCCTCACCGGGGCGCGCGAATACATCGTCAAGCCGATCGAGTACGACCGCCTGATGGAACTCGTACGCGAGATCACGCGCGAGCGGGAGGCGGCCGCCGCCCCCGCCCGGGAGTTCGACGAGGGCCCCGCGGCGCCCATCGTGGGCGCGAGCCTCGCGATGATCGACGTCATGAAGACGCTGGGCCGCGTCGCGCCGACGGACGCGACAGTGCTCATACAGGGCGAGAGCGGCTGCGGCAAGGAGCTTGTGGCGAAGGCGATCCACGCCAACAGTCGGCGGGCGGGCGGCCCGTTCGTCGTCGTGAACTGCAGCGCCATCGCCGAGAACCTCATCGAGGCGGAGCTGTTCGGCATCGGCCGGCGTGTGGCAACCGAAGTCGACGCGCGGCCGGGCAAGTTCATGGAGGCCGATGGCGGGACCATCTTTCTAGATGAGATTGGCGACATGGCGCTGCCCGTGCAGCCCAAGATACTCCGAGCGATCGAGGAGGGCGAGATCCAACGCGTCGGCGCGAGCGGCCTCCAGTGCGATGTCAGAGTTATCGCGGCGACCAACCACGACCTGGAATCCGCCGCGCATCGTAAGGAATTCCGCCGGGATCTGTACTACCGGCTCGCCGCAGTGACGGTCCGCGTGCCGCCCTTACGCGAACGCCGAGACGATATCGCCCTGTTGGCGGATCACTTCCTCAGATCGCACGCGCGGGCCCTTGGAAAGCCGGTCTTCGGGTTCGACCGCGACGTTCTCCCACGGCTGATGGCCGCCAGATGGGAAGGCAATGTCCGCGAACTGAAGAACGCTGTCGAAACGGCCGTCGTACGATGCCCCGGGTCGCTCGCCCGCCTCGAGGATCTGCCGCGGGAGCTCGTGGAGCGCGGTACCGGCACAGGCGACGCGAGCGGCGCGGCCGGGCTCGGCGGCGCCGGTCTGCTCGACTTGACCGCCCTCCCTCTCGCCGAAGCCACCGCGGAATTCGAACGGCGGCTAATCGCGCATGTCCTGACAGAAGCGGGAGGCAACGTGACCCAAGCCGCTGCCCGGCTGGGTATCGGCCGCACCGCGCTGCACCGCAAGATACGGAATCTCGGTGTACGGCGGGCGCCGGACGACGCGGCCTCCTGAACTGACCCATCCTCGCAACAGTGTCTCGCGGGGGGTACACGGCCCAACGCGTGGTCAACCTACCTGCCCGCCCATCCAGACCCTGTATGACGGTCTGTACGGCACGGCTGCGCGAGCCCCGCACATCCGCGCATGTTGGCACGCTGCCTGCTACCGGTAGGCTGTCGCGCTAACGCCGCGTGTGGCTAAGACCGTACAGCATGTAGATGAGGTAGCCGAATGAGCGCATCCAGACTCAGCGCTTTTGGCCATGTCGGAACGGAAAGTCAGGGCGCAGCGAGCGGGCCTGGTGCTGACATCGTCTCGATCTACCTCAACGAAATCGGCCGCATACCCCTGCTGTCGGCCGACGAGGAACGGAAGGCCTTCGAGCGACGTAGGTCCGCGCGACAGCGACGGAGGCACGTCGCCGACGAACTCCGCGCCATGCGCGCGACTCCTCAGTCGTCTACGGCGGTGGAGCGCGGCCAATTGGGACGCGAGTACCGCACGCTCTCACGCATCATCGAGCACACCACTCGCGGGATCATCAAGGCCAACCTGCGTCTGCCGGTCGCCATTGCCAAGAAGTACCAGGGACGTGGCCTCAGTCTTCCAGATCTGATCCAGGAAGGCACGCTCGGCCTCCTCCGTGCAGTCGAGAAGTATGACCACACGCGAGGTGTTCGATTCGCGGCGTACGCGGGTTGGTGGATTCAACAGCGAATGGGTCTGGCGATCGCCAACCAGGGCCGGACCGTGCGCGTGCCGACGTACCTGCTGGAGTGGCAGCGGAAGCTGCGCCAGTGCAAGGCGAATCGTGTGGGGGCCGGCTCCGTCGAGTCCCTTGCAGAGGCGGCGGGACTGACCATCGATCAGGCGAAGCGCGCGCTCGACGCCGACACCGAGACCGTCTCCCTCGACGCCTGCCTGTCTCCGAGCGCCGTCGGCCCTATCGCTGAGACGATCGAGGATGTCGACGGCCCACGCCCGGACCAGGTCACGGAAGACGCGGCGATGCGCGACGCTGTGGCAGCCGCCCTCGGGGAACTCGACCCCCGCACAGCGCGGGTGCTCCGGCTTCGGTACGGCTTCGAAGACGGCGTCGGTCGTAGCCTTCAGGAAGTCGGCAAGGTCATGCGCCTGTCGCGTGAGCGCATTCGACAGATCGAGGCCGCCGCGTTCGACCGTCTGCGCCACCCGTCTCGGGCGTCCTGCCTGCGCGAGTTCGTACAGCCCGCCGGTTGACGTCGACCCGTGCATTCGACATAGTATCCGCGCGGACCACGGGCCTACCGAAACTGCGTCGGAGACGAGCATGCGCATCGGGTTTATCACCGATCTTTCGGACGACGACTTCCGATTCGCTGCCGAGCACGGCTTCCCGTGCGTCGAGCACATCTCGTTCGGCGCGGTCGACATCGCGGAGCGGACGGACGAGATTCGCGGCCGGATGGACGCCCACGGCATCGACTTCTCGATGCTCGCGCTGTTCACGCAGAACTACATTTCGGATAGCCGTGACGTAGCGGCGGAGTCGTTCCGACAGGCGCAGGCGCTGATCGATCTGTGCCAGGATCTCGGCGCGCCGTTGATGGTGACCTGCGCGGGTGAAGCTGAGGGCCGCCCTCTTGAGGAGAACGCCCGGCGCGCCGTCGACGCGCTCGGGGACTTGATCGACTACGGCAAGCCGCGGGGCGTGAACATCGCTCTGTATAACTGCCACATCACGAACTTCGCATATGCCCCGCCGGCTTGGGACCTGATCCTGCCCAAGCTGCCCGATCTCTCGCTGAAGTTCGACCCTTCGCACGCGCTGTACGACGGCAGGGACAACCTGGCGGAATTGCGCGATTGGGGCGCCCGCGTGGCGCACGTGCACGCCAAAGGCAGCCTCATAATCGGCGGCGAAAGGTTCGAGGATCCGCCCCCAGGACTGGACGACACGCGCTGGGGACCTCTGTTCGCCGTTCTGTACCACCACGACTACGAGGGGGACGTCAACATCGAGCCCCACGCGGCCACGTGGACGGGCAAACGGCGGCATGACGGAATCCTCCTGGCGCAGAGACACCTGTCGAGGTACGTCGTGTAATCGGCTCGCGGTCCGACCGGGGAGAGCCCGCTACCGATGCTCGCATGGACCGCCGCGACGATATGGGCTCTCGCCGGGCTCTACGCCCTGATCAGCATTTGCGTGCTTGTCGGCGCGCGACGGCTGGTGAGGACGCCCGGCAGGCCGCCCGACGCGCCCCTCCCGTTCGTCACCGTCCTTGTCGCCGCGCGCGACGAGGAGCGCCACATCGAGGCCTGCCTGCGATCCCTCCTCGCGCAGGACTATCCCGGCGACCTGTACGAGGTTGTCGTGGTCAACGACCGGTCGACCGACGGCACGCCTCGCCTGATCGCGGAGATGGTCGAGGGCAACCCCAACCTCGTCGCTGTGGATATCGACGAGGAGCCCCACGGCATCACGGGCAAGCAGAACGCGCTGCGGGTGGGCATCCACCACTGCCGCGGGGAGCTTGTCCTGAACACCGACGCCGACTGCATTGCCCCACCGACGTGGGTGTCCGCGATGGTCTCACGGTTCGGCCCTGACGTCGGGTTGGTGATGGGCATCCCGCTCGCGCATTCACCGGGCGCCGACGTGTCCCTGCTGACACGCGTGCAGTCGCTCGACCTCGCGTTCCTGCTCCACACCGCGGTCGGGTCGGCCGGATGCGGCAACCCCGCGAGCTGCATCGGCAACAACTTCGCCTACCGTCGGAAGGCGCTAGACGATGTTGGGGGGTACGACGCGATGCCCCCGTCGCTGACCGAGGACGCGGTGCTAATGCGCGCGCTGCACAGCCAGACGAACTGGCGCATCGCGGCGGGGAACACGCCCGGCGCGGTCGTCCTGACGGAACCGGCGACTTCGTGGCGGGGTTTCTATCGCCAGCGCTCCCGCTGGATACTCGGCGGCCGCGAGACCCATTCGCCTGCGGTCAAGGTGCTGTACGTCATCCTGCTTTACAACTGGGTCCTGCTGCTGACGCCCGCGGGCATCGCGTTCGTTCCGGAGTTGCGCGCGGCGTGTATCGGCGCACTTTGCGCGAAGTTCGTGGCCGACTTCGCCGTGGCCTGGCAAGCCTGCGGGCAGTTAGCACGCCGGGACGTGCTCCGGGCGTACGTGCCGTTTTCGGCCTACTATCTCATGTATGGCGCGCTGATCGGCATGGCGGCGCTGTTCTCCCGCAAGGTCCTGTGGAAGGGACAAGTGTACCGGAGGCGGCGATGACGGTGATTCTGCTAGGTGGCGCAATCGCTGCGGTTCTGTGGGCTCTGTTCCCCAGGCACGCGCAGGGCTACGCCGAGCTGCATTACCGGTTCATACCCGGGGCGAGCACGCTGTACCGGCGTATCCCGGAGATCTACTGGGACTGCCCATGGCGAATCACTCGCGATGAAACGCTCCCGCTCGCGCTCATCATCAAGGACGCGCACCGGTTCCCGATCACGGTGGAGAGTATCGAGGTCACCGTCGAGATAGGCGAGGAGCGGCGAACGCTGGAGTTCGGCGACCACGTCATGACCGACGTCGAGACGCCCGTTCTCGTGCGGCACCCGTACTACTTCACGGTGATGGAGGTCGCCCTCCCGGACGACATCCGTGGCGCCATCCGCATCTACCCGACGATCCGAGCGACGGTCGAGGGCAGAGCGCACACGTTCGGCGTCTCTGGGCACCCGTCGCTATCGAAAGAGCCGCTCAGCGTCTACGTGGCTGACGACCCGCTCCCCGCGGTCGACGGCTGGACTTACGCGGACACGCACTGCCACTCCTGGCACACGTCGGACCAGATCGAGTTCGGGGCTCCGCCGGAGATGCTCACGCGCATGGCCCGCGCGGTCGGGCTTCGTTGGGTGTTCATCACAGACCACTCCTTCGACCTCACCGTCCCCCCGGGCAGGTGGTTCGGCGAGGACCCCACGGGCGCGCGTTGGCACACGCTCGAGCAGGAGATCAAGGAAGTCAACTCCGCGAACGGCGACATCACGCTGATACGCGGCGAGGAGGTGTCCTGCGGCTCCGTGGACGGGAAGAACCTGCACCTTCTGGTCTATGGCGTGCCGGAACTGATCCCCGGCAAGGGCGACGCCGCGAAGCGTTGGCGCGTCTGGCAGAACCGCCCGGACATGTCGATGCGCGATGTTCTCGAGATCGTCCGCCGTCACGGAGCCACGGCGTTCGCCTCACATCCCATGAACGAGCCGTCGCTGATGGAACGAACCGTGCTAAACCGCGGCTCGTGGCAGGAGGCGGACCTGCACCAGGATCTCGATGGGTGGGAGATATGGAATACGGACTCCGTAGCGCCATTCCGCCAAGCGCGTGAGGACTGGATACGGCTCCTCCTCAAGGGTTCGCGCAAGCCCGTTATCGCGGGTAGCGACGCGCACGGCGACTTCAACCGGATGCGCTCGATCAACATGCCGTTTCTCGCGGTCGAGGAGTGCTTCCGCGAGGCGTTCGGCCGTCCCCGCACGGCGCTGTACACGCCAGAGCCCACGCTCCCGTGCGTGTACGATGCGATGCGCGCGGGACGTGCGGTCATGACCAACGGGCCATTCGTGACGTTGTCGGTAGCCGCCGGCGATGGGCCCCGCGTGGAAATGGGCGAGTCGGCGCGACCGGGCGATGCTGTCGTTCACGTGCAGGCGCGGTCCACCGAGGAGTTCGGCGAGCTTACGCGAGTCACCCTGTACGTCGGTACAGTCGGCGGCAGTGAGTCGCCACTGGTCCTGGGCGCGAACGTCGGGCTTGCGCGAGACATCACGGGACAGCTGACGCTAGAGGCTGGGTCGTACCTCCGTGTCGAGGCGGAGGCGCAGCGCGGCGACTCGGCCACGTGCGCGTTCACGAATCCGATCTGGGTGGACGCGCCCTGAGGCGTCGACGAGGATGCGACGCACCGCCTGATTGGAGGCAGCGCATGGGTTCGCCACTCACTGGGATCGCCACTTTCGTGCTGGTCATCGCTCTGGGTTGCTCCGCAGCCACCGCGCCGCCTGCAGGCGTCGTGACGCGCGCTGAGCCGCCGCAGGCCGAAGTCCCGACCTCCGATCGCGTCCCTGCCGGAGTTCGGCTGACGCAACTCGCGGGGGCGACCCCGGCTGACACTGCGACGGCGCCGAACCTCACGTACCCGACGGCCTCCTCGCCGCTCTTCATCCACACGACGGACCGGAATACTGTCGAGGGCCGGGTGACGATCGCCACCGTCAGGGGCGACACGGACACTGAGACGGGCGCCCGACTGCGGTCGGTGCAGCGGCTGCGCAAGGCGCTCCGCGGGTCGCGCATCGTCGACGTGGACATATCGACGGACCGCGCCCAGCCGATAGGCGCCATCGCCACCAGCGCGCACATCCTCCTGACGCATGCCCCGCCTCAAGCGGGCCGCGTCGAGGCGTACGCTCGCCAGTTGGCGAGGTACGCGCAGAGCGGCGGCCCCATCGTCGGCGCTGTGCCGCGTTACCTCGCTCAGCAGGGGACCTGGCGCGAGCTACCCGCTGACCACCCACTCCTCAGCGCCCCGTATCGCATCGACGTGGGACGGACGGGGATCGGAGCCCGTGCGCTCGCTATCGACGATCGGGTCGTAGCGATCCATGGCCGCTACAACATGGCGTCGGATGGCCGTCTCACCGCCGACGCCGCGAAGCGCTGGGCGAATCTGTTCGCGTACGTTGCCGGGCCCCGTCATGGCGGGATGTCGCTTGCGCGCACTCGGAGGCCGAGCGAGGAGGGGCGTGACCCGTCCATCGCTGCTCCGAAATACCTGCGGACGCTCAGGTCGACGCCCAACCTGGCCCCACGGCGCCGGTGAGCCGCCTGGCTTCCGTCCCCCGCGCGTACGTCGAGCTATCGCGTCCCGTGAACGGGGCAATTGCGTTCGCAGGAGCGGGTATCGGCGCGCACGTGGCCGTGCGAGGACGAGGCGCCGACTGGACAACCGCCGACGCGTGGAGTACAGTCGCGGTGGGGGTCGCGACGCTGCTCATCCTTTCGGCCGGCAACGCGCTGAACGACGCGTGCGATGTCGAAATCGACAGCGTCAACCGGCCGCACCGACCCATCCCATCCGGTCGCGTCTCCGCACGGGGAGCCGTTCGGTTCGCAGCGATACTGACCGCCGCTGGCGTGGCTCTCGCAGCCCTCGTCAACGAGATGGCCGTCCTCGTCGCTGCAGCGGCCGCGCTTTGTCTGGTCGCCTACGCCCTGGCGCTGAAGCGTACCCCGCTCGGGGGGAACGTGGTCGTCGGGCTTCTGACGTCCGGGGCCTTCGCGGCGGGCGGCATCGCCGTCGATGCTCTGCGTCACGCGGCAGCGCCGATCGTCTTTGTGTTTCTGTTCACCGTCTCCCGTGAGTTGGTGAAGGACATCGAGGATGTGGCCGGAGATGAGCAGCACGGCGCGAGCACGGCGGCCGTCGCGTGGGGTCTGCCCACGACTGTTCGCTTGGCGGCGCTCTTCGGTTGTGGCGGCATCCTGTTTACGCCCGCGCCCTTTCTGTTAGGGTGGCCCGGTTTCGGATGGCGGTACCTCGCCGTGGCCGTGATCGGTGTCGACGCCGTCATCGGTCCTGCGCTCTGGCTCCTCTGGCGCGACCCGTCGTCGCCTGTGGCCGCGCGCGCGCAGAGAAGCCTGAAGATCGGCTCGGTGTTGGGTTTGGTAGCTGTGTTGGTTGGTTGAGGCTTTGGGACCGGAATGATCCAGGTAGATTACGATCTGTGCGACTACTGTGGCGCATGCGTGGGGACTTGCCCACCGAGTGTCATACACCTCCTCGACGCGAAGCTCATCGTGGACAACACCCAGTGCACCGACTGCGGCATCTGCACGTACGCGTGCCCGGTTCGCGCGCTGGCGCTGCAGGCTGATCCGATGGGTGGCGCCAATCCCAAACTACGTAAAGCTAGCTAGGGCCGCCATTTGAAATCCGCCTATGACGTCATCGTAGTCGGCGCCGGGCCAGGTGGGTCCACGGCTGCGCGATACGCCGCCGAGCTTGGCCTCGACACGCTGCTGCTCGAGAAGCGACAGGAAGTCGGCGCGCCTGTCCGATGCGCCGAGGGCATCGGCACGCAGACGATGAAGCGTTTCATAGAGCCTGACCCGAGCTGGGTCGCTCTCGTCATCAACCGCTGCCGGCTGATCGCGCCTAACGGCAAGTACGTCGAGATCGAGGCGCCGGGCGAGGGGCTGATACTCGAGCGGAAGATATTCGACCGTCGCCTCGCAGAGCTCGCCGCCGAGAAGGGCGCGGACGTCCGCTGCAAGGCTCGCGTCACCAGCGTTCTCAAGGACGGCGACGCCGTCACAGGCGTGGAGGTAAAGCACCTCGGCAAGGACTACAAGATCCACGCGAAGATCGTCATCGCCGCGGACGGCGTTGAGTCCCAGGTAGCGCGCTGGGGTGGCGTCAACACCACCGTGAAGCTCGTCGACTTGGACGCGTGCGCACAGTTCCTTGTCGCGGGAATGAACCTCGATCCGGTGGATTGCTGCTACTTCTACGTCGGACACGACTACGCGCCCGGCGGGTACGCCTGGATCTTCCCCAAGCGCAGCGATCTCGCGAACGTCGGTCTCGGCATCACCCCTCTGCACACGACCAAAACGGGGGAAACCGCGGCGGACGTTCTGCATCGATGGATGGCCAAGGAGTTCCCGAACGCCTCGATCGTCTCAATGGTCGTCGGCGGCATCCCCATTGATGGGAAGCCTCGGCAAATATCGGCGTCCGGCCTGATGATCATAGGCGACGCGGCACACCAGGCGGACCCGATGACCGGCGGCGGCATCACCAACGCGATGATCGCGGGACAGATCGCGGCGCAGGTGGGCGCGAAGGCGATGCGCGCCAACGACGTTTCCGCGGACGCCCTCGCGGAATACGACAAGCGGTGGCACAAGGAAGTCGGCAGAGCGTTCAAGCCGCTGCTCAGCATCCGCGACGAGGTCATGGTCTATGACGACGAGTTCCTGAACGACCTAGCAGGCCGACTCGGCGACCGCCCGCGGCTGACCGTGGTCGACGTGTTCAAGACCGCCGTCCGCACCCGTCCCCGCCTGCTGTGGGATCTAGGGCAACTCGCCGCCATGGGCTGGTTCTAGCGGGAGCGCTCCCGGAGACCGCCCGCGGCCCACGCCCCTCGACGTACTCCGACCTGCACCCGTGCATCCATATCAACGCGGCCTGACCGCCGTTGCGAGACCGCGTCCCGCCTGCTACATTGGGAATCCGGGCGCGAAGGCGTCTCGCCGTCCTACGCCGCCCATGACACCCGCGAGCATCTAGCATGAAGCTCTGGTTCCGCCGCCCCGCTGGAACGTGGGAGCACGCGCTCCCGATCGGGTGTGGGCGCCTCGGCGCGATGGTCCATGGCGACCCGTCCGCAGAACACCTGCAACTGAACGAGGAGACGCTCTGGGCAGGCGAGCCCAGGGAAGTCAACAACCCACGGGCCCTCGGATCGCTGGCGCGCGTCCGCGCGCTGCTGTTCGAGGGCCGTGTCGCCGAAGCGACCGAACTCGCGAACGCGGACCTCCTCGGCGAGCCGTGCAAGATTCGTCCGTACCAGACGCTCGGCGACGTGACCCTGGACATGGGTCATGGTCCGAACACGACGGCGTATCGCCGCGACCTCGATCTGGATAGCGCCATCGCGACCGTGACCTACGAGGTCGATGGGGCGCGCTACGTCCGCGAGACGTTCGCGTCGCATCCAGCTCAGGCGATCTTCGTTCGAGTGACGTGTGACCGAAACCCCGCCGACGGCGAGTGTCGGCGCATCGCGATCGGGCTCAGCGGGGACGGCGGCTTCGTCGGTCGCGCCGACGACAGCCGCACGCTGATCATGACAGGGCGCGCGGAGGCCGAGACAGACGCCGGCGTTGGCGTGACGTTCGAGGCCGCGATCGCGCCGTGCCCGGACGACGGAGACGTGACCGCCGTACCCCGCGAGGACGGCGATCGGCTGGTCGTCGCATGGAGGCGGTCGGTAACTATCGTGATTGCGGGCGCAACGAGCTACGGCGGCGCCGACGCGCGCGTGGCCAACGACGAGACACTGACGGTGGCCTGTTCCCGACCGTACTGTGAACAGCGCGCCGAACACGTCGAGGATCACCGCCGGCTGTACCGACGCGTGACCCTCGACCTTGGCGGAGACGACCTGTCGGCGACGCCAACTGACGAGCGCGTCGCGCGGGTGCGGCATGGCGCGGACGACGCCGGTCTCGTAGCGGAGTACTTCCAGTTCGGGAGGTACTTGCTCATCGCCAGTTCGAGACCCGGCGGGCTTCCCGCGAACCTGCAGGGCATTTGGGCCGAAGGCCTCGACCCGCCCTGGCAGAGCGACTTCCATCTGAACATCAACCTGCAGATGAACTACTGGCCCGCCGAGACGGCCAACCTGGCCGAGTGCCACCTGCCGCTCTTCGACCTGCTCGATTCACTGCGCGAGCCTGGCCGCGAGACAGCGCGCGTGCATTACGGCGCCGGCGGGTTCGTGGCCCACCACGTCACGGACGTCTGGGGATTCACCGTCCCTGCCGACGCGGCGCACTGGGGACTGTGGCCCATGGGCGCGGCGTGGACGTGCCTGCACCTTTGGGAGCACTACGCGTTCTCGCTCGACGAGGCGTTCCTCGCGGAGACCGCCTATCCGATCATCCGCGAGGCGTGCGAGTTCTTCCTGGACTACCTCGTCGAGGCGCCGGACGGGACGCTCGTGACGGGGCCGTCGATGTCTCCCGAGAATTCCTACACGACGGAAGGCGGAGAAACGGGCGTCACGTGCATGGGGCCGTCCATGGACACGCAGATCGTCCGCGACCTGTTCCGGCGGTGTATCGCTGCGTCCGGCATTCTGGCGCGCGACGACGCCTTCGCACGTCGGCTGCGGGAAACGGTGGGCCGGCTGCCCGAGACGAAGATCGGCAAGCACGGTCAGATCCAGGAGTGGGCCGAGGACTACGACGAGCCCGAGCCCGGCCACCGCCACATGTCCCATCTGTTCGCGCTGCACCCCGGCGACGAGATCACCCCGCGAGGTACGCCTGAGCTGGCTGCCGCCGCGCGGCGGGTCCTCGACCGCAGGCTCGAACACGGCGGTGGCCACACGGGCTGGAGCCGGGCGTGGATCGTGAACTTCTTCGCGCGGCTCGGAGACGGAAAGGCTGCGTACGAGCACTTGCACGCTCTACTGGCGCACTCGACGAACCCGAACCTGCTCGACACCCACCCGCCCTTCCAGATCGACGGGAACTTCGGCGGCACGGCGGGTGTTGCGGAGATGCTGCTGCAGAGCCACGCCGGCGAGGTCCACCTGCTCCCCGCGCTACCGGACGCGTGGCCAACCGGTCGCGTTGGCGGTCTGCGCGCACGTGGAGGCTTCGAGGTGGACATCGCGTGGGCGGAAGGTGTGTTGACCGAAGCGACCGTCCGGGCGACACGCGGCGTCGAGTGCCGCGTCCGATCCGACGCCGAACTGCGCGTCACTCTAAACGGCGCGCCGGTCGAGCAATCACGCGCCGACGACGGGGCGACCGTGTTTCAGGCGCGCGCGAGCCATGCGTACCGCTTGAGGAGAGTCGGCTAGCGACCGCGCTGTCGAGGACGCCTGGCAGCGAGACTGCGGAGCCCAAAGGGAGCACACCACATGGCGCACACGAACATCCTGCTGCTCTACGTAGACCAGATGCGGTACGACGCGATGGGATGCGCGGGCAACCCGGTGATACGGACGCCTGCGCTGGATCGGCTCGCCGCCGAGGGCGCGAACTTCACGCGCGCCGTGACGTCGGTTCCGGTATGCGTGGCGGCTCGCCATTCGCTGCTCACGGGTCATCGGTGCGCGACGCACGGGCGCTTCGCCAACAACAGGCCCGAGCCCGAGCCGAACCTTTACACGATCCCACAACTCCTCGGCTCTGCCGGGTACCTGACTCGCGCGATCGGCAAGATGCACTGGATCCCGCCGCGCAGGCACTACGGCTTCCAGACCATGGAGCTGATGGAGGAGATCCCCTCGCACCGCGAGGAGGACGAATACCTGATGTACCTGAAGGCGAACGGCTACGGGCACGTTCGCCAGGCGCACGGCGTCCGCAACCTGCTGTACCACCAGCCGCAAGTATCCGCGATCCCCGAGGAACACCATGGCAGCACGTGGGTAGCCGACCGGACCGTGGACTTCCTGCGCGCCAACCACCACAGGCCGTTCTTCTGCTGGTCGTCGTGGATCGCCCCGCACCTCCCGTGGAATGCCCCCGAGCCGTTTGCCTCCATGTACCCGGTGGACGAGGTAGACGCGCCGTACGCCTGGGACCAGGATCGCGAGACACTCGCGCCCAGCCTGCGCACGAACAAGGCGACGGCGGACGTCGAGTTCGCGTCGATGGAGCACCTCAAGCGGATTCGCGCGCTTTACTACGGGAACATCAGCCTCATCGACAAGGGCGTCGGACGCATCCTCCGTGCGCTGGACGCGTTGGGGATCGCGGAGAACACGCTCGTCCTATTCGCGTCGGACCACGGGGAGATGATGGGTGACCATGGGCAGTTTCAGAAGAGCAAGCCCTACGAAGCGTCGATGCGCGTGCCGTTTCTGATGCGGCTGCCGGGCCGTGTCGAGGCGGGGTCGCAGCCAGACGATCGCGTCAGTCAGGTAGACATGATGCCGACGTGCCTGGAAGCGGCGGGTGTTGCGTATCCGGGGCCGGTGGACCTGCCTGGAGACTCGCTGCTGGGACGCGACGTAGGAGGGCCGGCAACACCGCGCGATGAATACGTCGTCGAGCACGGCGGCGGCAGCAACCGTTGGCTGTCGCTCCTGCGCGGCCCGTGGAAGTACAACTACTACATCCAGGGCGGCTGGGAGGAGCTCTTCCACCTCGAAGACGACCCGCGCGAGATGATGAACCTTGTACTCGGGGGTGGCGATAGCGCGGCTCGGGCCGTCGCGGACGAGATGAAGCGCGACCTCACGGCATGGGAACGCGAGCACGGCTTCGACACTACCCTCGACGACGACGGCGAGCTCCGGGCCGTAGAGCCGCCACCGAACCCGTCGCGCCGCCCGAATTCGCAGTTCCCGGCGTGGGTCGACAACTTGCCGCCGGAGGAGATGGCGCTCATGGAGACGCCCGGCGAGTCGGTGCTGAACGCGATGCAGCATGAGTGGACATACGGCCTCTGCGACCTGAACCTGCGCGCGTACAAGGAGGCCGGCGGGTCGCTCGACGGTACAGAAGCTCAGGAGCTACTGGACGATCAGTAGGGCGACGCGCTGGGAGCACAGATGCACGGGCCGGTGAGCGATTCTGGCGCCGTGGACCTCTGCATCCATGGCGAGTGCAAGTTTGCCAGCGTGTCGTTCCCGTACCGCCACGCCCGAGCCATCGGCTGCGCGCGTTTGCGGGCAGCCGCGTGAGGTGCTACGTGTGTGAGGCGACGCGCCATGCGTCCGGCTGCGCCTCCAAATGCCGCCGAACAGTGAACCACCTGGAGACCCATTCGATGTACCGCCCGTCCCGAGCGTGTATCGCGTTCCTCGCGCTGCTAGTCGTCGTGTCCGCGGCCACGGCCGCCCAGCCGGTCGTGTACCTCCCCTTTGAGGAGGCGGCGGGAGACACCGTCAAGGACGCATCGGAGTCCGGCAACGACGGGACCATCGCCGGAGCTGTGACACGAGTCGATGGCCGCTTTGGGCGCGCTATCGAGCTGGCCGCAGGCGGGCATGTCGACCTAGTCGAGATACCCGTGTACGACGTCACGTCCGCGGTGACCATCGTCGTCTGGGTGGCCACCGATGCCGTCACGACGTGGGCGCGGATCGTGGACAAGTCACAGTGGCAGAGCAACGGCTTCGACATCGCGCTGAGTCAGGTCACGCACGCGCCTTTCTTCGAGTTTTTCGTGGACGACACTACGACTCAGGCCCTGGCCACCACCCCCGCGGACGATGGGGAATGGCACTTCATCGCCGGGACCTTCGGCGGGAAGGTCGCCAGGATCTACGTGGATGGGGTGATGGAGCAGGAAGTAGCATCCACGGGAGACGTCGACATCGCGACCAACGACTGGCCGATTCGACTTGGCAGGGAAGCGAACGCGGCGATGGGACAACAGTACATCGGCAAGCTGGACGAGGTGGCGATGTACGATGTCGAGCTGTCGGAGGCGGAGATCCTCGACATCTACGAGAACGGCATGCCAGCGACGCTCGGGGTGACCGCGATGCGCAAGCTCGCGGTAGCGTGGGCGGCGCTGAAGTAGCACGGATGGGATGCTGGCGCCCCCGACTGCGACCGCGACGCTCGACCGGACAGCTCCGAACACCCTACGCATGCGACTAACCAGAGTCGCCGCCTGCAGTTCGCCGGGCATCACGCTCCGGCGAACTGACTACCAAAGCCCGCGCGAAGCGTTGCGCAGTCGCCCGGCTTCCCGGCCGACCCGCGGGGCGACCATGGCCGCCGTCGCTGTTTCCTCCGCAGGAGCGCGAAAAGGCTGGAGTCACGCCACACGCCAACGCCAACGCCAGGACAGCTCGATGCGTCGGCCTCCTCACTCCTGCACGGCTCACCGCGCCGCGGCGCCAACGCACAGGCAAGGTGCTACGAGACCACACTGAGCCGGCCCCACGTCGCCAAGATCGCACGAGCCTCCACGACGGGACATATCCGGCCGTCGACCCGATGGAGCCCACGCCCGTGACGCGAGCGCGGTGGGCAAGCGTTCGCACGCCCGTAGGCGCATACTGTAGCGCGTTGCACGCACCCTATCGCCGTCGGCTGCGCCTCACAGGCCCGCCGCGTCACCCGCTAAGGGATGCCGGGTGGCAGCGCTGATGTATCGGGGCGTGTGGCGATCGGCGTGAGGTGAAGGCAAGCGGCTACGGTGGAGGATTCAGACGATGGCAGTGGCGAAACGGCTGGTGTTCCCCTCGAAGATGCAGGTCGAGGTCGAGGAGTTCGAGATCCCGGACGATCCGAAGCCGGGCGAAGTCATCGTCGAGAACCTGTGCAGCCTCATCAGTCCCGGCACGGAACTGGCGATGTTCACGGAGACGCACATCGGGTTCCCCATCCCCGACTTCACGTACGCGAGCTTCCCCTTCAGGCCGGGCTACGCGACGGTCGGCCGCGCCGCGAAAGTAGGCTTCGGCGTCGACGACATCGCCGAAGGCGATGTGATCTTCACGCGCAACGGCCACGAGTCGCACACGCTCGTTCGCACGAGCCGGCCGATCCACAAGGCGCCGCCGGGGATGGCCGTCCAACACGTCCCGTTCGCTGCGTTGGCCCAGATCGCGCTCACGGCAGTGCGAGTGACCGACACGCGGCTGGGGTTCACGGCGGCGGTCTTCGGGCAGGGGCTCATAGGCAACCTCGCGGCGCAACTGCTGCAGCGCGCCGGTGCGCTTCGGGTCGTCGGGATCGACGTGATGCAGCATCGCCTGGACCTCTCGGCGCAGTGCCACATCGACAGCCAGATCAACCCCGCGCACACGAAGGACCTCGACGACATGCTGGACCATCTCGCGCATGGGGCCGGCTTCCACATCGTCGTCGAGGCAACCGGTGATCCGTCGGTGATCCCGCAGGCAGTCAAGACGGCGCGCGAACGCGGTCAGGTCGTGCTGCTGGGAAGCCCTCGCGGGACGACGCAGATCGACCCCTACTTCGACGTACACGTGCCCGGAGTGTCGATCATCGGCGCACACGGCCGGCACGTGGCCAACACCACCGAGTTCGGCGATCCCGATCCGACAGAGCTGATGTTGGCGTTTATCGCGGAGAAGAAGATCACGGTCGCGCCGCTGATCACACACACATTCGCCGCGAGCGATGCATCGAAGGCGTACAACGGACTGCTCAGCCGCAAGGACAGCCACCTCGGCGTGCTCCTGGATCTGAAGCAGTGGGGGTGACGCCTCGGCGACCCAACCTCCTGTTCGTGTTCTCGGACCAGCACCGTGCGACCGACCTGGGATGCTACGGGAACGGGCATGTCCGCACGCCCCATCTCGACGCCTTCGCCGCGCAGGGCGCGCGGGCGAAGGTCGCCGTGTCGAACACGCCTGTGTGCGGGCCGTACCGCGCGAGCTTGATGACGGGGATGTACACGCACCGCTGCGGCTACCCGACGAACTACCTGCCGTTTCGTCCGCCGGGGCCGTGCGTTGCCGACGTGTTCAAGGCGAACGGGTACGACACCGGTTACGTCGGCAAGTGGCATCTCAACTTCCCCGACGGCGACCATGAGCAGAACCGTTCGGACGATCCGGCTGCGGGGTTCGTGCCGCACAACTCGCGGCATGGGTTCGACGACTACTGGGCCGCGTTCAACGGGGGCCACCAATACCACTCCTGGACGTACTACCGCGACGAGCCGACGCCCATCCACGTGAACGCGTACCAGCCGGAGACGCAAGTCGATCAGGCGTTGGAGTTCATCCGCGAGCGGCAGGCGCACGGAACTCCGTGGTGTCTGTTCCTCTCGTGGGGGCCGCCGCACACCCCATTCGACCCACCGCATGGCTACGCGGAGCCGTACGACGGGACGCCACTTCCACAGAACGTCCCCGATGGTCGGGCGGCGGAATACGCGTCCGACGCGTTGCCGAAGTACTACGGCCTGATACAGACGCTCGACGAGGCGTTCGGCAGGCTGATGGCGGAACTCGATCGCATGGGCGCGGCGGAGGACACGATCTCCGTCTACACATCCGACCACGGGGAGATGCTCGGTAGCCACGGGTACCGGGGGAACAAGCGGTGGCCCTACGAGGCTTCGCTGCGCGTGCCGCTGCTCGTGCGGTACCCCGGGCAGATCCGCGCCGGGAGCGTTCTGAACAGGCCGGTGGGAACCCCGGACCTGTATCCGACGCTTGTGGATCTCGCCGGACTGACGCCGCCGTGTGGCCTGGACGGCCGGAGCGCGGCCACGGCGCTCCTGACCGGCGACGAGTCTCACCGTGACCAGTACGCCTACTGCTCCATGCCGTACGCGTACGTTCCGTGGCCGGGATGGCGGGCCCTGCGCAGCCCGCGGCACATGTACGCGCGTACCCAGGACGGCCCGTGGATGCTCTACGACATGGACCGCGATCCCTGGGAGACCCGCAACCTCGTGAGCGACGCGGCGTCTGCCGACCTCGTCGCTGAGATGGAGGCGGCGCTCTGCCGATGCATGGCAGATGTCGGGGACGACTGGGGGTACCGTGTGGACTCCGGGGACTGGCGCCTCTGGCAGCCGGATACAAGCAAGATGCGCGCGAACGACCTGGGTGTGCCGTGGCCGGGCTCCGAGGCACTGACCGACGCGCCGGATTCCCGACACGCTCGGGAGCGCTGACCGAGGAGACTCGCATGGACTTCGCGGCCCTGACAGACATCCCGTGGCAGATGATTGCGCTCACCGTGATGTCGCTGTCGCTCGGGTGGGGGATTCGCGGGAATTTCGGCCATGAGTCCGGCGCGGCGATGCCCGGGGCCCTCGCCGCCATGGCCGTGGCGCTTATGTCGGGTCGACCGGATTGGTGGGAGCGGGCGCACCTGTTCGCTATGTTCGGCGCCCTGGGATGGTCGCTCGGTGGCAGCATGTCCTACATGCAGGTGATCGCCTTCACGCACTCTGGCCACACACCCTCGATCCTGTATGGGTTCGCCAACCTGGGCGTCATCGGGTTCTGTTGGGCGGCCCTGGGCGGGCTGGGCGTTGGGGTCGCGGCGCTGTTCGACGGCGCGACGCTCGCCCTGTTCGGCCTCCCCATCGTGCTCGTGCTCGCCGGGTGGGCGCTGCAGGAGATGGTCGTGGACGCCATCGCCTTCAGGAATGCCGGGCGGCGCCATGAGAGCCGTCTGTATTGGTACGACACCGACTGGCTCGAAGTCTTGGTCGCGGCCGTCGCCGTGCTCATCGTGGTGGCCGTGCGCGGTGGGTTCGATCCGGCGACGACGCTTATCCTGTATCTCGGCGTCGGGTGGTACGGCGCGTTTCTTCTGCTCGTGAACGTCCTAGGTCTCCGCATGACGCCTCCTCGAGGCGACAACTGGGCCGGGTGCGTGGGTATGGTCGTCGGCGCGTCGGCGTACTGCTGGCGTTTCGGGTACGGCGACCTCGCGTTCGCCATGTGGATGACCGGCGCGATCGGCGGGGCGGGGTATTCGCTGTCGCAGGCGATAAAGCTGGCGTGCATCCGGACGGGTCTGCGCACGAACTGGCACAGCGTACTGGAGCAGACGCAGGGCGCGTTCCACGGCCTTGGGCTCGCCGTCGCTATGGGAGTCCTCGCGCAGCGACCGCCGGTCCCTCCGAGCGAAGGCGTACCGGGATGGCTGCACGTGGTGGCCGTGGCGTTCACGCTCCTGCTGCTGACCTATGTCAACCATCGCAAGGCGACGCTCACGTGGATCGAGCAGGTGGCTTCGTTGCCGGAGCGCTTCTACCGCATCCCCACGGCCGGCTGGTTCCGGCAGTCGCGTGGGTGGATCGGGTGGTTCGAACTCGTGTACATCGCGATCGGAGTGGCGGTTGTATGGATCGGCGTAGCGCATCTGCGCACGCCGCTGCCGTTTCTGCCGGACGGCGCGTTGGGCCGCGGTCAGCTTCTGTTTGTGTCGTTCATGTGGTGGATCGTCGTCTTCAACTTCGAGCGGGCGCTAACCGGGTTCACGCCTACGCGGATCATCACCGAAGGCGCGATCACTTGGAACGCGGTGGCCTGCACCGTCCTCGTATGCCTGGGCGCCACGTCCGTTGTCCTGGCCGAGCCGCGGGGTGACGGCGTGTCGGCGCCGACGGCCGTGGTGATGGCCGGGCTGGGCGTCGCGAGCGTCACGGTCGTCGGCTGGGCCATCGCGAAGGCGCTGTTCGGTTCGGACCACATCAGCGACGCCGGGCTGCACATCCGATTCGGCCCGAACAGAACGGCCACGAAGCAGCGGCCGACACGCGGGTCCGCACACCCTTAGCCGGAGGGCATCATGCGCCAGGTGGGAGTTGCGATCGTCGGGCTCGGGAACAGCGGATGGCGTCTGCACGGGGAGTATCTCGCGGGCGCGGCGAGGTTTCGCTTGGCGGGCGTGTGCGACGCGGACGGGTCGCGACTCACCCGGGTGGCGGACGCGTTGGGCGCGCCGCAGGTCGCCAGCTTCAAGGCGCTGCTACGCCACTACGACGTCGATCTGGTCGTGCTTGCGGTCCCACACACGTTGCACGTCGGCATGACCGTCGAGGCCCTGGAGGCGGGGAAGCACGTCGTCGTCGAGAAGCCGATGTGTCTTGATGTCGGCGAGGCGGACCGAATGATCGACGCTGCCGGCCGGGCTGGACGCCTCCTCACCGTCTTTCACAACCGACGGTGGGACGCCGACTTCCTGACGTTGCGCCGCGCCCTCGAAGGCGGGGTCTTGGGAGACGTGCGCGTCATCGAGTCGCGCCGTAGCGGCGGGTTCTATCTCGCGATGGATACGCCACCCGAGGGCTCTTGGACGCTTGGGTTGGAGCACGCGGGCGGGGCCGTCTACTCCCGCGGGCCGCACGTGCTGGACCAACTGCTCTGCCTGACGCGAGACGTGCTGGGCGTTCGTCCGACGCGCGTGTTCTGCCACACGCAGACGGTCATCTGGCCGGACGACGTGTTCCGCGCGACGATTGAGTTCGACGGCGGGCTCGTCGCGCAAGTCGAGGTCAACATCGTGGACGGGGACGCTGGGCCGCCACGTTGGCACGCCCTCGGGTCGAAGGGCATCTACCTGTGCGCGACGCCATCGTCGCAGGCCGTCGTCACGGAGTTGGTCGACGGCAGGGCCGGAGGCCAGAGCATCCTCGACACGGTGTCCGCCGACGCGCAGGAGCTGTTCTACGACAACGTCCACGCGGCCCTCACGGACGGCGAGGTCCCACTCGTCACGTTGGAGCATGCGCGCGAGGTCGTCGCCCTTACCGATCGCCTGCGGGCGAGCGCGGCGAGCGGGAACGTCGTGGAGTGCGTGGGCTAACCGCGGACGCCCTGTAGGGATCGGTAGACGCGGCGCAGTGTCGGCTCCGACGCGCGCCAGAGCGCAGACCGCAGGGGCGCGATGGTCTTCGTCAGCGTGCCGAAGTCGGCGCGCGTGGCGCCGAACGACTCCTTGAACTTCACCAACCCGGTGTTCTCCGGCGGCGATGCGCCGAAGTCGGCGCGCTCGTAGCCACGCTCCATCGCCCACGTCAGCGCCGTGTGGTAGAGCAGGTGATTCGGCGCATGGCGACGTTCCGCCGGCTCGCTCGCGGCCATCCATACGGTGGCGACCTTACCGAACACGAGTAGCAGGAGACCCGCGACGGGGATGCCCGCGCGCTCCGCCATGAAAAGCGTCGCGATGGATGAACGCGCGAGATCTGCCACCATGCTGCGCGGCTTCGACACGCTGCCGAACCGGTCCATCGTGGCGCGGTAGACCGCGTAGAACGCGCCGATCTCCGCGTCGCCGTGCACAGGGCGAACCGTAACGCCCGCGCCCGTCGCTTTGCGGACGTCCGTGCGGACGCTGCCCTTGTAGCCACTCCAGAGTGTGTCTGCATCGCTCGGCAGGTCGAGGACATGTGTGTGCTTCGGCTCCGTTAGCGCGAATCCGATCTCCGTCAGGACGCCGTGGGATGCCGCGAAGTCGCCCGGGGGCAGGGTCAGCGACAACGCGCAGGCGCGGTCGCGTCGCGAGCACGATTCCCAGCATGCGACAGCGTCAAGCAGGTCTTCAGGGGCCACCCCGACTGGGCCGCCGTACAGATGCCAGGGGCTCGACTCGGCGAACGACACGAACGGCGCGGGCGTGAACACGCACCCCGACCACGCTCCTATGCGGTCGTCCCCGCGAACTAGGAACGCGTCTGCCGGGCGGTACTGGGGAAACGCGGCAGACAGAGCCTGCTTCCATGTGCGTGAGTGGAACGCGCACACTCCCGGCATCGCGGAGACGTAGTCATCCCATGCCTGCGGATCGTCGGCGGGGTCCAGGCGCAACGGGCTCATGCGGCTGGCTCCGCACGTGGGCCGCCGCGCAAGAGGGCGAGCGACAGGGCCCCCGTGGCCACGGCATAGGCCAGCACCACGCCGTGCAGCGCGAACCCGGATGCGACGGCGTCGGCGTTGTCCACGCCGACGAGTATGAGCGCCCACGCCCACGGCAACTCGATGCTGCCTACGTTGCCGACGCCCTGGATGGGCAGGAGGTTCGCGAGGCCGGCGAACACAAGCGCGAAGAGCCCCTGCATCCACGTGATCCCGCTGAACATCGTGCCGAGTAGGTAGAGCTGGAACGCGTAGCGGCAGATCAGCGCCAAGGCGGAGAAGGCCGCGCCCGTCAACAGCGGACGACTCCATGTCTGTCGGCCGAATTCGGCCATGGTCCGCATGAGCACGGGACCCACGAGCGGGAGGGCGCCAAGTCGTGCCGTCAACGCCGCAGGAAGCCTCCGGACAAAGACGCCGCCTACCGGGATACCCACGACGCCGGCGGCCGCGACGGCCGTCAATGCAGTCAACGCGGGGTTGTTCGCGGAAGTGCCTCGCAATGAAAGGCCGACGACGACAGCGATGAGCAGCATCCACCACAGGTCGAGTATGCCCGCGACAACCAGCGACGCGACTCCACCGGCGCCAGACGCCTGCCGCCGCGAGCGCACGAGATGGACGTAGGAGACTTCACCCGCGCGCATCGGGAGGATGTTCGACCAGAACGTCTGCGCGCAGAGGATGCCGTACATCAGGCGACGCGACGTCACGCCGCCCAGCAACGACGCGAACCTGGCGGCCTTGAGACCTATGAACAGAAGATACAGCGCGAAGCCGATCGCCAACCGGGCGGGTGTAAGGCTCGCGACACCGTCCGCGATGGTCGTCCACGATGTCGATCGCAGGAGGAAGTACGCTACGGCGACGCCCAGCGCGGACACGACTGCGGCACGCGTCCATCTCGCCATCGCCGGCTACTCCGTGCGTGCCGGGTGGCTAGAAGTCGAAGTTCACTTCTTGCAGGCGACGGACGACTTCCTGAATCACGGACTCCTCGCTGGGCAGCGAGCAGTCGGGCACGGGCTTGAGGGTCACCGCCCACCGCAGCCACGTGTCGTCGCCGACGGTGTAGTGCATGAGCGACACGCGTAGTTCCTGGCGGAACCACTGCGCGCAGGCGACGGCGTCCTCAAACGGCCGACCGTCGACCCCCTTGGGAGCCGGCGTGAACTGACACAGTCCAGCGTCCGGCATGGCCGTGCTGAAGCCCGCCCGCGCCAGCCCGTCGTTCAGTAGCCGGTGCAGTCGTTCGTAACCAGAGCGCGTTTCCTCCGCCCAGGCGGGATGCCGCAAGCAGGCGAGGCCCGCCGCGATGCTCGGGCCGAACATGCCGGAGTCCTTGACGTCGGTGATCTTGCGGATCGCCTTGATGAGCGTCGGGTGGGCGACCATCCAACCGAAACGGAGCCCAGTGGCGTTCCATCCCTTGCTCACGCTTTGGAGGACGACGCAGCGTTCCTCCCAGCCGGGAACCTCGAGGACGCTCACCATGTCGGAGTTGTAGCCAAGGTCGATGTACGCTTCGTCGACAACGAGAATCGCGTCGCGATCGTCGGCCCACGCGAGGAGGTTCTCCCAGTCGTTGCGCGTGTATCCCGCGCCGGTGGGGTTGTGCGGGATGTTCGCGTAGACCACAGGGCGGCCCGACACGTCGATGTCCGTGGGGATCGTCCACCGCGCGCCGTCGTACTCCAAGGGCACGTCGACCGTGTCGGCGTCGTACCGGTTGAGAGGGCTCTTGATCACCGGGTAGCCCGGCGTCGGGAAGACCAGCGTCGTGCCGGACTCGAGCAGCAGCGTAGGTATGTACTCGGACAGCGCACGCTTGATAGAACCGGGAGAGTACTGGACCCAGCCGGGCGTGAAATCCGTTTCCGAGTCAGGGAACCGGCGCGTTAGGTGTTCGGCGAGGCATTCGTGCGTGTCCCGGAATGAACCGCCCGCCCTCACGCCCGAGTTGTCCGTGTACCGCGTGGCGTCGAGGGACTCCTCGTAGTACGCGCGAGCGACATCCATCGCCTTGGGGTGCATCTTCCACGTCGGGTCTGCGATGGACAGCGTCAGAAGGGCGGACTCAGGCTCGTTCGCACGGTTGTCCTGGGCGAGTTGGCGCTCCTCGGCGAGCACGTTGCTGAACGCATAGCCGCCGCCGGGCGCGTCGAACTCTGCGCCGCCGACGCGCTCAGCGACTCGCCCGCGCCACGCCGCATCAGTACTCATGCCGCCTGCCCTCCCCTGCATACTGCGTCACAAACGCCGTCCACCCGTCGTCGCGCCGAATGTCGCTGATCGCCCATCCACCGGCGCGTAACGCATTCTCGACCCGCTCCGCCTCGTGGTCTGCGATACCTGCGAATACCGCCGTGCCACCCGGACTAAGGCGCGGCGCGACCGCCGGAAGCGCCGGTACTATCACCTCGGCGAGGATATTCATCAAGAGCAGTTCGAAGCGGCCGTCGACCGACTCGACATCGCCGACCGAGAGCTGTATGCGGTCGTCGACACCGTTTTTCTCCGCGTTCTCGCGCGCGATAGGGATGACCCGTTCGTCGACATCAACCGCGCACACGCTTTCGGCGCCCAGCTTCAGCGCGGATATCGCGAGAATCCCGGACCCAACGCCGATGTCGGCCACTTCCACACCGCCGAGGTCCATGTCCACGAGCGCGGCCAGACACAGCTGCGTCGACGGGTGCCCACCCGTGCCGAAGGCCATGCCTGGGTCCAACAGCACGACGGCAGGCGGCGCGTCCTCGGGTACTGGCGTCCACGAGGGCGTGATGAGCAACCGGTCACCGAACCGCCTGGGTGGGAAGTGCGACTGCCAACCCGTCTCCCAGTCGTCGTTCTCGACCGCTTTGAGCGCGACCTGCGCCGGCTCGGTGTTCAGACCGAACCCCTTCAGCTCGTTCAGCCGTTCGCGCACGTCGATGACGTGGTGCCCGAGGTTGTCGTCCATGGGATAGAAGCCACTGACCGTGACGCGGGTACCGCCGAGGTCGGCCTCCTCCTGAAGGACCGAAACCCCCAACGCCCCGAGCTCGCTGAGATGATGCGTCATCGCCTCAACCGCGTCGGTGTGTGTGACAAGGCGTATCAGCGCCCAGTTTGCCATCGAGGGCGGCTCACTCGTCCTTGGATTCGCCGGAGATGAGGTCTTTCAGGTCGCTGAAGAACCCGCGCTTACGTCGGTCGGACGGCCTCTCGGCGCGCTTGTCCAGCGAGTCCTCGTCCAGCTGGCCGCGGAGCTTGGAGAGTTCGCGGAACAGCTCCTTCTCCTTGGGCGACAGGTCCGTGGGCGTTTCGACCATCACGAGGATTCGCAGGTTCCCGTACCCGTGACGCTGGAGTCGCGGCATGCCCTTGCCGCGTAGCGTGATCACGTGTCCCGGCTGCGTCCCGGGGGGCACGACTACGTCCTCCTCGCCCTCGTGGAGCATCGGGATCCGCGCCTTCGTGCCGAGCGCGGCATCGACCATCGAAATCGACCATTGCAGGAAGAGATCCGGGCCCTTGCGTTCGTAGAAGTCGTGCTGTGTTACCCGCACGCCCACAAGCAGATTGCCGGGCGGGGCGCCCTGTGAGCCCGCGTCGCCCTGCGCGTTCACGCGAAGCACATCGCCGTCGCTGATGCCCTTGGGGATGGTGACGCTGACCTTCCTGGCGCGCTGCAGCCGGCCTTCGCCAGTACATTCGATGCACGGATCGGTGATCAGCTCGCCGCGGCCCCGACATCTCGGGCAGTTCTGCTGAACGCTGAAGAACCCCTGCTGGAACACAACCTTCCCGCGGCCGGCGCACTGCGAGCACGTCGTGGGCGACGTCCCCGGTCGGATGCCGTCGCCGTTGCAGGTTCCGCACTGCTCCATCTTCGGGATATCTACGGACAGGTCCTTGCCGAGATACGCCTCCTCGAGGCTGATTTCGACATCGTAGCGCAGGTCGTTGCCGCGACGCGCGCGGCCACCGGCGCCTCCCATCCCGAACAGGTCGCCGAAATCCCCGAATACCTGCGAGAAGAGGTCCATGAAGTCGGCCGTGCCATGCCCCGCTCCGCCACCGCCCATCTGGCTGCTGACGCCCTGATGACCGTAGCGGTCGTAACGCGCACGCAGATTCTCGTCGGCGAGCACCCGGTAGGCCTCACCCACCTCCTTGAACGCGTCCTCAGCCTCGGAGTCCCCCTGATTCTTGTCAGGGTGGTACTTCACGGCCATGCGGCGGTAGGCGCGCTTGATGTCCTCGTCGGACGCGCCACGCTCTATGCCGAGGACTTCGTACAGATCGCGCGGGGGCATGTAGTGGGGTTCCTCGCGGCGTCTCAGGATTCGTCGGCGGGCGCCTCAACGGAGACGATCACGCCTGCGGGTCTCAGCAATCGGTCCTTAAGACGGTAACCCCGCTGGTACTCGGCGGCAACGTGATTCGGCGGCATGTCGTCAACCGGCTGCTGCGCGAGCGCCTCGTGGACGTTGGGGTCGAATGGCTCCCCCACGCCGGGAACGGGCGTCACACCTTCGGCGGTCAGAGCATCGTCGAACTGCTTGAGCACCATCTCGATGCCCTCGCGGATGCCGTCGAGTTCTGCGTTCTCGCCGGAAGTGGCCTCGTGAGCGCGGGTGAGGCTGTCTCTAACGCCAACCATCTTGCGGGCGAACGACTCGATGCCATACGTGCGGAGTTCTTCGAGCTGGCGTTCCGCGTTGCGACGACGGTTCTCGTAGAACGCCGAGGAACGGGCGAGCTTGTCGTTCTCTTCACGAAGCTCTGCGACTTTAGCTTCGAGTTCCGCCACCGCCGGGTCGGCTTCGTCCTCTACCTCATCCTCACCTTCGGCCTCGGCTTGGGTGTCCGGAGCGCCGACCTCGTGGTGTGCTTGGTCGGGGCTGTCCGCCTCGTCGTCCGCCTCGGGCTCGTCCACGTCGGTTGGCTCGACCGTCTTGTCCGACATGCGTATTCCGTCTCCTTGGCCAGGGTGTCCCGCGGAGCTGCTACGCGGGGTCACTGCAGACCATCGAATTGCTGTGTGATGAGGTCGGCCGTGGCGCCGACGAGCGGGATGATCTTGGGGTACTGCATGCGCATGGGCCCGATGACGCCCACGACGCCGAACGTGTCGTCGCCGAGGTAGTACGTGGCGGCGACAAAGCTGCAGCCCTCGAGGCCGAAGCTGGGTATCTCCGTGCCGATGAGCGCGCGCACGTCCTCGCCGCGGAGACGCGCGTCCGTCGCGGCGTCGAAGAGCGTCGCCAGCGATTTGCGCGATTCAAGGGCCCCGTAGAGCGCGTTCTGTCGACGGCCGTCGAGTTCATCGCCGCCAATGACGTTGCGTACGCCGTCCCAGTACACGTCCGTGTCGTAGTCGCGCAGGAACGCCGCGCGCGTGACCTCGATCGCCGTGTCCCTGTGCTCGCCGCGGAACCAATCTGACAGGGTCGCCATCTCGGAGGCGAACGTGCGAATCTCTCGCAGCGTCTTCCCCGCCAGCCGGTCGTTGAGCACGGCGACGACCACGCGCACGGCAGCGGCGTCGAGGTCGGTCTCCGTTGTGACGATGCGTTGCCGCACTATGCCCGGCTTGAGGATCAGGACTGTCATTAGGTTCCGACCGCCCAACGCGACCAGCTCCAGCCGCTCCAGCACGCGGTCGCCCGTCTCGCCGCCGATGACGACGCCGATGTACTGCGATAGCTGCGACAGCAACTGACAGGTCGATCGGAAGAGGCTTTCCCACTGATCGGGCGCGAGATCGCGGTAGCGCGTGAGGAGGCGCTTGCGGACATCACTCGTAGGGGCGCCGGCGTCCGGCTGCGATTGCAGCAACCCGTCGACGTAGACGCGGTAGCCCATCTGGCTTGGAACCCGCCCGGACGAGGTGTGGGGCTGATGTAGGTAGCCCATCTCCTCGAGCTGCGCCATCGCGTTGCGTACGGTGGCAGAACTCACGTCCCACCCGGCCCACTCGACCAAGGTCCGCGAGCCCACGGGCTCAGCGGTGGCGATGTAGCGATCTACGGTCGCTTCCAGCACCTGACGCTGGCGAGGCGTGAGCGCCGTGTCATGCTCGTGGAGAGCCATGTGACCCCGTCCTCCGCGCGTGGGGCCCCTAGTTGTGGGGCGGCCTCAGTACCGTATCACGCGGCTCCGAAGACCGTCAAGATGCCGCCGACGGGTTCTCCCAGACCTCCGCGATCTCGACGCGCGCGCCATCTCGCGACGCGGACAGGTAAGCGGCGTCCACCATCGCCATCGTCTGGAGGTTGTCGAGCCCGCTGTGCATGGGCTCGCCGCCCCCGTCGACGGCCTCGAGGAGGCCGCGCATACTCCGACCCATGGTGTGCGCCATGGCTTCCTTCAGCCGGTACGCGGTGGTCTCGACTCCGCCGTCCGAGCGCTCCACGCGGAGCGTGGCGTCTCCGTCGACGATGGCCTGTTTCGTCGAGAGGATCGAGCCACTCACTCCATCCACTCGCAGGCGGCACTCAGGCACGCGCGGCGAGTGCCAATTCGAGACCATCGTGCCGACGGCGCCGCCCTCGAACTGTACCGTGAGCGAGGCGAACGTCTCGCCCGCGACATCGGCGTTCCAGGCCCGCGTCGGGCAGACGACCGACACTGGCGGCTTGCCCGCGATCCACCGCAGCTTGTCGAGGAGGTGGATGCTGAAGATGCTGATCTCAAGGCGCTTCTCCGTGGCGCGCCACCCCCCTACGGTCGTCCGATTCTGGAACTGGTCGTGTGCGATGAAGCGCACGTCGCCGATGGCGCCGGCTGTGACGAGTTCGTGCGTCCGCAACGCGTCCGGCATGAACCGGAGTTCGTGGTTGACGGCGATGCGCGCTCCGCCATCCTCGGCGGCGTCCAGAAACGAGATGGCGTCACCGAGACACTCCCCGAACGGCTTCTCGACTAGCATGTGGATGCCGCGTTCCGCCGCCGGGCCGATCACCTCGTGCCGCACGGCCGGCGGCGTCAACAGCGCGATCACATCGACCTCGCCCGACCGGATCAACTCGTCGGTCGTCTCGAAGCGCAGCGCCACGTCGTGCCGGTCGCAGAAGCTGTTCAATCGCGCGCGGTCGGGGTCGCATCCCGCGACGACGCTTCCCAAGTCCCCCAAGACGGCCCTGTAACCGTTGGCGTGCACGCGCGCGATGCCGCCCGTGCCGATGATCCCTATGCGGTGTTCCGGCATTGGCTGTCCTCTCGTTGCGTGATGTCGCGCGGGGCTCATCGGCCGCATACTGATTCGACGTGTCGACGACGTTACGTCCGGCCGCCGCGCGATGCCGGGCCGCTAACCACGCCGTGACCGCTCGAGGGCATCGGCCAGTCTCCGCGCAACGGCGCCAGGCGCGGCTGCTACGGGCAGGCAATCGAGTTCCTGCGGGTCCGCGCGCAGGTCGTATAGCTCGTCGGGCGCATTCTCCCGCGCGATCATCTTCCACCGGCCGTCGAACGCCACGCGCCATTCGCCGAGCCCCGACCGGACTACGTCTCGCGCGCCGGGGCCGTCGTGCTCGAGCGCGCCTCGGAGCGACACACTTTCCATGTCGTCAGGCGGCCGGACTCCCGCATATGCGAGGAACGTCGAGGCCAAATCCAGGATCGTGGTCGGCTCCCGGCGTACCGCGCCCGGTGCCACGCCCGGCCCAGCGACGATCAAGGGCACCCCCACGGACGGCTGGTACGGTGCGCTCTTCCCCCAACGCCCGCGCTCCCCGAGCATCTCGCCGTGATCCGAGCTGAACACGATGACCGTGTTGTCGAGCTCGCCGCGTCGTTCGAGTTCGGTCACGTACCGCCCGACCCAGGTGTCGATGTTCTCGACCATCGCCGCGTAATTGCGACGCACCTCCTGATGCGCGCGCGCATCCCCGGCGGCGCACGGCGTGGGCGGCGGGAACTGGATACCCGCGTACAGGTGGCGCATGCCCGCCGTGATGTCCCAGGGGTTGTGTGGGCCCGCGAAGTTCACTTGCAGGAACCACGGCGTGCCCGACGGCGCGGCGTCGAGGAGGTTCAGACCGTTCCGGCCGATCCAGTTGTCGCAGTAGTCCTCGTCGGACAGGGGCGTCGGGAACGCAGACCGGGCGCCCCGCGCGGCGAAATCCGCGACGTGCGCCTGCCGCTCGCCGCGTTCCTCCAGGTACCGCATATAGGGGCCGCGTGGCGTCTCCCGGCCGCTGTTGACGCCGTCGTACTTGCCCTCGTTGTTGACGCCGTCGGAGAACCCCCACTCCGCGAGATTCCGCTTGCCATCGGGCCCCCAAGCGTCACGACCGGCGATACAGTCGCCCTTGTTCAGATCGAACTTGCCGCACCCCATGACGTGGTAGCCGGCGTCACGCAGCAGACCGTACACGGAGGGTCGGTCGAAGGGCAGGTTGTCGGGGTTCCCACGCACGGGGCTCGCGTCGTATTCCAGTCCCAACGCAAGACACGCGCGGCTGGGAGCGCACAGCGGCGACGGGCACACCGCGTTTGTGAACGTGGCGCCGCGCGCGCGCAGCGCGTCCAGGTTGGGCGTGCGGAGGGGCGCGGACGAGTCTTGCCCGGCCCAGTCGTGTCGCAGTTGGTCGGGGAACAGGAACAGGATGTTGGGGCGGCCGTCCCTGGCGCGTTGGTCTGACACGGTCAGAATCCCAGGTCCTTGCGCACGACGTTGAGCAGCGGCTCACCGGCCACATAGCGCGTGAGGTTCTCGCAGAACAGCTCTACGAGACGTCCGATACGATTCTGCGAACGCGACGCTGCGTGCGGAGTCAGGATGACGTTGGGCAGGTCCCACAACGGGCTGTCCTCGGGGAGCGGCTCGATTTCGGTGACGTCGAGGCCGGCCCCAGCGATCCGCTCCTCGCGCAGGACTTCGATCAGCGCGGCCTCGTCGACGATCGGCCCGCGCGCGCAGTTGACGAAGTACGCGGTTGGCTTCATGGCCGCCAGCTTGTCGGCGTCCACGAGCCCGCGCGTCTCCGGCGTAAGCGGACACGAGACGAGGACCGCGTCTGCGCGGCCCATCGCGTCGCGCAGGCCGGAGATGGGTAGCAGCTCGTCCACATCAACCGGCTTGTCCGTGCGGAAGGCATCCACGGCGATGACGTGCATGCTGAAGCCCTTCGCCCGCTCCGCGATGTGCGTGCCGATGCCGCCCATCCCAATCACACAGAGCGTGAAGCCCTGGATGTCGACGACTTCCGGCTGGGGCGCCTTCCAGTTCTTGTGTGGCTTCCTGGGTATGAACCCGTGGAACCCTCTCGCCAGCGCGAGTAGCATCGCGAAGGAATGGTCCGCGACCTGGGGCCCGAACGACCGCGCGCCGTTCGTGAGGATGACGCCCGGGTCCATGAGCGCGGGGAACAGGTGGCGGTCGACCCCGGCGCTCCAGGTGTGCACCCACTTCACGTTGGGAAGGTGCTCACACGCGCGCTCGGTGACGTAGCCGTAGTAGACATCGGCGTCGCTGCCCTGTTCAGCGAGTTCCTCGCGGTCTTCGAGGAACACCACGTCGTTCTCCGGGCCGGCGGCGTCCACGATCGACCGACGCAGCTCGTCCGGCACCCGGTCCCCTACGAGTATCTTCACGAAGCAGCCTTCCCTCCCGCGCTCGCGCGCCTAGTGATGTCGTGGACGACCCAGCGGCCCAACGAACTCCGTCAGACGCGCGACGAAACCCAACAGCTCCATGTCGCCCCACCGGCGTCCGACAGCCTGTACGCCAATCGGCAGGCCGTCCGGCGATAAAGACACCGGAGCCGTCACCGCCGGGTGCCCCGTGAGATTGCACGGCGTCGTATACCCGAGGCCGACCGTCCAGTAAGTCTCGTCGCGCCCGTCGACCGGGATCGGCTCGCCGGTCGGCCAATGCGCGATGGCCGTGGTCAGCGACGTCGGCATCAGGAGCACGTCGACCTCTTCCAGCAGCCGGTCGAGCGATTCCGAATACCGGTCACGGGCCGTCAGCGTGGCTGCGAAGGCCCGGTTGTCCGCGTCCAGCCCACGATGCGCGCCACGCAGCAGAGCATCCTCGGAGTCGGGCGCGATGCGCAACTGCTCGCGGAACTCCTCCCGCGACGCGTCGTCCATGCCCGACCCTAGCTCCGCGTAACCGAGCTCGGCCCATGTCTCCATGAGCGGCGCGAACTCCCAGCCTCCCGGCAGAGCCTCACGAACGTCGCACCCGATGTTCGAGAGACCCGCAGCCAGCGCCGTCATCGACGCCGCAATGTCCCCTGCCGGTTTGGCGCCCGGCAGTTCAGGCATGCAGGCGACGCTGTAGGACGACAGCGCGCACACGGGCGCCTCATCGAGCGGGACGGGGGGTATCTCGCGCGCCAACCTGTCTGGCCCGGCGATGAGCCGTAGCGCCAGGGCGACGTCCTCGGCCGCCCGCGCGATCGGTCCCGGTTGCGACATGTGGCGCACGGAGCGGGGCGGCGCGGGCAGGCCCTTCGCGCGGCCGGCGCCCGACGCGAGGAATTCGGTGGGCTTGATGGCGAAGACGCCCGAGTAGTGCGCCGGCACGCGGATAGACCCGGCGAAATCCCCGCCCAGTTCGAGGGGAACCATTCCCGAAGAGACCGCCGCCACGCTCCCGCCTGACGATCCACCGGGCGTGCGAGTCAGATCCCACGGGTTGTTCGTGCGGCCGAACAGGTCGTTCTCGCACTGGTAGTTGAGTCCGAACGGCGGCATGTTCGTCTTGCCGAGCAGGATCGCCCCCGCGCCCAGCAGCCTGGCGACGGGCGTTGCATCGTAGTCCGGCACGTTGTCCGCGAGGCTCGGATGGCCGGACGTAGCCCTGACACCGACCGTGGCGAACGCGTCCTTCACCGTGATGGGAACGCCGTGAAGCGGCCCCCACGGCTCTCCGCGGGCAAGGGCAGCATCCGCGTCCCGGGCGCGGTCCAACGCCGTCTCAGCACAGAGCGTCACGACCGCGTTGATCGCCCCGTTCACCCGCTCGATTTGGGCGAGGTGCGCCTGCACGGTCTCGACTGCCGACGCTTCGCGGCGACGGATCGCGCCCGCCAGGTCTGTCGCCGTACGGTGTATCAAGCTGCTCAGCGTCGCGCTCCCTTCACCAATCACGAACCGACCCGTCCAGCGCGCGGAGCTTCGGTTGCCGGCGCGCGCGGAACGGCTCCGCCGCAGCGGCCGACTCGTCGAGTTCGATGCCCAGGCCCGGCCCAGCTAGCGGAAGGGCGTATCCCGCCTCCACGTCGGGGAACGGCCGCGTCATCTTCGATTCGGCCGCCGGCTCGCGGTTTATCCAGGGCGCCTCGAGCATCACCACGTTCGCAACCGACAGCGCCGCATGCATGCTCGCCGCCGTGCCCAAGGGACCGGCGTTGTTGTGCAGCACGACGCCGATGTAGTTCGTCTCCGCCATCGCGGCTATCTTGCGTAGCTCCGTGATGCCGCCGCAGTGGCAGATGTCCGGGCGGATGTAGTTGACGTAGCTACCGTCGATCAGCTCTCGGTAGTCCCACTTGTTGTGGTAGCGCTCGCCCGATGCCAACGGCAGCGCCGTCTTCGCGCGCACCTGTGCCATCGCCGCCGGATTCTCGTGGCGGATCGGGTCTTCGATGAAGAACGGTCGGTAGGGTCGAACGCGCTCCGCGAGTTGGATCACCCACTCGGGGTCGTAGCGGCCGTGACACTCGATGAGGATGTCGATGCCATCACCGACGGCTTCGCGGATCGCGGCCGTGAATTCCACCTGCTGGTCGACGGCCATCTGATGGTCGTGGACTTCCTCGCGGTCGTACGCGTGGAATCCGCGGAAGCGTATCGCGGTGATGCCGCGCGACGCGCGTTCGCGGGCGTTGGCGGCCATCTCCTCTGCTGTGTCACCCGTCACGTGGCCATAGAGACGCACTTTGGTCCTGGCCAGGCCGCCGAGCAGCTCGTACACCGGGACGTCGAGCGCCTTGCCCTTGATGTCCCAGAGAGCCATGTCGATGCCCGCGATCGCCGCGCCTGTCACCGGCCCGCCGCGCATGAACAGCGTGCGGAAGCATGCCTGCCACAGGTGCTCGATGCGCCGCGGATCCTCGCCGATCAGGTACGGGCGCAGGTCGTCCAGCATTCCCGCGACGGCCTGCGGGAAGAAGTGGATGGTCGCTTCGCCGTAGCCGGTGATGCCCGCGTCCGTGTCGATCACGACGAACAGGGCGGGACTGCCGAGCTCCGTCGTCAGGTGGTAGCGGATGTCGGTGATGGTCATCGCGGCCCTCCAACGCGGTCATGGTGCGACCTCTATCAGGAAGTAGGGGGCGTCGTGGACGGCGCTGTATAGGCCGGGATACAGCAGAGGCTCGCCTCGCTCGTCGACGGCGGAGAAGTACACGAGCAGATCCCACTCCGGCGACACGTATTCACCCGGTATCGCCCCGGAGTAGCCGTCCGCGACCTGGGCCATCTCCACGCGCTCGAACGCGCCCTCTAGCTGGTTCAGGCGGCGGCAGTGCATCGTGACATGGCTGACCGGCGCCGCGTTCGGCGTTGTGCGGAGCGTCACGCGAGCGTCCTGTCCGGGGCTCGCGGTATCAGGCACGGCGGCGTCGACGTCCCACGGCCTCGGCACGCGCGTTCCGATGGGCGTAGCGGGCGTCACGGCTCCGCGTTCACCCAGCATCGCTACGAGGCGCGCGACGTCCTTCTCCAGTTCGTGCGTGCGGTCACTCCACGTCCCTGTGCGTCCGTATCCCGCGCCAGCGCTGAAGTCCAACGGCGCGTGGAAGGCGCTGGCGCCTAGGTCCGCCAGAGCGCCCCAGTGGCCCAGGGCCTCCGCGGCGTGTGCGTGCGCGAGGGTCAGGCTGTCCGCGTCCTCGGACGTCAGGTGCGTCTCGAGGGCGACTGCTGCCAGCATCTTCTGAGCGTGGTAGTCCGCAAGTTCCGCGAGCATCGTGAAGTCAACGCGCGACGCGGCGTATTCCGCGCTGTCGGCAACTGTCGTGATGTTGTCCGCGGCGTCGACGCCTGCTCGGACCTCGGCCGCCATTCCATCGAGCCACGCGGACACCTGCATCGGCGTGTACTTCCCACGAACGGCGCCATCACCCAGGTCCGCGACGTACTCGTCGATGCGGTAGAAGAGCCCCGGATCGCTCGGCTCCGAATTCGCGTACGTCACGCCGCCGCGTTGCGCGTGGTGGTTGTGCTCCGCGAACAGCGGGCCGCCCGTGTCGAGCTCGGTCCAGTAGCACAGGAGCGGGTGGACCGGCATGTGGGCCGCCGTGACGAAGGGAAGCACGCGGCTCGCCGCACGGTACAGCGCCTGGACCACGGCAGCTCCGTCGGCGCCGAACCGTCGGCGGCACTCGCGGCGCCAGACGTCGTCGCTCGTGGCGCGGGAATACCCCATACGGCCGAACGCGAGGTACCAGAACCAGTAGCGCTCGTCCTCCCACTCGTAATGCCGCATCGCGCCGTCGGAGTGTATGGGCCAGGGGTCGCGTTGCGCGAGCTCGTGGCCGCCCTTGAGCGACAACGGCGCGGCGATCTGGAACCCGGCGGCGTCGCCGACCGCGCAACTGGCCGAGAACCTGCGCGCGTAGTCGGGGTCACCCCACAGGAACAGGCAACTCGAGCCCATGTTCCACAGTCGATAGATAAGGTCGTAATCGCGCGGCTTGCGCAGCATGTCCGAGTAGCTGTAGCGCCTGCTGTGGTTCAGGTTGTCGAGGCGGCCCAGTTCCTCGCCGCGCATCTGCGTCAGATGGTGGGGCAACCCGGCGTGTTCGCACCAGTACTTAGTGGGCACGCTGACGTCGAGGCCTCGGCTTAGCGCGTACTGGATCATGTCGTCCGTGAGGCCCTTGGCACGCAGGTCGAGCTTGACCGGGCGCGTTGCCGCCGCCACGCCGTCGATGCAGTCTCGCCAGAACGCCTCGTTGGTCTGCTGCGAGCCGACCCCGGCCTCGTGGTTCACCCGGAAGTGCACGACGTCGATCTCCGTGCATTCGTCGATGAGCGCGCGCAGCCCGCCCGCGCAGTACGTGCCAAGCGCCGCCTCGTCCTCCGGCAGGCCCTCGACGAGCACATCCTGCGAGCGCGTCCACGGCGTCTGTTGCCAGGTCCCGAAGACGAACTCAAGGCCGTGGTCGTGTGCGAGGCGGCCGATTTGGCGTAGCTGAGCGAGGTTCGCCTCGCGCCGCTCACTATCGACGCCGACGGCGCCGACGCGCGGGAACTCATCCACCTGCACAAAGTAGGGGTACGGCGGCGACATGTACGCCGTGTCGAAGCCGGTGACCAGCGTGAAGCGGTTGTATCGAGCGCGCGCCAGGCGGGCGAAGTAGTACTGCCAGAACGGCTCGCTGTAGAACCACTCGTCATCGAGATGGCCCATCACGAAGCGATCAACGCCGCGCACCCGGTTGTCAGGGCACTCCTCGACATCGTCCAGTGGGGTGAGGGCAGCGAGCCCGTCCGCGGTGAGCCGATCGGCCACCTCCACGAGCGCGTACGTGAGCCCGCGCGCGTCCGTCCCCGCCACGACGAGGCCGTCACGTTCCCGCACGGGGCAGCGGCGTATGACCACGCCCTCTGGCGTCGCGGGGCGTAGCGGGCCCGCTTGGAGCGCGAGTCGTTCGATGCGCCGGTCGGTCGTGAGGCCGGCTACGAGGAGGAGGTCATCGTCGGGGCCTGTCCAATGGGCGACATCGGAGACCTGCGCGCCCGCCTCGACCAGCGCGCGACGCAACTCGCCCATCGCCCATCGTGCGGAGGGCTCGACCCCGCACAGGTCGACGACCGCTACGGCGGCCGTTGGGTCGCTCGTTCGCGCCATGGTGTGTCCAGTCTCCTCGCCAGCGGTGACAGGCGCCTACATTAGCGCGCTCTGCACGCGCACTCAACCGCGAACCGGTTGTCACAGTAACACGAGGCCTCTCGTGGTCGTTCTATGTTCGAGAGTCAACAGGGATTACTCGCGAGGAGTCTGGTTATGATCCGCAGATGGGCGATCGCGTGCGGGCTGGCAGCCGTCGTCGGTGCCGGAGCGGTGGGATGTGGGGGCTCGTCGCCTACGGGCGAGAGCTTCAGCGACTTCGCGAACGTCGATGGCGATGTTGTGCTGAACGTCGGGGTCCTGGTCGAGAAGACGACGGCGGGGCCCGGGGACATCATCGAGCTGTCCGCGACCGTCGACGCGGTGCGGGCCGAGGCGGTGACGTTCAGTTGGGTCAATGTCACAGGCCATGGACGACTGGTAGGCGCGGAGAGCGGGGTCGTTTCGGGACCGTTCACGATTCAGTGGGAAGCGCCGTCGGACGTGGAGACAGGGTCGGTCAAGGTGGAGGTGGTCCAGCTCGTCGTCACCGCGATATCGCAGGTCATCTCCGTGAGCGAGACGGGCGTGCAGACATCGCACGACATCGCCAGCGAGACACGCACCATACCCATCACGATCACGGCGACGCCGTAGTCAGGTTGCGACGAAGAACGGGTTCTTCGAGCCGCTCTTAGACACCTTGACCTCGGCGCGCTTTGTGCACCGGGGGCACCACCCGACGAACGCGGTGCCCGCCCTGTTCAGCTTGATACGCATGTACACGTTGCAGCAGTCGAACCGCACGCCGATGAACGGCTTCGGCTTGTGTTCCGACTTCGTATCGCCAGCAGCCATTGCGCCCTGTCCCCCACGTACTCCGGCGCGTATTTACCACACTCCGGGTAGACGGATCAACGGGTAGCGGGTGGCTGTCTGTCGGTGGCGGATTGCGTGAGCGCGGCGGCGAGCGCACGCGCACCCGTGCGACTCCTACTTAGCGAGCAGTAGCCGCCGCACCGAGACGTTATCTCCGGCGCGAAGCTCCACGTAGTACGCCCCGCTCGCGGCCGGCTCTCCGCTGGCGCCGCGGCCGTCCCAGTAGACGGCGGCGTCTCGGCCTTCGTGCGCCCCGGCGTCGAGGCTGCCCAGGTCCCACCTTCGCACAGCGACACCTCGGCCGTCGTACACCGTCACGACTACAGCGGCGGCGTGTGCGAGATCGAAAGGTATCCAGGTTTCCGGGTTGAACGGGTTGGGAAAGTTCGGTCGTAGGGCCGTCTGGGCAGGCACGCCCGCGGGCCCGAGCCCTGCCAGGACGATGTCGCCGAGCGCGCGACGCCTCCTCGAAGGCCCGACGATCTCTACGCCGCGCAACGACACGTCTCGCGCAGCTCCGTCAGCAACGCGGAGGCGTAGCTGCTCTGGCAACGAGGACGCGCCGCCAAGCGCGACCGCGACCACGCTCGCACCTTCGTCGAAGGACCACACGGAGCCCGTCGCCTCGACCGCTACGGACCCGTGCGGCCAGACGGAGAACGCGATGCCCGCAGCGTCCTCGATCGCCAGCGTATAGGCGCCGTCCGCGTCCGGGAACAACGTGCGCGCCACGGTCGGCGCAACCGCTGCGGGCGCGAGTGGGATGCTGGAGCCGAAGTCGCGCGCAACGGTCACGAGATCGGCGATGTCCACGACATCATCGCCGTTGACGTCGGGGCTGAAGCCGTCGAACGGGCCGTCCTCACCGAATCGCTGCGCCACGGCGACGATGTCCACGATGTCCACGATCCCGTCGCGGTTGACGTCCGAGGACGGGTCGAGACCCGACATTGAGTGCATGTCGAAGATCTCCATCAACGCATCGCGGAGCGGGTAGTCCCGTCGCAGCCACTCCTCGCGCACGGTCAGGATCGTGTACGGCCTCGCCTCGCCGAAGATGGTCCATACGCGCTGGAAGTCGTTCTCGATGCCGTCGTCGTCCGTGCCGGGGATCAGATCGCGGCTCTGGGGGCCGTCGCTGATGTCCCACAGGACGCTGGCGACGGATCCCTCGACTTTCTCACCGATGCTGTTCGGCCCGATGCCCTGTACCCGACCCGTATACCAGAAGTTGGTCTCGATGTTCGGGAAGTCGACGTTGTCGAACGACGTGACGTTCAGGGCGTCGTCGTCTACGGCGGCGGCGATGAACTCCGCCCATCCCTCGCTGATAGCGAACTCCTCGTCGGACACGGTGTGCAGCGCGTGGGGCGCTTCCCACTGGCCAAACGGAATCGCATCGAAGGTGTTGCCGTAGAGCGGCGTCATCACGGCGTGGCCGTACTCGTGGAGCATCGCCGTGCGGTCGTTCTCATGTTCGAAGGCGATCTCTATCCATTCGTCGGACAGAGCTCCGTTCCGCCGTGGCTGTGCGGCGTAGAACGTGGCGCCCTGGCTCGACGGGAAGACTACGCGTATCTTGTCGCGCGTGAACGCAACGGAGTCGATCAGGAAGTCGCGTGCGTCGAGCACAGACGTGAACACGTGCCCCGCCATGTGGCTCGCATCCTGGCGTTCCCAACGCAGCTCGAAGTCGAGAGATGCGCCCGCTTCGGCGTCGGCCCATTCGGTATCCCGTTCGTACGCGCCCCCGCTCGCGGGAGACAGGGACAACGTGTCGTTATCGAGGATCGCGCGGAGGCGGAAGACGCGCGGCTCACCTGCGGCCGTCGTCGCTGCGAGCGCCGGGAACGAGAACCTTCCGTCCACGTCCGTCATCACGGTGTCTACGGTGTCCTCGATCAGGAACGCGCCGTCGGTCACGCGCTCCGCCAGGCGCACTTGGGCCTCGCGAATCGGTTCCTGGAAACCCGTGTTGTCGTCGTGGTATGTCAGCACGCCCGAATACGCGACCTCATCGGCGCCGGCGCCCGCTTGACGCTTGACCGTAATGACTGGCGCGAACGGGGCGGCGTACTCTGGGTCGTACGGGAACGGCGCTGCGGCGTCGTACGATCCGTCAGACCGCACTCGTAGGTAACGGACGAACACGTCGGCTGGAGACCCAGGCCGCGCATCCGCGGGCCTCACCAGCGCCACGACCTGGTAGTCGCCCGGTCGGTCGACGCGCACGACGATGTCGTCTATGGCGCTCGCGCCGCCCGGAACGTAGAGCGGAGTGGTCCGTGTGTCGTTTCCGCGAGCGTCCGGGAGGATCCACTCGAGCGTGGCGGGTTGGGCGCCGCCGTCGCGCGCGCCTACGTGGAGGCGGTACACGCCCTCGCGCCCGACACGTGGCGTTCTGACGAGTTCGATGGAGCCGACGAACGTCGTTGGCCGTTCGCGCGAACAGAACACGCGCGCCGCAGTTTGATCACGCCCGACATCCGCCGCGGTCGTCGCCGACAAGACCAGGAACACGGCCCACACCGCACGCCCATACTTCCCCATGTGCACCTCCCAAGCGCGACGGTCGCGCCGCGCGTCGGCGAATCTAGTCGCCGTCTTTCCCGTCCGCACCCGTCCCGTCGGGGACATTCCTGCGTATGTACCCCTCGACATCGTGGCAGACCTTCATAAGCACGTCGAGATCGCGCTTCTCCAGAACGGCCCTGCCGAAGAATCGTTCAAGCGCCGTGCGGATGACGTCCCACCGGTTGTTCATGGGGCGGAAATCCGTCAGGCGCAGCACCTGTTCGATACGCTCGATCGTCGCGTGTACGTGCCTGCGGTCGGCAAGATCATACGTGACAGGTGCAACGTCACCAATGCCAGCCGTGTATACCTCGTAAGCGAATATCTGCACCGCCTGCGCCAGATTGAGCGAGGGGTTCTTCGTCGCCATGGGCACGCTGGCCACGATGTCGCAACAAGCCAGATCTTCGTTCGAGATGCCTTTGTCTTCCCGCCCGAAGACGAGGGCAACCTTGTGCGAACGGGCCACCCGCACGATTTCTTGCGCCGCGTCGCGGGCCGCGATGGCCTGCGACATGCGTCGGGCGCGCCGGCGATGCGTCGTACCGACGATGAGGTGGGCGTCCTGCAGCGCCTCCTCGAGGCTGTCCGTCTCGCGCGCCGAGAAGAGGACGTCCTTAGAATTCATGGCGAACTTGCGTGCCTCGGACGATTCCTGCCAATGCGGGGGCGCGTTCACCAGCCACAGATCGCGCAGCCCCATCCCCTTGAGCGCGCGCGCCGTGGAGCCGATGTTCCCCGCCTGTATGGGCTCGATGAGCACCGTACGGATGTTCGTCAGGTGTTCGGGCGCGTCCGAGCGAATCGCACGGGCCTGCTCAGGTTCGAGATCGTCCGCCATCACGCGTTCGCGCGCCACAGGCGTCTCCCACACGTCGGTTTTGTCCTCTGGGCATACGAATGGTAACGTCTGTACAAGCGCGAATGTAGGGTCGCCGCAGGCTTGGCGACATCTGCGCGACAATGAGTGCACCGTCAGCAGCGCGACGCGGGTACACTATCATTGCACGGCAGCCGGCGCCGACTGGAAGAGGTGAGACATTCACCAGATAGAAGACGCCAAGAAGGCGATCATCGACAAGCTAGAGCGGGCCGGTCGGACCGATCGTAGCAGTCTGTACGCGGGCGGGCAGTACCCTGCTTCGCTTATCACCGGCGCGATCGCGCGACTGGAGTCGGACCGCGAGATCAAGCGCGATGTCGAGGCCGACGGGCGCGAATACTACGAGCGCGTCCGGCGTTCCGCCGTCAAGAAGGTGCTGCGCCTCCTCTCCAAATGACGTACAACGTAGACCACGTGTGTTGAACCAGCGCCACGCGCGCAATCGCGGCCAAGGACCAGGCGGTATGTCCGAGAAGACGAAGCAAGAGTACATCAGCGACGGCCTCGACGTGTTCGCCGAGGGTAAGTACCACGAGGCGATCGACATATACCGGAAGGCCCTCGACATCGACGAGACGTACGTCGAGGGGCACCTCGCCATCGCGAAGGCGTATGAGCTAATGGGCGCCCTTGACGAGGCGATCGAGATGCTGAAGGCGGGGATCACGCACCATCCGTCTGAGCCGTTCCTGCACACGAGCCTGTCTCAGTGCCTGCAGAAGCAGGGACTCATTCCCGAGGCCGAGGAAGAGATGGCGATAGCGCACCAGCTTCAGCAGAGCGGCGCGTAGCTTCCCGGCGACCTACTCGTAGAGATCCGTGCTTAGGTACTTCATGCCGGAGTCACACGCGACCGTCACCACGGTCGCGTCTGGCGGCGCGGAGCTGGCTACCTGCAGGGCCGCCCACACGTTCGCCCCGGCCGAGAATCCAGCGATGATGCCCTCGTCGCGCGCCAGTTGACGAGCGGCTGCACTTGCGTCGTCGTCGGACACGCCGATGTAGCCTTCCACAAGGCTTTCGTCCCAGAAGCCCGGTTTCATCGCGTAGCCGATGCCCTGAATCTTGTGGCGCGTGTCCGTAACGGGTCGGCCAGCCAGGTACGACACGGACGCCGGCTCCACGGCGTAGCAACGTGTGAGGCCGGACGACGCCTTCAGGGCGCGGGCCACGCCGGTGAACAACCCGCCCGTCCCCACGGCCGCGACGAACGCGTCCAATTCGCCGTCGACCTGTTCCAGGATTTCGCGCCCCGTGCCAAGTTCGTGCGCGCGCGGGTTGGCCACGTTGTTGAACTGGTCGGCGCGGAACGCCCCAAGCTCCCCCGTGATCTCCTGCGCGCGTTCCTCCACGAGGTCCAGATCCTCCTTCGAGACCTTGCCGGGGTCAGAGCCACCCGCCTGCCGGACGACCTCCAGGTCAGCGCCAAGGGCCAGCATCATGCGACGCCGCTCGACGGAGTTTCCCTCGCTCATTACAGCGACCATGCGGTAGCCCTTCGCGCGACACACGATCGCGAGCCCGGTGCCCGTGTTCCCACTCGTCAGCTCCACGACCGTGCCGCCGGGGCGCAGCGCTCCCGAAGCCTCCGCGTCCTCGACGATCTGCCGCGCGATCCGGTCCTTCATGCTCCCGCCCGGCGACAGGTACTCGAGCTTGACGAGGACATCGGCGCCGTCGCGAGGGGCCATGCGCGCCAAGCGGACGAGCGGAGTCCATCCTATGGCGTCGAGTATGGTGTGCTGGTGGTTCATGACATCTGCGCCTGTGCCAACCGGGCCGCGGCCGCCGACACGACTTGAGCGACATCTATCGCGAGGAGCGCTTCGCAGTACCCTACGCCGCAAGCTCCCGCCCGGCCCGGGTGGCACGGGTTGCACCCGAGATCCATCGCGCTGCGGATGACGGTGTGCTCCGGGCCATAGGGGCCGCTCCGAACGTCATCGGTAGGCTCGAACAGTGCTACGGCTGGCGTGCGAACCGCGTCAGCTATGTGCATGGGGCCGGTGTCGTTCCCTACGTGCAGGTCGCACGCGGCGATGAGCGCCGTCATCTCCCGTAGTGAAAGGCCCGCCGCCACGGCGTGCGACTCCGTCGCTGCCTCCGCGAAGGCGGCAACGCGGCCGGCGTCATCCGGCCCCCCGAGTACGACGACTCGCCGGCCGTGGTCCCGCCGGAGCGCGTCAGCGACCTGCGCGAATCGGTCGGTCGGCCAGAGCTTGTACTCCCAGCCGCCGCCAAGGTGCATAGTGACTGTGGGCCGCCCATGCTGCGCCAGCCATCCCTGGGCGGCGCCCGCTTCGTCCGCGCTCGGGGTCAGCGTTGGCCGCGCGTGCGCGACATCGGCGCCGACCGCGCGGATGGCGCTGAGGTAGCGGTCGACGGCGTGGAGACGCCCGCGGTCGCGGAGGCCCACGCGGCGCCCGCCGACGAGTCGCGAGTAGACCGCGTCCTTCAGATCCACGACGACGTCGAAGCGCCGTCGGCGGACTTCTCGCACGAGCCGCCCCCTACCGGCGATGCCCCCATGCCGCTCGCGCGTATACGGCAGCACCACGTCGATGCCGGGCTCGGCGTCTAGCAGAGGCGCCGGCGTGGACCCGACGAGGTACGAGATGCGGGCCGGCGCGTAGAGCGCGCGCAACGGCTCGACAACGCACGTTGACAGGACGGCGTCACCGATATGCGTGAAGCTCATCACGAGGACGTCGGTCATTGGCCGTGCCCGCCCCGCGCGATGGCCTCGCGTCCCGCCGCGACGATCCACTCATGCGGGATCTCGTGCACGTTGCTCGTCCCCGGCGCAGCGGGAAGGGCCCCGGGCCGCGATGCGTCCGGCCGAACGAGAATCGCGGCGTCGGCGCGCGGCATCCACCGCACGTGATCGCCCGGCCCAAACACCGCGACGAGCGGGACGCCCAGAGCCGCGGCGATGTGCATTGGCCCCGAGTCGTTCGCAAGCATCACATCCACCCGCGCCATTAGCGCCATCATCCGGCGGAGCGACATGGCGTCCGCGCGGGCGGCCGCGCCCTCCAGCCGCGCAATCACCGCCTCCACCCGTGCAGCATCGTGCGGGCCACCGAAGACGATCGCGCGCCCCGGGCGGTCATCTCTGTCGCGGCCTAGTTCCGACGCGGCACGAGCATATCGGTCCTCCGGATAGCACCGATCCGACGTGCTGGCTCCCGGGTGGACTCCGATGGCTGTTGTCGTCTCGTCGAACCCGTTCGCCGCAAGCCAATCGGCCGCCCACGCTCGCTCCTCGTTTGTCAGAGCGATCACCGGATCAGCATCCGCCGACGTGGCGCCCAGGGCCTCGGCCAGCCGCGCGTTGCGCAGGATCTCGTGCTCAGCGCCACGCACATGACCGCCAGGCAGCGCTGTCGAGAGCCAGCGCGAGCCCGGCTTGCCGGCATAGCCGACACGTCGCGACGCGCCCGAGGCCGCGGCGATCACGTTGGCGTACGTCGCGGTGCGCATCGCGACTACGGCATCGTAGCGCTCCCGCCGAAGACGCCACGCGAGCGTACACAACGCTCGCGGGCCCCTATCGCACCGGCCACGGTCATAGACGATCGTCTCCGACACGTTCCTACCCGCCTCGATGATGGGCGCGTTCAGCGGCGACGCCAGCACGGCGAGGTGCGCCGTCGGGTACGCGCGTCGCAACGCGGCGAACGTCGGGAGCGCGCAGACCATGTCACCGAGGCCGTCCGGGCGTATGCAGAGAATCCGCTCGATGGTGCTTGCTCCCGGGGCGCGGCAGGTCTCTGTCATTCTATCGCCCCTCGCGGACGGGCGACACTCGAGCAGATCGACACGCCCCCGCCGTCCATGTAGAATGTGGCGGCGCGGCTCAGTCGCCGCGCGCGGACCTGACTCTGGAGACCGCAATGGCCCGACCTCGCCCGGCCGACCTACCCATCCGAGCGGCTCCCACCATACACAAGAGCCCGTCAGATACTGGCTCAGACGGCGTGCATCGAGCGGCGCGGGTGCGGCTGGACGAGGTGAGCCCCGACTACCCGGGCGACGGCCCCACGCCGAGCCACGCGAACGTGAACCTGCTGCAGCGGCCTCGGGACGGCCAACCCGTCGTGTGGGCGTCGGGCGGGGACAACATACTCCGACTCTATCGCCGCGATGAGATGCGCACGGGAGGCATCGCTCTCGTCATCACCAGCCTTGTATACGACGACTGAGGATCACCACCGCATGCTCGCCCTACACCATCGGCTGCGACCCGTCGCGGCCCTGCTGTCCGCCGTCGCACTGTTCGTCTGCGCCGCCCTGGCGTCCGATGCTGCGGGCGTGATCCACATCCGTCCCGAGGACTTGCCCGAGCCGGGCGCAACGGAATCTGTGGGCAATCCGCCGATCACGCTCCCGCAGATGGCCCCGGACCTACTCGCGCTGCCGAACGGCTTCGAGGTCAAGCTTTGGGCGGACGGCCTACAGATTCCGCGGCAGGCGTACGTGGCGGCGAACGGCGACGTGCTGGTCGTCGAGACCGGAGCGCGCAAGGTCACGCTGATGCGCGACACGGCCGGGGACGGAGTCGCCGACCTCCGCGCCGACCTCATGACCGACCTGCGGCAGCCCTTCGGAATCGACATGCACGACGGCTACTTGTACGTAGCCAACACGGACAGCGTGCTCCGGGCACGCTACACAGTCGGCGAGGAGCGCCTCAGCGACGCGCCCGAGACGGTCGTCGACGGCATCCCTCCGGGCGGTCACTGGACCCGCGACGTCATCTTCTCACCGTCAGGCGAGAAGATGTACGTCTCGATAGGGTCGGCGTCCAACATCGACGAGGAGGAACCGCCGCGCGCTTCGATCGTCGAGTACAACCCAGATGGCTCAGGAGGTCGTACGTACGCGAGCGGCCTGCGCAACCCCGTGGGCCTGCGCTTCAGCCCTACCACCGCGAAGCTTTGGACAGCCGTGAATGAGCGCGACGGGCTCGGCGACGACCTGCCGCCAGACTACGTGACCTCCGTCGCGGATGGCGCGTTCTATGGATGGCCTTACTCGTACATCGGGGCGAACCCCGAGCCGCGCCACGGCGGCAAACGCATGGACCTCGTTGCTACCGCGGTCGTGCCCGACGTGCTGATACAGGCGCACTCGGCGGCGCTGGGTCTCCTCTTCTACACCGGCGACATGTTCCCAGACGAATACCGCGGCGAACTGCTTGTCGCGCTCCACGGATCGTGGAATCGCGCTCAGCGCACCGGGTACAAGGTGATCCGCGTGCACATGGACGCCGCTGGGAACGCAGTCGGATCATACGAGGACTTCCTTACCGGCTGGAGCACGGACCCCAACTCGAAGATGGTGTGGGGACGCCCCGTAGGCCTCGCGCAGATGGTGGACGGCTCGTTGCTCGTCCTGGACGACGGCGGCAACCGCATCTGGCGCGTCACGTCGAAGTGACGGACACCTTAGGTGCGGGCTCGCGATCGCCCGCCCGTCTACTGGCCGGCGTCGGCCCTGAGGTTCGGCACCACGAGCTTCTCGCCACCACGTATCGCCGACTCGTGCGCGAAGACGCCCGGCAACGTCATGTCCAGCCCGGCGTACACGTCGATCGCTGGCGGGGCCTCGCCGCGGACCGCGCGTAGGAAATCCGCGACCATGTAGTATTCGGCCGTGCCGTGCCCGCCGACTTCGGCGCCGGCCGGCGCATCAGGATGGTCGTGCGCGAACGGGATCTCGCCGAACTGCGGCGCGTCGTCCGTCCCGGCCTGGCCTTTCGCCCCCGAGCCCTCCCGCGATGTCTCCAGGCAACCGTTGGTACCGAAGACGCTGAAGTAGTGGTGCGCGCCGGAACGCGCGACCTGGAATCCGCACAGAAGCTTGATGAGAACGCCGCTCTCCGTGGTGAACAGCGCCACTTCCATGTCCGCCCCGGGCAGGCCCGGGTCACACGTGCGCGTAGTCTGCGCGCCGATCACACTGACGATCCGGTCGCCCGTCCACTCGAGGACCGGGCCGAGGCTGTGGGTGCAGTAGTACTGCGGAGCCATGCTTGCCCGCCACGTCAGTCGTCCGTCCGGGTAGCGCATGATGCTGCGGCAGTCGTGCACGTACTCCGCTTCGACGTACGTCAGGTCGCCGAGTTCACCCCGTTCGACGCGCTCGCGCCAGTCTCCCACCCACCACCAGTAATTGCAGTTCTCCGCGAACATGAAGACGGCGTCCGCCTTCTCTACGGCGGACACGAGCGAGCGAGCTTGTCCCATGACGTCGTCTGCCGTCTCGCCGTAGATCATCGGCACTTCGCACAGTACGTGGTGACCCGCTTCGAGCGCGGTCACCGAGTGCGCGGCGTGCAGGTGCGGGGGCGTCGCTACGATGACCGCGTCCATGTCGTGGGCGAGGAATGCGCCATAGTCCTCGTAGCCTTCCTCGACGCCGAGTTCGGCGCGCGCGCGATCCAGCAGGCTGGGTTCCAGGTCGCACGCAGCGACGAGTTCCAGGTCGTCGAACATGGACGCGACCGACGCCACCGCCCAACCGCGTCGCAACCCCGCCACGCCGACTCTGTAGCCCATGGTGCATTCTCCTCGCCTATGCCCGGCGCCGGTAGCTCGCCGTGTCGGCAGGTAGCTCGTCGTGTCAGGACGTATCCTAGTCGAGGCCCGCCGCGTCCGCACGGTTGCCGCCGCGCGACGGCCGCCAGTAGACTTCCCCGGCACACGCCCACCTGGAGACGCCAGCGCGAGCATGCCCGACACCGCAGACCTGAGCCCCTTCATAGTCACGGTGACCGCGCGTGACGCGGTCGGCATCGTGGCGACGATCACGCGCACGCTGGCGGACATGGGCGCGCACGTGTCGGCCCTCAGTCAGACCGTGATGAGCGGGTATTTCACCATAACCCTCGCGTGCGACGTCCCGGGCTCGCCGGACGCCGCCGACATACGCGCGGCCCTGGAGGCAGGGGGCGAAGCCGCGCATCTGTCGGTGCACGTGGCGACCCGCGCGCCGGCGCCGGATTCCCCCGCGAAGAGCGACCGGTCTGAGCGCCAGATACTCACCGTCACCGGACGCGACCGCCCGGGCATCATCGCCCACATGACCTCATACCTCGCCGGCCGCGGCATCAACCTCGAGGACTTCCACGCTGAGGCCGATGCGGGGACGTTCACGATGATCGTGCAGATAACGGTGGACGCGGGCCATGACGCGAACCAGACCCGCATCGACCTAGAGGAGTTGGGAGCCGAGATCGACCTTCGGGCGCATCTCGTGCACGAGGACATCTTCCGCGCGACCAGCGAGATCGCCGCCGTACGCCGCCTGGTGCGTCCCGCCGACCGCGGAGGACGCTGAGCGATGCTGAGCGCGCAAGACATCCTGCTCACGCTCAGGATGTTCCAAGAGGAGAACCTGGACGTCCGCACCGTGACGATGGGCGTCAACCTGCTGGACTGCTCAGCGCCATCGGTGGACGTGCTGTGCCGCAAGGTTCACCAGAAGATCCGCGACACCGCCGGCCGGATGGTCGAGACGGGCCGCCGCACGGCGGATCGGTACGGCATCCCGATCGTCAACTACCGCGTCGCTGTGACGCCCATATCGCTCGTGGCCGCCGCGCACGGGCCCGCGGGCATGGTGCGCGTGGCGCAGGCCCTGGACGACGCTGCCCGCGACATTGGGGTCGATTTCCTGGGCGGCTACTCGGTCATGGCGCATAAGCACACCGGCGACGCCGACCGCGCCCTCATTGAAAGCCTCCCCGAGGCGTTGTCGACCACCGAACGCATCTGCGGCTCGGCGAACGTCGCGTCCACGCGGGCCGGGATAAACGTCTCCGCGATCGTGGAAATCGCCCGGGCGTTGATGGAGCTATCGGCTCGCACGGCCGACACCGACGGCTTCGGGTGCGCGAAGTTCGTCGTGTTCGCGAACATCCCCGAGGACAGCCCGTTCATGGCGGGCGCGATACACGGCATCGGCGAGGCAGACGCCGTCATCAACGTAGGTGTTAGCGGCCCGGGTGTCATCAACAAGGCCGCGCGCCGTCTGCGGGAGATGGACGAGGACGTCACCCTTGGAGCTATGGCCGAGGAGATCAAGTGCACGGCGTTCCGCGTGACGCGGATCGGCGAACTGATAGGTCGCGAGGTCGCTGAGGAATTGGGCGTCCGTTTCGGCATCGTCGACCTGTCGTTGGCCCCGACGCCGACGGTGGGAGACTCGATCGGCGAGATCTTACAGGCGCTCGGCATAGAGACGATCGGCGCGGCGGGTTCCACGGCCGCGCTCGCTCTTCTCACGGACGCCGTGAAGAAGGGCGGCGCGTTTGCATCGTCTTCCGTCGGCGGCCTTTCGGGAGCCTTCATCCCCGTGAGCGAGGACCACGTGTTGGCGGATGCCGCGCGGAACGGATCACTCACGCTCGACAAGCTCGAGGCCATGACGAGTGTCTGCTCGGTCGGGCTGGACATGGTGGCCGTCCCTGGGGACACCCACTACGAAACGCTTGCCGCGGCCATCGCGGACGAGGCCGCCATCGGCGTGATGAACGGCAAGACGACCGCGTGCCGATTCGTCCCAGTGCCGGGGAAGGGCGTGGGCGACACCGTGGTGTTCGGCGGCCTGTTCGGGGAGGCGCCGATCATGGCCATCCGACCGGGCGGCGAGCAGTTCGTGCGATTTGGCGGCCGCGTGCCTGCCCCGATCCACTCGTTGCGGAACTGAGCGTCCGAGGACTTGCAGTTGCTTCGCCGTGTTTCACAGACTAGAATTGCCAACGGCACAAATCCGGCAATTCGCGGCTGTTAGAGCTAGACCGAAGATCGAGGACAAGCTGAATGATCCGTGGCAACCAGCCAAAGCATAAGATCTGTCGAAAGGCCGGGTTCTGCCTGTGGGCCAACCCCAAGTGCCCGGCGTCCCGTGGTAAGACCCACTTCGCTGGCGAGCACGGGCGGAAGAACTACCGCCGCTCCGACTACTACCGGATGCTCTTCGAGAAGCAGAAGCTCCGGTATACGTACAACATCACCGAGAAGCAGTTCAGGACGACGTTCGACACCGCCAAACAGATGCGCGGCGTCACGGCCGAGAACTTCCTGATGCTCCTCGAGACGCGCCTTGACGCGGTTATCTTCCGCGCCGGCTTCGCCAGTTCGCCGTTCCAGGCTCGTCAGTTGGTGTCACACGGGCACTTCCTGATCGACGGCAAGAAGGCGACGATCCCGTCAATGCGGGTGAGGCCCGGGCAGACGATCGCGATCCGCCCGAAGTCGCAGAACCAGGAATGGGCCCAGGTCGCGCTCGACCGTCTTGGCGAATTCAATGTGCCGTACATCGAGGTCAGCAGCGACCAGGGCACCGCGAAGGTCACGCAGGCGCCGATGATGGAACACATTCCGGTCGGCGGCATCGACGTGCAGCAGACCGTGTCGTACTACTCGCGTCTGTAGTCCGCGCGCATTCAGTTTCTTCGCTGGCGGGGTCGGGTCACACTCGACCCCGTTAGTGTGCCCAGACGTGGGGCCGCCTACTTCGCCGATCCCCAGTTGGGGCCGACGCCCACGTCGACCCGAATTGGCGCCCGAAACTCCCGCCCCTTGGCGTCGTAGATGGGGCTTTCCATGATTTCGCGGATGAGAGCGGCGGCCTCCGTCGCGCGCTCCGCCGGCGCTTCGAACAGGATCTCGTCGTGCACCTGTAGCAGCATGCGCACCTCGGCCGGCAGACCGCGATCGAGCGCGATCATCTTGTCTCGGCATATGTCGGCCGCCGTGCTCTGGATGAGGGAGTTGAACGCAGCCCGGTTAGGGCCGCCGGGGAAGCGGCGGCGACGTCCGTACATGTTGATGACCTGCCCGTGCGTGGCCGCGTACTCCAGCACTTCCTCGCGGAAGCCCTTGATGTTCGAGTAGGTCCTGAAATACGCGCTCATGAAGCTCTGCGCCTGGTGCAGACTGAGCCCGGTGCTGGACGCGAGACGTGGCGCGCCCATGCCGTAGATCAGGCCGAAGTTAACCGCCTTCGCGAGATTGCGCTCGTCGTCGGTCACCTCGTCGATGGGCTTGCCGATGATGTCGGCGATGGTCTGCCGGTGCAGGTCGAGGTCCGCGCGGAAGGCGTCCAACATCCTGGGGTCGCGCGAGTAGTGCGCGGCGCAGCGCAACTCGATCTGCGAGAAGTCGGCGTCGATCAGCACGTGGCCGTCTCCGGCGACGAAGGCCGAGCGGATGTCCGCGTCGCGCGGGATGCTCTGCAGGTTCGGGTCATTCGAGGACATGCGGCCCGTGATCGTGCCGACCTGGTTCATGTTGCAGTGGATGCGGCCGGTCTCGACGTTCACAAGGCCCGGCAGCTTGCCCACGTACGCCGTCAGTAGCGTCGTCAGCTCTCGATGCTCGATGAGCAGCGGGACGACCGGGTGCGCGTGGCGGATGGCGTCGAGGGCCGCGTGGTTCACGGACGGGCGGCCCGACCGGGTTTCGCGACCCGCGGGCAGGCCGAGGCGGCCATACAGGAACCCGGAGAGGGCGACCGGCGAGGTGATCTGGAAAGGCCCGCCCGCGTGCCCGTGGATGCTCTCGGCCAGCTCCGCCAGCCGTGCCCGGTAGCGATCCCCTACCACCGAGAGATGGTCAGTATCAACGCGGATGCCGGCGCGCTCCATGCGCTGAACGACCCACATCGTCGGCAGTTCGTACTCGTCGTACAGCCGCGCTAGTGTCGGCGTCGCGTCCAGTTCGGGGCGGAACATCTCGTACAGTCGGAACGTGTAGTCCGCGTCGGCGCACGCGTACTCGGCGAGTTCGGGCGTCGCCTCAAAGAGCGACAACTGGTCGCTCAGGTCGGCGTATTCCACGGGGTCCTCGCCGAGAAGGTCCCTGGCGAGACGCTTGAGCCCCTTGGGTCGGTTCTCGTCGAGCAGGTGCGCGGCGAGCATCGTGTCGAACACGTCCTCGCCTGCGAGCGGCAGCCCGTGGCGTTCGAGGACCGTCACGTCGTACTTGGCGTGGTGGAAGACGAGACGTTTGCCGCGGAGGGCCCGGCCGATGGCGACCGCGTCGAACCGGTCCGCAGGCAGCCAGAACGCGCGGCCGCGCTCACCGCAGAACGACACGCCAACGAGCCGCGCCGTGTGCGCGTTCGTCGAGTCCGTTTCGGTGTCGACGGCGAGCGTGGCGTAGCCGTCTAGCTCGGATGGGTCCCCAAGCTCGCAGTAGCGCGTGTCGTCGGCCATGCGGCCCTCCGCTCTCCATATTCGCTCGCCGGCGCCACGCGTCAATGGTCACCGCCGCCCGGCCCTGTAGCCTGACGGGTATGCCGCGCCGAGTCTACCAGAACGGAGGGATGCCTGGACGCCGACGTCGGCAGCGAGTTTGCCCGAGGCCGTCGGTGCCGACCCTCCCGCAGAGGCCCCAGGCCGCCTTCCCCAGCGCCGTGCCCGTGCCGTAAGCTTCCTCGGGGCGATCCCGCCCCCTTCGTCCCACGGCCAACGACCGCCCGCACACGAGAGGCTACGGCGCATGACTGCCCGCAAGGCCACGACGTTGGTTGCCCTGGCGCTCTGCGCGCTGGTCGGCGCGTACGTCGTGTGGTTCCACGCGCCGGAATGGCGCGGCCTGGTGAAGCTGTGCGGCTACACGGTGGTCTCCAACGTCTACATCTCCGTGCTCCCCCATGAGCCCGTGCTGCTCTTCTACGGTAAGACCATCGGGCCGTTCTGGACCATGGTTGCCGCGACGGTCGGGGCGTTTCTGTCGGGCGTGATCGACCACGAGACGCTGACGCGCGTGCTGAACATCGGCAAGGTGCGGAAGCTGTATGTGGATCGGAAGATCTACAAGGTCGCCGCGCGCTGGTACGGGAAGCGTCCCTTCCTGACGATCGTCGTCGCCGCAGTCAGCCCGGTGCCGTTCTACCCGGTGAAGTTCCTAGCCCTGTCGAACTCGTACCCGCAGGGGCGGTACCTTCTCGCGTTGGTCTGCGGCCGCGCGCCACGGTACTTCCTCTATTCCTGGCTCGGCGAAGTGCTTGACGTGCCGAACTGGGCGATCCTTGGAGCCTTCGGCGCGATGGTCCTGCTCGGCGTCGTCGGCAAGCTTCGCGAGACGTGGAAGCGGCGGGCGTCCGGGCCGGCATCTGCGACATCGGACGCCGCGGAGCGCCCGACCTCCGAGTAGCGTATACTGGAAGCGATGCCCGCGCCCCTACACAACGGGAGCTCTCAGGTTGAACGTCCGGAGACCGGTACGCACCGCGTGGAACGTGCTCGTGCGCAAGGCGCCCATCGAGGCGCAACTCATCATCACGCGACGCTGCAATCTGAGCTGCGGGTACTGCAACGAGTACGACGACCACTCGCCGTCGATCCCGTTGGACACGCTCAAGGAACGCATTGACGCGCTCCACGGACTGAAGACCGCGGCCATCAATCTCCTCGGTGGCGAGCCACTCCTGCATCCCGATTTGGCGGAGCTGGTGCGCTACGCGCGACGCAAGTCCCTGGTAGCGCTCATCACCAACGGCTTCCTGCTGAGCGAGAAGATCGTCCAGGACCTGAACGACGCCGGCCTGGACCACATGCAGATCAGCGTGGACGCCCTCTCCCCATCAGGGGACCTGTTCATACAGAAGTCGCTGAAGAGCGTGCGCGCGAGGCTTCGGGCCCTCAAGGATCGCGCTCGCTTCAGCCTGCACGTGAACGCCGTCCTCTGCCCGCAGAGCATTGAGGAATACGACGAACTCGTCGCGGAAGTGCGCGCGCTCGAGATCCCAATCTCCATCGGCCTCGTACACGACGCCGAGGGGCGCATCGATATCAAGGGCGAACCGTACCTGGGGTTGTGGGAGCAGTTCTACACCGAAGAGGGGAACTTCTCCGCGATCGAACGGGAGTACGGGTCGCGCCTGCTGAAGGGCGAAACGCCCGACTGGCATTGCCGGGCGGGACACCGTTACATCTACGTCGATGAGTTCGGCAAGGTCCAGTACTGCGCCTCGCAACGCGGCTATCTGGACCGGGACGTGACAGGGTACAAGCGCGCCGACATGCTCGCCGCGGGCGCCCTCAAGAAGACGTGCGCTACCGGGTGCAGTATCGGCTGCGCCTACCGCTGCTCGGCGGTGGACGGGAACCTCATGGCGGTCGCGTCCGCGTGGATCCGCGGCGAGCGAGAGCACCGACGACGACAGAAGGCGATCGCGGCCACCAACCAGCCTGCTCAGGCGTAGCGGCGCCCGCGCTTCGCGCCGTGACAGCTTCCGGCGCGCTCGCCCAGACCGTATGATGGGCGCCACCGACTCGGCGTATACCGGCGCACAGGCGCGGAGACACGACCACATGCTCAACGGCAAACCCCGACACATCGTGGTGCTCGGAGCCGGATTCGGCGGGCTCGCGCTCGCCTCGGAACTGAACGACGTCGCAGCGCGCGGCGAGGCGGTCGTCACGCTTGTAGACCGCACGACGCACTTCAACATGGGCTTCTCGCTCCAATGGGTGCTCACGGGCCGCCGACGCCCTGACGAGGGGATGCGCCCGTACGCGTCGATGCTGGCGGAGCATGTGCGCTTCGTTCACGACGAGATCGTCGCCATCGACACGGGCGCCCGGAGGGTGCACACCCGCACCCGCGACCTACCGTACGACGACCTCGTGATCGCGACGGGCGCGGAAATGGACCCGGGCCGCATCCCCGGCCTCGCCGAGGCTTCGCACAATCTGTGCTCGATCGACCACGTGCTGCAGCTCAAGGGTGCGCTGGCGGAGGTCGACTCCGGCGCGGTCGTCATCGCGGTGTCGGCCACCCCATTCAAATGCCCTCCCGCGCCGTACGAGTACGCGCTCCTCGTGGACGAGATGCTCCGGGAGCGTGGCGTGCGCGATCGTGTACCCCTGATCCTCACCACGCCCGAGCCGCACCCAATGCCCACGGCCGGGCCACGCATCGGCGCCACCGTGGCGGCGTGGATGGCGGACAATGGCGTCGAGTTGCACGTGCAGCACCGGATTACGTCCGTGGACCCAGCCGCGCGCAGGATCACCTACGAGAACGGCCTCGAGCTGCAATACGCGGTGTTCGGCGCGATGTGGCCGCACCGCGCTCCGAAGGCCGTGCGCGCCGCCGGGTTGACCAACGATATGGGGTTCGTCCCCGTGAAGTTCGGCACGTTCGAGACGGCAACGCCGAACGTCTACGCCGTGGGCGATGTAGCGGCCATGCGACTGCCGAGCGACAAGCCCCATCCGAAGTCCGGCATGTTCGCGGAAGCGCAGGCGACGATCGTAGGCCGCAACCTGGCCGCGCAGATCACCGGATCTCCACAGGTCGCATACCCGGGCAAGGGCGCGTGCTTCTTCGAGATGGGCAGCGACATGGCGACGGCCGTCGAGGCGGACCTCCTGCCGCTCGATGGTCCGAAGATGACAATGCAGCCACCGTCCGCCGAGGGCCTCGAACTGAAGGCCGAGTTCGAGGTCGACTGCTTCACGCGATGGTTTGGGGGCTAGGTTGGGGAGCAGCGGAATAGCCAGCCGACGGGTTGCTACTCGCTAGCGGGGGAAAGGTCCTGCAACAGCCCCTCACCGGCGTGCGCCGCGCGTTCTACCATCTGCCGTAGACGTGAGGCGTCATCGACTGGCGCCGATGCCGCTGCCCCAGGCGCGGCGGCCCACCGGGCGTGGTCTGCGGCGTGCTGGTAGCGTTGCATCGCGTGGCCGAGTTCGTCGAGCGTGGCGTAGAAGGCTGCCATGGCCGCGAACGACGGGTCCGCGCCGAGAACGTCCAGTCGCATCGACGCTGCGCGCCATACGACAGTGGGGTACGACGGCGTGAGATCGACCGCCTGTGAGACGTCCCCGCCTTCGATGCGGCGCAAGGCTGTAGCCTGCCGACGGAGGCCGGCGGACGCCTGCTCGATTTCGCCGCGGAGATGTGTGAGAAGCTGCTCGCGCGCGTGCGCATCCTGACGCACGGCCGATCGCCGCTCGTAGTACCACCCGCCGGCGAACGGTCCTAGGAGTATCGCCGCGATGGCGAGGCCCATCGGCGCCCATCTTCGCGCCAACCGGTACAGGACGGCGCGCTCGACGGGCACCGTTCGGTCCTGATACGCGGGCATGTCGACCTGGTTGCTGAAGTCCCGGACAACGCCACGGCCGGATTTTCCCGCGCCGGAAGTCTCGGACCAGCCGCGCCTTCGACGTCGCATGGGACTCCGTCCTGTCGCGTGTAGTGAGATGCAGGCGTCGCGCTCGGCGGACGACGATAAGCCACGCCGACCCCGCGAAGCTCCCTACAGCTATAACCTCCGGCGCGGAGATTCGTTACACGGGAGAACGATGTATCCTACGGGGTACACGCGCGACCCGTCCTCGCACCCATATTCTAGGGGAACGGCCATGAAACGGCATCTGCTTCTCGGGCCCACGCTGCTGGCGATTGCCCTCGCCGTGGGATGCGGCTCGTCCAAGTCCGTGGCCCGTATCGACCCGAACGAAGTCATCGACCTGTCAGGGCGGTGGAACGACACCGACTCACGCCAGGTGTCGGAGACGATGGTCCTGGACTGCCTGAACCATCCCTGGATCACGCAGCACATGACGCGGGCCGAGGGCGATCGGCCGGTAGTGATCGTCGGGGCGGTCCGCAACCGGAGCATGGAACACATCCCGGTAGGCACGTTCGTGGCCGACATCGAGAGGGCGTTCATCAACTCCGGTCGCGTTTCGGTCGTGTCCAGCGCCCAGGAGCGAGGGGAACTGCGCGATGAGAAGGAGGATCAGCGCAAGTTCGCGAGCCTAGAGACCATCAAGCAGATGGGACAGGAACTCGGCGCCGACTACATGATGACGGGCGAGGTCAACACGATCGAGGACCGCGAGGGCGGCAAACAGGTGTTGTACTACCAAACGGACCTACAGCTGACGGACATCGAGACCAACGAGAAGATCTGGCTTGGTCAGGACAAGATCAAGAAGTTCGTCGAGCGGAAGCGCACGGTCCTGTAGGCAGAGCCGATCCCACACTCGGTCGAGGGGTATCGCGATATGTCCCCGTGCGGAATGCGGCGGCTCTTCCTCTGCCTGTTGGCGGCGGTCCTGGTGTCCAGCGGGTGCGCATCCTACAACATGCAGGAGTTGCGCGGTTCTCTCTCGCAGGGGAACTACGAGACGTCGCTCCAAGAGCTTACGGCGGAGGCGGAACTCTCCCTGCCCTATCTGCTAGAGGTGGGGCTCGTAGCGCACTACGCCGGCGAGTTCGACCAGAGCAACGCCGCCTTCGAGATCGCGGAGTACCTCTCGGAGGATCTCTACACCCGCCACATCAGCCGGGAGGCGGCCGCGCTCCTGACGTCGGACACCGTCCGCCCGTACGCGGGGACGCGGTACGAGCGTCTGCTCATCCACTACTACCGCGCCCTGAACTACGTCTACCAAGGCCTCCCGGACGACGCGCTCGTTGAGGTCCGTCGGGCCGGCAGCCTGCTCCGGTCGTACGTGGATGCGGACGACACGTACGAATTCGCGGGCGCCGCGTTCTTTGCCTACTTCTCGGGCATTCTGTACGAGTGGGCCGGAGACGTGAACGACGCCTACATATCCTACCGGTGGGCCGAGGCCGGGTACGCTCGGTACTCGGAGGCGTACGGCGTGCGGCCGCCGGCGGACATCGGCCACCGCCTTGTGCGCCTGGCGTCCGAGTTGGGCCTCGACGACGATGCCGAGGGATACCGCGACGTCTACGGCGAGCCGCCCGAGATCCCCGATGGGTGGGGTGAGATCGTGCTGTTCCACGAGAGTGGATACGCGCCGTGGAAGTTCGCCGAGGACATCGTGCTGCCGATCCTGAGCGGGGACGAGTTCGTCGAGCGTGAGGTGTGGGGCTTCGCGGATCGCGTGGTCGAGCGTCGCTACCTCGCGTACGAGGACGTCGAACTTGAGTACCTACTGCGGGTAGCCGTCCCCAACTACGCCTCAGAGCGGCCGGCGCTGACGCGCATGGCTGTGAGCGTCGGCGACGGCAGCGTGAACGCGACTCTGGTCGAGGACTTGGATCGCGTGATGATGGACACGTTCGAGAGCGAGCAGGGGACGATCCTGCTCCGCACGGCGGCGCGCGGCCTGCTCAAGTACCTGGCGTACCGTCGGGCGAAGGAGAAGAACGCAGTCGCTGGGTGGCTCGTGAACGCGTTCAACGTCGTGTCCGAGGCTGCCGACACGCGAAGCTGGCAGACGTTGCCATGCCTCATATCGGTGGCTCGCGTACCGGTTCCGCCCGGCACGCATGACGTTCGCATGATGTTCTCGGACGATGGCGGCCGGCAGCGGCGGACGGAGACGTTGCCCGCGATGACCGTTGCTGCAGGCGACACGGCGTTCTGGAACGTGCGCACGTTCGACTGACGCCCCCCATTGCCCCCAAACGGGACCCGCGACGCCTAGGTGTGGAGCGGCCTCTCCGCGACGACGGACAGGTACGGCGCATACCGAGGCATGACAGAGGCCACGAGCCGCCCCTTCCGACTGCCACCTGAGGCGAGCGCGATCACTTTCCATCCGCCGCGGTGGAAGTACGTCTCCATGTCTGCGGGTGTCGCGAGGTATGCGCTGTCCGCGTCGCCGCCGATGATCCGGTCCTCGAGGTCGGGAGCGCGGTGCAGGAACTGCGGCTCGGAGCGTCGCTTCTTGTCCGCGATCACGGCGATGTTCCGCCGTGTCTGCCGCCAGGCGTCCCGAGGGCCGTCTGTCCAGATGAGGCCGTCGCGTCGGCCGCGCAACGCCAGGACGCCCTCGCGGAACGGAAGGAACGGCGAGCAGAGGTTCGGGCCCATGACCATCACGCGGCCGCCCGGCAGTGTCACGCGGGCCATCTCATCGAGGGCGGCCTCGGCGTCTGGGACATGCTCCAGGTACTCGTTCGAGCACACGATGTCGAACGACTCGTCTGCGAACGGGAGATCAAAGCCGTCGCATACAGCGTACCCGAGCGCCGGCCGCGCCGAGGCCCCAGCCTCGCGCAGAAACAAAGGCGACAGATCCGTGCCGACAACGGCGAGCCCCGCGTCGGCCAGCATACGCGCGGCGACGCCGTTGCCGCCGCCCAACTCCAGCACGCGCGTTCGTCGGCCGGCGTAGCGCAGCACCAGATCCACGTACGGCGCGGAGTACGCCTCATCGTGCGCGTCGAGTAGCCCCTTGTAGGTTTGCGAAGATCCGTAGAACCGGCGCATGCGCGCGCGCAGATCGCCGCCGGGCGCTCCGTCGTCGAGCACTAGCGGCGCCCCCTGATCGGGGTCAGGCTGGGTACCCGTCGGGTAGGTCCATGTCCAACGCGTGTGTCAGAAACGCCCACTGATCGGCCACCTCTTCTATCTGCTTGGATGTCGGCTTGCCCGCCCCGTGCCCGGCGCGCGTCTCGATGCGTATGAGCGTCGGCGCCGGCCCAGCCTGCGCGCGCTGAAGCGCTGCCGCGAACTTGAAGCTGTGACCCGGCACCACTCGGTCGTCCGTATCAGCGGTCGTCACGAGCGTCGCCGGGTAGGCCACTCCCTCGCGCAGACAATGGTAGGGCGAATACGCGAGCAACGCGGCGAATTCGTCGGGGTCGTCAGCAGAACCGTAGTCGTCGACCCAGAACCGGCCCGCAGTGAACAGGTGGAACCGCAGCATGTCCATCACACCGACGGCTGGCAGGCATGCGCCGAACAGCTCCGGGCGTTGCGCCATCGCCGCGCCGACCAGTAGCCCGCCGTTGCTGCCGCCCTGGATCGCCAGCTTGCCGGGCCGCGTGTAGCCCTCCTCGGTCAGCCACTCGGCGGCCGCGATGAAGTCGTCGAACACGTTCTGCTTGTCTAGCTTCGTGCCAGCCTTGTGCCAATCCTCGCCGTACTCGCCGCCGCCGCGCAGGTTCGCCAACGCGAACACGCCACCCATCTCCATCCACGCGAGCCGAGCGATGGAGAACGCAGGTGTCATCGAGGCGTTGAAGCCCCCGTAGCCGTAGAGCAGCGTGGGGTTCTCGCCGTCGAGGGCCAAACCTACGCGATGCGTGATGAACATCGGAACCCGCGTGCCGTCATGACTCCGGTAGAACACCTGCCGCGTCTCGTAGGCGTCCGAGTCGACATCCGCGTCCGACGACCGCAGCAGCGCGCTCTCGCCCGTGACCATGTCGTAGCGGTAGATCGCCGTAGGGACGGCGAAGCTTGTGTACGCGTAGAACGTCTCGGTATCGCTCGCGCGCCCCCCGAACCCCGCCGCTGTGCCGATCCCTGGAAGCGGGACGTCGCGGACATGGCTCCCATCCTTGCCGTGGATTCTGACACGCGTCTGGGCGTCGTGGAGATACGACGCCACGAACAGGTTGTTCACAAGGCTCACGCCTGTGAGCGTGTCTTCGCTCTGCGGGATCACCTCGCGATGGTAGGACGCGTCGGGTCGGCCGGTGTCCACCTCGATCAGGCGGCGGCGTGGCGCGTCCCGATCCGTCTCGAAGTAGAACAGCGGGCCGTCGTTACCGACGAAGCTGTATTCGTGCTCGAAGTCGCTGACAAGGTCCACGGGCGCGGCGTACGGCTCGGCCAGGTCACGGTAGACGACGCGGTACTTGCTGTCCGTGCCCTTCCATATCGTGACGATCAGGTACCGTCCGTCGTCCGTGACATGGGCGCTGAAGCCCCACTCTGGATGGTCGGGCCGCGCGTACACGAGCACATCGTGGGACTGGGGCGTGCCGACGCGGTGGTAGTGCACCTTCTGGTTCAGGTTGAGGACCTGGTACTCGTCGCCGTCATCGGGCGAGTCGAACCCGCCGTAGAAGAACCCTCGCCCGTCTCTCGTCCATGCGACGCCGCTGTACTTGACCCAGCGGACCTCGTCGCTCAGCACGTCACCGGACGCGATGTCCATCACGCGCCACGTGTTCCAGTCGGACCCCGCCTCGGATACGCCGTACGCGACGTACCGCCCGTCGTCACTGAACGCAGCTCCCGACAGCGCGACCGTCCCGTCGTCCGACCACGTGTTCGGGTCGATGAGCACGCGCGTGTCGCCGTCGAGCGAGTCCTGCGTGTACAGCACGCTCTGATTCTGTAGGCCGTGGATGTGGTAGTGGTAGTAGCGGCCGCCACGCCGGAACGGCACGCCGTGCTTCTCGTAGTCCCACAACGCTGTGAGACGCTCTCGGATGCGCCTGCGCGTCGGTATGGACTCTAGGACTTGCGTCGTCACCTCGTTCTGCGCCGCCACCCAAGCCGCGACATCGTCGGACTCGCGCACGTCGTCCTCGAGCCACCTATACGGGTCTGCGACCTCACGCCCGTGGTAGGTGTCCACCTGCTCGACGCGGCGAGTTGGCGGGTACTCGACGTCCGCGCGCTTCTGCTGCGATCCCATGTCTGCTCCTGTGGACTCCGTCACGCCGGAATGACGTCCGTGGCCTCTCCGGCCTTGTGCGCGAGCGCGGTATCGAAGACTCGCTCCAGCGTGCCTTGCGGCGCGTACCCGATGAGCGCGCGCGCCTTGCGGATGTCCGACCAGTACACCCAACGCGTCGGCACGACGCACTCGTACACCGGTGCGCCGGTGCGCTGTGACAGGTACTCGGCGACGTCGTCGAACGCGAACGGCTGCGGGATCGCCGCGTTGAACGCCTCTCCGACGGCCTCGGGGCGCTCCAGAGCGCACACGCACGCATGGGCCACGTCCCGGGCATCTGCGGGCGAGTAGAGCCACGGACGGCCCTCGCCGTCGCGTATGGCGCACAGGTCGTCCGGCGACGCATCCGCTTCCATCGTCGCGATCGCCTGGGCGAGGTCGGGATGATGGATGCCGCAGTTGGGATTGCCTACGGCTCCGCGCAGCAGCCCGAGCGCGAACCCGACGGTCCATCGCCCGAGGACCTCGGCCCCCGCGAACATCCCGGCAGGGCGGACCATCGTCGTCTGCAGACCATGCGACGCGCGGTAAGACTCTACGGTCTGCTCGTTCAACGCCTTCGTCAGCGCGTAGAGGCCGGCCGGGCGCTTCGGATGGTCCTCGTCGATGGGTGCATAGTCCGGCCGCGAATCATGGTTGCCCATCGGGTACACGGCGTCCGAACTCACATGCACGAACCGCTGCAGCGAATCTGCCCGCTCCGCCGCGGCTTCGGCGATCGCCAGCGTGCCCTTCACGTTGATGTCGAAGAAGGTGTCCCGGTCCATGCCGGACGGCACGCCGACGAGGTTTGCGGTGTGCACGACGGCGTCCACGCCGTCCAGGAACCGGCTGCAGACGGACGCGTCTCGGATGTCTCCTACCACAATCTCGACGTCGAAGGGGTCCATCTTGCCGCGCTTGGGGTCGTCGGGGATGACCATTCCCCGCACGGCGTACCCTCTGTCCAGCAGGGCCGACACGAGGTTTGCGCCGAGTCGTCCCGTCGCTCCCGTGACCGCGATGGTTTGCATGGCCGGTCCTCCTCGTCGCCGCTACGGCTTCCGCGCGAGTACGAACATCATGGGATTCTCAGGCACGTCCGGGCCGGGGCGGACGCCCTGCTCCTCTGCGCGCGTCACCTCGAACCCGGCGCGCTGCACCTCGTCGACATGCTCGCGAAGGGAGCGGCGCCCCGTCAAGCCCTCCGGCATGAAGCCAGGAACGCTCACCTCAACCTGGCTCTCGTCGGGGCGTGTGAGCCGCACCGTGCGATTCCCGATGTTCCACGTGTTCGTCTCGACCGTCACTACGTCATCTGCGTCGACATCCTCACGGCTGGCCTCATTGTGCAGGAACAGCCGTCCGCCGGGTCGGAGTACGCGCCACATCTCGACCAGGCTGCGATGGCGCAGGTCCGGCTCGCCGACCGCGTGCAGCGTCCAGATGTTCGCTGCGAAGTCGAACACGTCGGAGCGGAACGGCGCCGCGCACATGTCGCCAGCAACGAAGCGCGCGTCAACTCCCCAACCGTCCGCGAGTTCGGCCGCGCGCGAAACCGCAGTCGGCGAGATGTCCAGGCCGACCATCGGCAGACCCTCCGACGCCATGCGCAGGGCGTTGATGCCGGTGCCGCTGCCCATCTCGACGCCGCGTTCGCCGTCTGACAACTCGGTCGCGGCGACGAACTCCCGCCACGCCGGCCGCACGTACTCCGACATGTCCCTCTCGCGGAACGCCGCGCCCGATCCCATGATCGCCCGGTATCGCTCCTCATGCGTGCGCGCATAGTAGCCGCGGGGGACCTCGACAACCTTCGCCATCGCGTCGCCCTCCGTGTACGCCGCGCCGCCGCTGATGCCTGTCGTGGAGCGGATTCGCCCGGCTGCGGCTTGACAGAAGCGCCGGCCTGGATTAAGCTCCGCTCATGGACGCTCTCATACCCATATTCGGCCTCGTGCGCGTCGCGCTGAACTTGTACAGCTTCCTCATCCTGGGGAGCGTCATCCTGTCGTGGATCACGTTCGGCGGCGGCGACCATCCGAGCATGCATACCGCGCAGGAGTTCCTGCACAAGGTCACGGAACCGTTCCTCGGCCCGCTGCGCCAGGCGCTGGCGCCCCTGTCGCAGGGCATCGGGCTCGACTTCTCCCCACTAATCGGGCTGTTGATCCTCCGGTTCATCGCCGGCATGCTGCCGCACTGACAGTCTGCCGTCCTCGGACACTCGCCGTCTCCCGCGCCTGCGTCGGCAGTACGCGACGCCCTGTCCTAGCGCGAACAGCACGACCACGCCTCCGCCAACCCAACCGGACCCGATACGCGCGATGTACGCGTGGACAAGATCGCCCAGCATGTACGCCGCGATTCCGAATCCCGCGAGGTGAGCGAGCGTCCCGGCCGTCGTGCACGCGAGGAACGTCGGGTAGCCGCGACCCATCTGCCCGGCCGCGAACGGCACGTACAACCCCAGGAACGCGACGAACCGCCCGAACACGAGCCACAGGATACCATGCCGCGCCATGACCCCGCTCACCGTCTGCGTCCCCCGTACCAGCGCCCGCACGACCCGCCACCGCGGCGCCCGGTGGGTCCGCATCCACCTTCCGAGCCAGTAGACCGCGTTCTCGTAGATCACGACGGCGCCGTAGGCCGTGCCGAAGATCGTGTACGGATTGAGCTGCTTCCCCTTAGCGAGGACCATCGTGATGACGTACGCGTTCGGGACGGCGGAATGGTCGGCGATCGTGACGGCGAAGAGCACGAGCAGAATGAGGAGTTGGCTGCTGGGCACGGCGCTCCAACGTTAGCGGCGGTCGCCGGCCGTCTACCGCCAGTCGGGGGGAAACACCGGGGAGCCGTCGGCGTCGCGCGCCATGACCGAGGAACGCAGCACGGCGTCGCGGTTGAGCGACCCGAAGATGTGCGGGAACCAGTGGTTCTTCGCCGCCTCGACGATGATCTCCGCGCGCACGCGCGCCGTCTCGACCTCGAGGAGGAGGATGTCGGTGTCGGCGGCGAAGACCCGCGCGCCGATGCGTTCGACCCACTCCGGCTCGGCGCAGGTGTGGATGAAGCCTTCCTCGTCGAAGTATTCCGGCTTGTAGCCGCCGTGGGCGTCATCGACGGCGTAGGACTCCGCGGTAGTCATGTGATAGATGATCGCGGGTACCGGCTGCGCCATGCGCGGCATCTCCTCTCGGTCGTGCCTGGACGCGAAAATGCGGCCGCGACCCGGCCGCATTCCCGCGTGCCTGTTCTGTGGCGGTTCGCCCTCGGCCAGACCGAGGACGCTGCTACTCTTCGTCTCCCTGGAGCCGCGCCAGGACCGAGATGTCCTCGATCGTGTCGACGTTCCCGAGTGTGGGGTCGTTCGCCGCGACCTTACGCAACAGGCGGCGCATGATCTTGCCGCTGCGCGTCTTGGGCAGCGCCTCGGTGAAGCGTATCTCACGCGGGCGGGCGAAGCGGCCGATCTCGCGCGCCACCTGGTCCATGAGCCCGGCCAACAGGTCGTCGGAGCTCTCCTCGCCGGACTTGAGCGTCACGAAGCACACGAGGGCCTCGCCGGTGAGTTCGTCGGGCGTGCCGATGACCGCGGCCTCTGCGACCGCCGCATGGCCAACGAGCGCATGCTCGATCTCCGCGGTACCCAGGCGATGGCCGGAGATGTTCACGACGTCGTCGACGCGTCCCAGGATCCAGTAGTAACCATCCTTGTCGCGCAGGGCGGCGTCGCCCGCGAAGTAGCGACCCGGGATCACATCCCAGTAGGTCTCCCTGAAGCGATCGTCGTCACCGTAAATCGTGCGCATCATGCCCGGCCACGGCTGCTTCATCACGAGGAAGCCTTGCTCCTCGTCCGCCACGGGCTCGCCCGCCTGCGTCACGATATCGGGGTCGACGCCGAAGAAGGGCAGCGTCGCGCAGCCCGGCTTCGTCGGCGTCACGCCCGGCAGCGGCGTGATGAGGATGCCGCCCGTCTCCGTCTGCCACCACGTGTCCACGATGGGACAGCGCTCCCCGCCGATCACCCGGTGATACCACATCCACGCTTCTGGGTTGATCGGCTCACCGACGGTGCCCAGCAGGCGCAGGCTGGACAGGTCGTACTTGTTGGGGTAGTCGTCGCCCTGCTTCAGGAACGCGCGGATTGCGGTCGGGGCAGTGTAGAAGATACTCACGCTGTGCCGCTCGACCATGTCCCAGAGGCGGCCCCAGTCCGGGAAGTTCGGCGCGCCCTCGAACATGAACGACGTCGCGCCGTTGGCCAGAGGCCCATACACGATGTACGAGTGACCGGTGATCCAGCCGATGTCGGCGGTGCACCAGTACGTGTCCTCCTCCTTCAGGTCGAACACGTACTTCGTGGTGTGCGCGGCGTACACCATGTATCCACCGAGCGCGTGGAGGACGCCCTTCGGCTTGCCGGTCGAACCGGACGTGTACAGGATGAACAGCGGGTGCTGCGCGTCGAGCGGGACGGCGGGGCAGTCCGCGTCGGCTGCGTCGACGGCGTCGTGCCACCACACGTCCCGGTCGTCGAACCACTCGACGTCGTTCTCGCAGCGCCGGTACGTGATGACGTGTTCGACCGTCGGACACGCGCCGTCGGCCATCGCGTCGTCCACGGCCTTCTTCAGCTCTATGACTCGCCCGCGTCGCCATCCGCCGTCGGCCGTGATGATGCCCTTGCACGTAGCGTCGTTCACGCGGTCTCGGATGGCCTCGGCGCTGAACCCGCCGAAGATCACCGAGTGCGTCACGCCGATGCGGGCGCACGCCAGCAACGCGATCGCCAGCTCCGGGATCATAGGCATGTAGATCGCGACGCGGTCGTCCTGCTCAAACCCCAGGTTCAGCAGCGCGTTCGCGAACTTGCACACCTCGTGGTGCAGCTGTTGGTATGTGAGCGTGCGCGTATCGCCCGGCTCGCCCTCGAAGACGATCGCGGCCTTGTTCTTGCGCCACGTGTCGAGGTGGACGTCGAGGCAGTTATAGGAGAGATTCGTCTCGCCGCCGACAAACCACTCGACCCACGGCGCGTCCCACTTCTTCACCGTGTCCCAGCGCTTGAACCAGTGGAACTGCTCCGCGACCTCGGCCCAATACGCGTCCGGGTCCTCGACGGAACGGCGGTGGATACGGTGGTATTCGTCCATGTCGGAGATGAGCGCGGCGGCCTGGAACTCCTTGGGCGGGTCGAACTTCATGCTGTCCGTTGCGACGCTGCCTGACTCCTGAGCCATTCGTGAATCCTCTCGACCTGAACGCGCAAAACGCCGTGGCCACGCCTGCCGGGACATGCCCACGCAGTAGTAGCATACCTAGTCTTGGACTGTCAATTCGGCGAGCGATGGCTCCTCGCGGAGCCTCAGTTCCCCCTTCCATGACTAGCTTCACGCGGCGTGCTATCCCAACTGGTGGCGCCTGGTCGGGGAGCAATGCCGGACAGCGACAGCGGCGCCCCAGGCACGGCGGCGCAGTCATGACGTGTGGGCAGGGCGTCGGTCTTGCCCTTCCCTGCTGTCCCGGATGCCTCGGCTGATGAGTCATCGCGTGCGTGCGGGGCGACCGACAGGCCTGCCGACCGTGACGGCTGCGTGGATGGCGGCCGCTTTCAATACCCACGGCCCGTCGATTAGAATAGAGCAGAAGCCGACATCTACGCGGATACGCGGAGCGAGGCACGGGAGGGACAGACCATGCGCACGCTGGAATTCCGGCAGGAGCGGAAGCAGCAGCCCGAGGATCCGCTGCGTCGCGAGGGCGACGAGACGGACGAGGGCGGCCCGAAGCGACCGGATGTCGAGCAACCCAACCGGCAACGCCTGATGAAGCGTATGCGACAGGTCGACAAGGACCAGGCCAAGCGGTACCGCCAGCGCACCGGCCAGTAGACAGGCGGCGGCGCTACAGCCAGCGCACGAGTAGACGTGCCCGCGGACGGCATGTCTCGGCTCGATCCCAGACGCCCAACAACGCATCAGCAGGACGCATGTGGACAAGCTGACATTCCCCCTTTCCCTCTGGCAGCACACGGACTTCCAGGGCGACTTCCTCACGCTTCTCGGCGCTGCGGGCCACGGCGTGGAACTCGGTGAGACCGGCGACGGCGCGAACATCACGCAGATCGAGGGTACGACTGTGCTCGCGGTCCGGTACGCCGACGGCGTGCTCGTGGCGGGCGACCGACGCGCGACCGCGGGCAACACGATCATGTACGACCGTGCCGACAAGGTTATCGACGTCGACGATCACTCGGTAATGGCGATCTCCGGGTCTCCCGCGCTCGCATACGAGATGGCGCGCGTTCTGGAATACTCGTTCCGCTACTACCGCCGGAGCCAACTCCAAGAACTCAGCATGGAGGGCAAGCTTCGGACGCTGTCGCGATTGGTGCGGGACAACCTGGGCATGGCCCTCCAGGGCATCGGCGTCGTCCTGCCGCTGTTCGCGACGTATGACCTCGACGATGACGAAGGGCGGCTCTACTTCTACGACGCCCTCGGCACGCAGTTCGAGATGGCGGAGTTCGCCGTCGCCGGTTCGGGCTCCGTGTGGATTCGCGGAGCGCTCTACTACCAGAATCGATGGCAGCGCCGCCTGGTCGACGGCGACCTACGAGAGGCCACGGCGACGACGCTACGGATGCTCGAAGCGGCGGCGCACTACGACGCCGCCACGGGGGGCGTCCGCGAACAGACGGCGATCGTGCCGACGCTCAAGGCGATTACACGCGACGGGGTGCAGACGCTGGAGGAGGCCTACTTGCGCGAGGTCTACACGGACGCGGTGGAGGGCTCCGATGTACGATGAACCACACAGGTGGCTCCAGGCCGTCGAGAACCGGATTCTCTACGTCGAGAAGCGACTCCGCGGCGCCAATCCGGTTGTCGGTTTGCCATACGCCGACGGCGCCGTCCTGTTCACGGTGCGCCCACACGGTCAGCAGAAGGTGTACGAGGTCTACGACCGCCTAGCCCTGGGAGGCCTCGGGCATCCTGCGGACGTCGAACGCCTGCGTATGATGGCCATCAACCTGGCGCACACGGAGGGCTTTACGCGCTCCGCGGCCGACGTGACCCTTCAGCGTCTCCTGAACTTCGCCATAGCCCCACAGGTGAAGTCGGCCTTCGACGAGGTGTTCCGCTCGCCTGTAATCGCGAAATTCCTCATGGTCGAACTCGCCCATGTCGGCGACGACACGCGCTTCTTCACGCTCAACTTCGACGGGAACTTCTCGTCGCGCGACACCTTCGGCATCGCTGCGGGAACGCATCAGGCGGAAGAGCTGATGGCCCGTCGCCTGGAGGAACACCCGCCCGCGTCCGATTCGCTTGAGGACGTCCTCAACGCGGCTCTGATGGTCTGGGCCGTCGGACACTGCGTCGACGCTGGGAGCACCGAATACGACGACCCGCCGATGCCGTCAGACGAGGACCTTGCCGCAAAGCTCCGAGAGGCTGCGGACAAGCTCGAATTCGAGGCGGCCGTGCTCGACCGATCGTCGGTCAGCAGGGCCAAGTTCCGCGGACTGGGAGCAGACGATCTGGCGTCGCTCCACACGCTCATCGACGGGCTCCCCGGGGGAGACGACGCATAGAGCCGGGGGCTGTCCGATGAGGATATGCGGAATCGAGACGGAGTACGGCTGCCTCATCGAAAGCGAACGGGTCGCCCGCGAGTTCAGTCCTGACACGCTCTCGATTCTCGTCAAAGATCACCTCTTCTACGCGAACGACATCGGCCTGCTGGACGCCCAGTACCGCGATCGTGGTGAGCCGCCTCGCAACGGAGGCTTCCTCTACAACGGCGGACGTCTCTACATCGACATGGGACACGTCGAGTACGCGTCCCCCGAGTGCCTGTCGCTCCGCGACCTGATCGCGTACGAGAAAGCGGCAGACTTCCTCCTCCTACAGGCGCTCGAGGATCTCGGCATCCGGGACGATGTCACCTTCGTCCGCAACAACATCGACCATGTGACCGGGGCCACGTTCGGGTACCACGAGAACTACCTCGTGAGCCGTGATGTCCCCTTCGAGTACTACATGGTCCCGGCGCTGATGCCGTTCCTGGTGACTCGCCAGATTTACGCGGGCGCCGGGCGGGTCGGCTTCCACGAGGAAGACCCCTACGACGAAGACGACCGGCGCCGACGCCGTGTAGCCACCCGCGTGACCGACGAAGTCCCGTACCAGATAGCGCAGCGCAGCGATCACATCGTCGCGGATCAGTACGAGTGGGTGCAATTCACGCGCGCGATCATCAACACGCGCGACGAGCCGCTGGCGGACATGAACAGGTTCCGGCGCATCCACCTGCTCCTCGGCGACACGAACATGTCCGAGTACGCCACGATGCTGAAACTCGGCACGACGATGGTCGTGCTGCAACTGCTGGAGGAGGGCTGCCCAATGCCGCCCATCTCCCTCGTGGACCCGGTCATGACGCTCCGCGACATCTCGCGCGACAACACGTACACCTGGCCGGTCGAGCTGGACACGGGTCGCACGACGTCCGCCATCGAGGTGCAGGGCGCGTACTTAGCCGTCGCGGAGCGGTACCTAGAGGGAACATCCCAGGAGGTCGACTGGGTGTTGACGGAGTGGCGGAGCACCCTGGAGGCGCTCGCGAACGACCCGATGGAGCTGAGGGACCGCCTCGACTGGGTCGCCAAGAAGTGGCTCCTCGAGACGTTCATGGAGGAGGAAGGCCTAACCTGGCACGACCCATGGCTGCAGAGCCTCGACCTCGACTACCACAAGATAGATCCTGAGCGCAGCCTGTATTCCGACCTCGTCGAGGAGAACATGATGCGCCGCATGGTGCGCAACGCGGCCATCAGTGAAGCCATGTTCGAGCCGCCGCCGGACACGCGAGCCCTGGGGCGCTCGCTGATCATGCAGCGGCTCGCGAAAGCGGACCTCGTTCGGCACGTGGACTGGGACACGGTGCACCTCGAAACAGGTGTGTCCATCGCGATGACCGACCCGCACAGAACGTACGAGAACGTCGCGGCGCACATCGACGACGTGCTGAAGCAGGAACCGCCCCAGACCATCCGACGGCGCGACGATCAGTAGACGCGGCCGCATCGGCCTGCCCAGCCTCGTCGCCTTCCCATTCGCTGCGCCGACAGGCGTGACGGCATCGCCCGGGTCTCGGCATGCTGGCCATGACCACGACGACATCGCCGTCCTGCAGAAACGACGACACTTTGGGGACGTCCCCAACGGGGTCGAGGCCTTGACTGGGGCGCGCCACGAGCCGATAATCGGCCCTGTACCATGAGCGTCACGATGCGCCGCGAACGGCGGCGAGGCGCCCGGCAGGCCCGGGCAAGAGGAGTACATATGTCACGAGTCACGAAGTACGGCGGGGTGGTACTCGCCCTCGTCGTTGCAGTAGGAGCTTCTCGCGGGGCGGCGGCTGCTGACCTGCAGAGCGATAGCTTCGACGGCGGTTCGTTGGACGGCGTGTGGAACGTCCAGAATCCCAACAGCGCCGACTGGGCCGTCGAGGACGGCAAGTTGCGGATCACGGGCGCGCACAACAGCAACGTCTGGGCCGACGACACCGCGACGCGGTTCACGCAGACGACGAGCCAGGACTTCGACGTCGAGACGAGCGCGCTGATCCACTACCTTGATGCCAGCATCGTGGCCGGCATTACCGCGTATTCCGCGACGACGCAGGATACCGCCGGACGTGATGGCGAGTGGGTGACCCTCAAGCTGTGGGGCCGCGGCGGCACCGACAACAATGCCGTGCTGCAGTACCAACGGCGCGAGAATGACGACGGCGCGTTCGGTTACGTCGGCACGCAGCCGGACTACATGCCCGACCAGGGCGATATCCCCATAGGCCTCCGCATTCGCCGGACGGGCGACGAATACACGTCGTGGTTCAAGCCGGGCGACGCGGGTGACTGGGTGGATGTAAGCACCGTGACAAGCGCCCTCCAGGATCCGCTCGAGGTCGGCATCTACGCCGGCAACGCGGATGGTGAGGGCGGCGAGATCACCGCGTGGTTCGACACATTCACCGAGGCCTCGGACACCGGCGCGACGGCCGTCGATCCGAAGTACAAGACCGCGGTGACGTGGGGCGCCCTGAAGCGCTAGAGCCAGCATACGCAAGCAACCCCGGGGCGTACCACGTCACCGGGGTTGCGCGCTTCTAAGGAGGGAATCGTATGTCGCGAGTGACCGCTCTTGCTCTTGCCCTCACGGTGATCGCAGGCGGCGTGAGGGCCGCCGACTCCCTGGGGGACCCCTTCGACGGTACGAAGCTCGGCAACGCGAATTGGCAGTGGGAGTTCGAGCCGGCCTCGTGGGACCTGGGTGAGACGACGCCGGGGTGGCTCACGATGGAAGGCGACCCGAGTCGGAACCTGTGGGCGGACTACACCACCAGCCACCTCTATCAGGAGCACAGCGGCGATTTCGACATCGAGACGCATATGATCACGCATTACGTGTCGTCCTCGGTGGTCGCCGGAGTCGTCGCCTATTCACCGACGAGCCAGGACCACAATGGCCGTGTGGGCGAGTGGGTGGCCATCAAGCTCTGGGGTCGTGGGGCCGGCGAAGGCGACAACGCCGTCATCCAATACCAGGCGCGTGAGTTTGACGCCGGAGAGGGGTTCGTCGGGACCGTCCCCGGGTTCCAAGAGCCGCACGAGACCGACATCGACCTGTACATACGCATGAAGCGCGAAGGCGAGACCTTCACGGCTTGGTACAAACGAGCTGACGGCGATCCGTGGCTCGATATCGGCGCCACCGACCAGGCCCTCGAGGATCCGCTGCGCGTTGGCATCTTCAACGGCGTCGCCGACGCGGCGGGCGAAATCACCACTCGCTACGAACACGTCATCGACAACCTCACGCCGTTCGCCGTCGAACCTGGCGGGAAGCTCCCGCTGACGTGGGCCAGCCTCAAGGGTTCCGCGGAATAGCGTCGAGCGGAGCAACACGACTGCGTCATGATCACTAGGACGCGGCGGTCGAACATGTGCAAACGACACCGGCAGAAGCAGGCGCTTGGCGTCTGCTTCGCCGTGCTCGTCGCCGGAGCCGTGGCGACTCGCTGTGCGGCTCAGGCCCAAACGCGTCCGGAGATAGACTGGGCTCGCATCCCCGGCGGTGTGGCGCAGATGGGTTCGACGGCCGAGGAGATCGAGGCCGCGTACCAGGAGGCGCGGCTGCGCAGCTCGCTGCTGGAGCGGTACACTTTCGAGCTGGAAGCGCCGGCGCACGAAGTAGAGCTGACGCCGTTCGACATCTCCCGCTACGAGATCACGAACGCGCAGTACCGCCTCTTCGTCGCGGCCACGGGTCACGCGGAGCCGCTAGGGCTGAACGACGAGCCGGTCTGGGGTCAAGAAGGCTTCGATGGCGACGACCATCCGGTGGTCGGGGTGTCATGGTCTGACGCACGAGCGTTCGCTAGGTGGGTCGACGCCGACCTGCCGACCGAGGCGCAGTGGGAGCGCGCCGCGCGCGGAGTCGAACGTCGCAAGTTCCCGTGGGGCGATCGCACGCCCACGCCCGGCCATGCCAACTTCGCGCGCCGACTCAACCACACCGCCCCGGTAGGATCGTATGAGCGCGGCGCGACGCCCGAGGGCGTCCACGACATGGGTGGGAACGTGTGGGAGTGGTGTCGCGACGAGGATGATCCGGCCTACTACGCCAACAGCCCACGACTCAACCCTCTGAACCTACCTGACAGCGCGGCGGGGGCCGACCGCGTGATCCGCGGCGGCTCGTGGGATCAGGGCGTCTCGTTCATGCGCAGCGCGCTGCGGTTCAAGTTCCACCCGCGGGCGACGCACAAGACTATCGGCTTCCGCATCGTCCGAGCGGCGGACGCGCCATGACGGTGTTGCTCCGAGCCGCGACCGCCTTGCTGCTGTGCGCCGGCCACGCCATGGCCGCCCCCTGGTTCACGGACGCGACCGAGGAGTACGGCCTGGACTTCGCGCACGTGAATGGCTTCTCGCCCGAGCGGCGCCTCGTCGAGACCATGGGCAGCGGCGGCGCGCTCCTGGATTACGACCGCGACGGCGACCTCGACCTGTACATGACGCAGGGGAACACGCTCCCCGTCCTCGACCGGAACACGACTGATCGGCTCTACCGCCAGGACGACGGTCGCTTCACCGATGTCACCGAGGCATCAGGCCTCGGCTCGACGGCGTACGGGATGGGCGCCGTGGCCGCCGACTTCGACGGCGACGGCTACGAAGACCTCTACGTCACGAACCTCGGCGCCAACATTCTCTACCGCAACGCGGGAGACGGTCGCTTCGAGGATGTGACGGCGTCCGCTGGCGTGGGTTGCGACCTGCTCAGCACGAGCGCCGCCTTCGCCGACTACGACAACGACGGCGACTTCGACCTCTACGTCTGCAACTACGTCGAATACTCCGTCGAGACGGACGTCCCGTGCTACTTCGGCGGCCTGCGCATCTACTGCGGGCCGAACGAGTACGTCGGTATCGCCGATGTCCTCTACCGCAACGATGGCGACGGGACCTTCACCGACGTGACGCGCGAAGCCGGCGTCTACGAGCCGGATACTCGAGGCCTCGGCGTTGTGTTCGCCGACATCGACGATGACGGCTGGCTCGACATCTACGTGGCCAACGACATGACCCAGAACCTGCTGTTCGTGAACCAGCGCGATGGCACGTTCGCGGAGGAGGGCGTCCTGCGCGGCGTCGCGTTCAACGGCGACGGCATCGCCAACGGCTCCATGGGCGTGGACGCCGCGGACTACGACAACGACGGGGACATCGACCTGTGGATGACGAACTTCTCGCTCGAAGCCAACTGCCTCCTCGCGAACGACGGCGAGTACTTCTACGACGCGACGTTCGACGTCGGTGTCGCGGAGCCGTCGTTCCTGGCGCTCGGCTTCGGCACGCGCTTCGTGGACGTCGACAACGACGGCTGGACCGACATACTGGTCGGCAACGGTCACATATGGGATAACGTGGACGAGATCGACGACACGTTGTCCTACGAACAGCCCGTGCAGCTATTCGAGAACATGCGAGGGTCGTTCGTCGATGCGACGGCTCGATCTGGGCTGGGCCAGGCGGAGCACGTCGTACGCGGCATGGTGTTCGGCGACCTCGACAACGACGGCGATACCGACGTGGTGCTGTGCCGCTCCAACTCGTCCGCGGTCGTCCTCCGTAACGAGGTTGGTCAGGTATCCAACTGGGTCGGGCTCGACCTCGTGACGCCGACGGGAGCGCCCGCCATCGGCGCCCGCGCGACCGTCACCGCAGGTGGTATGACCCAGACGCGCGAGGTCACAGCCGGGGCCAGCTACCTGTCGGGCAGTGACCGGCGCCTGGTCTTTGGGCTTGGAGACAGCATGATGGCAGACGTGTCGATCCGGTGGCCCGGCGGCGAAACGACTGGTACGCGCACGAGTGCGAACGCCTATCAACGGCTAGCGAAGGCATCACAGCACGCGCCGGGAGCGACCCCGGCCGAACCGGAGAAGACGCAATGAGCGGCGGCATACCCAGAAGCGAACATCCACGGCCACAACTCACGCGGCCGGAATGGCTGAACCTGAACGGCGAATGGTCATTCGAGATCGACCATGGCAACAGCGGCCGTGACCGCGGCATCCTCGATCGCGACCTGTCCGGCGTCATCACCGTGCCGTTCTGCACCGAGTCGGAACTGTCGGGCGTCGCGTACACGGACTTCATGGACGCGGTCTGGTACCGGCGCGATGTCGTCGTCCCGTCGGAGTGGGCCGGCAAGCGCGTGCTGTTGCACTTCCAGGCCGTCGACTACGACGCCACCGTCTGGGTGAACGGGGCCGAGGTCGCGCGGCATCGCGGCGGGTGGTCGGGATTCACGTGCGATCTCACGGACGCGGCGGCGCCGGGCGAGACAGCCACCATCACCGTAAGAGCGCGCGATGTGAAGGACATGCCGGGGAATAAGCCCGGCGGGAAGCAGTCGAACCACCAGCACAACAACGCCGGCTGCAACTACACGCGCACGACCGGTATCTGGCAGACGGTGTGGCTCGAGGCCGTCGGACAGACGGCGTACTTGCTGCGTCCCCGTCTCACGCCGGACTGCGCCAACGGCCGCCTGAATGTCGTCCAGCCCATTCGCGGCGCCACGGCAGGGCTGAGCGTGCGCATGGAGTTGCGCGACCAGATGGGGACGGTGGCGGAAGCCGAAGTCTCTGCCGACCTCGACTTCAGCCCGTCGCTGTCACTGGACATCCCCGCCGACCGGCTCCGTGCGTGGGGGCCCGGCGACCCGCATCTGTACGATCTGGAGATCGCGCTAGTCGACGCGAGCGGCGCGGTCGTCGATGCGGCCAGCAGCTACGCCGGGATGCGCAGCGTCACGATCGACGGCCGCGCGGTGAAGATCAACGGCGTGAGCGTGTTCCAACGGCTTGTGCTGGACCAGGGCTACTACCCGGATGGCATTCTGACTGCGCCCACCGACGCTGCGCTTGTCGAGGACATACAGCTTTCCCTCGATGCAGGCTTCAACGGAGCCCGGCTGCACCAGAAGGTGTTCGAGGAGCGCTTCCTCTACCACGCCGACCGCATGGGCTACCTCCTCTGGGGCGAGTTCGGCGACTGGGGGATCGACCGCAACAACCCCCGCGCTGGGTACATCACGGAATGGCTGGAGATCCTGGAGCGCGACTACTCGCATCCGTCCATCGTCGGGTGGTGCCCGCTCAACGAGACAGCGCAGCCTCGGCCTGAGGGCATTGAGGGCCTCGACGACCTCACGCGGGGGATGTTCCTCGCGACCAAGGCGATGGACCAGAGCCGACCGGTGCTGGACACGTCGGGCTACTCTCACCGCGTCCCAGAGTCCGACATCTACGACAGTCACGACTACCAGCAGGACCCGGACGAGTTCGCCAAGAACCACGCTGGCACGGCAGAGGGCAATCTCCACCGCAACGGGCCGGAGGACCGGCCTTGGTCCATTCCGTACGCCGGCCAGCCGTACTTCGTCAGCGAATTCGGTGGCATCCGATGGAACCCCGCGGAGGCGTCCTCGCGGGCGTCGTGGGGCTACGGTCGAGAGCCTGCGGACATCGAGGAGTTCTACACGCGGTTCGACCGCCTGTGTCAGATCCTGCTCGATGACGAGAGCATGTTCGCCTACTGCTACACACAGTTGACGGACGTGTTCCAGGAGCAGAACGGCATCTACCTGTTCGACCGGGCCACGAAGTTCGACATGGCGCGCATCAAGGCGTCGCAGACGCGCGTTGCCGCCATTGAGAAGCTGTAGGGACGCCACCCTCGGGGGAGACGAGCGATGAAGATCACGAAGCTGGAGACATTCCTCGTCAAGCCGCGGTGGCTCTTCCTGAAGATCCACACGGACGAGGGGCTCGTCGGCCTTGGCGAGCCGATCCTGGAGGGCAGGGCGCGGACCTGTGCCGAGGCCGTCGCGGAGCTTGCGCCGTACCTCATCGGGAAGGATCCGACGCGCGTCGTCCACCACTGGCAGGCGATGTACCGGCATGCCTTCTACCGCGGCGGCCCCATACTCACCAGCGCGCTGAGTGGCGTCGAGCAGGCGTTATGGGATATCGCGGGCAAGGCGCTCGACGTGCCGGTGTACAAGCTGTTCGGCGGCCCGACTCGCGACCGCATCAGGCTGTACAAGGGTGGCGGCGATCCGGAGACCATCGGCGAGCACATCGCGGCGGGCTTCACGGCGTTCAAGACCGGCGTCGCTGGCGGGCGGCCGGCGCGGATCGTCGAGAACAAAGCGTTCGTGGACCGAGCTGCGGACAGGTTCGCGGCGCTCAGGCAGGCGGCCGGGCCGGAGATCGACCTGGCGATCGACTTCCACGGCGCGATCAGCCCCCAGACCGCGAAGCTGCTCATCAAGGCGATCGAGCCGTACCAGCCGATGTTCGTCGAGGAGCCGTGTCAGTGCCAGAACGTCGACGTCCTGGCCGACATCGCGCGGTCGACGTACTTGCCCATCGCGACGGGCGAGCGCGTGTTCACCAAGTGGGGGTTCCGCGAGATCCTGGAGAAGGGCGCCGCGTCGATCCTGCAGCCTGACCTGTGTCACGCGGGCGGGATCAACGAGGTGCGCCTCATCGCCGGGATGGCCGAGGCGTCGTACGCGGGCATCGCGCCGCATAACCCCCTCGGGCCCATCAGCCTGGCGGCGTGCCTGCAGCTCGACGCGTCGATCCCGAACTTCATCGCACAGGAGCACACCACCCTGGGCGAGGGCTACCTGAAGAAGCCGTTCGTCTTCAAGGACGGGTTCGTGGAGTTGCCCACGGGACCAGGCCTTGGGATCGAGTTGGACGAGGACGCGATGGAGGACAAGATCGACCACGACTGGAGCAACCCCGAGTCGTACCTCCAGGACGATGGGTCCGTCGTCGACTGGTAGGCTACGTGACCGTCAGTCCTCCATCGACCACGAATGTGCCGCCGGTGGCGTACGCGGCGTCATCGGTGGCGAGGAACGTGATGAGCGGGGCGATCTCGTCTGGCGTGCCCAGCCTGCCCAGGGGAATCGCGTCCTCAAGGCGTGTCTGACGGGTCGATGGGTCAGGATGGATGTCGTGGTTCGGCGTGCGCTCCAGCGCGCCTGGGCATACGGCATTGCAGCGGACGCCGTGCTCCGCGTAGTGCACCGCGACGTAGCGGTTCAGCCCTAGTAGACCGTGCTTCCCGCTCAGGTACGCCGGGTTCCGCGACGATCCGTTCAACGCCGTGATGGACGCCACGATCACGATAGACCCACCGGTGCCCTGCCGCACGAATTGCGCGAGGCCGGGCCTCACGGTCAGGTACACGCCCCGGTAGTTCACGTCGTGCGTTCGGTCCCAGACTTCCTCGGGGAGTTCGTGGAGCTTCACGTCGCGGTCGTGCAACTGGATGCCGGCGTTCGGCACGAGGATGTCCAGCGACCCGAACCGGTCGCACGCCAGCTTCACGGCCGCCTCGACGGCGGCTGACTGAGAGACGTCTGTAGGAACCCCGAGGGCCACGTGGCCCTCCGCTCGCAGCGCGACGGCGGCCGCCTCCAGCGGCGCGTCCGGGATGCCCGCCAGCACGACGTTCGCGCCCTCGCGCGCCATCCGCCACGCAGTCGCAAGACCGATCCCGCTCCCCGCGCCCGTGATGAGCGCCGTTCGCCCGTTGAGCTTCACACGCTGCCCTCCTGTCCCGCCGTCAGCCGTCGCCAATCGTCGTCAATCGTCGAAGGGGAGCGGCGACATGTGGAACGACTCGGTGTCGTGCGTCCACGCGCCCATGAGGGCACGGCGCAGCGGGGTTGTGCGCTCCAGGAACTCGGGCGACGTCGTCATGCGGTCTGTATGGTTGAGCCACGGCGGCGCGTAGATCGTGTGGAACATGTGCCGCGCGTAGTCGCGCGTGTTCGGGCTGCCACAGTGGTGGACGCCCTGGTGAAACATGAGTGCCGTGCCGGGCTCGCCGGTCACTAGATGCGCGTGCGGCACGTCCGTGTACTTGGATCCCGGTGGGAGCGGATGCCCCGTGTTGTGGCTGCCCGGCAGGAGCACCATGTTGCCCGCGCCGGCTTCAGACTGATCGGTGAGCACGAACCCAGTGCGCAACTGTACCAACGGGGTCGGTGTCGCCAGCTTGCTGAATTGGTACGCCCCGGAGCCGTCTTCGTGGATGCCGCCGCCCGCGAATCCCGGCGGCACGACCGTCGCCCACGAGCTCTGTAGGATGAACCGGTCGCCGTACAGCGCCCGCGCCTTCGGCAGGATCGACGGGTGGTCCACGATATGTTCCAGCGCGGGTTCCTTCTCGAAGGTCGCTCCCAGCTGCCGCCACTCGTCGGCAGGGAGGTCGGCGTGCACCCGTTCGCACGCCTCGCGCGCGGCGGCCGTCTCGTCCTCGCTCAGCGCGTTCGGTATGACGAGATAACCGAGCGAATCGAACGCGAACCGCTCCATATCCGTGAGCGGCCCGGGTTCGCCGTATGGGATCATGCAGTCGTGCTCCAGCCGCGCGTGGTGGCCCTGTCGTCGTGGTAGGCGCGGCATCGTCGCACACCCGCCGGAGCCGGCCAAGTAGCCGGTTTACCAGCCCGCCGCGCAGGGCTTGCCGAGCGTAAAACGGTTGGCTATCAGTGGAGCGTAAAGTGTTACCCGCACGCGATCGACATCGCCAATATAGGATAGGGGCAGTAATGCTTGGCGTCACCCGACTGCTCAACGGTACGGTAAGCCCCAGCGACGCGTTACGATACGGCAGACACACCTCCCGCGGCCCCGCGCACCTGCTGCACTACTCCAAAGACAAGAAGCCCGTCGTCGTGTGGAACTGCACGCAGACGTGCAACCTGAAGTGCATGCACTGCTACGCCAGCTCGAAGAACAAGCTGTACCCGGGTGAACTGACGACCGAAGAAGCCAAGCGCCTGATGGACCAACTCGCGGAATTCGAGATTCCCACGGTCCTGTTCTCCGGCGGCGAGCCGCTCATGCGGCCGGATCTGTTCGAGGTAGTCGCCTACGCGCGCGAGCAGGGCCTGCGCGCGGTGCTGTCGACGAACGGCACGCTCATCAGCCAGGAAGTCGCCGAGAAGATCCGCGACGCCGGGTTCACCTATGTTGGCATCAGCCTGGACGGCATCGGCGATGTCCACGACAGCATACGCGGCACGAAGGGCTCCTTCGAGGACGCGCTTGAAGGCATCCGCCGGGTGCGCGATGTCGGCATCCGCGTGGGGCTTCGGTTCACGATCCACGCGAAGAACCGCGACGAGGTCGAGGGCATCTTCCAGCTCATGCAGGAGGAGAAGATCCCCCGCTGCTGCATCTACCATCTCGCATACGCCGGTCGCGGCGAGAAGCTGCAGCGCTTCGATCTCGAACCCCATGAGACGCGCGAAGCCCTGGACTTCATCTTCGGCCGCGCGCAGGAGTTGCACGAGCAGGGCATCGAGTTGGACCTGCTCACAGTCGACAACCACACGGACAATGTCTACCTCTACCAGCGTGTCCTCAAGGACCACCCCGAGCGCGCCGACGAGGTCTACGAGATGTTGAGCTGGAACGGCGGCAACCAGTCGGGCATCGCCATCGCGGCGATCGACCCGAAGGGGAACGTCCACCCGGACCAGTTCTCGTGGCACCAGACGTTCGGGAACGTCAAAGAGAAGCCGTTCGGCGAGATCTGGCAGGATCGCTCGGACCCGTTCCTGGGCATCTTGAAGGAGCGCAAGGAGCACCTCAAGGGCCGTTGCTCCGTCTGCAAGTGGCTGCCCATCTGCAACGGGAACCTGCGGGTCCGAGCGGAGAGCTACTTCGACGACGCTCTGGCTCCCGACCCCGGTTGCTACCTGACGGACGAGGAGTGCGGCATCATGCCTGGCACGCCCGAGGCGACAGTCGCGGCGGAGTTCCCGGTGCCTGTGCAGGAGATGCTCGTAGCAGCGGAAGGAGCCGCGTCGTGACCCAGGACAATCTGAGCGCGAGAGCCGGCGCAGAACGACGGACGCTCAGCGCACGCATGGGCGAGGTGGACTTCGACAAGGCGCCGTTCACGGTCGTGTGGGAAGTGACCCGGGCCTGCGCGCTAGCGTGCAAGCATTGCCGCGCGGAAGCGCAGCCGCGCCGCCATCCCGAGGAACTCGATCACGACGAAGGCATGGCGCTGCTCGACCAGATCAAGGAGTTCGGCAACCCGATCATGGTCTTCACGGGCGGCGACCCGATGATGCGCCGCGACTTGTTCGACCTGCTGGGCAAGAGCGTTGACATCGGCCTGCGGACGTCCCTGACGCCCACCGCGACGGCTCTCGTGACCCGCGAGCGGCTCGAGCGCGTGCGCGAGACCGGCATCAGCCGCGTGGCTCTGAGCTTGGACGGCCCCGACGCCGAGACGCACGACTACCTGCGCGGCTTCAAAGGCACGTTCGACCGCACGATCGACATCCTGAAGACCGCCCAGGATGTGGGCCTGAGCGTGCAGGTGAACACGAGCGTGACGCGCAACACGGCGCCCAAGCTACGCGAACTCGTGCCGATGCTGACCGACCTGGGCATCGTGCAGTGGTCCGTGTTCTTCCTAGTGCCGACAGGCCGCGGCCAGCACGACGACATGATCAGCGCGGAAGAGCACGAGGATCTCTTCAACTGGCTGTGGGAGCTGTCGAAGGAGTCGCCGTTCGACATCAAGTCGACCGCGGCGCAGCACTACCGCCGCGTGGCGATACAGCGCGAGAAGGCGCTCGCCCAGCAGGAAGGGGAGCAGCGCTCCGTGACGTTCGCGGGAGCGGGCTTCCAATACGCCGACGGGCTGCACCGCCCAATGAAGGGCGTCAACGACGGGCGGGGCATTGTCTTCATCTCACACACCGGCGACGTATGCCCCAGCGGCTTCCTCCCGCTCGTCGGCGGGAACATCCGCGACCGGTCGCTCGTGGACATCTACCGCGACTCGTCCCTGTTCCGGGAACTGCGCGACACCGACCTGCTCAAGGGCAAGTGCGGCGTCTGCGAATACAAGACCGTGTGCGGTGGGAACCGAGGTCGCGCCTACGCGATGACGGGCGACTATCTGGCATCGGAATCGCTGTGTGTCCATGAGCCGGCGGCCGTCGCCGCTCACGCCACGGCGTAACGTTCGGTCGGGGCGCGCGCCTACAGCGTGCGCCCTACCAGCCCCCCTTGCAGCGTCGCCTCGTGGACAGTGCGCGGTACGTTCGCGTCGCCGATGGTGTGCAGCTCAGGGACGCGTCCACGCAGTACGTTCGACAGGTCGTTCACTGGGAGGGCTCCGGCCGCAATGACGACGGTGTCGATGTCCCGCAGCTCGCGCTCTTCCGCGTAGACGGCGTGTCGCAGCACGGCGACCTCCCCATCCCACCACGCCAACGTCTGCTGCGTCTCCCACTGGACATCGCGCTCCGACAGCTTCCGTAGCATGTCCTCGCGCGTCATCCCCTCGACCGCATGGCAGGTCCGGCCCGCGGGAGTCACGTACTGCGCCCGCGCGCCCGAGTGCGACAGGTAGTCCACGAGGCCGAGCGCGTTCATCGCGCCGCTACGGTCGACCACGAGCACGGATGTCCCCGGTGTCACGTCGGCGGCGAGCATCTCGCCCACAGTGCGGATCGGCCCGTCTCCGGGCGCGGCGCCCCGGCGTTCGACCGAACCGGTAGCCACGACGACCGCGTTCGGCTGCAGAGCGGCGACGCTGTCGGCCGTTGCGCGGACCCCGTAGGTGACGGTGAAATCGCCGCGATCCGCCTCGCGTTGATAGAACTCCGCGACGCGCGCGAACATCGCGCGCATGGGACTCGACGCTGCCGCATGCACCTGCCCGCCGACGCGGTCGGATGCCTCAAGCACGGTGACCTCGTGGCCGCGCGCGTGCGCTGTGATCGCGGCCTCCATCCCCGCCGGCCCGGCCCCGATGATGACGACCGTCTTGCGCGTCCCGGCTGGCTTGAGGTCCGCCCACTCCCGCTCGCGGCTCGTCACGGGGTTATAGACGCAGCTCATGTGCTCCATCGCGCCGATGCAGCTCTGGAGGCAGCGCGCGCACAGCCGGATGCGGTCGCGTTCGCCGTCGCGCGCCTTACGCGTGAAGTGGGGGTCGGCGATGTGCGCCTTGGTCATGCACACGATGTCGAGCGCGCCATCCGTGAGGGCCTGCTCCGCCATCTCGGGCGTCGTGATGCGCCCCGCGTGCATGATCGGGAGCGAGGTCGCTTCCTTGACCTGTGCCACGAACGGCAACCACTCGCCGTCGGGGCGCGTCATGGGGCCGTGATGCAGGCCGCCGTCGCCGGCGGTCAGGCTGAGGTAGTCGACCAGGCCGAGCGACTCGATGCGCGTCACCAGGTCGACGTACTCCTCCACAGCCATGCCGGTCGGTTCCTGGTCGTCTGCCTTCAGCCTTACCCCCAAGGGCACGTCTGAACCGATGGCGTCCCGCATCGCCTCCAACGTCTCGACCACGAACCGCGCGCGTCCTTCGAGCGAGCCCCCGTACTCGTCCGTGCGTCGGTTGACGCGCGGGCTGAGGAACTGCGCGTGAAGGAACCCCTCGTGCGCGTGCAGTTCCAGGCCGTCGATGCCGCCTTCGACCGCGCGGCCGGCGGCCGCTCCGAAGGCCGCTGCAAGCTCGCGCAACTCGGCGGGGGTCCGCTCGGGCTGTGTCGGCCTGCGTCTGCTGTGCGGGACGACCTGCGCGCGCATGCCCTCGCGGATGCGCTCCGGCCCGGGGCGCGCCATGTGGTCGCTCGTGTGGATGAGCTGCGCGAACACCTTCGTCCCGTGACGGTGCCCGGCCTCCGCCAGCATACGGTACCGAGGGATGATGTCGTCGGACGTGTTCTGCATCCAGTCCGGCGCGGCGGCGTACGTCGGCCCTGTGGCGCCGATGACGAACAGCCCGATCCCGCCCTTCGCCCGCTCCTCGATGTACGCTGCGAAGTCCTCGTTCGGCAGGCCGTCGGTCACCCACCAGCCGGCGAAGTGGGCGCTGATGGCCACGCGGTTCCGGAGTTCGACCGGGCCGATCTCGATGGGCTCAAACAGGCGCGGATAGACGGGATGCGTCGACACGGCGTGCCTTCCTTGGGAGGGGAGTGCGGCGCTACTCGCGTAGGCCGTCGATCACCGCCTGCGTGAACTGCATCGACTTGACGGCTTCGTCGAGATTCGCGGCGGGCGACTCGATGGCGCGGCCGTCCCGCACGCAGTCAACGAAGTGCCGATCCTGCACCCGCGTGCTGTCGACGCCGTCGGCGGCCAGCGGCGTCTGCCCGCCGTCACACCACGCAACGCCAGACGACACGCCCTCCATGTACGTGGAGATGTCGCGGCCGTGTAGCTCGTAGCGTTCGAGCCGCGCGTCGCTCGTGTAGTTCGAGATGAGGTGGCCGACGACGCCGTTCTCGAACAGGACGAGCGCCGCGTAGACGTCCTTATACTCCGACACGGAGCGCCGCGAGATCGCGTGTATCTCCGCGATGTCGGACCCCGCCAGGAAGCGAATCGTGTCCACCGCGTGGGTCGTCGTCTCGAGGATCATGTTGTCGAGGATGGCGTCCGGGAACGACTGCGACGCGGTGATGCGGGTCAGGCTCTTGTGGAACTCGCCGACCACCTGGGTCACGGGGCCGCGGCCGAGCGTCATGTCCAGCGCGCGCGTGATGATCGGGTTGAAGCGGCGATTCCAGCCGACCATCGCAAGGGCGCCGGAGGCCGACGCCGCATCGCGCAGTTCCTCGGTCTCGCCGACGGTCAGCCCCGGCGGCTTCTCCAGCAACGTGTTGACGCCCGCTTGCAGGAGCGGGAGAGCGGCGGGCGCGTTCAGGTGCGCGGGCGTGGCAACGACCGCTCCGTCCAACTTCTCGCTCGCGAGCAGCTCCGCGGTCGAGGAGTAGACGCCGGGCACGCTCACGTCCCGCAACGCGGCGGCCCGCGATTCCTCCACCGGGTCGCACACGGCCACGACCTCGACGTCCTCGAACGTCGCCAGAATTCTCAGGTGGCCGCGGCCCCTGCCGCCGCACCCCACCACCGCGAACCTCAGCTTGCTCACGAGCGTCCTCCTGCGCGTACCTGCGATTGCGCGGTCGCCTCGGGGCTAGAACGTGGTCTCGCGTGTCGTCGTCGGGCACCAGCGCGCGACTGCAAGTTCGTCCAGCAGCCGTTCGCGCGCTGCGTCCGTGCCGGCGCGACGTAGGGCGAACATCGTGTTCGCGCGCACGTAACGGTTGTCGTCGCCGAGGGCTGGCGTCAACGCGTCCAACTCGCCGTTCATGTTCGGGGCGAGTTGCGCGATGGACATGCTGGCGAAGCGGCGCACCCATTCGTCGCCGTCATCGAGGGCGCCTATCAGCGGGCGAATCGCCTCGCCCGACCCCTGTGCGACGATGCCGAGTGCGTTCGCGGCGTGCTGACGGACTGTCGTGTCGTCGTCCTTCAGCAGGTCGACGAGCGTGGATGTCGCCGCTGCGGCGGGCATGCCGATGTCGCCGATCACGGCGGCTGCGCGGTCCCGTGTGCTGGCGTCGTCGGATTCCGTCGCGGCGACGAGCGCGTCCACCGATGGAGCCCCGATGGAACTCAGAGCGTACCCGGCCCCGCGCCAGACGCGCGCCGACTCGTCGGACAGCTTGTCCACCAACGCGGGCACGATGTCCGCGCCGGCGCCGGCTATCTCGTAAGCTGCGTCGAGCGCTTGCGTCTCCGACTCCGCGCCCAACCCCGTCAGCAGGCTGGCGACGTCCGTAGACTCCGCTCCCCCGGCCGCGTTCGGAGCGCCCGTATGCCAGTTCCACAGCGTCTCGCGCATCGCAGGATGGAGTCCCGTGTCGTCCTGCCACGCGTCTCCCGTGGCGTCCCACGTCGGCTGCGTGGGTTCGTCCATGCGGGAGAAGAGGAACTTCATCATGTACCGCGGCTCGTCCGTGGTGTTCGGCGTCCCGCGATGCCAGATGTCGTAGTGCACGAGGACGACTGTCCCCGCGTCGCCGACGAGCTTGAGTTCGTCCCAGCGCGGATCGCCTTCGGGTCGGTCGTTGTACGGGTGCGAAGCCGCGACGACCCCGGTTGGGCCTCTCTCGGCGGGTGTGTCCTGCGGGTAGTAGAACACCATCACCATGCGCGTCGTATGCCGGCGCCGCGCCCAACTGTCGATGTGCATCGTCTGGCCGGGACTGCCGGGCGGGTTGTGGTGGCAATGCCGGTGCGGGTGCATGTAGTAGCCGTCGCCGAGGACGCTCCGCAGCGCGCCATCGACTACCGGGTGTCCGTACACCTCGCGCAACGCGGGGATGCGCGGGAGGACGTTGTTCCCCGGGTTGCCTTCCTTCTCGAAGACGTCGTGCGTCGTGGCGTACACGTCGTCGTGGAACGAGCGTGGCAGTCCCACGTCCAGGGCGATGTAGCCGTCCGCGATGTACTGGCGCATCTGAGCGTCTGTCAGCCGTATGGGCGCGTCCATGGCGTCCTTGCCTCCTTGCGTCACTCGGTCGGGATCAGGTCCGAACTCGATCCGGGCTCGGTCGGCGTCGCATAGCATCCGCCGCTGACCTGAGCGGGGTGCGTGAACCGCTCGCGCAGGTGCGGGATGTACTCGAGAAACAGTCGTTCGTGGCCGAGGGCGATGTGGTTGTAGAGCACTAGGTGCTGGTGGATCTGGCCCATGTCGCCCACGTGCGGGAACACGGGCGCGCCGAACTTCCGCGCCAGCAGGCTGACGACGATGAACTCACTAACGCCGGCAACGCGCGTGCAGTCGACCTGGCAGACCTGCATGCCCCCAGCCGCCAGGAAGTTCTTGAACAGTATACGGTGGGGCACGTGCTCGCCTGCCGCGACCCGGATCGGCGCGATCGCCTCCGCGAGCCTCCGATGCGCAGCGACGTCGTCGGGGTGCGTCGGCTCCTCAACCCAATACGGCGACACGCTGGCGAGCCGCTCGCACATGTCGATCGCCTGCGGCAGCGTCCACTGCTGGTTGACGTCGAGCATGAACAGGGCGTCCGGGCCGATGATCTCGCGCACCATCTCTGCTCTGCGGACGTCCCGTTCGCCGTCGGGCGATCCCACCTTCAGCTTGACTGCGGTGAACCCCTCCTCGACGGACCGCGCCGTTCGTCGGGAGACGTCCTCGTCGGTGAAGTCGAACCAGCCGATCGACGTGTCGTACCCTGGGTAGCCTTCGCCAGCTCTCTCGTCGCGAGCCCCAAGTCCTTGCCGGGTGTCCGCCAGCATCGCCGCCGCGCTGTCCGCATCCAGCACGTCCTCCAGATAGCTCAGGTCGAGCGTGCCGAGGATGGCGTCGGGCTCCAGGTCGACGAGCAGGCGCCACAGCGGCGCCTCGCGCGTCTTCGCCCATAGGTCGAAGCAGGCGTTCGTGATCGACGCCAGCGCCAGATGCACGACGCCCTTGTGCGGCCCGAGCCAGCGCATCTGCGGATGGTCCGCGATGCGGCGCGACACGGCGCCGTACTCGGCCATGAGTTGCTCGATCTCGCGTCCGTCGACAGCTTCGGCGAGCACGTCGATGGCCCGGCACACGAGGTCGTTGCCGATCCCCAGCGTGAACGCGAGGCCAATGCCGACGTGGTCGGAATCCGTGTGTAGCTCAGTGACCGCGTAGGAGTAGACTGGGTCGGAGTGGACCGAGTCGGAGCCCTCGCCCGGGCGCAGAGGGTAGCGCGCGTCGCGCGTGCGGACAGACGTGATCCTGGGCGAGCGCATGCAGCCTCCAGACTGGTGAGGGGCGCCCGAGTCTATATCGTCGTGTTAGCCGAGGCAATGAGTCGTGCGTGCAGCAGCACGATCGTAGGTAGGTGTTGGTGGGGCGCCGGCGCCAATACGTCCCGACGGCGCGTCCGCTAGCCGGCCATGAGTTCGATGTTCGCTCTCGGCAGGGCCACGCGCGTGCCGTCCTCGAACTCCACTTCCGCGGTGCGCACGCGCGCCTCGGTCTCGATGACTGTCAGGTCGACGGGCAGTCCGACGACGCGGCCCACCTTGCCGAAGTGCGGGTCGCGGATGACGCGGACAGTGGCTCCCGGCTCGAGGATCATGGGCCCGGCCGCCTGCGCGTCGTCGTGGCTGCCGGCCAGCGGAATCACGATTTCCGGCCTCAGTACCCCTGCCCTGATCTGCGTCGCGCCGTTGACCGACGCGAGCGCGCCGACGTGCGAGGTCAGCAAATCGTACGTGCGCCGGGCCATCGCGATGTCGCCGAAGCCCTCCGTCACAATGAGCGTGACGCCGAGATCCTCGGCGCCGGTAATGGCCACACCCAGTTCGTAGCCGAGGAGTTCGCGTAGGTCGGCGTCGTCGATGCCGCCCGCGACGAGCGCCGCCACACCCAACTCCTGCGCGCGACGCACGGCGGCCGTCTCGATCCGAGCGCCGCCGATCACGACCTTGCCGCGATGCTCCTCCGTGAGCGCGGATGCCAACAGGGGCTGGGATGGATCGTCCACAGCGCAGGCGATCTCCCCGACGCCCTCGCCGCCAAGGCCGATGATCCCCTGCACGTATGCGGCGTGCGTCTCCATGACGACGCCCTCGCCACCCAGCACTTCCACGACCACGCCGCGCGCATAGCCGTGTACCTCCAGGGGCGTCGGTGGTTCGCGCAGAATGGCTTGGCCGGTGACACTCGAAACGCTCTCCAGGACGCCCGCTACGGGCGCGCGGCACTGCGACTTGAACAGCCCGAACAGCCCCTTGGTCTCGGCCATCACCTCATCCGCCGCGACCGTCCCGCCGATGTCCACCGTGAGGTGGTGCTCCACGTCGTCTTCCGGCACGCTCAGCGCGCTCGCGATGTTGACCAGGTGCACCGTGCCGGGCAGGTGCGTCGTCGCGATCACCGTGTCGGCGGCGACTTTATCGCCCACGCCGACGAGCACGTTGCCGGGCAGAGGCAGCTTGCGCTCTTTGCGAATGGTCATGCCGTTCGACACCGCGAGTCCGGGCGTGTATGCCTGAGCCATGCTCGCTTCCGTCAGTCGGTGGCGTGTGGTGGATACAGGTCGAGCGTGTCGTACCACCCGCGGAGGGCAGAGCCACGCTCCGAGCGGCTGTCCGGCAACGCCAGCGGGCGGCCGCGCGTGTCGACGACTATGCCGACCACGCCGCCCGGGACCTTCTGACGTACGACGTGACCCCGGCCGGCGCCCATGTCGAACGCGCCCTCGGGCGTGACCTCGACATCGGCGGTCAGGCCCTCGGCGAGCGGGTACACGCGTATCTCGCCGGCCGGCACGCGCTCGTCGACCGCAGCGCCGTCTGGGAGGCGCGTGACGACACGCACGCTTGAACGCCTGTCCGGCGGGCCGTCGGGCGCGATGACGCTCCCGAGATGCACCAGGCAGTCGCGATCGAAGACGTGCATTGCCGCTGTCTCGTTCACCTGAGCCAGCACGCCCAACTGCGGCATCATGAAGATGGAGTCTACCGCGAACTCCGTTATCCCTACCGGCTGGAAGGCGTCGATCATCATCAGCATCGACTGCTGACGGCGCGGCGCATGCGAGAGGACGCCCCCGCTGCCGACCACGAGGTCGAGCGTCGCCATGCTGACGAGCGAGTCGCCGCCCGCGTTCTGCGCAAACGTGTCCGCGATGGTGCGCTGCTGCTGCACGCCGTGCAGGCCAGTGGCTAGCCGTTTGTGCTGGTCGAGCGCCAGCCGCAACGCCTCGCGCGCGATCGCCTGCTCGATGATGAGTTCACGCAGCGTCTGCGGGATCGTCGTCGGGCGGATCATCTTGTTCTTGATGCGGTTCCGCAGGTCGCGTTCGTCTACGTCGAACGGCACCCACCGCAGCACGTTCTCGATACCCGTCTCGGCGAGGACGTTCGAGACGGAGTAGCTCATGCCCAGGTTGGCGCTGACCGTGCGGTTGAACACGCCCTGGAAGACCGAGAAGACGTCCGTCGTCGCGCCGCCTATGTCGACGCCGAGGATCTCGATGTCGCGCTCGTCGGCGATAGTCTGCATCATGTAGCCGACGGCGCCGGGGGTCGGCATGATGGGCGCGTCGGTCCAGTCGATGAGCGTGCTGTAGCCCGGCGCGTGCGCCATGACGTGCTCCAGGAAC
>JABGQA010000142.1 GCA_018644665.1 Candidatus Poribacteria bacterium
GCCAAGAACAGCATCATAGACCTAACTCCCCTCGTGCCATCACTAAACAGCCCTGTGTCGCGGATGCCCTCGCTGGCGTACGCCCACGTGTCTCCGCCGGGGGAGACGCGGTAGACGCCAGTGCCATACGTGCCGGCGAACACGATCCCGCCGGACTCGTGGACCGCGTTTGCGTACGGGTTGGGCAGGCCGGCGGAATAGGGCGACCACGTCACGGCGCCGTCGGTCGATATGTAGAGCCCCTGAGCCGCAACGCTGGCGATCAGCCCTCGTGCCGTGGCGACGATGTCCAGCACGTTCACCGGGATCGTGTCCGGCGGCGGCGCCTCCAGCCCGACCGACGCAGGAACCCACGATTGCCCGAGGTCCGCAGATCGGAACACGCCCTCTGTCGCGGTGCCCGCGAGCAACATCCCATCGTGGGAGGCAAGTGACCGCACCATGTGCGAAAGGCCGCTCCCCCGGAGGAGACCGGCGTTCAGCGCCGTCCAGCGCTCGGTGTCCTTCTCAAATCGATACACGCCGCCATGCGTAGCCGCGAAGAGCGTGCGCTCGACGATCACCAATTCGCGTATCTGTACGTTCCGCAAGTCGCCGACGAGGGTCGACCATGTGTTCGGGTACGCCCCACCCTCATCGAAGCGTGACACGCCACCGGTCGTCGCTACGTACAGGACTCCGTCTAAGATCGCCATCGACCGCACGGTGGGGTTCGCGAGCGTTGTGCGATCGAGGTTCTCCCACGTTGCGCCGTTGTCGGCCGAACGCCATACGCCGCGTCCGTCGGTGCCGACGTACAGCATCCCGTCCTTCTCGATGAGAGACAGCACGGGTCGGCCCGGGAGAGCGTCGGTCACCAGCTCCCACGAGTCGCCAGCGTTGGTGGATCGATATATCTCGCCTGAGTCCGTGCCGGTGAGCACAGAGCCGTCGAGCGCCGTGTAGAACGAGTAGATCACGCCGCCGTATGGCCCGGCAGTCGGGCGCCATTCGAGCGCCGAGGCAGTGACCGCGACGACAAGCAGGAGTGCGACGGGAATGACCCGGCCGATCCACGCCAGCGCGTGTGCGCCGCGCGGCCGATTGCATGGTGCGCCGAGAGGGGCCCGTGGTCTCATGTGGTGTGACGCCCCGTTGCCATAGACAATTCGCGGCGAACGCTATCCATGCTATAGACGGCGCGCGCGCCGAAGAGTTCCAATGCTGACGCGGCGGGAGCTGCCTGCGCAGTCAGACGATCTGACTCTCGTCTGGGACTTCCTCGTCGTCCTCATCCTCGAGGCGCGGCCCGTCCATGGCGTAGACTCCGCGCTCTTTCGCCTGTAGGACAGTGACGTGTGCGCGACGGTCGTCGAGCGTTGCGGAAGCCAACACATCGTCATCCAGCGCCGTAAGCATCTCCTCAAGCCCGTCGTCATCCAGGTCGCGCAGCAGTAGGAGCGTTACGTCGAGATGCAGTGGTGTGAGGTAGTGGACGTCTACCTGTCCGATCGCCAGGGTCGTGGGGTCCGACACGTCGTCGTACACGTTGAACTGCTCGGACGAGATCGTCCTGATCCGCCGCTGGAACGAAAAACGAGGCATTGATGGACACTCCAAGCCTGGCCGTCAGACGCCCACCCATGATACTCCCCACGCGTCCTGACCCACAACCGGCGACCCCGGTCGGGCGCGGCTATAGGGTCATCTGCCGCTACCCCAATCGCCCGACGTGCGCGGCCCCGCGGGCGGTGGCGCGCCCGGGCGGCATCTGCCCCGACGAAGTTCTGATGCGCGCACATCGCCCCGGGGCAGGGCCCGCTCCGGATGGGCCGCGAGAAGTAGACACGCCCACGCCAGCGCTGGCATCGCCTGCCGCTTCGAGCGGGTCCATGCGGTCGCCGGGAGAGGTCGCACGGCTTCTACAACGCGCCGGACGCGTCGGGCGGATGACACGCTCAACTCCCCTCGGCCCGATGCTGAGCCGCCTTGGTGTCGCAGGCCTCCGTGTTGCCGGGCGAGCCGGGGCAGGGGCATAATCCGGTCTTCGAGCCGTCCCGCGCACAGAGGAACAGTGAATGTCCGAGCCAGTCTACACCCCGCGCGGCGCGACTGAAGCCGACCGCGAATCGCTCCGCGCCCTCGTCGGCGAGGTGTTCCGTTCCACCTTGATGGACGAATATCCACAGCTGTACCACGCCGAGACGCTGGGGAACTGCCGCGTTGTCGAGGTCGGCGGGAGACTCGTGTCGCATGTCGGCATGACGGTGCAGGATGCGGCGATATACGGCTGCCGGGTGCGCGTCGCCTGCATCGGCGGCGTGGCCACGCATCCCGACCACCGCGGCGCCGGTCACGCGAGCGCTTGCCTCGACGACGCGATGAGCGTGGCGCGCGATTCCGGCACGGACATCATGATGATTTCGGGAGACCGGTCGCTCTACCGACGCGCCGGATGCCGCAAGGTCGGGGAGGACTACTCGCTGTCGCTCTCCGGGGACGCCGCCGCCTTGCTGGATCACTCGGGTCTGACACTTCGAGACGCGACGGTCGGGGACATCCCCACGCTCCGCGCCCTACACCACAGCGAGCCACTCCACTGGAAGCGCGACTCCGACACGTGGCGCCGTGCCCTCGAGTGCAGGCAGGTGATGAACCGCAAGTCGCGGTTCGTGGTCGTTGAGGAATACGGTGCGGCCGCAGGATACTTCATCGCGCAGGTGGTGGACGACTCCGAGACGCATCTGCAGGTGTCCGAATACGCGGGCGATCGCGCGCGGATGCTGCGCGCCTTCGCGGCCCATGTCGCCGACACTGGCGCGCCCGGCATTCGGTGGCATGTCTCGGGCGGCGACGCATTCGGACTGGCGGCGGCCGATGCGGCCGGCGCTCGCCAGCGCGAATCGACCACGTCCGGGACGTACATAGTGCTCGATTTGGCCCAACTGATCGATCGAATGCGCCCTTACCTGACGGAGTATCTAGGCAGCGGCGCCAATAGGCTACGTGTTGAGTCGGTCGGCGACGGATACCGGTTCGACCTGGATGGTGACACGCACGATGTGCCCGACATCGGGGGCGCCGCGCACTTTGTCTTCGGAACTCGCGAGGAGCGGCCGACGGCCGCGCCGCCTTCTGGCCCGTTGGCCGACGCGTTCCCGATCCCTGCCCTGTGGTACGGACTCAACTATGTCTGAGCGGGCCCGGGCGCTGGCCGCGGCCGTCGCAGTCCTGTGCGTCGTGGCGTGCTCGCCTTCCACAGGTCGGTTCCGGTGGGATATGGAACGCGATGTGGGTCCCGACACTACATGGGCGCTCAAGTCGCAACGCCTCATCGTTCGTGGACTGACCGAGCGGGAGGTCCGGTCCATCTGGGGCCGTCCACACGAGACCGTGACGATGCGCGGGGCGTATAAGAGCCTGCTGTACGAGACGAGGGACGCGTGGCTGACCGTAGTGTTCGACCGAGGCCGCGTAGACCGTGTAGAGGCGATCAGTCGCCGGGCAGGAACTCCTCAAACCGAGCGAACGTCGGATGCGACCGAATGACGGTGACGAGGAACGGGTTCTCGCGAATCAACACGCGCAGGTCGGAGATGTGTCCCCGGTCGAGGAACCCGTACACGTGCTTGTAGAGCGGGCGCTCGCCGAGCTGCAGAACCTTGATGAACTCGTCGAGCTGCCAAGCATCGCGGAACGCGTCGTCCAGGCACGCGCGCATCGCGTATCCCGCGTCTACGTGGCCGGCGCAGATCAGTAGGTCGACGACCTCGCCCATCCGCCCGGCGTAGGCGTGGGACCGTGCGAGGTTGTAGTAGATGCGCGCTCGGTGCGGCGATGTCCGCCCAACGCGCAGCGCGCTGTAGTAGCACGCTTCCGCCTCGTCGTGTCGCCCTACGCGCGCCATCGCGTTGCCGAGGTTGACCAAGCCCTCGACGTTCTGTGGGTGGTACTTCAGGACGTTCAGGTACACGTGTACCGCGTCGTCGTGGCGCTCTTGCTCAGTGTGCAGCGACGCCAGTCCGAACAGCGCATCTGTGTCGCTGCCACTGCACTCCAGCGCGGCCTTGTACGCCCAGTACGCGCTCGGGGTGTCATCGAGGTCGCGGAATTCGCGAGCGAGGGCAGCGAACACTTTCGCGCTTGGTTCCGCCCGCGCGATCTGCGCGAGCGCCTCCGTCGCTGCTTCATGGTTGCCGTTCTGGCGCTGCATGAGCGCGCGTCGCCAGAGGGCGTCGATTCCTTCGGTCGCCACGTGTGCTCCTCGACTGGTGGGGCGGTCGAGGACATTATACGCGGTCGGGGGGACGGCGTCTGCGTAGGAGCATGGATGGAGCCGGCGGCGCAACGCCTAAGTGCGCGTCCCGTCGGGCCCTTGTTCAGAAGCGCAAGCCCTGGTCGGGGCGGAAGCTGTGTTGTCCTCGGCAGTGCAGGCACGGCCGCGTCGACGGCCGGTCAGCCGACGACGCGGCCATCCCACGCTAGTACGGTGTCTTGAGCGCGCTCCAGGTGACCGCCAGCCTGTCCCTGGCGTCGATAGCTGCGGCGCCAATTGGCGCGCCCGCAGTCCACTGGGGGCCGCCCTCCAGCTCGCCGTTGTTGCCGTTCCCCGAGTCGTCCGCGATGTCGATCCCGGAGCCCTCGTTGAAGTGCCACAGCACGCGCGTGTTGGCGTCTGTCTCGAACTCGCGCGTCTGCACATCGAAGTCCTTCGTGTAGCGCACGATATCGGATACGCGTACTTCGTCGATAACGCCGAGGAAGGGGGTCGTGCCGCAACAGACTCGGCGGCCTACCTGGAACGGGCTCGCTTGCACCCCCATGTCGAGCGTGTTCGCTTCCGTCGGGGCAGGGGCCGCGGCGCCGTCTATCCAGCCCTGGCTCAACTCGCCGTCGTACGTCACGGCGACGTGATGCCATTCGTTCATTGTGGGCTTGCCGCCGCCGAACCAATCCCATGCCCCCGCCTGCAGCGCGAACATGAACGTGTCGCCCGCGCGCAGGGCCATCTCGTAGCTGTCTTCCTTGTTGATGATGATGCCGTCGCCGTTTTGGGGCCCGGTCGCCATGATCCAGGCCTCCATCGTGAAGGCCTTGCCAGCGATGTCGAGGCTGTCGCTGTCGGGGGCGATGGCGCTATCTGCGGCGTCGGCGAAGAACTCCAGCGCAGTGTTCGCCGACGCCGAGGTCACTGTCAGCATGAGAACTGCCAGGGCGGGGGCGGCCGTGCCGAGAAGCCGTGACCACATGCGGTGTCCTCCCTTATCCAATGGTCTGTCGCGCGCCGCGCGGGCCTGCGGTCTGGGACATGCGCGGGCCGCGCCGCCGCCATGTTAATACGGCGCCCGCGCCTGCGGCAACGAGAGTCATGCTGCTAATACGGCGTACGTAAGGCCGCCCACGTGACTGCCAGCTTGCTCCTCGCGTCGACCGCTGTCGATGTGGCGATCGGCGCCCCGGCCGTCCACTGCGGGGCCCCCTCCAGCGCGCCGTTGTTGGCGTTCCCGGAGTTGTCGGCGACGGCAGTCCCACCGGCCTCGTTCAGGTGCCACAGCAGACGCGTATTGCCGTCCGTGTCGAATTCGTGGGTGGGTAGCGGGAAGTCGGCCGTATAGCGCACTATGTCTGAGATTCGCACCTCGTCGATGACACCGAGGAACGGCGTAGTTCCGCAGCATACGCGCCGGCCGATCTGGAACGGCTCGTCCGACGCCCCCAGGTCGAGGGTATTCGCCGCCGTGCCGGAGGGTGCTTCCCGGCCGTCGATCCAGCCCTGCGACAGCGCGCCGTCGTATGTCACAGCGACATGATGCCACTCGTTCATCGTGGGCTTGCCGCCGCCGAACCAGTCCCAAGCGCCACCCTGCAGGGCAAACATGAACTCATCGCCCGCGCGGAGTGCCATCTCATAGCTGTCCTCCTTGTTAACGATGATGCCGTCACCGTTCTGGGCGCCGGTAGCCATGATCCATGCTTCCATCGTGAACGCCGTGCCGGTGATGTCGAGGCTGTCGCTGTCGGGCGCGATGGCGCTGTCGCCAGCGTCGCCGAAGAACTCCAACGCGCTGTTCGCCGAGGCAGGCGTGGCGGCCAGGATCAGGAGCGCCAAGGCGCACGGGCCGAGAAGACGGGACCACATGGTGGGTCCTCCTTTATCCGATGGTGGGCGCCGGCCGCGCTGGTTCACGCAGCGCGCGCCGCCGGCATGGTAGACCGGCGCGCCCGACGACAACAACGGCCGCCGCGTCAGTCACTCGGCCTGTACGATCCGTATCGTGCGATTGGGCGAGATGTCTCCCAGCCACTGGACCGCTCCGCCCGGCCATCGAACAGCCAGCCGATCAACTTGCTGCGCGCGCCCAAGCCCGAGGAGGAGTCGCGGATCGCTCGCGGAGGCGTAGCTGGACCCGCCGCTCAGCTCCCGCGCCTGGAGACGACCGCCGGCTTCGACAACAACTCGGGCGCCGACGCCGTCGCGGTTGGCGCGAACGCCAGCCAACTCGACGCGCAGCCAGGAATTGCCATTCTCCGTGTCGTTCCGCAGCAGCCTGCCGCGGCCGTCGGAATTCGCCACGTAGACATCCGTGTCGCCGTCGTCGTCGTAGTCCGCGAACGCGGCTCCCCTGCCTACGGATGTCCCGGGAGCCGCATCGGCCACTTCCCCGTACGCCCCGGCGCCGTCGTTCTCGAATAGCTGCGCGCGCTGCGCGTACGTAGCGCTCCCGCCGCTCAGCAGCGCGACATTCGGTTGGAGCCCGCCGTTGGCGACGAAGACATCCAGGTCCATGTCGTTGTCGTAGTCTAGGAACCGCGCGCCGAAGCCCAGCATTGAGAGGCTATCGACGGCGAGCACCGCGTCCGCGGTCACGTCGGTGAACGAGCCGTCCAGGTTGTTGCGGTAGAGCGTGTTCGTCTCCGCCGACGAGTTGATGACGATAAGGTCGAGGCTGCCGTCGCCGTTGTAGTCGCCGAAGTCGACGCCCATGCCGCCCTCAGGGAGGCCGCCGCCGTTGTATCCAGTACCGGATGCGAGAGCTACGTCCACGAATGTCCCGTCGCCCTGGTTCTGGTAGAGGAAGTTCCGCGTGGTGTCGTTGGCGATGTAGATGTCGACCCACCCGTCGTTGTCGTAGTCCGCCACGGCGATGCCGAGGCCCTTGCCCTCGATGGCGTTGTCGACCCCCGCCCGGCGCGTGATGTCCACGAACGACCCGTCGCCATCGTTCCGGTAGAGGGTGTCCGACTGACCATCGTAGAGCCGCGGATGGCAATACTCCACCAATCCGACATCCGCGTTGAGGCACGGCTTCATGGCCAGGTCGTAGTCGACGTAGTTGACGACGTAGAGGTCCAAGTCGCCATCGTTGTCGATGTCCGCGAAGGCGCTGCTGACGCTCCAACTGTGGCCGCCGACGCCCGCGGCCTGGGTCACGTCGTCGAACGTGCCGTCGCCGTTGTTGCGATAGAGCGTGTTGGACCCGTAGTTCGTCACGTACAGATCGACCGCTCCGTCGTTGTCGTAGTCGGCGGCGGCTACTCCCATTCCGTACCCGGCGTCCCCAACGCCGGACCTCGCCGTTACGTCGGTGAACGCGCCGTTCCCGTCGTTGCGGTAGAGGGCGTTGCGCGCCACTGCCCCGCCTGCAGGCGCGGCGAGGACGCCGCTGTTCACGAGGAACAGGTCCATATCGCGGTCGCCATCCGCGTCGAAGAACGCCGCGCCGGCGCCCATGGTCTCGGGTAGATGCTTGCTTTCGCTAAGCCCGGCCACGTGGCGGAAGCGTATGCCCGCCTCCTCGGTGACGTCCGAGAAGACCGGAGTCCGACGGGTGCGTTGCGCGTCGTCCCCTACGCGCTCCGGCGCGCCGGACGCTGCGGCCGGCACTCCCGGCGCTGCGGGCCCGGGCTCCGCGCTCACGCCGGGCGGCTCGGAGACGTCCCGCGTCGTGGCGAGGACACATCGGAAGCCGACGAGATTGTACTGTGCGGTCGGGATGTCACGACCCCGGTACGCGCACCTCAAGTGGATCGCCGTTCCGCTCCACCCGCCGCCTCGCACGACCCGGAGGACGCGGACATCCGGCGGCGCCTGATTCACGGGGTTGTCGATGGGAGCGTCTGCGTAGTACGTCTCGGTGTACGCGTCGAGGCACCACTCAGCGACGTTCCCTACCAGGTCGTAGATGCCGAGGGCGTTCGGGGCGAAGCTCCCGACCGGGGCGGCGCCATCGTGCCCGTCTTGCGCCCCGGCGCCGAAGTTCCCTACGACCTGTCCGGCCGGCCATGCGTCGCCCCATGGATACGTCGTGCCGACCAGGTCTCCGCGCGCTGCGCGCTCCCATTGCGCCTCCGTCGGTAGGGACTTTCCCGCCCATTTCGCGTAGGCCATGGCGTCGTGCCACGAGACACCCACGACCGGGCGCTGCGGCTGATTCATCGCGGGGTCACGCCAGAACGCGGGCTCGGCGTGCGAAGTCTCGACGAGGAACGGACGGTATTGCGCGTTCGTGACTTCGTAGCGGTCCATGTAGAACGCGTCGAGCGACACGGCGCGCTGCGGCGTTTCGTCCAGGAACCACTCGCGTCTGATCGGGCGATCGGGGCTATACGCGCCCAACTCGTCTACGATCCCGTCCAGACGCGCCTCCGGCGTGCCCATCAGGAAGGCGCCCGCGGGCACGAGGACCATCGGTGTGCCTTCGGGCAGCTCGATGGCGGCCGGCGGCTCCGAAGATGTGGCCGTCGCGACGATCGCGAGCCATGCCGCGTAGAGGACAGAACGGGCGCGCATCGGCCGTGACTTCTCGTGTGTGCGTTGGCGCGTGGGACAGAACGGGCGCGCGGTCCAGCATACGCAGCGCGGCGTGAGGGCGTCAAAGGTGGCCTCGGCGGCAGGGCGCGCGGCGCCACGGCGACTGAGCCAGGCCTTGCCCCACATCTGCGCGCCTGCAAGAATGCCGCGGGTTAGGTCGCGGTCTACGCTGGGCCGGTCTCAAGGGGGAGTCGATGACAGAAGCAGTGCATCGGGTGGCGCCTCGCGGCTTCACTGGAGACCAATGGGACGCGTTCATGGACGAGGGGTTCCTCGTGTTCGAGGATGCCCTGACCCCCGACGAGGTCGCCTACTACCTGAACGCCGTCGACGAACTCGCCGCGAGCGATCCCAATCGTCGGCCGGATCGGACGCACACTCCTGGCAACGTCGTCGAGCGTGGCAAGGTCTGGGCCGACCTGATCGACCATCCACGACACGTCGGCTATCCGTACGACGTCTACGGCGAACTCCTCAAGTTGCACATGTCGCAGGTGTTCATCCGACCGAAGGGCGGGAGCCACAACATCTGGCATCCCGACGGCGCGCGGGGGGTGCCGTACGGCGTGTTCTCTCCCGAGTTACCCCTGCAGATTAAGGTCGGCTACTGGCTCACCGATCTACCTCGGGCCAAGATGGGCAACTTCGTCTACATGCCGGGTAGCCACCGAACACACTACATGCAGGGGTACGACACGCATGAGAGCGTGCCAGGCGAACGCATCGTCACGCTGCGCGCCGGCACGATGACGCTCATGCACGCGAGCCTGTGGCATCGCGTCGAACCCAACGAGAGCGACGTCACACGGAAGAACATCTTCTACGCGTACTGCCCGTCGTGGATCTGTGAGGGTGATCGCCACCGGTCCTCGCCGGAGTGGTTGGAGACCCTCAACCGCGAACAGCGCATCATCATGCGCGCCTACTCGGGCGCGTACACGCGGACGAAGCCGCCAGCCGAGGACTCGCCGTTGTTCCTCGACCGAGAGACCGGCGAGGCGTCGGACCCAGAGGCAGACGCGACCGTGGCGCTGCATCGTCAGAAGCGGCAGACGTGGGTCGAGAAGAGAATGGGTGTCCCCTACAACGGACCGCTGTCGCACGTGTTCGAGTCGCGACGTCCGGGCGACAGCCCGGCGGCGGGCTGAGCAGATGGACGAAGCGGCGCTGTCACGGCTTCTCGACGCGTTCGCGGGGGCACGAATCGCCGTCGTCGGGGACTTCTTCCTGGACAAGTACCTCGTCGTTGATCCGTCTATCGCCGAGGTGTCCATCGAGACGGACCTAGAGGCACACCAGATCGTAGGCAAGCGCCTCAGTCCTGGCGCCGCCGGCACGGTAACGTCGAACCTGGCTGCGCTTGGCGTGGGCACGATCCACGCCGTAGGCCTCATCGGACGTGATGGCGAGGGATTCGAGCTGAGGGAAGGTCTCCACGCCCGCGGCGTGACGACGGGCTTTCTTACAGAGGCCCCGGACAGGTTCACCCCGACGTACACGAAGCCGATGGCCGTGCAGGCCGACGGCTCCGAAGTCGAGATGAACCGGCAGGACATCAAGAACCGCACGAGGACTCCCGAAGCGCTCGAGGACGCGGTGATAGGCGACCTTCGACGGGTCGTGCCGGAAGTCGACGCCGTCATCGCGCTGGACCAAGTGCAGGAGCGGAACTTTGGGGTGGTGACAGATCGCGTGCGTGCCGAGTTGGCCACGCTGGCGCGCGAGCACACCGACACTGTGTTTTTCGGGGACGCGCGCGCGCACATCGCCGACTTCCGCAACATCATCATCAAGCCGAACGCGTTCGAGGCGGTGTCGGCGATCCGCCCTGGGTACAGCGGCGAGCCAACGCTGGATCTCGCGCGGGATTGCGCCGAGGAACTCGCGCGACGGACGGCGCGGCCTCTCTATGTCACGCTGGGGCCGGATGGTATACTGGTCTTCGACGGTAAGGACTGGAGTCACGCGCGCACGGTCCCGGCGGAGGGGCCTATCGACATCGTTGGGGCGGGGGACAGTACCACGGCGGGCATCGTCTCCTCCCTATGTAGCGGCGCATCGTTGCATGACGCCGCGCTCATCGGCAACGTCGTCGCATCCATCACTATCCAGCGTATCGGCACGACCGGGACGGCGTCGCCTGAAGAGGTGCGCGCCCGGTTCGGGCGGTTCGCAGCCGCTGGCATGGTTTGAAGGCCCTGACATCCAACGACCAACCGCGTGGCCAACGCGCCGCGAATGAACGCTACCATACCCGCACGGCACCGCGACTCGGCTGACATTTCGGAGAACGGTATGAACTACGGCGCGCGCTCCCCACTCGGGGGAAACGGGGCTGGCAACGTCGTTCCGGTCGATCCCACGATGGCCGGTAGCTATCTGTTGTCCATGGACGCAGGGGTCGCGTCCGGGCTGTTCGGGGGACTGCCCGAGGCTCAGAAGCTGAACATCATCGAGGCGACGCCGGACCCCTACGACCGCGAGGAGCTTTACTACCTCGTGCCGGACTGCACGGAGTTGGTACAAGCCAGTTCTGTGGAACGCGTCCTCGAAGTGCTCAACACGGCGATGGGCACTGGCCTCACATGTGGGATTCTGTCGGCGGTGAGCGTGCCGCAGTTCACCGAGATGTTCACGCGGACCGTGTTCCAGGACGGAGCGCCGGATCGCGAGATGGTCGCTCTGTGGGTCGCCGAACTCACCGAGTTGGAACCGGACGAACTCACCGGGCTCCTGAATCAGCTGGATGTGGAACTTCTCGCGGAGCTATTCCGCGACCGCATAGACATGCCCCACCGGTACAAGGGTATGGCGATCGACTCCGGCATGGTCGAACTCGAGCAGATCGAGTTCGGCGAAGACGAGCAGGCGCGGATGCTGGCGCAACTCATGTGGGCGTCTGACCCCGAGGTATTCATCGCGGTTCTGCGCGAGTTGCTCACGCAGGACGAGGAGGCGGGCACGCACGTGGAAGAGGGCATGGACCCCGAGGAGGAGGAGCCCACGCCGCCGCCGAAGGACGACCGCCTCGCCACCTTCGATATGAGCAAGATCGACCAGTTGCTGCCTCCGGCCAAACCCAGCACAAAGACCGAAGACGACCCGTCCGGCGCGGACAGTTGAGCGACGGGCCGATGCTGCCCGACGCCGTTTCCGACTCCACTAGCGACCTATTCCTGTTCCAAGCGCTGCGGGCGGGGATGGATTCCGGCGCCTTGCCGTTCGGATCCCACGATCGGATCACGGCGGAGTTGTCCGCCTTGGCGTCGGCCGACATGGACGCTCTCGTGCTCCGCGAGTCGCACTCGACCGCGCGTGAGATGGCCTTCGCCGGCGCCCTTCACCGTGTGACGGTCGGGTTGGAGTACGCTGCGGAACGCCATGCCGCGCGCGGGGCCGACTTACTGGCGCGGTCAGCGCTAGCAACGGCAGCCAACACGGGAGCCGCGATCCTTGCGCGCGTACGTGACAGGGCGGAGGCGGCGCGGGAAGCGTTGCGTCTGACGAGCGACCTGCCGACCGCACTGTCCGTCCTGGATGAATTGGCCCTCGTGAATACGATTGAGGACGTGTTCCTAGTAGAACTCACGCGCGGCCGGTTGACGATTCAACAGCCCGCGCCGCGGCTGACGGAGACGTCCCCTGCGCGGTGGATCGCGTCGCTCGAGGACATACAGACGGCGTCCGCGATGCTGGGGTTCCTCGACGTGCGCGGAGATCTGTTCGCCTCGTTCCCCCGCGAGCGCCTGTTCGCCCAGACGTACCCTACGGACGCCTTCGGCGGGTGTGACGCGGTCGTCATATGTCGAATGTTGACACTCGCCGTCATCTCCGGGTCCCCCGAGGCGCGTTTCCATCTTACGCAACGGGACATCGCCGACTTCCGCGCGGCCGGGCACGGCGCCGAGACTCTTCGCGCGTGGATCGCCGACTACGTATCCATGGCGACGCCGACTGCGCAGCAGGAACCGGCTCGCGAGTACTTGGAGGCGTGCGCCGAGGCGCTGCCCGACCTGCTGGATCTGCTGATCTAGGCGATCTCGTTGCCGCCCTGGACACCGTCCGATAGAATGGCCTGCCCCTTCCCCGTCGGGAGACAGAGCAGCATGAAGCGTGTCGCGCTAGCGTTCGCCACCGTGTGCCTGCTGGCCGGGTGCTCCCGTGGCCATTCCGACTGGTTCCGAATCTACGAGGCGAGAGCGGCCGTCGACGCGTTGCGTCAAGATCCCGCAGCGCAGAGCGCGCCCGGCGACGTCGAACGCGTGAGCGCGCTCCTAGACCAGGCAGAGACGGCGCTCGCGGAAGGCCGCGGTGACGAAGTCGCGCAGGTTGCGGAGTTGGCCTTGTTGCGGGCGCATATCGCGCGGATGGGCGCTGCCCTCGAGCGCATCGAGGAAGACGCGAGCGAAGCCGAGACCGCACTGACTGCGGCGACGCAGTCGGCCGATGCCGAACAGCGTCGCTTGCGTGATGCTAAGGCTGACTTGGAAGCCCTCAATGAACGCTAGTCTCACGATGCTCGCGCAGACGACAACCGTGAAGCGGCGCATCGGCGCCGGAGCCGCAGCCGTTGCGCTCTCCTTCGCGCTGGCGACGGGGTGTGGGTCGTCCATCGCCGCGATCGATTTGCAGTCCGCCGTCGACGACGCGAACGCCGCCGTGCAGGCCTCTGGCGCGGAAGCCGGGGGCCGTGACGAGCACGCGCTCGCGCAGCGACTGCTGGAGGAGTCCGTTCGGCAGCAGGACGGAGGCGACGCGTGGGCGAGCTACTACCTCGCCGTTCGCGCGGCGTACACGGCCGACGTGGCGCGCGTGTCGGCCCGCGATGAACGGGCGCGACGGCGGCTCGATCGGCTCCGACAGGATACGCTTGAAGCGAAACTGCGCGCCGCGCAGGCGGGCTCCGAGGCGTCAATCACCCGCAGGCTGATCGCGGAGACGCTACAGGCCCGCGCGGAGGCCGACGCTGCGGCCGCGCGGCAGGACGCGGAAAAGGCCCGCGGCCGCGCGACGCAGACCGACGCGGACGCGCAACTCAGCGTGGAGAAGGCGCTCGCCGAGGCCGAGCTAAGCAAGGCGCAGTTCCTCATGGACCTGGCGACGGAGGCGGAGGCCGGGACACACGACGCCGACGGGTACGCGCGAGCACAAGGCCTCATCGACGCCACAGACGGCCTCCTCGCCGAGGGGTCGAATCGCGCGGCCCGGCTGAAGGCGATCGAAGCGTACCGCGCCGCGAGTGACACCAGGCAGGCGGCCCTGAACAAGCAGGGAGCGCAACGGAGCCAATCGACAGAGGCGCGATTCGGGCGCGCTGTGGACGCCGCCATGCAGATCGGTCGCGCAGCCGCCGAGGTAGATCGAGCACGCGACGCGGACGCCGTCCGGCACGCTCCCGCGGAATTCGGCGCGGCTACTGACGCCCTTACCAGGGCCGAGGCCGCCCACGCGGCCGGCTCCTATCCCGAGGCCGCTCGTCTCGCGACCGCGGCAGGCGAGGCCGCTCACAGGGCGATCGTAGCCGGCGAGGGCGCGAAGACGCGGGACATGGCGACGCGACGACGCGAAGAGCAAGAGGCGATGGTCAAGGACGCGGTGCTTCGCGTGCGCCGCGCCGCCGACACCCTGGATACTCTCACACGTAGGCTCTCGCCTGGCGATCTCGCCACGGCGGGGTCGTATGCCGACCTGGCCGAGAGCGCGTTGGCGGATAGCAACCTCGACCTCGCAGTGGCGAACGCGGATCGCGCGCACGGGCTGATGGACGCCGTTGAGCGCAAGGGCGCCGACTCCAAGGAGGCCGAGGCGGGTCTCGTTTCCAAGGCGAAGTCGCTGCCCGACACACAGGCGTTCACGACGTCGAAAGGCGTCGTGTTGCGGGTCACGGGGGATCTGTTCGCCGTCGGCAAGACCGAGCTGAAGAAGTCGGCGTACCCCAGCGTGGCGAAGCTTGCCGCGGCGCTGCTCCCAGCGGCCGGGAGCTACGACGTGGTCGTCGAGGGTCACACAGACAAGTCCGGCGATGCGGACACCAACGTCCGGCTGTCCAAGGAGCGCGCCGGCGCGTTCGCGAAACTGCTCGCGGAGTACCTGGGCGCGGCCGGGTCGAACGTCACGTCGACCGGCTACGGCGCGAAGCAGCTGATCGCAGGCGTTGCGCCGACGGACGCGAGCAATCGCCGAATCGAGATCGTCGTGCTAACGCGCAAGGCATCGTGATCCGGCGTCGCGTGTTAAGCGGGAGCTAGCCGCGCGACGCGGCGGGGCGCGAGAACGGGCTTCGCGCGTGTCGCACACCCCATCCCACTTCGACCGGAGTGCCTATGCGAGCGACTGCCGTCAGCGTCGGCGTCCTCCTCGCCATCGTCGGCGCTCTCACTGCGTACGTGTACACAGCGCCGCCGCTCCCTTTCTCGCCAACGCGCGAAGACCTGTCCGCGGGGATCGTGGACGTGACCGTTGCCAACGTCGCGCCGTTCGTGGTCGGGGGGAAGGTCGTAGTCGACACCGGTGACGCGTCGACGCCGGCCACGGTTGTGGCCATCGACGCCGAACGGGACCTCGTGGCCCTAGACACGCCCCTCCGGGGCCCGGCTCCGGCCGGCTCGCGTGTCGCCTTAGCGGACGTCGCCACAATCGTGGCCGTGTTCGACGACCGCGTCGGCCTACGACGGTTCCCCCGCGTCGACTCCCGCACGTACGCGCACGCCCCGCCCGGCATGTCTCGTGAGGTGATGCTGTTCGTCGACGGGTGGGTGAAGGTCGAGATCGCGACGCCTATCGACGGCTGGGCGATGGCGTCATCGTCTCGCGTCGTGCACTCCGGCCTCGTCGAGGAATTGGCGTTCTCGACGCGCGCGGCGGTGCGCCGTCTTCCGTACCGAGACGAGGCGCTTGTGCGCTGGGAAGGGCGGGTCGTGAAGAAGACGAGCGACCCGTTGGAGGATGGGACGCCCGCATATCAACTACAGGCGGCGAGCATCGATGGCGACCATCGCGTCTTCCGCATCACGCCTGCCGCGTGGGCGACGTTCCACGAGACGGATTACATCGTCGATCGGGAAGGCAAAGGCCTGGCGCAGGCCGACATTCCCATAGGCTTCACGGAATTGGGCCCGCCGTACGAGCTGCTGGAGCGGGACGGCGAACGCGTCAAGATCCAATGGCAGGACCAGGGGTGGGTACCGGCCGGGTCCTGCCGCCTTGAGGTTCGATACAACTACTCCACCACGCGGCGCCAAGACGTGTCTCTGCGGCTGCGCGAGTCGCTCACGCGTCTGCTGCGTCGCGGGCAGCGTTGAGCAGCTTCATGAACTCGCGCATCCAAGGCGCGTTGTCCCAGAATGTCCGCGCACAGACCATGTTCCCGTCAACGACTACCGGTTGGTCCAGGTATGTCGCGCCGGAGAACTCAGCGTCGTAACGACACTTGGGGACGGTGGTGACGTTGCGTCCGCGAATCACGTCTGCTGCCGCCACGATTTCGATCCCGTGACACACGACGCCGACGGGCTTCTCCTTCTCGCAGAAGCTCCGCGTGATGCGCATCAGATCCTCGTCGTATCGTAGATACTCCGGTGCGCGGCCGCCACTTATCACAAGACCTGTGTATTCGTCAGGGTCGACGTCGCGAAAGGCGAGGTCGCTCGCCAGCTTGTAGCCCTTGGATTCCTCGGTCAGATCCCAGTCGGGCCGCGGGTCGTGGATGACCATCTGATAGACGCGCTTCTCGGGGGCGATCACGACGCACTCGTAGCCGTCCTCCTGGACGCGGAAGTACGGGTACAGCGTGTCCGTCGCCTCCACCGCGTCGCCGATCACGAGCAGCACCTTGTGTAGTGTGGTGTTCGGCATGATCCCTCCCTGTCGTGGCACGTCAATGGCTGGCGGCGAGTCTAGTTCAGGCTTGCCGGTCACTCAAGATGGCCGACACGGCCCCGCTCAGCGCGGCGGGCCGGCCGTATAGCGCAGGTCGTCGAGCCACACCTCGACGTAGTGTCCGCCACGCTGGTACGACAGCATGCCGAACCGGTCGAATCCGGCCCCGCTGTCCCGCACGCCCGTATCAAGACCGACCGAGACGCTCTCCCCGTCCAGCGTCACGACAATCCTGCCGAGGCCGCCGCTGGCGTCGGGATCGTAGTCGAGCGTCCATGTGTGAGATGTCCGCGCGGGGCGCATCACCGGCCCTTCGCCGACAACTCGGCCCATGCCGCTGCTGTTGGCGTAGGCCGGGCGGAAGTAGTGGCCCACGCGGCTCGGCCCCTCGAGCAAGACGCCCAGGGAGTTCTGTGGCGGCGCGCCGATGTACGTCCGTGAGTTGAACCAGCCGATCAGCACCGCGCTGTCGGCCGCCGCGCGCGTCATCGTGATGGAACCCTCTGCGTGCAGGGGATCCTCGAGCGTGAGTCTGCCGACGTTGTCCGCGTAGTAGCCGGCCTGTGCCGTGTTCTCCTCTTCGATTCGCCACACCATGCCGCCCATCTCGCCTTGCGCCCCTCCGGCGTGCGACGTCTCGCTGTACCCAAAGTCGTGGTAGGGACGGACGGCCCTGTCCTCGAATGTCACGCGATTCCCGACGCCCACCCAGTCAGCGTGCATCGAGGAGTCGTGTCGTGTCCCGTCGACGACGAGGTCGTCGACGTACAGGGTCATCTCGTCACCGGATGTCTGCTGGTTGATGATGCCGAAGCGGTCGAACGCTGCGCCCTGCTCGCGGTGGCCGGGTCCCAGGGCCGCGATATACGGGACGCCGTCGAGGGTCAGACGGATTTCGCCCTGCCCATCCGCACCCAGTGGGTCGTAGGCGAGTTCCCACACGTGAACGGAGCCGTCCGCCGGGTGAGGGGGCGTCCGGGTTGTCTGGTAGCGTTCGCCCTCGAACGTGACGCCTCCACCCGTCCCCAACTCGCGCGTCCCGTATTCGAAGAATACCCAGTACTTGCCGCCGTTCCCGTCGAGACGGATCGCGAGCGAGTTCGGCGTGCGCCATCCGCGCGACTCCGCGTTGAACCACCCGACGAGGACGCCGCTGCCTCCGCCCGCCGGCGTGACGGCGAACTTTCCTGAGGCGCGGAGCGGCCCGTCGAGCGTCTTCTCCGCGATGGGCGCCCAGTACATCGCGGGAGTCAGCGATCGCGCGATGACGCCGCCGATTTCGCCCGGCGCCGCACCTTCGGCAAAAGACGTCAGGCTGTGCCCAAAGTCCTGCGTCACTGTGCGCGAGTGGTTCCGCGCGGCCCGCGAGCCGACGGATTCCCAGCCGGGGTCGGCGTCGAACGCCTGCACACGCAGGTCAGCGTGCGATGTGAGGGGCAACAGCAGGGCGACGATGGCGACGCGGCTCAGCCGTCTCATGGGCGCCTCGTGCGTAGTGAAGCGAGACCCGGTGGGAGGATGTATCGTGGCGGTGGACCAATCGGGCCCTGCGGCCACGCTCTGTCGGTGCCGCCGCGGTCCTACGCCAAGTCTCGGATGGCCCCCAGCATGTGCACGGACCCGCTGCTAGCCCCTAGCGCCAGGGCTCCCGATGCGGAGGTCGACATCGCCTATGGGAGACCGATGCAGGCATAGGATGCGTCCTGTCACGCCTTCCGCCTTAGCATCAGCAGAAACAGCCCGGCGACGACGACCGGCGTCGCGATGCCGGCGAGCGCGCCGATGGCCAGTGCAGGGCTCATCGTGGGTCACTCGGCCGGTTGACGGGGTACTTGGGCTCTTCGCCACGGAGGACGCGCAGGATGTCCAGGGACACGAGCGACATGTTCCGCATTGACGTGTCCGACTGACCCGCCTTGTGTGGCGACAGGATCACGTTGGGCAGGCCCATGAGTGGCGACTCCTGCGCGAGCGGTTCCTCTTCGAACACGTCGAGGCACGCCCCGCCGATCGTTCCTGACCGAAGGGCCTCGATGATCGCCGGTTCGTCTACGACTGGGCCGCGTGCTGCGTTGATGAACAGCGCGTCGTCCTTCATGCGCGCGAAGGCGTCGGCGTTGAACATGCCTCTGGTTTGGGGCGTCGCGGGCGTGTGGGCGGTCACGACATCCGAGCGCTCGAGGAGTTCGTTCAGGGGGACGCGCTTGGCGCCCAAGTCTCGTTCAAGGTCGTCGCGGTCGATGACGTCCGTATAGAGGATGTCCATGTTGAGGCCGAGCGCGGCGATCTGCGCTACGCGCGCGCCGATCCGCCCCACTCCCACGATCCCCAACGTCTTGCCGATCACCTCGTAGCCGTAGTTGCGGTCACGCAGGCTCCAGTCACCCGTGCGCGTTGCCGCGTCCGCGATGACTATCCGGCGCGCGAACGCGAGCATGCTGCCTATGACGTGCTCCGCGACCGCCTCCGCGTTCGCCTCGGGCGTATTGACCACCCAAATGCCGCGCTCCGTGGCCGCCTCGATGTCGACGTTGTCCACACCCACGCCGTGCCGGCCGATGACCTTCAGGCGGCTACCGGCATCCATGAGTTGGGGACCGAAGTAGCCGAACGCGCGGACGATCATCCCGTCCGCCTCGCGCACGGCGTCGATGACAGTGGCCTCTTCGAGGTCGGGTAGTAGGCTCCAGGCCGCGTGTCCGTCGAGCGCGTCCGTGCCCGCGTGGTGGATGGGCGAAGTCAGGATGACGTTCCATTTGCTCACGTTGAGTCAGGTTCCTCTTGGTCTCGCGACTTGCGTCCGCGCCATTCCGCCAGACGGCCGCGGATCGCGCGCTCCTCGCCGATCTCCTTGGGATGGTAGAACATCACGTCGTCCATGTCCTCGGGGAGATGGCGCTGGGGCACGTAGCCATCGTCCGCGTCGTGCGCGTACTGGTATCCCTCGCCGTGGCCGAGGCTACGCTGCAGGCCGGTCACGGCGTTTCTGAGGTGCAGCGGGACGGGGTGCGGACGGTTCTCTCGCACGTAAGCGCGAGCGTCGTTCAGGGCCGCGTAGCTGGCGTTGCTCTTGGGAGCGGAGGCGAGATACGTCACTGCCTGGGCGAGGCTAATCTGCGCCTCGGGCATCCCCACGTACTCGACGGCATGCGCCGCCGCGGTGGCGACGGAGAGCGCTGTCGGGTCCGCGTTCCCGACATCCTCGCTGGCCGAGATCACCACGCGTCGCGCCACGAATCGCGGGTTCTCGCCAGCTTCGACAAGACGCGCGAGCCAATACACGGCGGCGTCGGGGTCGCTCCCGCGTATCGACTTGATGAGCGCCGAAATGAGCTGGTAGTGGCTGTCGCCGCTCTTGTCGTGGCGTAGGGCGTGGCGCTTCAGGACATCGGCGAAGTGTTCGCTCCGCGCGGCGCGCTTCCCGTCGACGATCGGCGCGGATGAGACCGTCGACTCCAGCAGGTTCAGCGCCGTTCGCGCGTCGCCGTCGGCAATCTCGACGATTCGCGTGATGACATCCTCCGAGACATCCGGCGACAGGTCCACCAACCCGCGTGGCGACAGCAGCGTCTGCTCCACGAGACGACGGATGTCGTCCTCATCCAGCGCATTCAGGACCACGACGCGCGCCCGCGACAGGAGCGGGGCGTTCAGTTCGAAGGAGGGGTTCTCGGTAGTCGCGCCGATGAGCGTGACCGTCCCTTCCTCCACGTGTGGCAGGAGCGAATCCTGTTGTGCTTTGTTGAACCGGTGAATCTCATCAAGGAAGAGGATGGTGCCCTTGCGGTGGAACTTGCGGCGCTCCCGCGCCTGCGCGATGCGTTTACGCAGTTCGGGCACGCCCTCACTCGCGGCGTGGAACGGCTCGAAGGCCGCCTGCGACGACCGCGCGATGAGGCGCGCGAGGGTCGTCTTGCCGCACCCGGGCGGACCCCACAGAATCATGGAGCGAATCGAGTCGCTCTCGATCTCACGCCTGAGCGGCCGGTCTGGGCCTAGGATGTGTTCCTGGCCCAGGAACTCGTCGAACGTACGCGGCCGCATGCGCGTCGCCAGCGGGGCGTCGGTGGGTGTGTCGGCGTCGGCGATGTCGAATAGGTCCATTGCTGGTGTCAATCCGCTTCCGTGGGCTCTGCGGTCGGCAAGGCGTCCTCGATAGATGGCGCGATGTCGACCCACGCGAACAGCACGCCCTTCGCCACCGACGCCGACCCGGGCGTGAGAACCAACTCGGCGACGCCGCGCACCTCGAACAGCGTTCGGGCGACGTGGCTCCCAGCCGCGCAGTCGGCGGATTCGTACACCTCGCGCTCGCCCGCCAGTGTCGGGTCGCATGGGACGGGGAACTCGCGCCACTTGGGCATGCGATCCGGCGCGGCGGGAACTGCGGCCTGGCCCGACCACTCACAGACCGCGGGCTCGACATCCTGAAGGAACGTCAGCGTGTCGGCATCCGCGGGCTTCCGCACACTCATGCGGTACCGAGTCATGTGTACGCTGACGGCGCCGCGTGCGAGCATTCCGCAGATCGGAGGCGGCGCTCCGCCATCGCCCGCTCGAAACGCCTCCACAATACGTGGCGTGAGCGGCTCGTCGGCATGGTAGATGACGATGTTGGGGTTGAGCGGGATCTCCCGCGCGACGTTCACGCGTCGCCTCGCTCAGCGTGCCTCGCGGCGCACTCGTGTCGATCGTCGAACGCGCAGTCGTCGAAGACCGGACACGCGTGGCAGAGAGGGTTCCGGGCCTTACACACCCGCCGCCCGAATCGCACGAGGAGCACGTGTGCCACGTATGCTTTGCCTGCGGGTATCACGGACTTGAGCGCCGAGTAGGTGCGGTCTCGCGCCTTCGTGGCCACGAGCCCTAGCCGGTTCGCGACGCGATGCACGTGTGTGTCCACCGGGCATATGTCGCGGCCGAGGGCGAACACGAGCACGCACGCCGCCGTCTTCACGCCGACGCCGTTGAAGGCCACCAGGTAGGCGGTGGCCGCCTCGTCGTCCATGTCGTTGAGTTCGTCCAGTGACGGCTCGCCGTCGGGCGCGGGGAGCGCGTTGAGCACGTTCTGCATCGTGCTCGCCTTGGTCTCCGCCAGGCCGGCCGACCGGATGGCTTCCACGATATCCTCGCGCGGGGCGTCCCGCACCGCAGACCATGTGGGGAACGTCCCGCAGAGCTGCTCGTAGGCTTTGTGGCTGTTCGTGTCGGTGGTGTTCTGCGAGAGGATCGTGCCGACGATTTGCCCGACCGGATCGCCTGGCACGTTCGCCTCAAGCGGTCCGATTTCACCCTCAAGGGCGGCGAGGATGCGCTCTATCTTGGCGGTGTCCTGGGTGGCCAATGCGGTCCTCTCCTCAGCGCGTGTATACCACGCGCGCGTAGCGCGTGTCACGACATCGGAGCGCCGAGCGGCCAGGCCGACCAGCCGTGCGCACGACAGGCGCGTTGCTGACCGACGGAGGGACGTCATACACTCCGGGGCACGGTCAGTTGATGGCTCCGGGCTCCCGTGCGGCGGCCCGGCGACCCGCAACGCCAGCGGCGCGACCGTCCAGAAATCGGAGGAGCGACAGATGCATGCGAGGACGGGGATACGAGGCGCTGTCGCCGAGGGCCTGGACCGTGTCGTACAGGCCATTGGCGCCATCGTGGAGGCGTCCGACCCGTATGATGGTCTGTTCCCCTCGCTCCTCAACCCACGGTCCGGCAAGATGCTCACCGCGCTGCCAGCGGCGATCCACGGGCAACGGGACGGCGACCGCTGCCTACTGGGGAACAACCTCATCCACGATGAGCCACTGCTCAAGGCGATGTACGCTCTGGCTGAGATCGACGGCCGGGCAAGCTTCGGAGATGCAGCCGACCGCTACCTGGAGCGCTACGCACACTCGTGCGTCGACACTCAGAGCGGCCTCTTCGGCTGGGGCGAACACGCCTTCTGGCATCTCGTCGACGGGCGCGTGGGCTCGTCTCGGCAGGCGCTGATGCCGGACGCTCGGCCGGGAAACGCCACCCACGATCACCTGCGCCAGGTCCCGCTATGGCTGTGGCAGAAGCTCGACGCGTACAACCCGGAGTGCGTTCAGCGCTTCGCCGACGGACTCGACAACCACTGGACGGAGGGCGAGCCGCGCGAATACATCCGGCACGCCTACATCGACCAGACGGACCATCACCCCCGCGAAGCGCGCGCGTGCGACTTTCCAAGGCACAGCGGGTTCTACATCTTCGATCTAGCCTTCGCGCACTCGCGGCGACCCCGGCCAGAGACGCTCGCACAGATGGAGGCGTATCTCGAATACTGGTGGGCGAAGAAGGACGAGCACGGCGTGCTGCTAATCGAGAGCAGATCGCCGGAGGACCACAGCTTCCACCTGGTCAACGCGCCCACGCAGACTTTCTCGCTAGGCGTCAGCCTCCTGGAGAGCGCCGAGTTCATCGCGGAGACCGACGCCGACACTGCCGAACGCGTGCGGCGGTACGGGCGCGTGTACCTGGATGGCTTCCTCTCCGCGCCGCATGACCTGGAGAACCGGGTCTACGTCAGCCTGTGCCTGCGCGAAGGCGGTGAGATCCGCGAGCAGATGGACATCTGGGGCAGCGTTTACGGCCGCTCCAGCGTCGCGTCCACGGCGTTGCTGTGCGTGAGGGCGTGGGAACTCACCGAGGACGAGCGTTTCTTGGCTTGGGCCCGGACCGTCGGCGAGGCCTACGTGGCCGAGCCGTTCCCGGTGGACGAGGGCACTGGTATCTCAGCGATCCCGGCCACGGACCCAGGCATCGCGCTGGACCTGCTGGTCGATCTCTACGCAGCCACGGAGGACGCCAAGTGGCTTGCCGGAGCCGGCGGATTGGCGGAGACGCTCTTGCCGCTATACTTCGGAGCCGTCATTCCGTCTGGAGCCGCGGGGATCGACTGGTACGAGTCGCAGATGGGTCCGGCGTTCCTCATGCATGGACTGACCCGCCTCGCCCTGACGGCGCGGTATGGCGCCGACATACCGATGCCGGCGGACTACACGCAGCGGTGAGGTACTCGCGGCAAGTGTGCGCAACTCACGCACGCCGCCGTGGCCACATGCCCAAGAAACAGGCACGCGGATGCCGTATATTCCGGCGCCGCATCGCTGAGGCGGGCGGGCCAAGGTAACCCCAGACCAAGCGATGCCCGATGGCCCCCATGGACGACAGCGTTCATTGGCGGGCGGGGTGCCACCGACAAACGCTGGCACGAATATAGCGTGGGGAGCCACACACACGCTATCGGTGCGGCCTTCGGGCGACGCATCGAACATCAGAGAGAGGACGCACATGTCTCTATCGTCTTATCGGCGAGGCGCCGTATGGCAGGGCGTAGCCGGGATGGCGCTGTCCGCCGCACTTTCGCTCTCGCTTGTTGCGCCCGCGGCGGGGGAGATTGAGCTGGCAGACAACCTGACCATCGACGGCTTTATCGATATGTCCACGGTCTTCGCGGACGATGGCGATGACTCCACCGTCACCGGCGGCGTGGACCAGATGGAGGTCGACTTCCACCTAGACTTCGGTGAGATGACGGCGCGTATCGACATCAACAGCCTGCCCACGGGCGTCGAGATGGAAGAGGCGCACGTGGTGTACACGCCGGAGGACATGAAGGACATTGGCCTCTCCGTGAAAGTCGGGCGCTTCCTCAGCACGTTCGGCTGGGAAACCGCTGAGCCGACAGGCCTGTACCAGTTCTCCGTATCCGAAGGAATCCCTTACCCGGGGTACCAGAACGGTGTTGCGGTCAGTGTTGCCCCGGACGAGAAGGTCGGCCTCTACGTCGCGGCGATGCCGTCCGTGTGGGACGTGACCGAGACGGACTGGGAGACGATCGGGTTCGAGGGGCAGGTCGCTGTGATGCCCGTGCCCGAGGTTACTGCCAAGGTCGGTTTCGCGGCTGAGGATATGGGCGACTACTACCAGAGCGAGCTGAACGCGTGGGCGACGTTCACCACCGGCGACCTGACGCTGGCTGGTGAGATCGACCTCCTCAGCAATTGGGGAGCCGACGGTGAGGCGGGCCTGCACTTCCTGGGCATGGCGAACTACGCGCTTACCGAGAAGCTCGGCGTCACCGGCCGGTTCAGCGGCATCGACATGGACAGCGCCGAGACATCGACGGAAGTAACCGTCAGTCCCGGCTACGCGGTCAACGACAACTGGTTCCTGCTTGCGGAGTTCCGTCGCAACCTCGACGCCGAGACGACTCAGGTTGCCGTCGAGCAGATATTCACGTTCTAACACCCGTTGGCTAGCACGCCGGTAACGAAAGGACGCTCATGTCCCGACACTTGCTGTTTTCAAAGGTACGCAACGTAGCAATTGCCGCCGTCGCGGTGATGGCCCTGGCGCCGATGGCGCGCGCGCAGGACACGATCAAGGTCGGTGTCCTTCACTCGCTCAGCGGCACGATGGCCATCAGCGAGGTGTCCCTCCGCGACGTAGTCATGATGGCGATCGACGAGATCAACGCCGAGGGCGGCGTTCTAGGCAGGCAGATCGAGCCGGTCGTCGTCGACCCGGCGTCGGACTGGGACCTGTTCGCCGAGAAGGCCAAGCAGTTGCTCCTGCAGGACGACGTGGCTGCCACCTTCGGGTGCTGGACGTCAGTCAGCCGCAAGTCCGTGCTGCCCGTCTTTGAGCAGCACAACGGGTTGCTGTTCTACCCGGTGCAGTACGAAGGCGAGGAGTGCTCGAAGAACGTGTTCTACACGGGCGCCGCGGTCAACCAGCAGGCCGCTCCCGCCGTACAGTATCTCCTCGACGAGGGATTCACGCGATTCTACCTTCTCGGCACGGACTACGTGTACCCGCGGACGACGAACAAGATCCTCAAGGCGATGCTCGAAGCCAAGGGCGTCTCGACGGATGACTACCGCGAGGAGTACACGCCGTTCCACCACCAGGACTACCAGACGATCGTCGCGGATATCAAGGAATTCGCCGCGGCCGGCGATACCTGCGTCGTCAGCACCATCAATGGCGATAGCAACGTCCCCTTCTACAAGGAATTCGCCAACCAGGGACTCACCGCCGACGACGTGCCGATCATGGCGTTCAGCGTCGCCGAGGACGAGCTTCGTGGCATGGACACGAGCGCCCTCGTGGGACACTTGGCGGCGTGGAACTACTACCAGTCCATCGACACGCGCGACAACGCTTCCTTCGTCGAGGCGTTCAAGGCGTACTGCGAGGCCAACGGCCTTCCGGGCGGCGCCGATCGCGTGACCGACGACCCGATCGAAGCCGCCTACTATGGCGTCTACGTGTGGGCGGCCGCCGTCGAGAAGGCCGGCACGACAGATGTCGACGCTGTCCGCACGGCCGCTTACGGGCTGGAGTTCGACGCGCCCGGCGGCGCGAAGAAGATCGACGAGGTGAATCACCACACGTGGAAGCCGGTGCTGATCGGCGAGATCCTGGCCGATGGGCAGTTCGGCATCGTCTGGGAGTCCGACGGCCTCGTACGCCCAATGCCGTGGAGCGAATACACCAGCGCCGATCGTGACTGCGACCACGTCAACCACGACGGCACCTACATGAAGGCGATGGCTCCCTAGCCAGCCCTTCCGGCCAGAGGCGCCCTCCGTTAAGCTGCGGAGGGCGTCCGACTGTTCCCCGACCGGACAACCCCACCGGGCAGCCAATGACACGACCGCTTGCCGTAGCTCTCGTTGCGCTCATCGCGGGATTTGCGTCCGCGCAGACCGCCGCCGATACTCCCGCCGCACAGCACGTGCGCGCTCTCACTGGCCGGGGCGCCGCACAGACCGCGGCAGCGATCGAGATCGCCAAGCTTCGCGACGCTGACGCGGACATGGCCATTCAGGCGCTTCTCGACCGGAACCTGCACACCTATACCGACGCGGCTGGAGAGACGATCGCGGTCGTGGCGGGAGAGACGGCGGCGGACGGCCGCGTTCCCCTGCGCCACGCATATGGTGGCGCTCCCGTTGTCGATGCGGCCGGCGCTCACGTCGCTGTGCCTGAGGACGCTCTGACGGCGGTTACGGCCGGGCGCAAGCTGCGTAAGCTCGGGCGGGAGCTGCTCCGCCTCAACGGCCCCGACCCTCAGGCGAGACGCTCTGCGGCGTTCTTCCTCGGGCGTCAGCAGGATGACACCCTCATGCCGCTCCTGATGGCTGCACGCGACTCTGAGCGCGCCAAGTGGACGCTACGCGGGATCGACGAGGCCATCGAGGTTACTCGGCTCGCGGACGAGGATCCTCAGGTGAGGGCCCGGGCAGTCGAGCGTCTCGCAGCGCTGCACTCCGGCTACGCGCTCAACGAGTTCGGGAAGGCGCTCGAAGCGGGGTCGGAGACGGACGCAGATGTCGTTGAGGCGATGCGGCGGGCCGTGGCGCGCATTGAGCGCTGGGGCATCCTTACGGACGTCGTGCAGACCACGTGGAACGGCCTCAGCTTGGCGTCGATACTCGGCGTCATCGCAGTAGGGTTGGCGATCACGTTCGGCCTGATGAAGGTGATCAACATGGCGCACGGTGAGTTGATGCTCATCGGCGCGTACGCGACGTACCTGGTGCAAGCCGGCTTCAAGTCCTCCCTTCCCGCGTCCGCGTTCGCGATGTACCCGATCGTTGCCATCCCCGTCGCCTTCGTGACTGCGGCCGTGCTGGGCGTCATTCTCGAGCATCTCATCGTGCGTCATCTCTACGGCCGTCCGCTGGACACGCTGCTTGCGACTTTCGGCGTAAGCCTGGGCCTGCAGCAGTTGGCCCGTCATACGTTCGGCGCGCAGAACGTCGACATCGCGAGCCCCGGCTGGCTGACCGGTGGGTGGCAGATCATCACTGGCGTCGTCCTGCCGTACAACCGTCTCTACATCCTGGCGCTAAGTGTCGCGTGCATCGTCGGGACGTACGCTGTTCTGCTGCGATCCGGCGCAGGGCTGCGTATACGCGCGGTGACGCAGAACCGCCAGATGAGCGCGTGCCTCGGTATCGCCACGCGCAAGGTGGACCGGTGGACGTTCGCGTTCGGCTCCGGGTTGGCTGGAGTTGGGGGATGCGCGCTGAGTCAGCTTGGCAACGTGGGTCCCGACCTCGGACAGACGTATATCATCGACGCGTTCATGGTGGTCGTGCTCGGCGGGGTCGGGAAGCTCGCGGGGGTGGTCTGTGGCGCGTTCATGATCGGCGGCGGGAACAAAATCCTCGAAGGGATGACGTCGAGCCCGGTGGCCGGGAAGGTGTTGGTGCTCGTCGCGTTGATCCTGTTCCTGCAGAAGAGGCCGCTCGGGGTATTCCCGGACAAGGGCCGCCATGAGGAGTCTGCGTGAGCAACCGCGGTCTAGGGTCCAAGCGATCGTTCAGCCGGGGTCTGGCGCCGTTCTGGGTAGTGGCCGCCGTGCTGCTTGTCGTCGTGCCGCTGATGAACGCGTACGGCCCCGAGGGTACGCTGCTGCATGTCTCGGACTACAAACTGAATCTGTTCGGGAAGTTCCTCTGCTACGCCATCGTCGCTCTCGGTATCGACCTGATATGGGGTTTCACGGGCGTTCTGAGCCTCGGACAGGGCGTGTACTTCGCTCTCGGCGGGTACGCGATGGGGATGTACCTCATGCTCGCCATCGCGGGCGAAGGCGTGTACGGGAGCGAGTTGCCGGACTTCATGGTCTTCCTTGGCTGGGAGAAGCTGCCGTGGTTCTGGCCGCCGTTCCGCCACTTCTGGTGGACGGCGTTGGCCATCGTGCTGGTCCCCGGCGGGGCAGCCGCGCTGTTTGGACTCCTGGCGTTCAGAAGTCGCATTCGCGGGGTGTACTTCGCCATCATCACGCAGGCGCTGACTTTCGCCATGGCCCTGGTGTTCTACCGCAACAGCCTCGGCCTCGGTGGGAACAACGGTCTTACTGACTTCAAGCGGCTCCTCGGCTTCGCGCTAAACGACCCCGCAACGATGCGCGGCCTCTACATGGCGACGGTGATCGCGCTGGGGCTCGCGTATCTCGCGTGTCGGTGGCTGACGATGTCGAAGTTCGGGCGCGTGTTGGTCGCGATCCGGGACAACGAAACGCGCGTGCGCTTCTCTGGGTACTCGGCGTCTCGCTACAAAGTGTGCGCGTTCACGATCGCGGGCGTGCTGGCGGGGATCGCGGGAGCCCTGTACGCGCCGCAGGTGGGGATCATCAACCCGAGCGAGCTCGATATACTGCCGTCTATCGAGATGGCGGTCTGGGTCGCCGTGGGCGGACGGGGGACGCTAGTCGGCGCGGCTGTCGGGGCGTTCGCCGTCAGTTGGTTCAAGAGCGCCCTGACGGGATCCACGACCTTCGCGGCGATGTGGCCGTATTTTCTTGGCGGTCTGTTCGTCGTGGTGGTGATGTTCCTGCCGGAGGGCCTCGTGGGCATCCCCAGACGGCTGCTCGGCCTGGTCGCGCGCGTCCGCCGACCGTCGGCGACCGGCGACGATGTCACCCCGGCTACGACATCCACGGACGGCGAGGGCTGAACCTATGTACGCCCGGCGAGTCGAGGACGCGACCAGCGATACGATCCTCTACATCGAAGGTCTGACCGTGAGCTTCGATGGTTTCAAGGCGCTGAACGACCTGGACTTCTTCATGGGCGTCGGCGAACTGCGGGTCATCATCGGCCCCAACGGCGCAGGTAAGACCACCCTCCTCGACACCATCACAGGCAAGGTGCGGCCGACCGAGGGTACCGTGCTCTACAACGGGGTGTCCGACCTTGCCACGCTGACCGAGAACGCTATCGTGAACCTGGGCATCGGACGGAAGTTCCAGACGCCCACGATCTACGTCAACCACACGGTATTCGAGAACCTAGCGCTCTCGCTCCCCGAGGACAAAGGCATATTCCGCACGATACGGTCGATGCTCGGGAGCCACGACGGGGATCGCATCGCGGACGTGCTGAACGCCGTGGGCCTGTCCGACAAGGCGGACGATCCGGCGGGACTGCTGTCTCACGGCGAGAAGCAGTGGCTCGAGATCGGGATGCTGATCGCGCAGGACCCGCGACTGCTGTTGCTGGACGAGCCGGTCGCTGGCATGACGGACTACGAAACGCAAGGCACTGTGGACCTGATCCACTCGCTCGCGGATTCTCACTCGATCCTCGTGATCGAGCACGACATGGATTTCGTCGAGCAGATCGCCCGCACGGTGACTGTGCTGCACGAAGGGTCGTCGCTCTGCGAGGGGACCATGGACGAGGTCAAAGCGGATCCGCGGGTGGTCGAAGTGTACCTAGGGCGAGGCTGAGGGATGCTGAGCATCGACGGGCTCGACGTGTTCTACGGCGAGAGCCACATCCTGCGGGGTGTGCACATGCATGTGCCCGCCGGTAAGGTGGTCTGTCTCATGGGCCGAAACGGCGTCGGAAAGACGACGCTGCTCAAAGCGATCGCTGGGGCGCTGCCGGCGCGTCGCGGCTCGGTGACGTACGACGACGAGGACATCACGAAGGCGCCCTCGCACGTCCGCGCGAGAGCTGGGATCGCTTACGTGCCGCAGGGCCGGGAGATATTCCCGCGCCTCACGGTGCGCGAGAACCTGCTCGTCGGACTGGAGGCGCGGACGGATCGCGTAAAGGACGTGCCCGAGTCCGTGCTTGCCCTATTTCCCGCGCTGAGATCGATGCTGACGCGTCGAGGCGGAGACCTCAGCGGTGGACAACAGCAGCAACTGGCCATCGGGCGAGCGTTGGTATCGGAGCCCCGTCTGCTCCTGCTGGACGAGCCGACGGAGGGGATCCAGCCATCGATCATCCAGGAGATCGAGCAGGTGATCCGGCGCGTCCGCGACGCGGGCGAGACGGCCGTGTTGCTGGTCGAGCAGTACCTGGATTTCGCGCGTGCTCTCGGCGATCTGTACTACATCATGGACCGCGGCAGCATCGTCGCGGAGGGGGAGACGCGGAATCTCACGGACGAAGTCGTCAGGACTCACCTCACGGTGTAGCAGATGAGCGCCACACAGGCCGTGTCCCGAGGCATTTCACATCCCTCCGCGCGGCACGGAGCGTTGCGCCTCGCGTTCGAGTTGCGGGGCGGCCGCACCGTTCTGACGGAGCAGTACGGCCACGCGCCGTTGCGGGTGATGCGCCCAATCGGCCATCCGTCTGGCGCGGCTTTGGTGTATCTGCTGAGCCCAACCGGGGGCGTTTTGCAGGGGGACCGATACGAGGTATCCATCCGCGTCGGGGCCGGCGCGCGCGCGCTCTTCACCACGCAGGCGGCGACGAAGGTGTATGGCATGGACGGGGAGGGCGCCTCGCAGGCGATTCGCATTCACGTCGAATCTGACGGCCTGCTCGAGTACCTTCCAGACCCGATTATCCTGTACGCGGACTCGGACTTCAGGCAGGAGGTCGACATCACGCTCGACGCCGGCGCGCGGATGATCTATCAGGAAATCGTGATGCCGGGCCGCATTGCGCGGGGTGAACGGCTCGCGTTCCGCCGCTTTAGCGCCAGGCTCACGGCGCGCGACGCGGAGGGCGTGCTGCTCCACGAAAATGCCGTACTTAGTCGAGGGGATGGTCTGGATGCGCTCGGTGGCCTCGACGGGTTCACGTGCTGGGGGTCTTGGTATGGTCTTGGGCTCGGCCCTATGGACGACGGCCTTTGGGGGTTGTGTGCGGAGCGCATGCCAGCCGGCGACTCGTCCGCGGTCGGCGGGATGACGCGACTAGCGCGACGAGGCATCGCGGCTCGAATGCTCGCCCACACGTCGGGCGAGATCGAGAGGACGTTCGCGCGCACGGCGCGTGACGTGTACGAGTCCGCGTTGGGCATTGAACCGATAGAGCTTCGGAAGTACTGACCGAGGAGACACGCCGTGAACCTGACGCCGCGTGAGCAGGAGAAGCTGCTCGTGTACGTAGCCGCGAACCTGGCCAGGGAGCGGCGCGCCCGAGGTCTCAAGCTCAACCACCCGGAGGCCGTGGCGCTGATCACGGGAGAGGTTTTGGAGGGCATCCGTGACGGGAGGACCGTCGCCGAACTCATGGAATACGGCACGACTATCCTCTCGCGTGACGACGTCATGGAGGGGGTCCCGGAGATGATTCACGATGTCCAGGTAGAGGGCACCTTCCCCGACGGCACGAAGCTCGTCACCGTCCACGACCCGATAAGGTAGGCAGGCGTATGATCCCCGGCGAGTACATGCTGAGTGACGAGGACATCGTGGCGAACGCGGGCCGTGCGGTTGCGGAGATCACGGTAGCCAATACCGGCGATCGGCCGGTGCAGGTCGGGTCGCACTTCCACTTCTTCGAGGTGAATCGCGCCCTGCGCTTCGACCGAGCGAAGGCGTTCGGCATGCGGCTGAACATCCCGTCGGGAGTCGCTGTCAGGTTCGAGCCGGGCGACGAGAAGACGGTCGAGTTGGTTGAACTCGGGGGCACGCGTGTGGTGCATGGGCTCAACGCGCGCACGAACGGCCGACTCGACGACCCCGCGACGCGGGGGGCAGCCCTGAAGGCCATCCAGGGAGCGGACGCATGAGCCTGAGAATCTCGCGCCGCGCCTACGCGGACATGTACGGCCCTACGGTCGGAGACAAGGTTAGGCTCGCGGACACGGAGCTGGTCATCGAGGTCGAGGAGGACCGCACGACCTATGGCGAGGAGTCGAAATTCGGCGGCGGCAAGACCCTCCGGGACGGCATGGGTCAGGCCCCCGGCGTCACGCGCGCGGACGGCGCGCTCGACACGGTCATCACGAACGCGCTGATCCTCGATACGTGGGGCATCGTCAAGGCGGACATCGGTATGCGCGACGGCCGCATCGTCGGCATCGGCAAGGCCGGGAACCCCGCTATCATGGACGGCGTCACGCCCGGCATGACGGTCGGCGCAGGCACCGAGACGATCGCCGCGGAGGGGTCCATCGTCACGGCCGGCGCCATCGATGCGCACATCCACTTCATCTGTCCTCAGCAGGTCCAGGAGGCGCTGTCGTCAGGCGTTACGACGATGATCGGCGGCGGAACGGGCCCGGCGACGGGGACCAACGCGACGACATGCACGCCCGGCCCGTGGAACATCGCCCGCATGCTGCAGGCGTCCGAGGGGTTCCCGATCAACCTCGGTTTCCTGGCCAAGGGCAACTCCTCCCTGCCCGCTGCCCTGCGCGAGCAGATCGAGGCGGGCGCGCTTGGGCTCAAGCTCCACGAGGACTGGGGCACGACGCCCGCCGCCATAGACTGCGCGTTGTCCGTGGCGGAGGAGTACGATGTTCAGGTCGCGATTCACACAGACACGCTGAACGAGTCGGGCTTTGTCGAGGACTCGGTCGCGGCGTTCAAGGGACGCACGATCCACACCTATCACACGGAGGGCGCCGGCGGGGGCCACGCGCCGGACATCATCCGCGTGTGCGGCGAGGGGAACGTGCTGCCCTCATCCACGAACCCGACGCGACCGTTCACGGTGAACACGATCGAAGAGCATTTGGACATGCTCATGGTGTGTCACCACCTAGACCCCTCGATCCCCGAGGACCTCGCATTCGCGGAGTCGCGCATTCGTCCAGAGACGATCGCCGCCGAGGACATCCTGCATGACCTCGGCGCGTTCAGCATGATGGCGTCTGACTCCCAGGCGATGGGCCGCGTGGGCGAAGTCGTTCTGCGGACGTGGCAGACGGCGCACAAAATGAAGACGCAACGTGGGCCGCTCCCGGAGGACCCCGCGGGCTCGGACAACTTCCGCGCGAAACGCTACGTGGCCAAGTACACTATCAACCCCGCGATCGCTCACGGGATCGACGAGCACGTCGGCTCGGTTGAGGTGGGGAAGCTCGCGGACCTCGTGCTGTGGAAGCCTGCGTTCTTCGGCGTGAAGCCGTCCCTCATCGTGAAGGGCGGGTTCATCGTGTGGGCGGAGATGGGCGATGCGAACGCGTCGATCCCAACGCCACAGCCGGTGCTCGGTCGGGCGATGTTTGGCGCGCACGGTCGCGTGCCGTACGAGTGCTCAGTGACGTTCGTTTCGCAGGCGGCGGGGAACGCGCACATCGATCGGGCGCTGGGGTTGGAGAAGCGCGTGGTCGGCGTGCGAGGATGCCGGGACGCCAGCAAGGCCGACATGAAACTCAACGACTACCGGCCGGACATCGAGGTCAACCCCGAGACCTATGAGGTCCGCGCCGACGGCGAACTCCTGACATGCGAGCCCGCCGAGACCCTACCGATGGCGCAACGCTACTTCCTGTTCTAGGCAAGCCGGTGATCCTCGTCGAGTCTGTGCTCCCCAAGGGCGATGATGGCAGGCGCGAACGTGACGTCGCTCCGCTGACATGGGAGGGACGCTGCAAGGCGCGCCACAAGGTCGCGACCCGCGCGGGCCGCGAGGTCGGACTCGCGTTGCGCACCGGCACCGTGCTGCATCCGGGCGACGTCCTGTATCGCGATGACCGGCTCGTGATCGAGGTTGGGGGCGTCCCGGAACGCATGTTCGTGCTGGCGCCGGCCACGACGGCGGACGCCTGCCTGTGCTGCTACCAGATAGGCAACCTGCACCGCCCGATCGCCCTCGACGGCCCCCGCATCGTCACACCGTACGAGCGGGCGCTCGAGGCGGCGATCAAGCGGATTGGCGTGCCGTTCGAGATCGACGAACGGGTGTTTACGCACGCAGCCCCAGGCGGCCCCGCACGCCATGCGCACTGACCTTCTCGCCCTCATGCAGGTCGTCGATGGAGCGTTCCCGACAGGGGCGTTCGCGCATTCGCTCGGCCTCGAGACGTACGTGCAGAGGTCTGCCGTGCACGACGGCGCGTCGTTTGCGGAATTCCTGCGCACGAGCTTGCGCCTCGGCGTGGGCGCGTCGGACGCGATTGCGTTGTCGGTCGCTCACCGAGCCGCGCACGACCGTGATTGGGGCGCTGTGCGTGACGTAGACGAGTTGCTGACGGCGATGAAGCTGCCGGAGGAGACGCGTACCGCGGGACTGCGTGTCGGGAGGCGCTTCCTCGTGACGTGCGAGACCGTGTTCGACATAGCGGACATCGGTCGACTGCGCGGGGGCGGTCGGGAGGGCGATTTCGGCCAGCACGCCGTAGCGTTCGGCGCCGTCACGGCGCTCCTTGGCGTGCCAATCGGCGACGCCGCGCAGGCGTACCTGCACGGACACGCGATGTCGCAGGCGTCCGCGGCGGTGCGACTCGTACCGCTAGGCGCCACGGAGGCCCAGCGTGTCGTCCACTCGCTGCACACGGACATCGTGGCCATCGCGGGCCGGGCGGTGACCTGTGGCATAGACGACATGACGTCGTTCACACCGGGTCTCGATATCGCCTCGATGCGGCACGCGCATCTGCCCGCCAGGCTGTTCATGTCATAGGAGACGCGTCGTGGATGTGCTGAAGGTTGGCGTCGGCGGCCCCGTGGGGTCGGGCAAGACGGCCCTCATCGAAAAGCTTGCGAAGGCGATGCGGGACGACTATTCCCTGGCCGCGATCACGAACGACATCTTCACACGGGAGGATGCCTTCATCCTCGCCCGCGCGGAGGCCCTCCCCGAGGAGCGCATTCTGGGCATCGAGACCGGCGGGTGCCCTCACACGGCGATACGCGAGGACATATCGATGAACCTCGACGGCGTCGACACGATGGTGGCGCGCTTCCCCGACCTCGAGCTGTTGTTCCTGGAGAGCGGCGGGGACAACTTGGCAGCGTTCTTCAGTCCCGAACTCGTCGACGCGGTCATATACGTGATCGACGTCTCGGGTGGAGACAAGATCCCGCGGAAAGGCGGGCCAGGAGTGGCGCGCTCAGACCTGCTCGTCATCAACAAGACGGATCTGGCGCCCCACGTTGGCGCGGACCTCGAAGTCATGCGTCGCGACGCTCGGGAGATGCGTGGTGAGAGGCCGTTCGTGATGACAAACCTGCGGGCGGGGGAGGGCGTGCGGGAGATCGTCAACTGGATACGTCGCGAGTTGCTGTTCGAGGATGCGACGAGGCGCGATTCCTAGGCCTCGTACTGTTCCGCAGAGGCATCCGGCGATCCAAGCCCGGCGACACGGCCATCGCGACCACCGTCGACGCGCGTTGGCAGATCACCGAACGCAGCGGTCCACCGACGGGCCGCTTTGCGTTGAGGGCGCGGAACCGGGCGGTCGGGCTGGCTGGAGCCCCATTGCCGTGGCCTGCCCCGGCGGGGTTGGGGTGACGCGCCCTTGGTGGCCGGCTTGGTTCTGGCCCATGGCGCCGGGATACAGCGGGAAGCGCTGGGCATAGCGACCCGACGGTCCGGCGTGACCCGCAGGCGAGGATGCCTGCTACGCCGGTGTTCGTACGGGCCTGAGAGAGGATGGGGTGGCGCGCCCGGAGAGATTCGAACTCCCGACCGCGTGATCCGTAGTCACGTGGCCTCGCGCGTAGATCCCTGTATACATAGGCGTTATGGGCGACACACGGGGGAGTCTTTCCCGTTTTCTTTCCTGAACACGCCCGCATCTGCCTCCTTACCGGCGCTTCCTCATTGATTCGTGGGGTTGCTCTCGGCTTCGTGGCCGCCCTTGGCCCCGACGGCCACCGCCCGCGATTCGGCCCACGCTTCGATGTCCGACGGCCGGAATCGCAGCACCGATCGTGAGAGCTTCAGGTGCGGGATAGTCTTCGCATGCACCCACCCGTAAACCGTCTTAGGCGAGACGCCGAACAGCGCCGCCACATCGTCCACGTTCAGGAATCTCTCGTTGCCCACCATCGTGCTTCCTCCCCCGTTCTTGGCCGCTACCGACGCCGCCATGCCCTTGCTCGTCCCGCTCCGCAGGTGATACCCGCCCATCTGCCCGCGACGCCTTCACGGGCCTCCTGCTGCGTCGTCCGCGAGGCCCAGCGGATCGGACAGCGCCCTGCTGAAGTCGTCCTCGACTCGGAGCATCAGCGCCCGTGTCGCCAGGCCGTCGATACCCGCGAGCTCCTCCGCCCGGATCTGGATCAGCGTAGGCGCGTCCCGCACGAGCAGCGCCGTCAACCAGTCCCGGGCCTTGCCGTCACCTTCGAGCGCGTCCGCGACGGCCCGACGGCATATCCCCTTCCAATCCTCGATATTCACCACGTCCGATAGCGCGAGGAGGTAGTCCGTCTCAACCGCCCGACACGGCCGCCCCGGCCCACCCGGGTTTCCCTTCACGAAGCGGCCGCTCTCGTCCCGCACCGTCTTCGTGCCGTCAATACGGTTCGGCGCGTTGCTCATGGCCTGTCCCTTCGTCAACCGGCCGCGACGCTCCCGGTGGCGTCGGGCTCAGGGCTCCCGGCGCGTTCGTAGCCGCGCCGGGCCTCGTCCTCATCTCCCCGTCCGCGAGCGGGAACCGCGATGGTGATGACGCCCGCCCCAATCTCCACGTGTGCGCTCTCGCCCGCCTTGTCGAGCGTGAGGATCGCCTGCGCGGCAGCCAGCCGTGTGCTGACATCGTCCGAGCGCAGCGCGATTCGCAGCGCCCTTAGCGCGAGGACGACGCCGTAACCATCCCACGCCTCACCTGAGCGGGCGGCGTCCGCGCGTCGATGGCCGATTCCATCCGGCATGGGAAGGCCCATCATGTCCGTCCCTTCGGCTGGCCCTGATGTTCTCGCGCCGCCGAGGCGAGCGCGTGCGCCCGCTCGATCGACACGCCCGATGCGATGCAGAGCGCCAGGCGCTCGCAGTGCGGCTCGATCGCGTCATCCTCCATCGCGGCTCCTAGCCCCTGACACACCCACCGTCGCAACCCCACGTCGCCGTCACGCATCCACATGTCCGATGGATCGCCCGCGGTGGGCGGCCAGACGCGCGCGCGTGGGAACACGCCGCGCCAATAGTCGGAGGCCGTCTGCCCGGCCTCGTCGGCGTCGAACGCCAGCAGCAGAAGCGGCGCCTGTGCCAGCGCGGCAAACCACCTAGGCCGCCGCGCCCCGCTCGTGGACAGCGTCGCCACAGGCGTCACGAGATCGCCCGCCGCTTGGTAGACGACGAGCGCGTCGAACGCGCCCTCAACCATGATCCCGGGCCGCGTCGAGTCCAGCCCGTGCGCGCCATATAGGGCGTTCACGCCGCCCGAGATACACACGTATTTGGGCGTGCCATCGACACGTCTGATACGCAGGCCCAGCAGAGCCCCTCTCGCGCCCACCACGGGCATGACTATGCCCGGCGGCATCCAGACGTCGCCCCCGCCCTCAAGGCCCCACATGGCCTTGTCCTCGTGTCGTTCGCGGACGTTGAACCCGAGGCGCCCGTCCCGTATCGCCGGATCGGATACGCCACGTTCATGCAGGTAGTCGCGCGTCCGCCGTCCCTCGGTGCCGCGGAGCGCGTCTGCGCACCCCTCGACGAAGGCATCGGCCCGTGTTCGCCATGCGTCTGCAGGTTCTTCGACGGCGGGCGCGGAGTAGACGGGCCTGCGTCGCAGCGCCTGGCCCGACGAAGCGTTCAGCGTCCTGCACGCGGCCGCGAAGCTCACGCCGTCACGACGCCTCACGTATTCGATGGCGTCTCCGCTTGCGCTGCACCGACGGCACCACCACCGGCCGCGCCCCGATGGATGCGCGGGCCACACCCGGAACCTATCCCGCCCACCGGGGCAGAAGGGACAGGGCCCGGCGTATTCACCACCAGACGTCTCGCCCATGCGTCGCAGGGCCACGTCGCCTCCGATGAGTTCGCGGATGTCACGGGCCATCGCACGCCCTCCCCGTCCACACCGCCCCCACCACTCGCACTCCCGCGTCCTCAGTCGCACGGAACAGCGCGTCGACAGAGATCCCCTGCTCACGCGCCCGAGCGAATACCTCCTCGCGGTGCAGTTCCGTGCCGGCCGGCAGGAGGCCGGCGAGCAGCTTCGCCGCGTCCGCGGGCCCGTCCTCCCCAACCACGTGACTCGGAAGTGCCACATGCGCCACATCCCTGTGTTCGCGCGGGTGTCCAGACGCTTCACTGTGCGCCACGCGCTGGGCCCCGTGGCGCTTGCCAGAATCCCCCTGAGCCCCGTCACCATTGACATGTGGCGCATGTGGCGCTTGCTCGCCGGTAGCGAGGGCGGCGGGTGGCGGCGCGTATTGCTCCCACGCCTTCGAGAAGTCCCCGCGCTCGTAGCCACGCGTCCCGGCGGTAGCACCTGGGATCCGTAGGCGTCGCGGCCGGATTCGGAACCCGCTCAGCGCGCGCGCGAGGCCGCGTGCCGTGAGTGGGGCGCCCCTCGTCCACTCCGGGTAGGGGCGTTCCTCCATCGCTACGAGCGCATCGACTAAGTCGGCGCTGGCAATCCGTTCGACGGCGCATTCTTCGAAGGTATCGCGTATGTCCGCGAGCAGCTGCACGCTTCGATCGCCGTCACTGTCGTCATCGGGGTGCCCGCTCAGTAGCGACGCCGCGCAGCACGCGCGGGCGGGCCACACGCCGCCTGCTGTGTCGGCGATGGCCAATAGCGGGCGCCAGTTGTCCGCACACCGATCGCCGAGAGCGGCCGGCACGACGGGATCGGCGTCGCGCAGTGTATCGTGGTTGTCTGCCGCCCATCGGGCGCACCGCCGGCACGTCGAGATGAGCCCTTCCGCGTGGGACACACGCCACCGCTCAACTTCCACGCCCTTGGCCTTGCGCTCCATACCGACTTCAAGGCTCCGGTCGGCCAACGTGTCGGGCAGCGCACCGATCATCGCGATAGCAACGGGCGTGAATACCCCGAACAGGCGTGGCTCGTGATCGTCGCCGTCGCACCTCAGCACGAATCCGGTGGTGCGTGAATGCCCCGCATTGAGCACGCCGCGCAGTTCGTCCCGGGCGGCGAGAAATGTGTCCGCCTCGTCGAGCAGGAGCGTCGGCTTGAATGCCTCGATGCCACGGAAGATCACGGCGGACGTGGCGTTGCTCGCGATCAGTGGCCGATTCACGAGCGCGCCCAGCACGCTCAGGACGGTTGTCTTCCCGCACCTCTTCGTAGGCGATGTCAGCGCCAGCCGCGGCGTGATGTCGGCCCCGTCGACGCAGTAGGTGTGAACCACCCACAGGGCGATGGCGTCTGCCGCACCGTCCGGCAGCACGCAGAACCGCCTCACGACGGCGGCAAGCTCGTCGAGCATGTCGGCGCCATCGACGGCCTCATCCCACGGCGCCGGTGTCTCTAGGAAGACGGGCGCGCCTTGCCCCACGCCCACGCCGGGTGTCTGGCCACCGAGGGCGGCGTCGGCCATCGTCGCGGCTGCGCCGATCCCGCGGGCCTGGAGCTCTCGGAGGATACCTTCGCGCAACAACGCCCGGCTGAGCTTGTCGGCACCGTTTACAGACGCGGCGATGGCGTGCAACGCGCCCCCAACGTCCGCGAGCGTCGCGTCGTCTCCAAGGCCGGTTAGGAGATGGAGCCCGTTCTCAGGGGCAGTCGTCCCGTCGGCGCTCCTGAGCTCCAGGCCGAACGCGTCGCAGGCCCGGACTGCGGCCTCGGTTCCGTCGTCGTCAAACGCAACGCGCACGGCTTCCGCCTTCCTCTGAACGCTGGCGTCCAGGCCGGGAGGAACATCGCCGGGCGGGTTGCCGTCGCGGACGTTCTGACACCACTCCGCGAATCTCTTCTCAGTCATCGCGCTGCCCTGCCGGTGTTGCGATGCCCAACGTCGCAAACGCCTTCTCAAGGCGCTCTATGTCCTGCTGCGCAAGCGCGCTCAACATCGGATCGCGCTCTTTCCTGGCCGAGGCGCGCAGATCGGCCAGCGCGGCACCGGCAACACGCGCGACAAGCTCCGGCCGCCGCGTGCGGCACAGCGGCATGAGCCCGCCACCGCGTTCGATAAGCAATTGCACCGAGACGCCCATGATTCGCTCCCCAGAGGCAGCAAAAAGCCCCGCTACCTCAGCGGGGCCTTCTCTTCACCTACTACCATGTCTGCGGAACGCGATTCTTACGCTCGTAGGCCATTCTCTCGCGCGAAAGATCCTGATGGACGGCTAGGTTCAGGCAATCTGTGTATCCTCGTGGCCGCGCGCCTCAGCGAGCAGGCGCTCTGCCTTGCGCTTCGCGCGATGCGCGGACACTTGCAGGGAGTTTCGAGTTCCTCCGTAGGCCTGTTGCAGGGCGTCGTAGTCACGGCCCCCCACGCCGACGACGAGAAGCTCGCGCTCCCTTGGCGACAGCGACGTCAGCACCGCTAGTAGCGCGCGTTTGTCGGGATCAGTGTCGGGAATCACGGCCAGGCGCGCGAGGAGATCAGGCTCGATGACGCCCTCGAATGTCGCCAGATCGAGTCGAGCTTCACTGTCCTCCCAGAGCCGCGCGCGCACGTCTTCCGATTCCGGCAGCTCGCCATCATCCGTCAGCACGTGCTGATACTTCGAGCCCGGCGGGCGCCGCAGCAGGAACGCTACTACTTCCCGCCTCAGGATACGACGCACATGCACGTAGACAGTAGTCGGATCGGCGATGGGCAGCCGGGCGAATGGCATCTCGGGATCGCCCACACGCCTCGATTCTCCACGATCGTCGATGATCTCAAGCAGCGCGACGGACGCGAGCTCGCGCCATCCATCGCGCATTGAGACACCGTGTTCCGCGCAGTAGTCCCGCAGCGCGAGCCTGGCGCGGTGGTTATCTTCGTGGATCACCTGGCTCACGCGGAAGTGTGCGTCGCATACCCTGTGGAGGGCCTGCTGTTCCTCCGGCCCCCATGGGCGGGGCTCCCCGGGGCCCGCGATCGCCCGGAGGCGAGCGTTCTTCCAGAGGATATACAAGTCGCGACGCATCGGCCCGTTGGGACTCGCGTTGGCCTCGTCGAACACCTCCTGCAGTTCGCATCGGAAGCGCTCGTATACCGGTGCCAGGCAGCGCGTCATCGCGTCTGCGACTGACGCCGTGGCGAGCGGACGCAACAGATCCGCCATGGACGGCGACGACATGCCCGACGCTGTTGTCTGGCCTCGTTCGCTCCCCTTACGCGGCATTCCTGGCTCCCGTCAACCGGGGATCCATCGGCATCAAGCAGGTATAGGCCGACACGGACGGAAACGAACGCCTCGCCTGTATTGTTGACGACGGCCAGCTGATAGCTCCAACTGGGGCCGGTGGCGCCGCGTCCGTCCGTCGGATCACTGCTGCTTGAACAGCGCCACGAACTCCGCAGCGTTCCTCGGGAAGAGCTCGACACTCATGACGCGGTTTCCGTCCTCATCGTAATACTCATCATCCTGCCAGAACAGCATCTCACTCCGCTTGGTGATGGTTGAGTTGGCTGGCACCGTGACGCTGAGTGACTCCCTGTCGAGGTAGAAGCCATCGGCGTCGTATAGCCTCGCGGCGAAATAGACGCCTTCCTCGTCGGGTGAGGTGTTCGTCACCGTGAGCTTATACGACCACGTGTAGTCGTTCATCTGCCGCACCTCCCAGGCGTCGACGCGGACAGGCGGATCCTCTACGACGATGTCTTGCCCGTAGTTCTGCGCGACGATGATGAGATCGAGAATGTCCACCGTTCCGTCGCGGTTCACATCCGCGGCTGGAATCGCTCCCTGTGCCTGCCATTCGAGCAGAAGGATGTCGGGACGTTCGACAGCGTAGGGATCAACCGTGTCGGGCGTGACGGCATCGCCGTAGTCGCCACAGCCGAGAGTCGCCAACACTAGGGGTAACGCGAGAAGTAGCCGCTTACAGGCTCGCATCATTCGTCTTCTCCCGAGGCGCTGAGGGCCTTCTGCTTCCGCTTCTCGAAGCCGCGCTGACTCTCGCCGTATCGCCTCCTGAGCGTGGGCTTTGCCGGCTCAGGAGGCGCATGGGGGCTGCCATCCAAGGCCGCGTCGAGGCGGTTGTAGGCGGAGGAGAGCCGCCAGAGCCCTTTGCCCTCCTGTTCGCCACCGTAGTAGCCCAAGAGCCTGCCGGCGCCCCAGATGGCCCAGGAGGCGGCGTTTACCTCCCCCGAAGGATCCTCCGCGGCAGCGTTCGCGAGTCCCAACACGAACCCGCCGAGGGTAAGCACACCGGCCCATGTGCGAATGCGGCGTCCCCGACTCATCTGCCGGAAGCCGTCCCCCATCTCCGTGTGAACGTCGCGCAGGAGTTGCACGGCGCTGTCCCTGTCGAGATCGGATACTGAGAGCGTCGTCGGGTTGGTTGCGACGGGGGCAACCGGACGCGTCTCGGCGGGGCCTCCCTCGGACTCGATGCGCTCGACGTGAGCCATCTCCCAGACAAACAGGTTCCCGTCGCGCGTCTCCAGTGACACCGAGGTTCCGGGCACTAACGTGACTATCCGCCCACGGACGATGGAGCCGTTCTTCAGATACACCACTGTCGCGTCGGACGCGTCCGCGGCCCAGATTCGGGGAGCCGCGACTAGCGAAAGGACGAGCAGCAGCGTGTGGACTCTCCGCATGGCGTTCACCCTCCTAGAAGCGTGTCCTACGGGGCGGCTTCTCCTCCTCGACGGGCTTCGCGATCCCGAACAGCCTCGCGTCCAGCGTGTCCTTGAGCTTCACGATGTCGTCCATGGCGTTTGTTTCCTGCACAGCGCCGATCGCCATCGTGATCACTCCCGCGAGAGCGATGAGGCTTCCCGTTGTTACCGTGGGATCGTCGCGGGCGGAGAACGAGTCGGCGCTGGCGACGATGATCCCGCCTGTGAGCCAACCGGCCACGCCCACCCATTGCACCCTCGTGGCGCGATGCCTCCTCGACAGGCCGCGGGCCAGGCTCTCGTGCGCGGCAAGCAACATGCCCCGTGCCTCGGTAACACCCAAATCGGCGAGCCCAATGCTGCTCGGATCGACGCCTGCGAGGGGTGCAGGGGCCACGCCCTCCGCCTGAAATGCTGGCTCTTGCTTCACCTCGCGGATCTCATCCATGCTCCACACGAACACGTTCCCGTCTCGTGTCTGGAGGGTGACGGATTCGCCCGGCTTCAGGAGCGCAATGCGTCCGCGGATGATCGAACCGTTGCGCAGATAGACAACGTCCTCGGTGTCCCCTTGGGCGAGGGCGGCGGACGCCAACAGCAGACACGCGCCGACGGCCAACGCCGCTCGGACTCCGACGCTCATATGTCATTTCCTGGGCCACGTGCAGAACTCACGCCGACGATAGAGCGCGCGATAGGGTTTGGCAAGGGCGCAGGCGTCGTCTCCGTCCGTCCGCACGCACGGCCACGCTGGAGTCGATGCCCGGCGGCGATCTTCGCCGAACCTGGGTTCGCCTGCGTGCAGATTCAAACCCGAATCGCCGCTTCGTCCTCGCCAGGCACGGCCGTGGGCAGGCCTCCGAGCGCAATCCGCACGCGCTCGCCATGTTCCTCCACCAACGGCCTCAAGTCCTCAATGGCATGATGAACATAGCGGCTCGTCACGGATGTGCCGACATGACAGAGGAGGTGCCCTATCTGCGTCTCAGTCGCGCCATGCTTCGCCAGCTGCGACGCGAAGAAGTGCCGCAGATCGTATAGGCGTGCCCACTCCAGCCCGGCACGTCCGGCCGCGGATGCGAAGGCGCGTTGGACGTTCCGCAGTCCCTTGGGGCGATCGAGGTGCCCGCGCGCCGGGAAGTAGAGCGGGTTCGGCTCATTCGCCGCCAGCAGGCTACACGCGAACGTCGAGACAGGAACCTCGCCCCAACGCCCGCCCTTCATCTTCTCCGGTGGGATGCGGATCATGTCGCCGTCCACCTCGTCCGCCGTCAGCAGACGCACGTTTGACGGCCGCAGGCCCGTCAGGCCGATGACGAGGAAGAGGCCATGGAAGTCCGTGCTCGACGCGGCGTCTAGAAGACGGACGAAGTCGTCGAGTTCCAGGAAATGCACGCGCCGGTTATCCACACGCAGCAGCTTGACGCGGGCGATGGGGTTCGCATCGAGAAGGCCCAAGTCCACGGCGTGGTTGAGGGCCTGCTTGAGCTTCTGAGTGAACATGTTGATCGTGCGTGGCTTGTGCCCCTGCTCGGCATAGAACGCCCGCAGACGCCCGACGTGATGCGGCCCCACGTCCCGCACGCGCAGATCGGCCTCCTTCGCGTCGAGGAAGCGGACGACGCCCCGCACGCTGCGCTCACTGCTGTCGTAGGACTTGAGCTGCCGTTGCGTCGGCAGGAACGCGGAGAGCAGGAAGTCCGCCAGGCGTGGACTAGCGGCGTCCGCAGCCACGGCGTCCAACTCCACGAGCAGTGCGTCGAAGCGTTCCTCCGCGCTCTCACGGTTCGTGCCGAGTTGGCGGGTGACGCGTCTGCCGTCGTCCGGCTTGATGTCCGCGATGTATCTACCATCGCGGAGAAACAGCCCCGAAGTGCGGCGATGGTTCAGCAGGCGGATGTGTTGGCGAGTGCCGGTAGGCTTGCGCATGGCCTCACTCCTCCCGAGGCTTTCCTGGTTCTTTCCCATTCTACCGCGCAATGACGGGAAAGCGCCAGGAAAGAACGGACAGAGTTGCCCCGAGGCGAGGCGGCGAACCGCGTGCCTGGGTGCCTGCTAAGCCAGTGTTTACGCGGTTCTACGAGAGGATGGGGTGGCGCGCCCGGAGAGATTCGAACTCCCGACCGCGTGATCCGTAGTCACGTGCTCTAATCCA
>JABGQA010000131.1 GCA_018644665.1 Candidatus Poribacteria bacterium
TTGCGGCCGCGCTCCAACACAATGGCGTCACCGACTAGGTCGGTGACGCCGCGACAGTGAGAAGCGGTAGCTCTTGAGGCTTCTGCGTAGGCAGGAAGTCGTGCGTCAGGAAGGTCGTTCCGGGCGGATTGGCTCGCTCCTCCGTCTGTCGTGCCACGTCCGTCAGCAAACCATCGAACAGACGGATAGCTCGGTCGCGGTCTTTCCCACACCGTCGGACGATCCTGCCACCCTCATCCAGCTTCACATCGGCCACGTATCCGCCTTGGGGCAGGAACAGCCCAGACATCCACCTGTGTGGCGGGGCCCAGATCGGTTCACGTGTGATGCGAGCCATGCTTTCCCGGACCTTTCCCAAAACGAACAGAGTGAGGGAAGGTCTCGGAAGGGCGGGTCACAGGCACTACGGCACGATAAGTTCTGTGAAGCCAGGCCACGACTGGGCTTGTGTGAGGCACAGAAAGTGGTAGCGGCACGGGGAATCGAACCCCGGTTTGATGGCTGAGAACCACCCGTCCTAACCCCTAGACGATGCCGCCACCGGGTTCTTTGAACGCGGATATTCTGCACCGAACGCGCCTGGATTGTCAACCCAAGCCGCGCCGTTATTGCCTCGCGATCTGCCCCGGATCGGCCTCTCCCACGCGATACGGGATGAGACGGTACCCAAAGCGATGCTCGCCCGCGGGGAGGCGGTACTGCTCCAACGTGTCCGGCCCGCAACTCGCGCCGCCCAGACCCCGCTGATGCAGGTCCAGACACACGATCACCTCGGCGCGTGGCTTGAGCGTGTTCGGGTGCGTCGCGCGGTACAGGTCGTCTGCGGTGAAGTGGCTGACGGTGAACTCCAGCATCTCGTCCGCGACGATGAGCAACCCGACGTCGGCGTTTTCCAGAGCGAACCACCGTGTGTCGGCGTGCGCGCCGTGCTCCTGCGGGACGATATACGGCACGTACTGATCTGCGACCGTGGACTCGTATCGCCCTATAGGCGCGCCCGCCTTCCTGTCCCAGTACGACTCGTGCGGCCCGCGACCGTACCAGATGAGCCGCTCGAAGCCTGCCGGCAGCGTGAGCGTCACGCCCACCCGCGCGGGATCGGCGTACTCCTCCGGCAGCGCGATCCTCTCAGCGACGTGAAGCCCGCGCGCGCCCACCCCCGTGTACGACTGCACGTGTGTGATGAGTGCGGCGTCGCCCGTGCCCTTGTACCCATGCCGGACGAGGACGGCCCCGTCGGGCACACCGGCTCGCCCCGAGTCCACCCTCGCCTCGCGGACGGAAAGCTCGGCGATGCCGTTCGCAAGCCACCGGCCAAGCGCCTTGCCACGCTGCCCGTCCCACTGCTTGATACCGTCGTTGTCGACGGGCGCCCGCCACAGATTCAGACGCGGGCCGGACGTCAGCAGCTCCGAGCCCGACGCCGTGAGTGAGGAGAGCCCGCCGCCGTCGGCGGTGAAAGTCGCGGTCGCGTCGCCGACGGTCACCACGGCCGCGCCGTCGGTGATGCTGATGTCGGGAGCCGTCGCCGGAGCGGCCGCGGTCTCGACCCGCGACGGGAGTTCGATCTGCGACCACGCGACCTCGTGCCCGGCGTCGGTCCAGTCGGCATCCTCGGCGAGCGCGAAGCGCACCGTTAGCCGCCGCTCGCCGCTCGCGCCCTGCGCGGCGGCGATGGAGAGCCGGATGCCCTCCGACGCGCGCGGCGGCGTTGTCAGCCTCGGCAGATCGCCCGACTCCTCGGGGACGCCATCCACAGAGACCTCCCACGTCCCGCGAAGCCACCCGAGGTCGCGGAAGTAGTCGCGGTTCTCGACGATCACCTCGCCGTATTCGAGGCGGGCGGCCGTCACCTCGACGGGCTGCGCGAGCTTCTTGATCTCCTCCATCGCCGGGTGCGGCGTGCGATCCGGCCAGATCATGCCATTGATGCAGAAGTTCTTGTCGTTCGGCTCATCGCCGAAGTCGCCACCGTACGCCCAGTAGTCGACGCCGTGCTCGTCCTTCACGCGGATGCCCTGGTCGACCCAGTCCCAGATGAAGCCGCCCTGCAGCCCGTGATGTTCGCGGATCGCCTGCCAATACTCGGCGAGGTTGCCGCTGCTGTTGCCCATGGCGTGCGCGTATTCGCACGTTATCAGCGGGCGGTCGTCGCCCGTGGTCGTCGCCCACTCCACGAGGCCCTTCACCGACGGATACATCGGGCACACGACGTCCGTGATCGCCTTGCCCTCGGACCAGCGATTCCACCGGATGCCGCCCTCGTAGTGGATGGGGCGCGTCGGGTCATAGCCGCGGATCCAGCCCGCCATAGCATCGTGGTTGGGGCCGTAGCCGCTCTCGTTACCGAGGGACCACATGATGATCGACGGGTGATTCTTGTCGCGCTGCGCAACGCGCATCCCGCGGTCAAGGAACGCCGCCGCGAACCGAGGATCGTGCGTGAGTTCGCTCTCGTAAGCGTGCGTCTCGACGTTCGCCTCGTCGATCACATAGAGGCCGTGCTCGTCGCACAGCTCGTACCAGACCGGGTCGTTCGGGTAGTGCGCCGTGCGGACGGCATTGAAGTTGTGCTGCTTCATCAGGCGGATGTCCGCGAGCATGCCGTCGCGCGTCACGGCCTTGCCGAGCGTGTCGTCGTGGTCGTGCCGGTTGACGCCGTTGAGGATGACGGCCTGACCGTTGAGCAGGAGTTCACGGTCCTTGACCTCGATGTCGCGGAAGCCAACGCGGCACGACGTCGCCTCGACGACGCAGTCGGCGTCATCCACCAGGGACACCACGAGCGTGTACAGATGCGGCTCCTCGGCCGACCAGAGGCGGACGTCCGGTACATCCGCCCGTATCCGCGCGACCTGGGGAGCCTCCCACGGTGGCGCGATGCCATCCGACGCCTCCAACGCCTCGGGCAGGACGGCGGCGCCGTCGGCGTCGTGAAGCTGCGCGCGTAGGCGCCATCCCTCGTGACGCTTGCGCGGCGGCCCGATGCGCCCATCGACCTCCAGGGCGCCCTTCGCGTTCGCGCGGGCAAACACGTCCTCGATGTAGGTGTCCGCAGTGCTGTACAGGTAGATGTCGCGGTAGATGCCCGCCATCCACCAGTGGTCCTGGTCTTCGAGGAAGCTCCCGTCGGACCAGCGGACGACCACAGCGGCGAGCGTGTTCTCGCCATCCCGCAGGTGGTCGGTAATGTCGTACTCCGCCGGCAGCCTACAGTCCTTGCTCAGCCCGACGAACTCCCCGTTTACCCACACCGCTAGCACACTCTCGACGCCGCCAAAGTGTAGGACGACGCGGCGGCCCGACCACTCGGGCGCCACTTCGAATGTCCGCCTGTAGACGCCCGTGGGGTTGTCGTCCGGGACGGTCGGAGGGAGGTCAGGGAACGGCATCATGACGTTGGTGTAGTGAGGCCTGTCGTAGCCCTGCATCGTCCAGTTGCCCGGCACGGCGACTTCGTCCCACCCGTCCGCGGGGCGAGCGTCGCCGACCCACGCCGGGTCGACGTCCTCAGGCTTCCCGGCGAGGCGGAAGTCCCAATCGCCGTTGAGCGACTGAAACCACGGGCTCGACTCGCGCGGCCCGGCGAGCGCCTCGTCCGCAGTGGCGTATGGGTAGAGCGTCGCGCGACCGGGCAGGCAGTTGAGCCGCGTCAGCTCTGGCTTCTCCCAGAACCGCGTGGCGACGAGCGACCTCAAGTCCATCTCAGCTTCCTAAGCGTGCGTGTCGATGTGATCGGGCGGGCCGGGGTGCCCACCACTAGAGGAGATAGCGGCCAACGACGGCGAACCCAAGGTGAACCTCACTCGGCGAGCAGGTCGCGCATGTAATCGACGCTCGCGCGGTCGCGACGGAACTGGTCGCCCAGCCGGATGCCCTCGATGGCGATGTGTCCCGCGTAACCGGCGCCGCGCAACGCGGTCAGCGCGAACCGGTAGTCGATCTCGCCCTCGGGCAACGGCACTTGCAGGAAGATCGACCGCTGCAAGTCCGGCACGTTCACGCGGTAGAGGTTCTTGCAGTGCCAGTACTTCGTGTGTGGGGCCAGCGCGACGATGGCCGCCTCGCACGACTCCTCCGGCTCGTCGTACGTCCAGAGCACGTTGCCGAGGTCCGGGTTGATGCCCACGTTCGGTCGGTCGACCAGATCCATGAGCCGGAGCGCAGACCAACTGTTGTCGATGATCGAGTGCTGATGGACCTCGATCGTGATGTCGACGCCCACGTCCGCGGCCACCGCCGCCGCTTCTATCATGGCGTTCGCCGTGCGCTCGTAGTCATCGTGCGTCGCCGTGCGGCTAGATCCCTGGCAGACCGACTCGCCCCACGCCAACCCAGGCCCGGAAGGGTCGCGCGCGGGCGTGCCGAGCACCGTGTTGACGACCGTCGCACCGACCTTCGCGGCGTAGCGAGCGGCGTCCTTCAACCGTTGCTTGCTGCCGTCGTGCGTCTTCGGATGCGTGAAGCCGCCCCCGCCTCGCACCGCCAGGCATGGCAGGCCCGCGACGCCGAGTTCGTCCCGCAACGCAGCGATGCCGTCGTCGTCGTTCGGGGCGCCAGCGCTCAGCTCCAGACCGTCGAAGCCCATCGCCTTGGAGCGTGTGAGGAATACGGCGCGCGCCGCGCCTCCCGGCAGATTCATGCCCGCGCCGGTGTGCGGGAACACGTTCTCGCGTCGGCATGCGTAGACGAGTTGCACTGGCCGTCCTCTCTCTCGACGGAGGTTGGCTACCGCGGGCTAGGCCGCGTCGATGCCTGCGGCGTCGGGCCGGAGTATCAGCGCGGCGGAGCCCAGCATCCCCGCGTCGTTGCCGTGTTCCGCGGGCACTACGCGGATCGTGTCGGCGGGCTGCTTCATGGCTCGGGCGCGCACCTCACGCTCTATGTGCGGGAACAGCACGTCCCCCGCCCGGGAGATGCCGCCACCGATCACCGCGAGTTCAGGATTGATGAGGTTGGCAAGCGAGCCGAGCACGGTGCCGATGTAGCGACCAGTGTCGGCGAACACCTCCAGCGCGACGGCGTCTCCCTCGCGCGCGGCTTTGGCGATCATCTGCGGCGCGTCGTCGTCGAGCGCCTTGAGCGCGTCGAGGCTGTCCTCCAAGCTCGTCGTGCGTCCTCGCGCGGTGATCGCCGACAACGTCCGTTCGATGAGGCCCGCCTTGCCGACAAGCGCCTCCAAGCACCCGAAATTCCCGCAGCCGCACATCGGCCCATCCGGCACGACCGTCATGTGACCGATCTCGCCCGCGGTGCTGCCGGCGCCCCTGTAGAGACGACCGCCCAGCACGAGGCCTCCGCCGACGCCTGTCCCGAGCGTCATGCCGATCATGTCCTGCACGCCGCGGCCGGCGCCGTAGAGGAACTCGCCGAGGACCATCGCGTTCACGTCGTTCTCGAGGCGCACGTCAAGCCGCCCGGAGAGGCCCAACGCGTCGAGGGCGTCCTTGATGTGCTTGACGAGCGGGATGTCTCGCCACGACGTGCCGTCGAGGTTGTACAGGTTCGGCGAGAACATGTTGATCTCGCGCGTCTCGTCGATAAGGCCGGGGCAGCCCACGCCGATGCCGAGGATGGCGTCGGGGTCGGGCGCGGTCTCGTAGACGCGGCGGGCGATGTCGGCGATCTGCGCGCCAACGGCCATCGGGCCGGCTTGCGCCTCGGTGGCTTCCTGCTCTCGGAGCAGGATCTCGCCCGCCTCCGAGACGAGCCCCCACTTGATCTGGGTGCCCCCGACGTCGATGCTGATGGCCTGGTTCAACGTTCGTCCCCTTCGCCGACGTGCGGTATGATACGCGCGCCGCGATTGTCACAGTCTTTCCACGCCGGAGGCAAGAACCGATGCAGCGGGCCACCCGCGACGTCCTCTACTTCGAGACCGGGCCCGACAACAAGCCGACGATGCGCGTGAAGTCGGGTGAGACGTTCGAAGTGGACACCCAGTTGAATCGCGGCCCGTGGCTCGACAATCACCCGGAAGGCGCCCGGCTCAAGGAGCTTCTGCGCGGCGGCAACCCGTCCAGCGGGTGCATCTACGTCGAGGGCGCGAAGCCCGGCGACGCCGTCCGCGTGCGCATCGGGGACATCCGCCTCGACCCCGTGGGGTTCACGCGGTACAGCGGGAATACGGGCGCGATGCCCGGTTGGCTCGGGCCGTCGGGCGTGGGGCCCGCCGAGCGGGTGGTGCACATCGACGACCGGCACATCCATTGGGGCGACGGACGGACGTTGCCACTAAGGCCGATGATCGGGTTCGTGGGCGTCGCGCCCGCCGTGGAACGCCATCACAACGGGTGGGGCGGCGATTGGGGCGGGAACTTCGACATCCAGGAGATCACGACTGGGGCGACGGTCGTGCTGCCGGTGAACGTCGAGGGAGCGCTGGTGCACATTGGCGACATGCACGCCATCCAGGGGGACGGCGAGATTTGCGGCGCGGGCGGGATCGAGGCATCGGGGACGGTGCGCGTCGCGTGTGACATCGTCCCGCGACCCAAGGGCATGCTAGGCCCGAGGATCGAGGACAAGACGCACATCGCGACCGTGGCCATGGCGCGCCCCGCGGAGGACGCGTTCCGTCAGGCGCTGTCGGCCTTACTGCTGTGGATGGAAGCCGAATACCGGTTCACGAAGGCCGACGCGTACCTATGGCTGGGGCAGGTCCTGGAGGCGCGCGTCACGCAGTTCGTGAACCCGACGTTCACGTACATCGCCAAAATCAACCGCGCCTTCCTGCCGCCCGCGGCTGGATGACCCGGCCTCGCGCGATCGTCTTGACAACCCTCGGCGGCGGCGCCTACCCTTCATCAGCGCGGCCCTGCGGGCCGCATCCCGCCACGCGCCCGTAGCTCAGCGGATAGAGCAAGTGACTTCTAATCACTGGGTCGGGGGTTCAAGTCCTCCCGGGCGCGCCACCCACCGGCGTACGGTAGAAGCCGTCTCGACCGGTCGCCGGATTGCTCCCAGCGACCTGTTGACCGGCTCTGTTAGGACCGTCGTCAGTCTTCCGACCGAATCCCTACCCCTAGCACGTGCAAGACCCCCGCGAGCCCGGCTGCGACGACGCTGATGACAACGCCGTGAGTCAAGACCAACCGCCGGTCTATGCCTGAGAACGGGATTCTGTTCCGCTGCGACCACGCGACAGCGTAGCTCGGGGGCTTCCACTTCTCCGTCAGGCGTCGTAAGTCCTCGTCTGTCAAGCGCCTGGCTAGGTCCTCCCACGCGCGAGCCCACGCAAGTTCGTCACCATCGACAGGAGTTCGCTGCGTGCTCGGGCTGCTGCTGTCCTCGATCATTGCGCGGCTGACGGCGCTTCGCTGCACATCGCAGAAGAAGTCGCCATGCCGGGGGCGGGACCGGTCGCCGCTGGTTGCCTGTCCGGTAACCGGCCTCTCCGTCTGTGCGGAGACATAGAGAGCGCGGAAAGCGCTTCTCGTGTCTGGGAACGCCGCTTCCGCCGCTTCCGTCTGTATCCTCCGAGCCTCCGCCGGGCCCAACGCTGCTTCGACCTGGTACCGGGAGACAGCGTCCACGCTAAACGCGCTATGCCAGCGCTCGGACCAGATTGGGAAACGCACGCGGGAGGCCAGCGGGACGCCTGGGACCGAGCCCGGTGGGAACACGACGAGGAGCCACATCAGCCCGACCCACACAAAGGCCACAGCCTTGCTTGCGGGTGAGATCGTTCCCCCTAGACCGCGCATGCGCATCTCCCGTGGAAGGGCAGACACCGCAGTGGAAGCTGCCGGCGCCCCGTGCGCGACGCCGTCTGCCCGAGGCGCAAGCCAGCCCTACCGGAGCGCATTCGGGCCGCCACACCATCCTGATTCGCCGATTGGCGGTAGATCGGCCGCGTCCTGTGCAGCATGTCCTGCCCAACCCACAGTGTCGGCGCCCGCTCGCTGCTCGCGCGGGCTACTTCGCGCGATCGTCCATGGCGTGACCGAGGGCCGCGGTGTTCGTGTCCGTCGACGCGGTCAGATGCGCCACGATCCGCCCGGTCCTCGGACGATCGGTTCTGGCCGAGCTTGAAGTTCCCTTCCAAGCGCGTCACGTCCATCTCGAAGGGGACGATTCCCGCGACCATGCGCGTCCTCAGAGCCTCGTCGGCGTCGTCCCATACGGCTCGAAAGTCCGGATCGAATCCAGCGATCAGTTCGTGCACGAACTCGTGAGCGTCTTCGCCGTCCAAGGTGCGCACGGGACCGGACGCGTGCACCGCGATGTAGTCCCAGGTCGGACCGGCGCCAGGATCGCACAGAATCGGCGAGACGTAGGCGTGCGGGCCCTGGAACGCGATCAGCGTCCGCACGTCACCGTCCAGTAGGGCGGAATGCTCGTTCGCCCGAGCCATGTGCGCGCGGATGCGGATGTCGTCGCCGTCGCATACGCCAAGGACCGGGATGTGCGTCACCGCCGGGACACCGCTCGTCGGCGTGATCACCGTCGCGAACGGGTGGTCGCGCATGAACGCGAGGAGCGTCGGGATGTCGTCGACCTGGAACGGACGCGGGATGTACATTCGCGCCAGTCTCCCGTGGCAGCGTGGATGCGCCGGTGCGCCACCACCGCAACTTCGCTCACGATCCCACGACCGGAGGCTACGGCGCCACAGACGGCCGGCGAGGCGTCCCTCACGCACACCGTCGGATCTACCCTCGCCGGGTCTGCCAGTGGTCGCGGAACTGTCGAGAGTGCGATCCTCGCCGACATCGCTGTCGAGATCAACGCGGCACTCACACGCGGCGGGGCGGCCGGCTGTGGGCGGCCCCGCCGCACGCCGTTGCGGACACGCGCCTCATTCGCCGGCAGGGCCGGGGGGAACGGCGGGACGAGGCACCATCCCATACACGGATTCCACGTCACCAGCGCGTCTTATGCACGGTGCGAGATGCGCCGAACGGCGTTCTCGGAACCGACAGCAGCAAGACACACACGACTCACTGAACAGGGGCGCGCCGCACATGTATCGCCGACGGAGCCGCGTGACGACCGCGATTCAGCTGTGGGGCTCGGCGGTTGCTGTGCGGCTATCAGCTTGGAAGAAACGACAGGAAGGACTTCTGGTGTTCCGGCGGGAGTTCGGCGGCCACGCGCCTTAGCGCCTGGGTTGCCAAGCTGCCGATGTCGCGATGGCGGTCATCGTCTCTCAGCGGCGCGGCTTCACCGGTCGCGGCGTTCGTCTGATACGAGAAGTACCTATACTCGCTGTACTCCCAGCCTGCTGCTTCCACAAAGACGTGGGGATTCGTGTCGCTGTAGCAGAGCGCGCGTAGCTTGTCCCATGCGGCGAGTTCCTCGTGCAGACTGCCGACCCGGGCCTTGATGCTGTCGGGGCGGTCGCGCCGGCCGCAGCTACCAAGCTGGGCCTCCACGGCGCTCTCTTCATCCGGCCCTATCCTGCCCTTGAGTTCGCTGAGTGTCCTCTCCCACGGGGTCAGCAGAAGGACGAACGTCTGCGTGTTGAATGGCCAGATCACGGGATCGCTACTCAGGATCAGATGGAGTATGGGCGCGTAGACTTCCACGCGTCGCTGCCGGGCCGTCGAGTGGATGGATGGCAGGAACAGTACCTGCGGCCAGCCTCTCATCTCGAACACCGCCGTGTGGTCGCCGTACACCTGGATCGCACGGGTCTTGTCGGGGGATTCGATTCTCCGCGGCGCGGGCTCGTGCAGGTCGAGTATCCGACCAATCCCCTCTAACGCAGGCTTTGACAGGTAGTACATGTCGGAGCTGTCGCGGGGGTTGTCGCGGACACGGTGTGACTCCAGAACCGCGTCGGCCTGAATATACTCCGACAGCGGCGTTTTGCCCGTTCCCCCGGGGCCGACCAAAGCGAGGTTAGGCATTCATCGTCTCCCCGTGAACGAGCGGTCGACGCACGGTGGATCCCTCCGTGAGTAACTGCGCAGGAAGTATGGTGGAGTATCGCCTTCCCGGCGTCATGCGCCGCCTCAGGCTGGCGGCCTAGAGCCAGACGCCCGACCCTTCAGCCCTTCGACCTGGGCGGAACGCCACGCGCTATGGTCCATCGACGGCGCACTTGGTGTTGCCGGCGCCGGTTCTTCGTCCGATCCGGGCACGTCGAACGCGTACATACCACGTTCGTACTTGGAGTGGGAGTGGATCGCCAGTCCGTACTCCTCGGCCACGGCCTGGGCGAGCTGCTCTAGGAACAGCTCGCTGCCATCCTGCAATTCGAGCTCGAGTTCGTATTCGACCGCAAACCCGTCGTATCCGGGCATGCACGGCGTGTACTCAACCCGATCGAAGCAGACCTTTACCCTGGCTGCAGGGGACTCCAGAAGAGACGATGAACGACGGTTCGCGACCAGCAGCATCGGCGATATACGTTCGGGCCCGACCCACGGTATGGCGGCGCGGGCCGCCGGTGCGTCCAAGTCCTGTAGGAGACCATCTGTCAGCGCGTAGATGCCACGCCCGCCGATGTCGTCCTCAATCTCAACGCGGGTATGAGAGATCGTGGACGGGCGTTTGAAGGTCATCATGTGGGCGTCGCCCACCTGGCGATAGCGCAGCGACATGCCGCGGTGGAGTAGTGCGTAGGCTCCTGTATCGAAGTACAGATCGCGTTGCGGCGCTACGCGCACCGGTCCAAACGCGCACCCCGCGAGATGTCCTGCGGCCTGCATCCGATCAAGGACACGCTCGGCGGGCACGATGAACTTCACCTCGGTTTCCAACGGCATCCCCGCCTGAGCATCGGGGCGAGGGGCCACCGTGTCATTGGATTGGACTCGGTCAGCGTCCACGGATTTGGCGTGCTGTGGCATTGGTTCCGCCCTTCCGTACGTCGGCGCACGGCAGTAGGACGAGATCAGACCAGCCACGTGCGGCGGGTGGTCGATCCATCCCCCTGTATCCCATGAAGTCGCAAGGAAATCGTACGTGTGGACTGTAGGAAACACAAGCGCGCGTGGGCGCCTACGCGGAGCAGGGCAATCGCAGAGGCTCATATAGTGGCGACGGCTAGCCACCCCCGTCCTCCAGCTCTGGGATGGGCTGCGGCCTCGCGCATGCCTTGCTGACGCTAGTCCGACCCCGACGACGGAACAGGGGTGTGGGCAGGTCGCGCATGGGCGCGCGTTAGGGGAGGCGCCACGACGAATCCTGCAACTCGCCTCTCCTTACACGCGTTGCGTACCGTCGGCGGGTCGGTATGCGCTGCCTGATGGTGAGCGTCGTCCGCTCGGCCGTTGTCACGTCAGTGCGGCGTCGGATGCCGTCGCGTGTCGCGGTCTCTGCCTGGCGTCACGGGCTGCGGTCAGCGTGTTAGTGTCGCGAACACCGCAGGAAGTACTCCCTCCACGCCTTGCCCCAGCGTGAGGGAAGCCACATGACTTGGCGAGCAGGCGACCCGGGCGGCAATGTGCCCGCCGGGGTTGCTGATAGACGGTCCTACGGTGCCTTCACCGCGCTCGCCGAGGAGCCACTCGTAGAGGGGTGCAGACCACATGATTACGGGAATCGGAACCGCGAGCCGCAGAGCTATCTATCGTCACAGGACGGTAATCCTGGCGGACCAGATCCGCCCGGGTAAGTCGACATGGGATCGGCAGACGCCTAGCGTCCGGCGGACAGGTCTGCTTTGACCGCTCCCCAGGTCGTTGCGAGCTTCGCAGCCGGTCCAACCGATAGGGCAGGGATTCTGCCCATAGCACGCAGCACCATATCGCGTAGGGCGCCGCCTCCCCCGCCGCTCGCGATCCCCGCCGTCGACAGGCCGCTCTCCGGGTAGTAATGCATGGAGGCGGTGAAGCCGGGGATCGAACCCTCGTGTCCGACTGTTTTGCCCCGCTTTGTCGTGCTGTGCATTGTGCCCAGACTGTATGCATCACCCTCGAATGGCGTAAGCAACTCGTCGGTGGATTCAGCGCTGAGCACTTCGCCGCCGTACAGAGCCGCGGCCCACCGCGCTAGGTCACCAGCGGACGAGACCATACCCCCGGCAGTCCACGCCGCGGTCGCCCAGGACGTGTAGGGTTTCGGAGCTGTGGGTGGGTCGGCGATGAGGTCAGGAACAGCGTCGCGACCGTCCATGTACGTGTCGCTCAATCCAAGCGGGTCGAGGAAACGGTTGCGGATCTCGACCTCATACGTCTCCCCCGCTGCCTCTACGATCAGCCCGAGCAGTACGAATCCCGTGTTGCAGTAGGAATACCGCTCGCCGGGCTGGAAATGGACAGGTCGCCGCACGGACAGTTCCGCGACTTCTGCGGGATCCCATACTCTCGCGGGCTCTGCGTTGAGATTGATCCAGTCCGTAAAGCTGTCGAGGCCACTCCGATGACCGAGTAGGTGGCGGACTGTGATGTTCTCTCCGTTGGGCGCCAATCCCGGTAGCCATTGTTCAACGGAGTCCTCAAGGTTGAGTGTGCCTTCGTCAGACATGCTTAGGATTGTCGCCGCGGCGAACGTCTTACTAATGCTGGCAATCCTGCCAAGATGCTCGAGTCGCATCTCCTCGTTGGGGTCACGTCTTGCGTTGCCGCTCACGCCCTCCCAGAAGCCGTATTGCGGGTGAATGACCGCAACCATGCCCGCGTCCTCCATCCGGAACTTGTCATATGCCTCGTCGAGAGCCTGTTGCAGTTGGACAGCGTATTCCGCGGGCATCAGGGTCTGAGCGAGGGCTACGGAAGACCCTAGCGAAAGGGCTATCAGCAGACCAGTTGCCCACCGATACTTCGGAGACGCGATCGCATGTGTTCGCAAGATGCTCATTCCTCCCGCACTTTCCACTAGTCACGCTGACGGCGACGACTTCCGTGCCCCATCTAAAACGGTAGGCCTCAAGCTACTGCGGTCAGCTACGTACCACGGCGGTGGCGGCCACGCGTCCGATGGCGCCGCGTGGCAATTCTGTCTGATATATAGCAGACGCATTTGGCGCCGTGAATCCGTCACGCATATACAGGCCACATGCGAGGTCGTCGACGGCTCGTAAGCGCAAAGGGTTGTAGGCAGGGCCAGTGATCAAGCGGATGGATAGGCGTCTCCCGGGTGGTTCGACCGCGAATCGCCGCCGACGTCCACGTTTCCCGCACCCCACCAGGGTTCTGAGGGCGACGTTCAGCGATCGTCTCACAAAGGACGAGATCACGCCGGACTTGTGCTGAATCCCCGACGACTGATGTAGCGGTCGGCGGATCGAGGGTATTCAGAGCCTCTCCCCGGCGCGAACAGCCGCTCCTCGAGGGGTTTCGGGTCGCAGCGCCGCACCGGGAACTGGCCGAGTACGATGGCGCCGCGAGTGTAGTCCAGGGCGAGCGCGCGGTGGCCGCGTTCAGTCCAACGGATCCGCTGGTTGCGGATGAGCGGTCGAACGCGGTTGCGCTGCGCAATACCGAGACGGGCGAGTTGCATGGTGGGCCCCTGGCGCACGAGGGGAGGCCCGCTGACTTGGCGTTCAGTCCAGACGGCCGCACGCTGGTCGTCACCGACAGACGACGTGCATTGCACCTCTGGAACGTCGAGGACGGTACTCGGTCCAGACATTCGGAAGGGGCTTTGCCAATGGCGGTGGCGTTCACTCCGGATGGGTCGGGCATCTTCACACCGGAGCACGGGCCTGGTCGCGGGGGCGCCGTCAGCCTCGAGCTACGGGATCCCGCTGATGGCGGCTCGACCGTCTCTTCCAGTGATGTTCGACGTCTCTCGGGCCCTGGGGCAGTGGACTTCGATAGCGACGGCGAGCGCGTACTGCTCGCGGGTCATACCGGACATTCCTTGCTGTACAACGCGCAGGATATGGTGAGCATAGGGCGTCCAGTGCGTTGAGACGGACGTTCTCTCGCCGCCAGAATCGGACCCAACGACCGATTGGTTGTCACGACTTCGGGAGCTGGTTCTGCGCAACATTGGGCCATAGACACTCACGAACCGATAGGCGGCCCCTTGCCCCATCGTAAGTGGGTGCGGTGGGTGAACTTCAGCCCGGATCGCAAGTACGTGGTCACCGGCTCGGAGGATATGACCGCTCAGCTGTGGGATGTGGCTACCGGCAGGCGCGTGGCGGCGCCGCTCCGTCACACTAGCGCTGTACTAAGTGCGGAGTTCTCGCCGGACGGGAAGCACATTGCCACGGTGTCATCGCAGGGCTCGCGGCTGTGGAGCCTACCGGGGATACCGAAAAGCCTGTCCGAAGTACGGCGTCGCACAGCACTGGCAACGGGCACGCGCTTGACGAGAAGTGGTCCGATGGAATCCCTAAGCCATGCCGGTTGGCGAGCGATACGGGCGAACTCGTCTACAGCCGCAGAGACAGCGTTGAGTGATCCAGAACCGATTTCCAGCGGTCTGCCCCTCGGTTCACTTACAGATTTGAGCTTTCTCGGCCGGCATCGCGGGGCAGCTGCATCTCAAGAGCGTTAGAGCGTCTCGCAGGTGGGGGAGGTTGTCGCGTGTCTTGTGACGACGGCAGAATGCTGCTTGTTCTTCCCTTCTGGCTGAAGAGCCGGACACCACCCAACGGCGCAAGGCGATTCAGATGTACCTGGGATGCTCCGCGCGAGGACTGGCTGGATTGGTCGCATTCGCCATCGTTGTCGTGCCCGCAGTCGCCGGGACCGATGACTGGCCGCAGTGGCGTGGTCCCTTGGGCACGGGCGTCGCGAGTGGCGGGGATCCTCCCGTGGAGTGGAGTGAGGATCGCAACATCCGGTGGAAGCGTCCAGTGCCGGGGACAGGGCATTCAACGCCGATTGTGTGGGGCGATCGCGTGTTCATCACCTCCGCGGTACCGTACGGTGATCCCCTGCCGCCCAGACACGACGATGCCCACGGCTCCCATGACAGCGCGCCGATTACGCACCGGTACCGGTTCGTGGTCTTCGCGATTAGCCGTGAGAATGGGGACATCCAGTGGGAACGGACGGTCCAGCGGGCGGTGCCGCATGAGGGTGGGCACTACACGGGAAGCCTCGCGTCCAATTCGCCTGTCACCGATGGTGAGCTTCTGTTCGCCTTCTTCGGCTCCCGCGGTTTGTATTGCCTGAGCCTTGACGGCGACCCGCGGTGGGACGTCGATCTCGGCGACAAGAGCACGCTTCACGCCCATGGCGAGGGCAGTTCGCCCGCGCTGCATGGCGACACAGTGGTCGTCAACTGGGATCACGAAGGGCAGTCCTTCGTTGTTGCCTTCGACAAGCGGACAGGTGATGAGCGATGGCGCACCGTCCGCGACGAAGTCACGTCCTGGGCGACGCCGATCGTCGTCGAGCACGAAGGGCGATCGCAGGTCATCGTCAGTGGGACGAACCGGGTGCGCAGCTACGACATGGCGACAGGCGACGTCATTTGGGAATGCGGTGGGCTGTCACGGAATGTCGTCGCATCGCCTGTCGCGGCGAACGGGATAGTCTATGCGGCCAGCAGCTATGACACGCGGGCGATGCTCGCCATACGCCTCGACGGGGCGGCGGGTGACATCACGGGTACCGACCAGGTCGTGTGGACCCGCACACGGCACACCCCTTACGTGCCATCACTACTGCTCTACGAGGACACGCTGTACTTTCTGCGCCACTATCAGGCGATTCTGTCGCGCGTGCGTGCAGATACCGGCGACGACATCACCGGCCCGCTGCGTCTTGGGGGCATCCGCAACGTGTATGCCTCTCCGGTCGCGGCCTCGGACCGTGTGTACATCACCGACCTCAGCGGCGCCACACTGGTGCTCAGTCACGCCGAGGAACCGCAGATCCTGGCGCTGAATCATCTCGACGACGAGTTCAGTGCTTCAGCGGCCATCTCCGGTGGCGATCTGTTCCTACGTGGACGCCGGTACCTGTACTGCATCGCGACGCAGCCATAGCGAACTCAACATTGCCGCCGATTCGGTAGTTGTCAGGTCGCCCGGGGACGCGCATGTCCAGGGCTGGGGTTGCCGAGAACTCAACGTAGGGGCTCCACTGCTGAGTTCTGGGAGTGACGACCTCAGGACTCGCGGAAGTAGTCCCAGAGCACGAACTTAGGTGGGGTCAGGTTCCCAGGCGTGGGCGGCGGCAGTGCAAACGCGAACCCGATGGGGGCCGGTCCCAGATCCTCTGCCCGGAAGTTGTAGACGGTAGCGCCCCAGCGACTTCCCGTAGCCACCATGTCGAACCGCGCAAACCGCTGTTCTAAGGTGTCGTACACCAGGAATCCAGCGAGCTGGACATCAACTCCACGCTCCATGTCGACCTTGAAGCTCGAAAACAGATTCACACGATCCGACGGTGGTTGGACCAATCTCGCCTGCCCGGTCAGACGGATATCAACCTGCGCGCCATCGACCTCTTCCACGCGGAGGGTCAGCTCCGCCTTCCTGATGCTGTCTGTCCTCCACGCCGGAGCTTCACCGCGCACCTGATCAACGAGATGGAATTGGGCGACGCGGCGGACGACCTCGGGCGGTATCTCGTACTCGGTCCCCGGCGTCAGGTCGGTGGGCGCCAGCGCTGCGACTTCCGCCCCCGTGAGCCATACGTGATCGAAGTTGTGGCGGGACGTGTCGAACGTCAGGTCCCCCGATCTTGGTAGATCGCGCATGGTCTGACGGAGCGTCATACCTCCCTCGGGAAACGCGCGACGGTACCGAGCATCCGGCTCGTATACCGCAGGCACGGTGACGGCTCCGCCGTCTACATGTTCGGTCTGCCACTTGTCGATGGCAGCGCGGAGCATCTTGAGCACGCGGTCGACGTTCGTTGTGTTGATGGAGGCAAGCAGTTCTCCATCGGCCGTTGCCGTGTACAGGCCCTGTCGCGTCGCGGTGGGCTTTGTCCTGCCTGCGTAGTGACCTTGCTCTGCGATCAGTCGGAAGAACTCGCCCTTCGCGTCCTTCTGCGACTGCGTGTACGAGCAGTTATCGGCTACGGGAACGAACTCTTCGGTCAGGATCTCGATCACGCGGTCATCGGAGAAGACGGACGCACGGCCCGTCACGCCGTTGTTTCACACGCAACCGAGGGGGTCGCCGTTCATCGCCCAGATGAACAGTGGCTTGTCTTGCTCTGCCGCCTTGACGCGTCCGTTCCACAGGTCCGGTTCCCACGGGATACGGCGCCACTTCTCCTCGGTGGGGTCCGCCATGACGTAGCGGTGGACCGTTCGGAACTGGTTCTCCGACTGGACTTCCGCGTCGACCGCGGCGATGACCGCCATCTGCCCTACGCTTTCGCGCAGTTGGCGCGCTCCGACATGTCCCTGCGTCGCCTGACCGGCCGCTACGCCACATATCACCGCAAACCCAGCCAGACCAACAGCCATGGCCTTCATATGCGCCCTCCCTACCACGCCGACGGATTGTCAACTCCTCGACAGCATAGGCTGCCGTGGTCCAGCCCCGCAAACGTCGCCGCCGGTTCGTCAGGCCCGGAATCCACGCGACGCCGCTCTCGCCCGTACTGCGAAGTTCCTGTTGGCGATCTGCGCGTCGGATGGCTGCGGGAGGCCCTCATCTCTTCGTGGTGAGCCACAGGGAGGCTCGATGCTCAGCGTCGGCGGCATGTGGACGGCGCCTCAGGGTACTGCCGGGGAGACAGAGGGGCGGCACGATGGTAAGCCATATTCAGGCAAGACCTCGAGAGACTCCCCCACGGACGACGTCCGCAACTCCTATCACCGGAGGATTCTAGCCAGCAGACATTGTGCCTTCTGATCACTGGGTCGGGGGCCCGAGTCCTCGCGGGCGCGCCGTCCGTGTAACCGAGTAGGCGTGTGCTCTCGACGTACCGCCGGAGGCCCGCGACAAGACGCCGCCAGCAAGATGTAAACGGCCGCAGGCGCCGCAGCCGCTGCAGGCCGCGCCGGAACAGAGGCGCCTACTGGTCCCGCGGCGGAGAGGGCGGGCTTGGGCCGTTCGCCGCCACGAAACTACGCGCGTCGGCCGGAGCTATTGGCACGCCGGGGATATGCTCGGGGCGGGCAGGCATGTCCGCCAACGCACGAACGACGTCAGCGGGGGAAGCGCCTAGCGAGGCGCCGTCGAAGCTGGGGCGCCGGCGCCAGCCGCGGACGGATCGAGCGGGGGGAACGTCCAGCCGCCGGATTCGATGGTGGCAGCCCGCAGCAGCCAGGTGCCGCTGCCGGATTGTGGGCCCGTTGCGTAGGCTGCGCGGTAGGCTGCGACGGCATCATCGGCGCGGCCGAGCCGCTCGTACGCCTGCCCAAGGTACGCGTAGCTCCGCGAGTCCCCTGGATCTACGTCAGTCGCTGCAACCAGCCGGTCCACGGCCGCTGTCGGATCAGAGTCCATCGCCGCCTCGCCATAGCCGCGCAGCGCCTCACCCGAGCGCGGTCGCATCTCAAGTAGCCGGGCGTACTCCGCGATGGCCTCGTCTCGCGACGGGTGCCGCAGGAGCTGTGCGAGCATCATGCCCAGACCAAACGACTCCGGCTCAGCGGCGAGGCCTCGACGCGCGTACTCTATGGCCTGGGCCGTCTCGTAATTGAAGTTGTGGAACATGTACTCAGCGGCCGCGCGCGGGGTCATGCGCTCGGTCCGGATCTCGAATTCCCTAGGGTCGTGCGCGTCTGAGTAGGGGCCACCTGCTACCCACGCGGCGTGCGACGCGTCGCGTAGCGCGTTGATTCGTGCCCGCTGATCTGCTGTTAGGGCGCTGCGACTGGGCCGTAGACCCAGCCCGCCCGTCGTCGAGACATTCCCCTTCGTGAACGCGGGAGCCGCGGTGGCGGTGGTAGACACCACGCCGGGAATGTCGCTGCCGGGGCCATCGCGTAGATGCGGAGCGATCGATGTCTCGGGCGTGGACCCGCGCCCTAGCCACAGGGCCATCGCCCCAACTGCGACGGCCAACCCAAGAACGGTCACTGCCCTGGACATGAAGCGCCTAACAGATGAGAGGGCGGCCGCGCTGGCTGCATCGCGCGATCGACCATCGCTTGGCCGAGGGCCGCGGTGTTCGTGTCCGTCGACGCGGTCAGATGCGCCACGATCCCCGCCCGGCCCTCCGACGATCGGTTCTGGCCGAGCTTGAAGTTCCCTTCCAAGCGCGTCACGTCCATCTCGAAGGGGACGATTCCCGCGACCATGCGCGTCCTCAGAGCCTCGTCGGCGTCGTCCCATACGGCTCGAAAGTCCGGATCGAATCCAGCGATCAGTTCGTGCACGAACTCGTGAGCGTCTTCGCCGTCCAAGGTGCGCACGGGACCGGACGCGTGCACCGCGATGTAGTCCCAGGTCGGACCGGCGCCAGGATCGCACAGAATCGGCGAGACGTAGGCGTGCGGGCCCTGGAACGCGATCAGCGTCCGCACGTCACCGTCCAGTAGGGCGGAATGCTCGTTCGCCCGAGCCATGTGCGCGCGGATGCGGATGTCGTCGCCGTCGCATACGCCAAGGACCGGGATGTGCGTCACCGCCGGGACACCGCTCGTCGGCGTGATCACCGTCGCGAACGGATGGTCGCGCATGGACGCGAGGAGCGTCGCGGGGTCGTGGACCTGGGACGGACGCGGGATGTACATTCCGGCCGGTCTCCCGTCGGGTCGGCGATCCACGGGCCCCATGAATCCGCTGCGACTCAGGCCCGCGCGCGCACGCGCCCAGAGCGCGGACCTGTCGCGCCTACCCGGTCAGCGGGCGCGGAAGCGTCTCCGGCCCGATCCTCGTCGACACCGGCAGCAGGCACAATGCCGGCTCCATGCGTCGGTGGGCGACGCGCTCAGCGCTCGACTGTGGCCGTGGGCCGGCCATGTACGGCCGCGCTCGCTTACTCGACTGGCGCGCATCGACTAGGCAGCCCTGCGGCGGCGGAACCATGCCGATGCGTCGCTCCGGAACAGATAGACGTATGCGACAACCGGCAATGCTAGATGCGCGGCGTGCAGCAGGGCCCACACGCGCTCGTCGTCCAGCGGGCGGAGTAGGTCCGCGACATACGCTGGGTTCCGCGCGAAGATCAGCGCCAGCAACGCGATCCGTGCCCAGTTGCGTCCAGCCGCGATCTTGAAGATGAGGAACACCATCAAACCGGGCACGAGGCCGGTGGAGGCGACGAAGGCGATGTCAAGCCACCGCCTGAACGGCTCGCTATGCACCCGGTGCAACCTGTCGATGTCCGGCCCCAGAATGACCAGCCGCACGCCCGCGGCGCCCGCCGCCGCCGCCAGCAGCGTCACCGCACGGCTTACGCTCCGCGGCCGCTCGGCGATCGCTGCTCGCGCGCTCTCCTCCGCGTCCAGCCTCTTGTTGACCTCGCGCCGCTCCACCTCCTCCAAGTAGATGCGCTCGCGGTCTTCGCGGGTGAGTTCCATCTCGCGTCCTTCAACAGCGCGCCACAGGGCCGGTGAGTGGCGCCGGTGGCCCGCATACGATGCGCTCGCGACAGATCGTATACCCGAGCTTCGCACAACGCACTCGCTTCGTCCACGGCCAGCAGACCGCCGACGGGCGCCTGACTGTCGGTCCCAAGCGTATGGCGTTCCTTCACGCGCATCGACTAGCGGGTGCGACGCCGCCGGAACCATGCCGATGCGTCGGGCTGGAACAGACAGACGTACGCGACGATCGCCAACACCCCATGCGCGACGCTGAGCAGCACTGACGGATGCGCGTCGTTCAGACCCCGGTGTAGGTCGGTATGCGTTGCGCTCTGGGCGAAAACCACCGCCAGCAACGCGATCCGTGCCCAGTTGCGTCCAGCCGCGATCTTGAAGATGAGGAACACCATCAACCCGGGCACGAGGCCGGTGCAGGCGACGAGGGCGATGTCAAGCCACCGCTTGAACGGCTCGCTATGCACCCGGCGCAACCTGTCGATGTCCGGCCCCAGAATGACCAGCCGCACGCCCGCGGTGCCCGCCGCCACTGCCAGCAGCGTCACCGCACGGCTTACGCTCCGCGGCCGCTCGGTGATCGCTGCGCGCGCTCTCTCCTCCGGGTCTAGCTTCCTGTTGACCTCGCGACGCTCCACCTCCTCCAGGTAGATGCGCTCGCGCTCTTCCGGGCTGAGTTCCATCTCGCGTCCTTCACGTGACCGCCACAGGGCCGGTGAGTCGCCGATCATGATGCGCTCGCGGCGGCTCCTATACCCGAGTTCGCACAACGCACTCGCGTCGCCCACGTCCAGCAGACCACCGAGGGGCGCCTGATCGTCCGTCCCAAGCGTATGGCGTTCCTTCACGCGCATCGACTAGCGGGTGCGACGCCGCCGAAACCATGCCGATGCGTCGCTGCGAAAAAGATAGGCGGACGCGACGATCGCCAACGTCAGGTGCGCGACGCTGACCGGGGCCCACATCCACGCGCCGTGCGGGCCGCCGAGTAAATGGGGGATCACTCCTGCGCTCTGGATAAAGACCAGCACCACCGACGCGATCCGCGCCCAGTTCCGCCCCGCGCTCTTCTTGTACCAGAGAAACCCCGTCACACCGACCGAGAGGATGGCGGCGGCAAGTCCTGCGCCGTAGAGCAACCCCAGATACGAGTCGCTGGACAAAACCCGGCGCAGCGCGTCGCCGCCCGGCCGCAGGAAAGCCATCCTCGCGTTTGCCACCATCGTCGCCACTAGCAGCAGCCTCAGCCCGCGCGTCACGCTCTGAGGCCGCTCCGCGGCCTTCGCGCGCGCGCGCTCCTCCACGTCTAGCTTCTTGTTGACCTCGCGACGCTCCACCTCCTCCAGGTAGATGCGCTCGCGCTCTTCCGGGGTGAGTTCCATCTAGCGTCCTTCATGTGGCCGCCTCAGGGTCGATCGGCGCCTACGGCGGCCCGATTGCGATGCGCCACATACCCGAGCTTCGCACAACGCACTCGATTCGTCCACGTCCAGCAGACCGCCGAGGGGAGTGTGCTCGCCGTCCCCAGCCGCCTGTTGCGGCCTTCACGCCCTCGAGTCGCTGCCGGGCCCGCATGGGCGCCCGCCCCACGAGTAGAACCTGCTGCGTCTGGAGGGTCTGGGGATCGAAGCGTCGCCGGTCTGATCCCCGCAACATCGACACGCGCATCGGCCCGCGGTCCGCCCATCGGCGGTCTAGGTTGATGCGATAGAGTCTGGTCGCGCGCCGGCCGGGTCGGTCCGTGCTGTCCGCGTCCGCTTCGCGTTCATCGCAAGGGCTGTCCGACATGGCCGGAACCACGCCGATGCGTCGCCCCAGAACAGACCGGCGCACGCGATGATCGGCAATGCCAGATGCGCGGCGCTGAGGAGCGGCCATAGGCGCGCGTCCTTCAGCGGGCCGAGAACGTCGGCCAACGCCGCGGGGGTCTGGGCGACGACCAGCGCCAAGAACGCGATCCGCGCCCAGTTGCGCCCAGCGCTGGTCTTGAAAATGACAAACAGCGTCAGCCCGAGCCGGATGATCGCGCCATGGAAACTGCCGTTAAACCACACGTTGGGCGGCTCGCCATACGCCATGCGGGACGCGACCGGGTCCAGGGCGATGATGACCACCCTCGCCCCAGCCACACACGCCGCCACTAGCATGAGCGTCACCGCGTCGCTCACATTCCGCGGCCGGGCGGTGATCGCCGCGCGCGCGCTCCTCCTCCGGCCTCTCATTGGCCTCCCGACGCGCGGCCTCCTCCAAGGAGATGCGCTCGCGCTCCTCCTCGTGAGGCCGCTGGTTGGTCTCGCAACGCGCCGCCTCTGCCAAGGAGATGCGCTCGCGCTCTACGCGAGTGAGTTCCATCTCGCGTCCTTCACGTGACCGCCACGGGGTCGCTCAGTAGCAAAGGTAGCCTATTTGTGATGCGCTTGCGATGGCTCGCATATACGAGGCTCGCACATGGCGCCCGCTGCGTCCAAGTCCTGGTCCCTCGCCGTCGAGCTCGACGTGGTTCCGGCGGCGCCCCTGTGAGCCGGGCCGGTCGGCGCCCGGCATCGAGCCAGGGACGCCGACGAAAGGGCGTCATCCAGGCGGCCACGAGTGGGAGCCGCAGACGCGCCTCACCCCGGCTCGCAACCCGGCGCGACGCACGACCCGCGGACGGACGCGCTCGCACGGTGAAGTGGCGTATCGTGGAGGGAAAGGAGTTCATATTGCAGTTCAAGCAACGGCTCGTATTCTTCGTGGGTGGCTGCGCGTTCGTCCTTCTGGGGCAGGTGGCGACCAGCCTGATCGTCCCTCGCGCGACCGCTCAGAGCGGCCCTCCAAGCGCCGAGTTCAGCGAGTTGACCGTCCGCAGTCTGAGAGTCGTCGACGAGAGCGGCGCCATCCGCGTGCGCGTCGAGGTCATACCCGACGACGAGATGAATCAGTTCGCCCAGGCGCTGAACTCAGACGATTGGACGGATCAGCTCATCTCGGCATCGAACTCGCAGGGCGAGGACGTGTTCAGCCTGTCCGCCGACAACGACGGCGCATCGATCGTAGTGCCCGGCGTCGAGGACGACGCGCCGGGTGGCGGCATCCTCATCTCGTCCAGCGACGGCAGCATCCACGCCGGTTCCGTGGCCGCGAAGACCGTCAGCGTATACAGCGGCGACGGAGCGACTGCCGCATACATGCAAGGGGGAGCCCCAGACCAGCCTTCGCTCGTGGTTGGAGGGCAGGGCGGCCCGGCGGTCGCCGTCTGGCCCACCGCCGTCAGTGTCTCCGATGGCGATGAGCGGGTGGCGACCATGTGGTCCGAAGCGTCCGGCGGGAGGATGGCGGTGTACCAAACCGGCGGCGCGCCGGCCGCCAGTATGCTCTCGGAGGCCGCAGGCGGACGCGTGTCCGTGTATCAGACTGGCGGAACCGCAGTCGCCGCGATCGCGACGGGGCCGGAGGGCGGTTCCGTGTCCGTGGCACACGCCGACGGAGCCATCGCCGCGTCCGTGCTCGCGGACACGCACGGCGGCGCGATGCGCGTGTTCGACAAGGGCAACAACCTCGTGCGCGCCGCGGTCGGCGTGAATGCCACCGGGACCGGCGCCGTCGGATTGTGGGACAAGGACAACCAGGCCGTGCGCTAGTCCGTCGGCTCGCCCGCGCGTGACCTTCGGCAGAGAGACGCCGCGCCGTCGATTACCGACGCCGGGGCCGCCGGGCGCGACGCCCCTGCCACGCGGGGCCGTCCAGCCACGACAGAAACGCCTCGTGGGACACGGCCTCGGCGCCGTCGCTGAATGGCCTGTCGTCGTCGCGGGACAGCTTTGCGTCGAACGCGCGGACCTGCTGGCGTAGGCGAGCGACGCCGCGTGCTCACCGCGCAGAACCGTCACGGTCGCGGCGTGCGTGTAGTAGCCTTCCGCGTGACGGCGCGCGGCGTCATCGACCGTGGCGGGAAGTCGGATGGCGCGGCAGCTCCGCCCGCGAGGCCGGAGTCGCCGAGAAGCGGACCGACGTCATAGAGTGGATCGACTGGCACGGCGAGCCTGTATTTGCTTACAGGGGTTCGGCCGTCGTGGTGAACCCGATCGAAATGGCAGCCTCGGCGCCCGTAAGGTCAGACACGGTTCCGCGGACCTCGTACCGGGTCTCCATGAGGATTGGCGCCCGGGGATTCGGGTGCAACGTGACCGTGTTCCCGTCGGCGGTTGCGATCCAGTCCAAGGAAACGCCAGCGGTCGAGATGGTCAGAACGTGCACATCGACGGGTCCATAGAACTCGAGCGCTAACCCGTCGGACAGTTCGGCCGGATCAACGTCGTCCCTAGCATTCACATCGGGCCTCACTGACTCCAGACTTGGTGGTGGCCGGTGGGCGGATAGCACGTAGAACGTCAAGGTCGTCGAGGAACTATCCCCCCAGGAAATCGTCTGCAGCGCGCCGCCTGCAAGGCGGAACGTGCGCGACGTTCCGGCGCCCAGCGCCGTTGTGCCATTGACGACGACCACCCCCGGGTCCGAGGTAAAGATCAGGGTGACCGGTGTGCCCTCCAGAACCCTTGACCCGTTGGCGGGGAAGCTCGACAGCAGCGAAGGCGGCGGCCCGACAGCCTCCGGCTCGCCGCAGCCCGCTTCCAGCGTCCAGAATACGGCGAACAGCACGACACCGGCCGTGGCGACCCATGCACGCATATTCCCGTCCTTCCTATCGCGGCGTCGCGCGCGTGGGACGGCCGTCGCACCGCGTGCGCCCGCATCTCGCACCAGTGGGCGGGTCGGCCGACGGCTGCGCGTCACACCGAGGCGTCTGGCGCCGTGCCTACGTGATACCTGCTGGCCTGCCCGCGGGCAAGTAGCGTTGAGCCGCACGAGTCCGGACCAGTCGGACATCACGAGCAAATACTGAGTTGCCAATCGGTCGTGCGGGTGGTAGTACTTATATACTACAACTGCATGTCCGCACACAACCGGGGCGACCGGACACATGACCAACACGACGACCGACCGAGGCCCGACCGCCGCGCAGATCGCCGACCGGCTCGATGCGCGACGCTCCGGCGAAGGATGGATCGCCAAATGCCCCGCGCACGACGACAACCACCCCTCGCTGTCTATAGGCGCGGGTGACGATGGGACGCTGCTCCTGCACTGCTTCGCGGGCTGCGGGTTCGAGGAGATCGCCCGCGCGTTGAACATCACGCGACGCGCCAACGGCGACCGCGACGGCGCGCCCGAACCGACCTACACCTACTGCGACGCCCATGGCGAAGTCGCGTTCGGCGTCGTGCGGCTCGGGTCGGGCGCGGCCAAGGCGTTCCGGCAGGTGCATCCCGAGGGCGACCGGTGGGCGTGGGGACGCGGCGATGCGCCGCTCGTGCCGTATCGCCTGCCCGCAGTGGTCGACGCCGTGCGGGCAGGGGAGATCGTGGCGATCGTCGAGGGGGAGAAGGACGCCGACGCACTGGCCGCACAGGGCATCGCCGCGACGACGAATGTAGGCGGGGCGGGCAAGTGGAAGGCGTCCTACACCGACTACTTCCAGGACGCGCGCGTCGCCATCCTGCCGGACAGCGACGCCCCGGGCAGGCAGCACGCGCAACAGGTCGCGTCGATGCTGCGCGGGCGGGCGGCGTCGGTGAAGGTGCTGGAGCTTCCCGACCTGCCGCCCAAGGGCGACGTCAGCAACTGGCTTGAAGCCGGCGGGACGGCCGACCAACTGCGCGCGCTCATCAGCCGACAGGACGAGTGGCGCCCCGGTATGACAACGCCAACAGCGACCGCGCCCGACTGGACGGCGCCCGCGCTACCCGATGCCGTCCGTCGCGTCGAAGAGGAACGCGTGGGCGTGTGCCCGTGGCTCGAGGAATACGTCGCGTTCGCCGAGGTGGAATCGCCACGGTCGCCGCGCGACTTCCACGTCGCCATCGCGTGCTGGTTGCTGGCGACCGTCGCGGCGCGGCGCGTGCGCGCGGACTTCGGCGGCGACCGATACACGCCATTCCAGGCGCTACTCGTCGCGCCATCGACAGACTGGGCGAAGACCAGCTCGAAGAACGTCGGCCTGGGACTGCTCCGGCACGCCGACCTCGAGTTCCTGCTCGCGCCCGATGACTCCACCCCTCAGGCTCTGCTCTCCTCGATGGCGACCAAGGCATCCTACGACGTGCGCGGCCTCGACGCGGCCGGGCGCGCACAACTCGCGCGACGTGTCGCCTTCGCGGCGCAGAAGGGGTGGTACTGCGAGGAGTTCGGCGGCCACCTGCGCAAGATGGCCCGCGCGGATTCCGCCCACGCCGAGTTCCACGCGTTGTTCCGCCGCCTCTACGACATGCCCAGCTCATACCGCTACGCCACCATCACCCGCGGCGAGGACGCCATCGAGCAGCCGAGCCTGTCCACGCTGGGCAACCTGACGCCGACCGACCTCGAACCGTTCGCGCGGCGCGCCGAGGCGATGTGGGCCGACGGGTTCTGGGCGCGGTTCGCAACGATCGCCGTGCCGCCCGACGCGACGCCGTCGCTGGCGCGGTTCCCCGACCGCAAGCGCGTCTACCCGTCGGCGCTGACGGAACCGCTGCGGACGTGGCACGCACGTCTCGGCGTGCCGACGGTCGCCTTCGAGGACATCCTCGACGCGGACGGCAAGACGACGGGCAAGGCGCGCGCGATCTTCGACCGGCCCGATGGCGACCTCATAGGCCTGCCGCCCGAGGTCGTGGACCTGTTCTACGGCTACGAACGCGCGCTCGTCGGCGTCCGAGTGGGCGGCGCGTGGAGGTCGCCGGCGCTGACGCCGAACTATGGACGCCTGCCGCAGAAGTGCCTGTCGTTGGCGCTGCTGTTCGCGTCGCTCGCCGGGCGCGGTACCGTCCATGTTGGCGATTGGGCGCTGGCGCAGCACATCGTCGAGGGGTGGCGACGCGGCCTGCACATCGTGTGGGCGACCGCTCAGGGCGCGACGCCCGTGGAAAAGAGCGACGGCGAACGGCTGATCGACGGTCTCGCCGCGCTCTCGGCTGACCTCGACGCCGCCGGTGGCATTGGGTCGCAGGCGTTGCTCACGGCGTTGCGTGAACGCGATCCGCGTTACGACGGGTGGTCGCTCAAGAAGCTCGCGACCACGATGGAGGCGACCGGCATCGCCAGAGGCCGCATCACGGCCGAGGACGGAGCGCGCGCGCGGGGGTACGTGGTCTCGGAGATCCTCGCTGCCGTGCGGCTCCACAACGCGTCCGTCCCATGTGACGCGCCGGATCACCCGAGCGCGGGCATGCCGTCCGTCGTGTCCCTGCCGTCCCTCCCGGCCCTCCCGTCCACAGCCGACCCGCATAGTGACGGGGTCGGGACACGTGGGACACGAGGGACACGAGGGACACGTCATCTCGGAGACGCGGAAGCCGAAGCCGCCGAGGAGCGCGCAGCGATCATGGAACACGACGGTGGTCTGGCCCGCGCGGAAGCGGAGGAACTCGCGGCGGGCGCCGTTGGGATGTTCGGCGACCCCGGGGGCCTCGCCCTGGACGTGGAACTGGAAGCGGAGACTGAAGCGAAGCTGCGCGCGTCCGCGATGCGGCTGCGAGAGAGGCCCGCTGCGAGCATCTGTCGGCGTGTCCGACCGACCCCATCCTAACCTTCCCCAGTAAGGGAAGGCATTCACGCTCGTCCTGCGCCACGCGGCATCGAACACACTCGCCGCGAAGAACCATTGGTTCGCGACAGGAGCTGCCGGCGTGTCCGACCCACCCCATCCTAACCTTCCCCAGTGAGGGAAGGCATTCACGTGCGGTCGACGCGAGCGGCGGCGTCCCCTGTGCGACTACATCGGTCGCGCCGTCTGCCGAGTGCGAAGAGGCGACCCGCGCGGCCTTCCACGGAAGCGCGATGCACTCTTACAGTCTTCGGGGCGTCGCCGGCCGCGGCGGCGTTGCGGAGCCGGTGTCGCTACCGACCGTTTCTAGGGCCGATACAAGGATAGGGAGCGTGGGGGTATATGGAAGCCTTTGGTATCATCGGGATGTCTGTGGGGTCGTCGGCGCTCGTCTTCGCGCTGTTGGCGCTCGTGCAGGCCGGCGCCGCGCAGACCAAGGTGAAAGAACTGCAGGCTGCGATTGAGGAGCGCCTCGGGCCGCTCACACCGACAGGCGAAGCCGGGAGCGAGTCCTCTACCGACGACCGCCAGTCGTAGCAGCCGCGTCGTTCGCGCGGTTCCCGCCAGGCTGTGGGGCAGGAAGGAACGCCGCACGTGCCGGGCAGGCCAGTTCGCGGACAGGTCCGCTACCAATACGAACGCACGGCTGCGGGTGTACGGCTGCGGGTGCACAGGGAGTTGGGGCGCGACGAGGCCGACGCGGGCCGCCTAGCCGTGCAGCCAGGAGTCCTTGTCCTCTTGCAGACGGAACTGCTTGCGGAACATCTCGCCGTACATGCCGTCTTCGACCTCGAGGAGTTCGGCGTGCGGGCCCATCTCCTCGATACGGCCCTCCTTCATGACGACGATCTTATCCGCCTGCATCACGGTGGACAGACGGTGCGCGATCACGAACGTCGTGCGCCCCTTCATGAGCCGCTCGAGCGCCTGCTGGATCGCGTGCTCCGACTCGGTGTCCAGGGCTGACGTCGCTTCGTCCAGGATGAGCAGCCGCGGGTTGCGCAGGATCGTCCGCGCGATCGCGATCCGTTGACGCTGTCCGCCGGATAGCCTGCCGCCGCGCTCACCGACCTCCGTCTCGTAGCCCTCGGAGAGTTCCTCGGTGACGAACGTGTGCGCGTTCGCGTCGATCGCGGCCTGCACGACCTCCTGGTCCGTCGCCGTCGGGCGACCGTAGCGGATGTTCTCCGCCACGCTGCCGCGGAACAGGATGTTCTCCTGCAACACGACGCCGATCTGCGCGCGCAACGACTTGGTCTTCACCTTCCGAATGTCGTGACCGTCGATGGTCACGCGGCCTTCCTCGGGATCGTAGAAGCGCGCCAACAGGTTGATCACGGTCGTCTTGCCGCAACCGCTCGGGCCGACGAGCGCGACCATGGAGTCCGGCTGCGCTTCGAAGCTGATGCCTCGTAGCACGGGCTTCTCCGGGTCATACGAGAAGTGGACGTCCTCGAACGCCGCGGAGCCCTCGATCGCGGGCATCGGGTACGCGTCGTCGGACTCCTCGACGGTCGGTTCCGAGTCGAGCACGCCGAACACGCGCTCGGCCGAGACGAGCGAACTCTGGATCGTCGTGTTCACGTTCACGAGGTTCATCACCGGGCCGTACATGCGCGCCAGGTAAGACTGGAACAGCACCATCGCGCCGAGCGTGAACCCGTCCATCTCCAGGCCCGCATCCCTGAGGACGAACCGGCCGCCCCACCACAGCACCAACCCCACGCCCACCTGCTGGATCAGCCCGAGGATGCTCCCCATGGCCGTCGACAGCGTGTTGGCGCGTATCTGGTAGTGGTACGTCTGGCGCATCGAACTGAACGCCTTCTTCTCCTCGTACTTCTCCTGACCGAACGCCTTGACGACCTTCGCGCCGGCGACCGCCTCGTACAGCCCGCCGTAGATCTCGCCCCATTTGTGCCGCAGCAGCCGCCACGTCCGCTTCATCTTCTTGACGAAGAAGCGGTTCGTGAGCACGTAAGGCGGCACGATGCTGAGAGCCAGCAGCGTCAGAAACCAGTCCTTGTAGAACAGGATGCCGAGCATCCAGATCATCATGATCGCGTCGCGGACCACGTTGATCGTGGTGCCGGTGATCATCCCAGAGAGCTGCCCCACGTCGCCCGTGATACGCGACATGATCTGACCGGTGCCCTGCGTGTCGAAGAACCGCATGGACAGCTCTTGCAGGTGCGAGAACACCTCGTTGCGCATGTCGAACACGACGCGGTTGCTCGTCCAGGTCATCACCCACGTGCGGATGAACGACAGGATCCCCGACACGATGCGGAAGCCGAGGATGAAGAGGAACGCCGCGAACAGCCAATTGCTCGGCGAGTACTCGCGCTCCCAGAAGAAGAACACCTTGTGCGTGACGCTGTCCTGGCCGATGTAGTCGGGATGCAGGACTTTGTCGATGATGAACGGCATCACCAGCGGCGGAATGGCGCCCATCAGCCCGTCGAGGATGATCAACGTAAAGCCGAAGAGCAGAATCCACTTGTACGGCTTGGCGTACTTGTAGAGTCGGAGCAGTTCCTTCATGGCACTACATCCGGGTCTTTTCGCTGATGTTGATGATGCGCTGGATGTCGTCGATCGACTTGCGCTCGGAGTCGTGCGCGCGTTCCAACGGCTTCGACGCCGACTGGCAGGCTCGGAAGAACTTCCGCATGTACGACCGCCGCGAGGCGTCCTCCTCCGCCGCGAGAACGAACCGAACGCCGGAGCGCGAGATGCGGCTCGGGTGCCGATGGAGCGCCGACTCTAGCTGACCGACGGTTTCCGTGAGGAACTTGATCGCCCCCGCCAGCGCCTCGGGCTGGCCTTCCTCCTCGAAGATGCCCTCCGCGCTCTGAAGGAAACCGACGCCCGCGCGACGACTATCGATCAGTTGCTGCGACGACGCGCCGTTCCAGTCCGCGATCCGCGCGAGTTCCGCGTACGTGACGCGCGAGAGGTCGCGCTTCGCGCGCAGCACGCCGATCATGCTGTCGTATGCCAGCAGCCCGACGGCGCAGCCGCGGACACGGCGTTCGGCACGCGCGATCTTCCGCGCGCGGCGGAATGCCCCGCGATAGACCTGCTCCGGCTTCGGTTCTCGGTCGCGCTCGCCGATGCTGAACACGTAGTAGCCGTAGAGTCCGAGTTCGAGGTACCCCTCCGTGGCGGCCATGCTGGCTTCCACCTCGGCGCGGGTCATGTGGTCTTCTTTGCCGAGGAGGCGCACGCGCAGGCCGGGCGACAGCAACGGGAACTCGTCGCCGAACTGCAGGATCACCGGGCGGTCTTCGTCGTGATGCGCCATCACGGCGTCCATCGCTTCCTCGCGCGTCTCGTGGAACTCGATGGTGTGGTTGTATCCGAGGGCGCCGCACAGCGCGCGCAGGGGGTTGTGCAGGAAAACCGACCCGCTGCGGCCTGGATTCGCGCGGTCGTAGAACAGGCGGAACGCCTCGCCGGAGACGCCCATCAGGACCGCGTTCGTGAGGTCCTCGCCAATGTGGGAGAAGTACGCTTGGACGCTGTCCAGATAGCTCAGCGGGAGTATCGGCTCAGCGGGAGCGTCGCCTGCGCGGCGGGCGAGGGGCTCGGGCGCGTCCGTGGTCTGCGATGATCTGTCACCCGCGTCCCCCGTGGGGGTCGCCCCCGCCATTGGCGGGTGGGTTTCTTCGGAACTCATGAGCGGTGACGGGAAGCCTGACCCCCGTCGTTCGCCCTCCTACTAGCCGTCATGTTCCGCGTCGCCCGTCTCGGCGGCATGCGAAACCAACAGATGAGCATAATGCTCGAGCATATGGCGATGCAGTTCGTAGTCCACCGCCTCGGCCGTGGGCAACTCCAGAAGCCTGCCGAGCACGCCTCGCGCCTCCTGGATCGTCGTGCTCCGTATCACACGCTTGATCTGCGGGATGGAGGCGGCGCTCATGCTCAGGCGGTGGACGCCCATGCCAATCAAGGGTAGCACGTAGAACGGATCGCCTGCCATCTCGCCGCACACGGTCACCGGCGTATCTCGTAGCGCCCCTTCGTCCGCGACGCGCTTCAAGGCGCGCAACACTCCGGGGTGATACGGCTCCGACACCATGGTCCTATCCATATACGTGCGATCCAGCCCGAGCGAGTACGGTATCAGGTCGTTTGTCCCGATGCTGAGGAAGTCCGCCTCTTCAGCCAACAGATCAGCAACGGTCACCGCGGACGGAAGTTCGATCATCGCGCCAATAATGAGGCGGTCCGCGCATGGGACGCCGTCGCGTTCGAGTTGCTCACGCGCCCTCGTGACGGCGTTCTTGCCCGCCCGGAACTCGGCGACTCCGGGCACCATCGGGAACATCACGCGGGCATCGCCGTGGGCGCAGGCGCGCCATAGCGCGCGTAGCTGCGCCTCCCACACCTCCGGGTACCGCAGGCAGAGACGCAAGCCGCGGACGTTCTCGACGCCTTCGGCGCGCGGGGCGGCGTCCAGAAGCGGGAGCACCTTCTCGCCCCCGAGATCGACGGTGCGGAACGTCACCGGCCGTCCCCGCGCGTCGGCCAGGATGCTGCAGTACTTCTCGTACAGCTCGTCCTCGGTCGGGAGCGACTCGGACGCGAGGTAGGCGTACTCCGTGCGATAGAGCCCGACGCCGTCGGCGGCCTGGGCTTCGCCCTGAGCCAGTTCGTGTGAGTCTGCGAGTTCCAGGTTCGTCAGCAGGTGGATGCGCGTGCCGTCGCGCGTTACGCCGGGCTCCGTGGCGAGTTGGTCGAACGTCCGCTCGAACTGCTCGCGCCGCTGTCGTTGCGCGCCGTAGGCGTCGATCTCCTCCTGCGTCGGGTCGATCGTGAGGACGCCGCGGGTGCCGTCGAGGATGCCGATCACGCCGTCGGCCAGCGACATCAGAGCGGAACCCAGGCCGACAACGGCGGGTAGCTGGAGCGTGTTCGCCAGGATGGCGACGTGCGACAGTGGCCCACCGCGCTCGGTGGCCAGCCCGAGCACCTTGTCCTTGGGCAGGAGCACCGTGTCCGACGGCGTCAGTTCCGACGCGACGATGATGTGCGGCTCGTCGAAGTCGAGATCGTAGCTGCGGTCGGCGCCGTCGTCGGCCTCGGTCAGGCTGTACATCAGGTGGCGCATCACGTCCTGGACGTCGGCCGCCTTCTCCTGGAAGTAGCGGTCGTCCAGGTCCAGAAACGCCTCGGTGATGTCGCGCACGAACACGGTGACGGCGCTGTCGGCGGTCCGGTGGTTGTCGAGGATTTCCTTGCGCACGCGGTCGCGGAACATCGGGTCGTCCAGGATCGACATGTGCGACTGGAAGATGAACCCCTCCGTCACATCCGTGTCCTGGGCGGTCAACCGCTCGCGGAGGTCGTCGATGGTCTGGCGCGTCCGCGCGATGGCCGCTTCGAGGCGCGCGTGCTCCGCGGCGGCCTGCCCCGGGGCGACGGCGCGATCCGCCGCGAGCCAGTCGTCCGGGGCGTGGACGTATACGGGCCCCATCACGAGACCCGGCGACGCGGCGATCCCTGTGAGGATGCGCGGCGCGGCATCATCCTCTTGACCCGGGAGGATGCGGGTCAACGGCGATCCGACAGACGGGACGATCCGCGCGGTCATAGGGCACCGGGGCCGCTTCGGCCGGTTGGGCGCCGTCGGGCCGGGGCGACCCGACGACGCCGGACGGTTAGGCTGTTACGAGGCTCTTCGTGTACTCCAGGTTCTTCCGGTTCGACGCGTCGTTGTCGTCCTTCGTGGGCGTCTCGAGGGTCAGCCATCCGTCGTAGCCGGACGCGACGATCGCCGCGCCGACGGCCGCGAAGTCGACCTCCCCCTCGCCGAGGTGATTCCCGCCCGTGTCCTTCATGTGCAGAGCGGCGATGTACTTCGTGCCCATGCGCTCGATCTCGGCTACGGAGTCGTTCCCGCCGCTCGTGGCGTTGCCCATGTCGTAGTACACGCCCACGGAGTCGAGCCCGACGGCATCGACCAGGGCGATATGCTGAGCCGCGTTCAGCGTCGACTCGATGGCGAGCGTCACGCCGTACTTGCCCGCGACAGAGCCGGTTTCCTTGAGTCCGTCGACGAGCCGCGCGTCGGTGACCTTGTCGTCGGGAATCTTGCCGTTGCCGAAGAACGGCACGAGGATGAAGTCGACGCCGAACTGCGGCGCCATCCGCGACAGGTGGTTGAGCTTGCGGATGCCCTCCTGCCGGGTGTCATCGTCGTCGTTGAGGTAGGTATAGCTCGTGAACGCGCCGGGGGAAAACGCCGCCACGGCGATCCCGGCGTCGGCGGCGAGAGCCTCGGTCTGCTCCATGCCGGCTTCGCTGAAGAGCGGGTGGTCTTTGTAGTCGCCGCCGAGGCACAACTCGACGCCGTCGAAGCCCAACTCCGCGGCCTTCGCGAAACGCTCCTCGAACGGGACGCCCAACATGCCGTCCCTAATGCCGAACTGCATTCTGTGGCCCTTCCGTGTCTACCGCGTGCTGTGTCTATCGCGTGAAAGGAGCTATGTGCCGTGCGTACGCGGTCACCGCCTGGTCTTCCGTGAACAGGCCCGCCGCGTCCATCAACCGATACAGGACGACCGTGTGCCAGAAGTCACGCGTGTCCTCGTTGCCGGGCAGGAGAAGGTCGTTGTCCTGCTTGCCGCGCAGCATGGCGATCTTCGCGACGCCGTGCTTGTACGCCACCGTCGGCGCCTGGAAGGTCCAGTACGACAGCGGCACCGTCGGCAGCAGCCACGCGCGATACAGCTCGGGATCGCCGACCGCCAGCGCCCGAATCGCCTCCTGCGCGATGTCCTCGAACATGCCCATGCAGCCGAGGAGGGCATGGCTGTAGTCGCCGACGGGGTACTCGACGCCGGACGACTCGTAGACGCCCTTGCCGACGTCCGCGCCGCCGCCTTCGATGAGTTCGACGTAGTGGTAGTCGTCGCCGGTCTTGATGATCTTCCCGTTGGCCGCGATGGTCCGTCGGATCTCGATCTCGCGATCCGCGTCGAGTAGCGACATTTTCGCGCTCTCGAAATTGTCGAGCTCCATGACGCGATAGAACGAGTCGGCGGGGAAGTAGTCGCGCATCTTGGGGTTGAACGCCTCGCCCAGCCAATGCGCCAGGAGGGGGCCTTCGGCCGCGGCGTCGATGCGCCTGAACACGTCGACGAAGTCGCCCGCGTCGCGCCCGACGAGATGCGGCGACGGGAAGATGGCGACCTTGCCGCCCTTCCGCTGGATGCCGAGCATCTGGGCGATGTACGCGTCGGCGATCTCGGCGTTGGTCGGCGTCGACGACCTTACGTCGTCCGTGCCCGCGCCGAAGTACCATCGCCGCCCATCGCTCTGCTCCGCCGTCTGATCGAGCAGGAACTGGACGTGTCGCGAGGGCAGCAGATCGCGCTGTGCGGTGTCCATGCCGTCGGCAACCCCGAGGCCAGCGTCCCAGATGTGTTCGCGGATCGACGCGGTCGACTCCCAGTCGACGACATCGAGGCCGGGATCGGTCGTCGGCCCGGAGTAGTCGGCGTCGATGACGATGTGCACTGCGGCGTCGACTTCGCGCACGGGAGTAGCGTCCGCGCTCGCGCGGGGAACGGGCGGGTACATCCGCGCGCGGGGGATGTAGTATTCGCGAGAGCCGTCTTGCGCGGGCAGCCAGATTTCAGATGCGCTCATGTCGTTCCGTGATGTAGGATCGCGCGGGTTGGATGTAGCGTGTACGCACGTCGCCCGGCGTTACTATATCGGCGCGCGACCGTGCTAGCAAGCGCCCCATCCACCCGGAGGACCGTCACATGGGCCTGATCCCAGCATACGTCGAGCAGTTCGTCAGAGGCCATCTGGTGATCGTGGGCGCAGCGTGGGCGTACCTGCTCATCGGGTCGCTATTCGCGGCGGGCGTAGTGTGGGGACGTCGGCGGAGCGGCCTCGGCCGCGGCCGGTTCCTGGGCTGGCTAACGCAGCTCGTGCCGCCCTTGGCGATCCTGCTGGCTTTCTCGAGACGCGCTCCGGCCCCCCTGAAGTCGCCGTTCGGCGAGGTCCGCCTCCTGGGCGAAGACGGTCGCATGCTCCCCCGGGGCTCCGCGTCGTCGATGCGGCTCCGCAGGATTCCGCCCATCAGGATGCTGCTCGCGTCGTTCTTCGGGGGCATCGTCCCTGGGCTCGGCCAGCTCGTCCACTTGCGGATCGGGCGCGCGGTCGTGCTGTGGGCGTTCACGGGATTCGCGCTGATCTTCATCGCGGCGCACCAACTGGGGATCGAGCGCACGTGGGCCATCCCGGACTGGCTACTCCCCGCGAGCAAGCGGGGGCAGGAGGCAACGGCGAACTTCCGTGTTCCAGGCTACTTCTTCGCTCTGATGCTCGCCGAGTTCGGGGCCTTTCTCCTCTGGTCGTTCCTCGACCTCGTCGGGCTGAACGACGCCTACGCCGAGCGGCGCGCCCGCGGTGGCGATGGAGGCCGGCGCCTTTTCTACAATATCGCGGTCGATCGCGCGGGTTCGGACTCGCAGCGATTCGGCGCGGAGAAGGAGAGCATCGCGGTAGGCGCGGCCGCGGTGTGCGACCACACCGTGACGGGCGAGGAGGTCCTGCCCGAGCACGTCCTGTTCTACGTCCATCACGTGGACGTCAGCGCCCTGACGGTCCAGTTCCGTTGCCTCGGCGAGGAGTCGACCGTGGCGCACAACGGCGTCACGACACGCGAGGGCGCCCTCCGACCCGGCGACACGATTCAGGTGGGCGACGCGTCGTTCCGCTTCCTCCCCATCGAATGAACCTCTGGCGATTGAGGACATAGCTGCATGCCCAAGACATATCGAGTAGGCGTCGTCGGTTTCGCGCACATGCACGTCACGTGGCTTCTCGACCATTTCGCAGCCCTGGACAACGTCGAGTGGGTCGCCTGCGCCGACACGGTGCCGCTCACGCCCTCCCTGTCCGACGGGGCGATGACCCGTGCCGCGAACATCAAGCACGCTCAGGACGAGATCGGCGTTCCCAAGACGTATGCCGACTACCACGAGATGCTCGATTCCGAGGCGTTCGATATCGTCATCGCCTGCCCCGAGAACGCGCGGCACGGCGAGGTCATCGAGGCGATCGCGGGCGCGGGTTCGCACATCATCACGGAGAAGCCCCCGTCAGCGTCCTCGGGCGACTTCATGCGCGCGGTGCGGGCGGCGGAACTCGCCGGCGTCGAGCTGATCGTAAACTGGCCGTCCACGTGGTCCGGGGCCACGCGGCTGGTGAAGGAAATCGCCGACTCGGGTGAGATCGGCCAGGTGTTTCAGGTGAAGTGGCGTCAGGGGTCCATGGGCCCTCTGCCGAAGCTCTCCGAGAGACAGCGAGGCGCCGAGTGGTGGCATCAGAGCGCGCCCGGTGGTGGCGCGTTGCTGGACTACTGCTGCTACGGCGCCAACATCTCCCGCTGGATCATCGGCGAGTCGCCCGAGGCGGTGATGGGCATGACCGGCAACTTCGCGAGCGGCTACGGCGACGCCGAGGACAACGCGGCGCTGCTCGTGCGCTACCCGTCGGCGATGACCATCCTCGAATCGACGTGGAGCTGCGTGAACCACGGCGCCTCGTCGCGCCATCTGGTCTACGGGACGGAAGGCACGCTCGCCGTCGAGGGCAATGGCGTGCGCGTTTTCAAGGACAGCGGTGAGGGTTCGCTCCGCGAAGCGTCCGGCCTCCCCGGTGGGCGCGACAGCGTGGCGAAGGAGGCTATACATCACTTCGAGACGGGCGAGCCGCTGCACCCGACGCTGACCGTGCCGATCAACATCGACGCGATGGCGATCCTCGACGCGGGCATCCGCTCCGCGGCCAGCGGCAAGCTGGAGCAATGCCACTCGGCCATCTGGTAGCCGCCGGTTAACCCACGCACATAGGGAGCGCGCCACCATGGCGAGCCCGCTGCGCCTCTGCATGCTGTCGGGATCTTTCGAATACGACTCCGAGGAATCGCTGGGTCTGTTCCGCGCGCACCTGGCGGCCGTCGGCGGATTCGGCGACACGCTCATCGTCTACGCGGACGAGGACGACGATCAGTCGCTCGCCGCCATCGACGACACGGACGTGCTGCTCGTATTCACGCGTCGGATTCGCGTCGAGGGCGCGGAGTTGGACCGGCTGAAGGCGTACTGCGCGGCGGGTCGTCCCGTCGTGGGCGTGCGCACCGCGAGCCACGCGTATCAGAACTGGCTGGAGTTCGATGCCCAGGTGCTCGGCGGCAGCTACACCGGCCACTTCGGCTCCGGCCCAACGACTGACGTGACCGCGGCCGACGACGTAGCGGGCCATCCGATCCTCGCGGGCGTGCCGCGTTTCGATTCGGTCGGCAGCCTCTACAAGAACACGCCCATCGCCGACGACGCGACGCTCCTCCTGAACGGCACGACGCCGGACTCGACGGAGCCTGTGGCGTGGACGCGGCTCCACGAGGGTGGGCGCGTGTTCTACACGTCGTTGGGACATCAGCAGGACTTCCGCGACGCGGCGTTCCTCACGCTCCTCACGAACGGCGTCTCATGGGCCGCCGGCCGCCTATAGTGGTTGGCCCGGTAGTCGAGTTCGGCGCCACGTAGCGCAGGGCGCGCGTGAGTGCCTTCCCTTACCGGGGAAGGTCAGGACGGGGTCGGGCGGCACACACCAACGGTTGGTACGCGGTGGGCCACCACCATCACGAAAGGTGGACAGATGCTGAAGGTCGGCTTCATCGGCGCGGGCGGGCGATCGCGTGGCGCGCACTATCCGAACGTCCACCGGCTCGAGGGCGTCTCGGTGGAGGGCGTGGCTGAGCTGGACCAAGTGCGCGGCCAGGAGATGGTCGATAAGTACGGCATCCCGCGCCTGTTCGAGAACCACGCGCAACTGCTCGACGCCGTCGACCTCGACGCCGTGTACTGCGTGATGAACGAGATCCACGTGTTGGAGCCGGCTCTCGCGTGCATGAACGCGGGGAAGCACATCTTCGTCGAGAAGCCCCCGGGCGCGAACACGGACGAGACGCAGCAACTCGTCGACGCGGCCGAGGCGAACGGCGTGCACTGCATGGTCGGCTTCCAGCGCAGGTTCGCCGCCGTGACGGTCGAGGCGATGCGGCTCGTCGAGGAGAACGGCCCGGCAACTCTCGTCACGGGCACGTTCAACAAGTGGCTGACCGGCGGGCCGGGCAACACGTCCACCCTCTGGAACGACGTGTCGCACATCGTGGATCTCGTGAGGTACATGTCGGGATCGGAGCCGACGGAAGTCCACGCGTATCGGGACTCGCACGGCACGGATTGGCGGAACTGCTACACCGGCATGGTGCGCTTCGAGAACGACGCCACGGGCATCATCATGGGCAACCGTGCGTCCGGCGGGCGCGTGCTCCGATCGGAGCTGCACGGGATCGGCGTGGGCTGCTACATGGACGTGCCCGAGAGCATCGAGATCCTCGAGCAAGGCTCCGCTCCGCGCGTGGTGACGGGCGCCGAATTGAGCGGCGCGGAACCGGGCGACTCCGACCGGTACGAGGGCGTGCTGACCATGCACGAGCACTTCGTGGAATGCATACGATCCGGCGCGACGCCGAACGCCGACATACGCGACGCGATCCACTCCATGCGCCTCGTCAACAGGCTGGAAGGAACCGCGTAAACCGGCGTCGTATCTCGCTTCGCAGCCGTTTAGGCGGCTTGACTACCGAGGTTCCAGTGGCAATACTTTGGAGGGCCCGGAACGACTACGCGCGGGCCCTTCTTCTGCGCATCTGCGAGTATTTTGGAGAAATCCGATGGCGATTCGAGTCGGGATAAACGGATTCGGCCGCATCGGCCGCAACACCTTTCGGTCGATAGCGAAGAACCACGCGGACGACATCGAAATCGTCGGCATTAACGAGCTGGCCCCCGTCGATACGAACGCCCACCTTCTCAAGTACGACTCCAACTACGGTGGGTTCGACGGCACGGTCGAGGCCGGCGACTCCGCGTTGGTCGTCGACGGGACGGCGATCCGCTGCTTCTCCGAGCCGGACCCGGGCAAGATCGACTGGAACGGCGTCGGCGCCGAGATAGTCATCGAGTCCACAGGCTTCTTCACCGACGCCACGCAAGCGTCCGGGCACCTCGGTGGCTCCGTGAAGAAGGTCATCATCAGCGCGCCCGCGTCCAACGAGGACGTGACGGTCGTGCTCGGCGTCAACGAGGGCGACTACGACCCCGCCGCGCACAACGTCATCTCAAACGCCTCCTGCACGACGAACTGCCTCGGGCCCATCGCGAAGGTGCTGCTCGACGCCTTTGGCATCGAGAGCGGCGTGATGACGACCGTCCACGCGTATACCGGCGAGCAGCGGCTGCAGGACATGGGCCACAAGGACATCCGACGCGCCCGCGCCGCCGCCACGAACATCATCCCGACATCGACCGGCGCCGCGAAGGCGATTGCCCTCGTGATTCCGGCGTTGACGGGGAAGCTGCACGGCTTGGCCATGCGCGTCCCGACCGCGACGGTGTCGATCGTCGACCTCGTCGTGTCGACGTCGATGGCCACCTCCGCGGACGAGGTGAACACCGCGCTCAATCGGGCCGCCGACGGGCCGATGAAAGGCATCCTCCAGGTCTGCGACGAGGAACTCGTGTCGAGCGACTTCAAGGGCAGCGAGTTCTCCTCCATCGTCGACTCGCCGTCCACGATGGTGATGGGCGGGAACCTCGTCAAGGTCATGTCGTGGTACGACAACGAGTGGGGGTACTCCACCCGCCTCGGCGACCTCGTCCAGTACGTCGCGGCCAAGGGTCTCTAGGCATGCCCAACCGCTTGGGCGTTCGCGATCTGACCGTAGCCGGCAAGCGCGTGTTCGTCCGTGTCGATTTCAACGTCCCGATCGAGGACGGCGAGATCACGGACGACACGCGCATCCGCGCCGCGCTCCCCACCATCGAATACCTGCGCGGACAGGGCGCGCGCGTGGTCCTGGCGTCTCATCGGGGACGGCCGGGCGGCGAGCGTCGGCCTGAGTTGTCGCTGGCTCCGGCGGCGGCCCGTCTAGCGGAGCTGCTCGGAACCCCCGTGCCGCTGGCTGGCGACTGCGTTGGCGATGCGGCCTCCGAGGCCGTCGACGCGCTGGCAGCGGGTGCTGTCGTCCTCCTCGAGAACCTGCGTTTCCACGCGGGCGAAGAGGCCAACGACAGCGCGTTCGCGAAGCAGCTTGCCCAACTCGCTGACGCCTATGTGAACGACGCTTTCGGAGCGGCGCATCGCGCGCACGCATCGACCGCTGGCGTGGCGAAGCTGCTACAGCCCGCCGCGGCCGGGCTACTTATGGAATCGGAACTCCGACACCTCGGCGACACGCTGGAGAACCCGGAGCGGCCGTTCCTGCCGGTGCTCGGCGGGTCCAAGGTATCGGACAAAATCGCGGTCATCTCGCGCCTGTTGGATGTGTCGGACGGCATCCTCATCGGCGGAGCGATGGCGTACACGTTCCTCGTGGCAATGGGCCGGCACGTGGGCGACTCACTCGTGGAACGCGACAAGATCGAAGTGGCGCGCGACCTGCTGATACAGGCGCTGGAGCTGGGCAAGCCGATCTACCTGCCCATCGACCACGTCATCACGCAGGAGTTCTCCGCAACGGCCGAGACGCGGGTGGCGTATCGCGACACGATAGAGGACGGCTGGGAGGCCGTGGACATCGGGCCGGCGACGCGCGCCATGTACGGACAGATTCTGGAGCGAGCGAAGACGGTCGTGTGGAACGGGCCTCTCGGTGTCTACGAAATCGAGCCGTTCGCGCATGGCACGATGAGCATAGCGACGATTCTCAGCACGCTGGATGCCACGACGATCATCGGCGGCGGAGACTGTGTAGCGGCGGTGGAGATGGCGGGCGTCGCGGACAAGATGACGCACATCAGCACCGGAGGCGGGGCGTCCCTGGAGTTCCTGGAAGGCAAGGAACTGCCCGGCGTCGCCGTCCTGAGCAAAGCGCAATAGCGAGGGTTCCCAATGCGTACGCCGATTCTGGCGGGCAACTGGAAGATGAACAAGACCGTCGGCGAGGCCACCGAACTCGTGACCGGGCTTCTCGACGTGTCCAAGCGGGCCTCTGGGGTGGATCTCGTCGTTGGGCCGCCATCCACCGCCCTGTCGGCGGTCGCGGACGCCCTGCGCGGGTCGAGCGTCGGCGTGGCCGCCCAGAACATGCACTGGGAAGCGAGCGGCGCGTTCACGGGTGAAGTGTCCGCCGAGATGCTCGTGGATGTCGGCTGCAAGTACGTCATCATCGCCCACTCCGAACGGCGACAGTACTTCGGCGAGACGAACGAGACGGCGAACAAGAAGCTGCACGCGGCGTTCGGCGGCGGCCTGCTGCCGATATACTGCGTCGGCGAGACGTTGGACGAGCGCGAAGGCGGCGTCATGGAAAACATCGTTGGGACGCAGGTGCGCGAGGGCCTGGACGGCTTGACCGAGGAGCAGGCGGCCCAAACGGTGGTAGCCTACGAGCCGGTGTGGGCCATCGGAACCGGTCGCACCGCCAGCCAAGACCAGGCGCAGGACGCGCACGCATACATCCGCGGCGTCGTGGCCGATCTGTGCGGCGAAGCCGTCGCGGCGTCGGTTCGGATACAATATGGCGGCAGCGCAAACCCGGGGAACATCGCCGAGTTGATCTCGGCGCCGGACATCGACGGCGGGCTCATCGGCGGCGCGAGCCTGAAGGCCGAGTCGTTCGCGGAAATGGCCGACATCGTGCACGGCGTCTCCGCCGGGTCGTAGGCGACGGAACTTCGGAAAGGAAGCGCGTTGGCACTTATCTACGGCATCCTGATGGTCTTCTTCCTGTTGACCTGTCTGCTGATGATCCTCGTCATCCTGCTGCAGCCGGGCAAGAGCGACGTGGCGGCCCTCGGCGGCGCGGCCGGGAACTTCATGGGCGGTGGCGGAGCCGCGACGTTCCTGACCAAATTGACAACCGGCCTGGCGGTCACGTACATGATCCTGGTCATCGCGTTGGGCAAACTCGCCACGGGCGCCCTGACAGGCGTTGCGGAGCCGGAACCGACCGTCGACACGACCATCAGCTTGCCCGCCACGACCGACGGGGCAACCGACGCCGGTTCGGATGACAGCGCGGGCGACAGCGCGGGCGAATGACGCCGCGTGACGGCGAGCCCGACACGTCCACCGAAGCAAGTCCCGAGTACGCCTGGCGAACGCATCTCGCCGGGCGACGACCCGCCCGATCCATCCTCGCCGCCGCGGCTTTCATCGCTCTCTGCGGAGCCGTCGGCGTCCTCTACGACTCGTTCGTGTTCGCGGCGTTAGGCAGCGCCATCCTCTTTGGCAGCACATCCGTCTACTGGTTGCCTCGCGAATACCGCGTCCACGCGGATCGCGTCGAGGTAGTCGTGTTCGGGCGCGCCTTCGCGCGGCCGTGGTCGCAATTCGTCGCCTGCTTCCGCGACTCGGACGCCATTTTCCTGAGCCCAACTGGGTCGTCAACCGGCCTCGCGCGGTTCCGCGGCCTCACCGTCTTCCTGCCGGCCGACGCGGATGACGTGGCCGCGGCGATAGAGCATCATGTCAGCGGAGGACGGGTCGAGGACGGCGGAGCATGACCCATGCGTGAGATGGTGCCGGTAGTGGCGGAGGACGTGCCTGAGGAGGAGGCCGAGGCGCTCCTGGAGAAGCTCGCGGACGGCATCGTGCGGCGGCAGCTGGCGATCCCCGCCGTGCTGCTGCTGGAGACGTGCAAGCCCCTCAATTTCGTCGGCAGCCAGGCCATGATCGCGCTACATCCCTTCGTCGCGGCGTTCGTCAAGGGCGACGACTACCGCAAGGTGGCGTTGCTGATGGAGGAGGACGCGAACGTCGAGGAGTTGCTGCAGCGCGTCGAGCGCAAGGAAGCGGCCGTGAAGGCTGCGGAGAAGCGGGAACGGAGCGGCGACGGTACGTTCGCACGAGCGTGGGCGCGAGTGCGCGGCGGCAAGTCGCGGGGGGACAGCGGTGAGTGACATGCGATCCATTCTCGCGACCGACTGCGGCAGCACGACCACCAAAGCAATCCTGATCGAACACGACGGCGAGGAGTTCCGCCTCAAGGTGCGCGGAGAGTCGCCGACGACCGTCGAGGCGCCCGTAGAGGACGTCACCGTCGGCGCGCGCAACGCCATCACCGAGGTCGAGGAACTCGCGGGGCGGCCGCTGATCCGCGACGGCCAGATCATCAAGCCGATGTCGGACACTGAGGGCGTCGACGCCTACATCTCGACCAGCAGCGCCGGCGGCGGGCTGCAGATGATGGTCGCGGGCGTCGTTCGCAACATGACCGCCGAGAGCGCGGAACGCGCCGCGTTGGGCGCCGGCGCCATCGTGATGGATGTCGTCGCTGCGAACGACCACCGCCTACCGCACGAGAAGATCGAACAGATTCGCCGGCTGCGCCCAGATATGATCCTGCTCTCGGGCGGGATCGATGGCGGTACCACGACGCACGTGGCGGAACTCGCCGAGATCGTCGCAGCCGCGAACCCGAGCCCGCGCCTGGGCGTCTCGTATGAACTGCCGGTGGTCTTCGCCGGGAATGTCGACGCTCAGGACGTCGTCCGGGAGCGGCTGGACGGGAAGATGTCGCTCGAAATCGTCGACAACCTGCGGCCGACGATGGAGCGCGAGAACCTGATGCCGGCGCGCCTGAAGATCCAGGATCAGTTCCTGGAGCACGTCATGGCGCACGCGCCGGGTTACCGCACGCTGATGGACTGGACCGACGCGCCAATCATGCCGCCCCCCGGCGCCGTCGGCTACATGATGCAGACCATCGCCGAGGACCGAGGGATCGAAATCCTCGGCGTGGACATCGGCGGCGCGACGACAGACGTGTTCTCAGTATTCCAGGGCGTGTTCAACCGCACGGTCAGCGCAAACCTCGGCATGAGCTACTCCGTGTCCAACGTGCTCGCGGAGACGGGCATCGAGAACGTCCTGCGATGGGCGCCTTTCGACGTAGACGAGCGTGACCTGCGCAACCGCATCAAGAACAAGATGATCCGCCCCACGACCATCCCGCAGACGCTGCGTGAACTGGTCATCGAACAGGCGATCGCGCGGGAGGCGCTTCGGCTGGCGCTAGAGCAGCACAAGCGGC
>JABGQA010000071.1 GCA_018644665.1 Candidatus Poribacteria bacterium
TCCTCGCCGAGCGGCCCGTCGTAGTCCCACGATCCGGTGACGCGAAGGAAGCGAACGCCGGTGATCTGCATGTGTCGCCCTCTCCAGGCGTGGGTCCGTTACGGCTGACGATCGGTATTCACGGGCGTTTCCTCGTTGCCCACGAAGCGCTCGATGTTGTTGATCGTCGCCGGTTGCGTGCGGAAGTCGGCCACCCAGGGCTCCCGGAAGTACGCCTGCTTCTCGCGCGGCAGTCCTGCCAACACCGCCGGGGGGATCGTGAGACGATGCCAGTGCGTCGCCAGATGCGCGTACGCGTGCAGCACTCCGATGCGAGGCGTATCCCGCCGCCAGATCGGGCCGGCGTGGCAGAGGTTCTCCGTGAAGAAGATCGCGGACCCGGCGGGACATTCGTAGGTCGTAAGGAACTCGCTGCGCTTGTCGTCTTCGAGGGACATGTGGTCCGGGTGCATCGGGAAGTTGGCCTTGTGGCTGCCCGGTATGAAGTGGGTCGCGCCGTCGCCCCTGGCGATGTCCGTCAGTTCGAAGACGACGCGCACCATGCCCGCGTGTATGCGTCCGTTGTTCACGCGGTAGCCGAAGATGGGGTCCGCCTGCTGCGGCCCGCCTCCGTGCAGGTCGCCGTGCCGCTGTCCCTGCTGCCGCCACACGTGGAAGAAGCTCTCCAGGCGGACGTCGGGCCCGATGACCTCGTGAAGCACTTCCACCACCTTCGGGTGGTCGATCAGGACGCTCGCGGGGCCGCCGGGCACGGCCCGGTGCTCGGGCAGCAGCGACTCCGGGTCGCGGCGCATCCGGTCGATCTGGTCGACGATCGCTGCGGTCTCGTCGGGTGTCAGGATCGACGGGCGCACGAGGAAGCCCGTGAGGTCGAATCGGAAACGCTCTTCGTCGGTCATCGGCATGCTGTCTTCCCCTTGCTCGATCCGTTCGCTGGCGCGTTGGGGAACCAGCGTACCACATGAGTTGCAGGTACCGATCCCGGAGTCGGAACCCAGAGGAGAAGGTCCGCGAATGACAATTTAGTGTATCTATGGAAGGGAGATGGGCGTTCCCCTGACGCTAGACCACGTGCTGCATCGCTCGCGTACTATCACGGGGTAGCCACCATGCCGGACGCGATGACTGACTTGAGTACTCTTCCAAGGCTGAGACGCGCCTGGAAGCATCTGCTGACAGGCACGAACTACCAGCACAAGCGTTTCCTCCGAAGTCTCTACGACGCGTACGGTCTCGCTGCGGATCGCAGCCTTCCCGACTTGCAGCAGAGACTCAGAGCTAGAACATACGAGCCGCTCCCACCAGCCCGCATCTGGCTCCCCAAACCCTCCGGTCTACAGAGGCCGATCACGCTGCTTCACGTCGAGGATCAGGTCGTATTCCAGGCATTGGCAACCATGTTTGCCCAGCGTCTGGCGGACAAGCGACGGCCAATCGAACACGAGAGAGTATTTAGCAACGTCCCTAACGGCCCCAGAAGCGACTTCTTCCTTCGGTGATGGCAGAGCGGCTATGGGGCCTTCGTCCGCAAGGTGGAGACGCTGTACACATCTGGACTACATTGGATTGGCCACTTCGACCTTGCGGCCTTCTACGACACGATACCCCACGACCGGCTACTCCAGACGGCATTCCCTCGGGCGGGAACCGGTGAATTCGGCGAAATCACGACAGGATGGCTGGGGGTGTGGAGTACCGATAGGCCCGGTCAGACACACGGTCATGGCATCCCGCAGGGGCCTATCTCGTCCGACTACCTAGGCGAAGCCTTTCTGCTGTCAATTGACCTAGACCTTCAGCAACGCGGCATACCGTGCGTACGCTATGTGGACGACATCCGACTCTTCGGCAGATCAGAGCGGGAGGTACAGAGCGCAGTCATACGGTTGGACGTGCTGTGTAGGGATAAGGGTTTGATCCCCCAGGGCCAGAAGCTGATGATCCACCGCGCGTCCTCGCTCCAGGAGGCGTTGGGTACGCTACCTAGCCTCGCTCCATCTCGACCCGGTAAGACAAACCGACAGGTGATTCCGGCGCCCAGCGCGGTGCGGCAGTTCAGGGGAGCTCTGGCAGGTCGACCGCAGAAGATCAGCAACAGAAGCCGCGCCCGATACGTGTTGCGACGCGCTGAGCCATCACCGAAGATGCTGACGTATGTGCTTCGTCTCCTGCACCGGCAGCCCCAGTACATAGACGATTTCACGGACTACATAGATCGTCACCTGCGGTCGCGCCGGGCGCCGCGGGTCATCCAGACATGCGCAGAAGTCTTGGACACCACGCCCTACGAGTACGTCGCCGGCGAGATGTGGCACCGCCTGGCCGACCACCTGACACCAGCGCTGGTGGCCAAGTACAAAGACCAGGCCATAGAGGTCACGGCGGATCGAGAGGCGTCGTTCGCGCGCAAATGGGGGGCCTGCCGGTTCCTGTGCGTCGCGGAGGCGAAAGGGCACGGGAGACTGAGCCGGTGGGTCTGGTACCAGGACAGCGCGCTGTTACAGGCGTTGGTCGTGCCCGCCCTTCCTGATGCCGCTTTGCTCGACAAGGACACTGTGACCCACCTCGTGCGACGTAGCGCGTGCGAGCCGGGCGTGGCCTTGGCGAAGGAGTTGGCGAGCCGGCGATTGGACCTCGCCGACGTGGATCTATCCGACGCCACCGTCAGCTCGCAGACGAAGCATGCGCTCCATGCTCTGGACTTCATCCCCGGATCTCCCTCACTGGCTGACCCAATCGACGAGATTCTGACGCGTAGGTATGGCACATCTGTATGGGCAAGGTGGCGAGCGGTCTTCGGAGGAGAGTATCAGCACGCGATGCGGATGCTGCGGGCGGCCGATGCTGCCTACGCTACATCGCCGTCGACATGGCTAGCGCAGCAGGATTCTTTCAACGACGCCCTGTTCAGAGCAATGCAGGTGGTCCTCACACAGGCGAAGGCTCCCGGGCGTGCTAACCTACGGAACCGCAACAACGAACTTAACCCGTACGGGGGCTTCCTACAGCCAGGGACCCCGTTCCACCGGGGCCATCCTGACCTAGCGAACGACCTCAGGGCCGTGCACGCGCGTCGAAGCCGCCTTCCGGTGTCCCACGCGTACGACAAGCGGAGCGGTGATCCATGTGAATGGCTTCGTCGCTCAGAGCGTCGGGGGCTGCGCGCCAACCTGGCTTCGGCCTACACGGCAGTTGCGGGCATCCTGGACCCGTTGATCCAGTGATGGGTCCTGGCGCACACGCACGAGTTCTTGCTCGGACGTGGGAGCGGACCGTTCGCCATGTCGCTGTGTCTGGCCAGCGGATGGCCTGGCAATGCGCTCTGCGCGCCGCGCAGGTCGGCTTCGGCCGTGACTCTGGCCGATTCGTGGCTGGTCGCCGCGACTTCGTCGGAGGCCAGGATCGACGGGCGTACGAGGAAGCCCGTGAGGTCGAATCGGAAACGCTCTTCGTCGGTCATCGGCATGCTGTCTTCTCCTCACCGGTGCTGTATTCTGGGCTGCGGCATTCTGGCCGCGACGCCGCGCCTACGATACCACCAACGCGGGCGGGGCCAAGGTTGCGCGCCGACGGGAAGCGGGGGAAGCGAGATGATATATCGACAGCTCTTCGACAAGCTCGGCGCCGGGCGGACGGTGAGCGTCGGCGTGGTCGGCACGGGCCAGTACGCCACGGCCGTGGTCACGCAGTCTGCTTACATCCCCGAGCTGATAGTGTCCGTCGTGTGCGAGCTCGACATCGACGCGGCGAAGCGCGCCTACGAGCGCGCCGGCATGGACGACTACGCCGTCTGCGACACGCGTCCGCAGGCGCTCCGCGCGATCGAGAGCGGCAGACCGGTGATCGTCCAGGACGCCGACCTGCTGATGGAACTCCCGGTGGACATCGTGGTCGAGTCGACGGGCGTCCCGGAGGCGTCGGCGAAGCACGCGGCCACTGCGATCGAGGCGGGCAAGCACGTCGCGATGGTCAGCAAGGAAGCGGATGCTGCCGTCGGCCCCATCCTGAAACGGCGCGCCGACGACGCCGGACTGGTCTACTCCGCCGTGGACGGCGACCAGCACGGCCTCCTGATCTCACTCGTCCAATGGGCGCGGGATCTGGGGCTGCACGTGTATTGCGGCGGGAAGTCGGTCGGGTCGGACATCGTGTTCGAGCAAGAGACTGGCACGGTGTCGCGCGGCGCGTCAGGCCCGCTGGACCTGGACGACCCCTCAGCCTTCGGTCCCGGCCCCTCGGAGAGAGCGCCGGCGCTTGTGCCGCGTCGCCGTGAAATGCTCGGCCGCACGGGCGTCGAGGGGTACGACATCACCGAGATGACGATCGTCGCCAACGCGACCGGCCTGAATCCCGACGTGGACGAACTGCGCGGACCGCACGCGCGTATCCCGGAGATCCCGGAGGTCCTGTGTCCCCAGGATCTCGGCGGCATTCTGACGGGGAGCGAAGTGGTCGAATGTGTGACGGTTGTCCGCGGCCCTCACGAAGCCGACCTCGGCGGCGGCGTGTTCATCGTGGTCGGGTGCGAGAACGACTACTCGCGCCACATCCTGACGTCGAAGGGGCTCATCCCGAACAGCGGCGACACGACGGCGCTCATCTACCGTCCCCACCACCTCTGCGGGGTCGAGACGCCCATCACGCTGCTGACCATGGGATTGCTCGGCGTCCCGACGGGGGCGACGGAGTACCTGCCGCGATACGACACCGTCGCACGAGCCCGCGAGGACATGCGCGCGGGCGAGACGGTCGGCACGGATCACGACCCGAAGCTGCACGCGCTCATGCGCCCTGCCGCGCCCGCGACACGCGGGAACGCGATTCCGCTACACCTGGCGAGCGATCGCCGTCTGGCGTGCGATGTCCCGAAGGGGACGGTGCTGACGGTGGAAATGGTCGAGGCGCCCGCGGAGTCGGTCTTGTGGTCGCTGCGTCACGAGCAGGACGCCCGTTTCGCGGTCTGAGATTCAGTCCGCTCTGCCGGCGAGGAACGCGCTCACCGCCGCGGATTTCGCGACGAACGACACGGCGCACGGCGCCAGGTAGCCTACGCCTACGCGGCACAGATATGGGATCGGGCATCGGTACAGGCCGTAGAAAGCACTCCCCATGACCAATGAGATGATTAGGGCTGCACGCAAGGAGAACGGCCGCCGGTTCCACCATGTGCTGAACCGCACAACCAAGAGCGGCACGGCGTATCCCACGAGCGGCGGCGCCCACGGGAAGCACGACAGGCACACGTTGCCGAGGTAGAGAGATGTGCCGACGAAGAGCGACGCGATGACGTGCCCCATCCACGGTCTTCGCTGCGATGGGCGCGTCTCGGCCTGGCTGGCCTCGGTCTCCGGGTGAAACTTGCTGTGGTCGTCGCGTGTCGGCATCTTGGGCGTGTCGGGTTCCTGGCGTGATCAATAGTCGTGTCTAAGCTACCTCCTTTAGACCGCTGCGCCCCGGCGAAGTATCGCGGAGCCAGCAGGCGTACGCCTTCCGCGTGAGAAACAGGAAACCGAATCGGACAGCAGAGCCCCGTACATAGTGGCAACGCTTCTGCGGTGGAGTGTCAGCGGCGTGACGGACTCGGAACTCGTCAGGCGATGTCGGGACGGCGACCGCGAGGCGTTCAACGCGCTCATCGCGAAGTACCAGAACCGCGTCTACGCGCTGTGCTGCCACTTCGCCGGCGACTTCGCCGCCGCGCAGGACCTGACGCAGGAGACGTTCGTCCGCGTATACCTAGACCTGCACGGCCTCCGGGAGGTCGGGAAGTTCCCCGCGTGGCTGGGGAAGGTGACGACCCGAGTGTGTCACCGGGCGATGCGCCGCCACGCCCGGCACAGCCACGAGGACATCGGCGGGTTGGCCGAGGCGGAACTAGCCGACGATGCCGCCGAGTCGCCGGCCGACGCCTCCGTTGACAGCGAGACGCGCGCCGTCGTGTCGGCGGCGGTTGCGAAGCTGCCGGAGCCGCAACGCCTCGCGGTGACAATGCACTACATGGACGGCCTCTCGTATGGTGAGATCGCCGCCTTTCTCGACGTTCCCACGACGACGATCAAGAACCGCCTCCACCGCGCCCGTCTACGACTGAAGGAAGGCCTGCTGACGATGGTCGAACGAGAATTCGAGGGCCACCGACTCCCCGAGGAGTTCGCCGAGGAGGCGCTTCACGAGGCGAGGGTCGTCGACATCATCTGGAGCGAGGGGCCGGAGGGCGAGAAGTACCCCGTGCTGGCGTTGGCCCCGACGGACTCGCCGGAGATGCGCCTGCCTATCTGGGTCGGGTTCCCAGAGGCCATCTCGATCCACATGGCGATGACCGAACAGCATCCCCCGCGGCCCATGACACACGACCTGCTCGTGCGCGTGCTCGACGCCGCAAACGCCCGCCTGCTGAAGGTCGTCGTGTCGGACATTCAGGACGGCGTGTACATGGGGACGCTGCTCGTCGCGTTCGGGGAAGACGTCAAGGAGGTCGACTGCCGCCCAAGCGATGCCATCGCCCTGGCAGTCAGAGCCGACCTGCCCATCATGATCGCCAAGAAAGTGGTGGGCCAGGAAGACGCGTGGACGCCGGCATCGGAACTGGGAGCCCTGGTGGACCGATGCGCGGCGACGAATCTGGTAGTAACGACTACGGTTGCCCAAGGAGGCGACGAGGAGGACTAGCCGAGCGGCTGGAGCGGCGGGCCGCAATGCAATCCCGGGTGTTCCGACGCCCCTGGCCTACACTGCCGTGGTTATACGGACGCCGGCGCGGCATACCCACCTACGACGACCGCACCCGATCTCTCCCGACGCAAGGCCGGCCGCGCGCCGCTACCGAGGATGGCACGCTGGCAACGTGTCCCGAGGCGGCCGCGCGGGCTATCCCTCTTAGGGCTGGGCCTCGCGTGGCTCGCGCAGGTGGGTAGGCCATCGGCGGGAAGCTCGTCGCGCACGGAGCCGTTTGGGGGCATGATGCTACTCGCTCTACTGCTTGCCGCGCAGACCGCGGCGCCGAACATCGTGACCAACGGCGACTTCGAGCAGGGCCTCGAGGGTTGGACGATCTGGACCCGCGAGCCAGATGTCGGAGCCGTGGACCTGGATCACGCCATCCGCCATTCCGGCGCCAACGCCGCGAGGATCGACCACTCGGGCGATAGAGATTGGAGCTTCGCGCCGTGGGACGGATTGCCCGTCAACGCAGGCGACCGGTTTGAGCTGACGGGCGCGCTACGCGTCGCGGGTGAGGGTAGCGCGACGATCGGCGTCATCACGTACGACGCCGACGCACAAGCGCTGGATTGGGCGTACGCCGATCGGAGCGTCACCGACACCTCGGGCGAGTGGGCACGCGTCTCGTCTGAGTTCGTCGTGCAGCCGGGCGTGGAGCGGATCGTGCCGCGGCTCGTCGGCGACGGGCCGGCCAGCGTCTGGCTAGACGACTTCGCACTCGCCGCCAGGGGCTCCGTGATGCGAGATCGGGCCGACCTGCCGAGGACGTGGACCGTGGAGAACGCGCGCCTCGCCGTGACCGTGGAGACCACGGACGGTCGCCTGACGGTTCGCGACAAATGCACCCAGGACACGTGGGAGCAGAGCAGCGGCTCCACGAACGTGATGGTGACGGGCGCCACGCGCACGGGTGACCGGATCGACCTCACGATGATCCACACGTCGACCGCGCGGGAGATACGCGCGAGCGTGGAGCTGGTCGCCGATACGGCCGAGTTCACAGTGGAACTCAACGGCGAGGGAGATCTCGACGACGCCCTCGCCTATCCACACCCGTTCACGACACGCCCCGGCGACCGCGTCATCGTTCCGATGAACGAGGGCATCTCGTATCCCGTCGACGATGACGCGGTCGATCCCATGCGGCTCATCGCGTACGGCGGCCACGGCATCTCTATGTCGTTCTGGGGCGTCACGCGCGGACCCGGCGGGCATATGGCGATCATCGAGACGCCCGACGACGCCGCGATCCGCATAGAACGCGCGGATGGGCTGCTCGCGGTCGAGCCGGAATGGGTGGCGCAGAAGGGCGCGTTCGGATACGCGCGGCGCTTGCGATACGTCTTCTTCGATGACGGCGGATACGTCGCGATGTGCAAGCGGTACCGTGAGCACGCGAAGGAGGAGGGTCGGTTCAGAACGCTACGGGAGAAACGAGACGCCAACCCGAACGTGGACCGGCTGATCGGCGCCGTCAACGTGTGGTGCTGGGAGGGGGACGCGCCGGCATGGGTGGAGGAGTTGCGCGACCAGGGGATCGAACGAATCCTGTGGAGCCATCGCGAAGACCCGGACTCCATCCGGCGAATGAACGAGATGGGCGTCCTGACCAGTCGCTATGACATTGTCCAGGACGTGATGGACCCGGCGAACTTCCCCAACCTCAACTGGGTCCACTCCGACTGGCCCACCGAGGCGTGGCCCGCGGACCTGATGATCGACTCCGACGGCGAGTGGATTCGAGGGTGGGGAGTGCGCGCCAAGGACGGCGAACTGCACCCGTGTGGGGTCGTGTGCGACATGCAGGCGGTCTCGTACATGCGGGCCCGGCTGGCGACCGAGTTGGCGGACCATCCCTACCTGTGCCGATTCATCGACACGACCACCGCGACACCGTGGCGCGAATGCTATGACCCGGTGCACCCGGTGACGCGTGGCGAAAGCCGGCACTGGAAGATGGAGTTGCTGCGGTCGGTCTCGGAGGGCGCCGGCCTCGTCACGGGCAGCGAGACGGGGCACGACGCGGCGGTACCGTACGTCGACTACTTCGAGGGGATGCTCAGCCTCGGGCCGTATCGCGTGCCCGACGCGGGACGCGACATGATCAAGCCGTGGGATGTCGTGCCGGAACGCGTCGCCAAGTTCCAGGTCGGCCACGAGTACCGTCTTCCTTTGTGGGAACTCGTGTATCACGACTGCGTCGTCGCGCAGTGGTATTGGGGCGACTACAACAACAAGCTCCCGTCGGTGTGGGAAAGGCGCGACCTGTTCAACATGCTCTACGGGACACCGCCGATGTTCATGTTCAACCGGGAGATCTGGGAGGCGAACAAGGAGCGCTTCGCACGCAGCTACGCCGACGTGTCAGCGGTCGCGCGCGCCGTCGGTTACGCCGAGATGACGGACCATCGCTTCCTGACTGACGATGGGAGCGTGCAGCGGACGGAGTTCGCGAACGGCGTGACAGTAACCGTTAACTTCGGGGACGAGCCCTTCCAGACCGTCGCCGGCGCCGAGATCGCGCCGCTAGGGCATCGAGTAGACGGTATCTAGGCCGTTAGCATCGCCTCCCATGTGCTCGGACTGCGTGCGCGACGCGCAACCGCGGAACACGGGCGGGACATCGGTCATTGGGTGGCCTTAATGAGCCATCCTCTCGCTTCCTGCCCCATACGGGACAAGCCACGCCCACAACCGGGTGGCCTCGGCCCTCCCCACAGCCGACGGATGCGCCCCTACGCCCGTTACGAGGGCGGGCCGGTGGCTTGCTCCCATGGCGTTCTTCTTGCGTTTGGGCGGCGTACATCAGTGCCGAACCACACGCCGTACACCCTCGGACATTCGGCGTGACATCGTGCAGGGACACAGATGCTACGCCCACGCCCGGTCGCTATGACTGTCCGACCCGCGCACGCCCTGCTTGTCATCGCGCTTTCGATATGCCCTCTGTTAGGGTGCGCACGCCTCCTCTCTCGGAACCCGTTGATCAATCGCGCCCTTGAGGCGGGCGTCGAGACGCGGGCGCGGGTAGACGGCATGTCGAATACCGCTGGATCGGTGGCCTCGCCGCTCGTCGATGGCGATGTCCGTACGGCGATCTGGGCCACCGAAGCGTCGGTCGTCCTTCCCGTACCCCGCCCTGTAAGCAGGATCGACGTGCGAGCGCCGGACGTCATCGACATGGACGTGTATATCAGGGAGTCGCGGAACGGTCGTTACCGCCGCGTGCGCAGGTTCACCAACTCCACAGGGCGTTTACGCGTGAAGCTCGCGGGGAGTCCGACGCTGGACGGCGTTGAGGTCCGCGTGCGGAGGAGCGCGACCGATGTTCAGCTCCGACGTGAGGAGTGGCGGGCCGCACTAGGCGACGCCGGCGCCCGAGCAGTCCGGGGCCTGATGAGACGAGAGGAACGCCACCTGTGGCCGAAAGATCAGAGGAACGGCTGGGGTGTCCTGGAGTTGGAGGCGATCACGGAAGAGCCGGTTCGTCCACCGGTGAGCTATGTGCGCGCACGGATCTACGAGATCGAGCTTCTCGGCCCGACGCTGCCCGGAAGCGCCTTCGCGAGCACGCCCGCGTCTGAGTCCAATTGGGGGGCGCCGTTCTGCGACGGGCCGGCACGCGATGGTCCGGCTGTCGCTAGATCGGTCGCGGCCGATCCGCCCGTCCCCATTCGGTTGTGCCTCTTCCCGAGAGCCTGTAATGTCCGCGTGAAACCTGCCATGGCGCACGAGCCACGCGGGGTCGCGTCAGGTACGGGGAGGCCCGTCTGTGCGAACGCTCACTCACGCTCTCCTGTCTTGCTGGGTCATCGCTGCGCTGGGCGGCTGTTCTGCGACGCTCGTGAACCACACGGCCACGACCGGCGCGACCGCCACGGACCTGCGATTCGTCGACGGCGACGCGACGACCCACGGTGTGACCCAGTTTCTAGACGGTGATGAGTCGGTGGGCGCGTCCGCGGCTCTGGTGACGCTCTCGGCGCCGCGCGTGGTGACCAAGCTGGTCGTCCACTCGCCGGATCTGCTGTCGTACGAGGTGTTCGTACGCGACCCAACCACGCAGGAATGGGTCGCCAACGGCTATCACCAGGGGTACGCAGCCCCAGCCAACATGCGGACGGCGGTTCGCCTGAAGGGTCGCCCGCTGACGGATGCCGTCCTGCTACGCGTCGTCCGCACCACCGAGGACCACCGGAGTCGGACGAAGACACTCAGCCGCATGAACGAGGCGTACCGGGGCTCGACACTGGACGGGGTGAGCGCGCGCAGCATCGACCGCGGGCGTCGGGCGGTCGCCCAAGAAATCGCTGCGGCCTCAGCTCGCGGTGACCTGCAGGGCGTCGCCACAATACACGAAATCGAACTGTTCGGCCCGGCCGAGCAGCCGCAATAGCGAATAGCGCAGAGACGGCGTCTGATGCCGTCTCTGCGCTAGGGAGATGCCGCAATATGCGACCGGATGCTCGCCCGAGCCAGCCACGACGCCTTGTATACGTGATGAGTGCGGCGCTCGCGCTCGCGCTTGTGTGCGCCGGGCCGTTATCGGCGGAGGTCCAACTAGCGTCGGTGTTCACCGACAACATGGTGCTTCAGCGCGGGATCGCATTGCCCGTGTGGGGGACGGCGGCGCCCGGCGAGGAAATCATCGTCGCGCTGAACGGCCGTGCGGAGACGACGACTGCGGACGCAGACGGGGCGTGGCGCGTCGACCTCCCGTCCGTGTATGCCGGCGGCCCGTATGCTCTCGTCGCAGAAGCGACCAACCGGGTCGCCCTGACGAACGTGCTCGTCGGCGACGTATGGGTGGGCTCTGGTCAGTCGAACATGCAGTGGACGGTGGGGAACTCGGACGACGCGGAAGCGGAGATCGCTGCGGCAGACTACCCGCAAATCCGACTGATGTCCGTGCCACGCACGGTCTCCGGCACCCCGACCGACTCCGTGGACGTACAGTGGACGGAGTGCAGTCCCGAGTCCGTGCGGGGGTTTTCGGCAGTGGCGTACTACTTCGGGCGCGAACTGCATCGCGAGTTGGGCGTCCCGATCGGGTTGATCCATTCATCGTGGGGTGGCACGCGCATTGAGGCGTGGATGAGCGCCGAGGCGATGTCGGATCCGGCGTACGCGCATGTACTGGCTGACTACGAACGGCGTGAGGCCAAGTATGCCGAGGATCTGGCAGCGTACGAGCAGCAGCAGGCCGACTGGATGGCCGCCCGGGCCCTGCCGGTCGATGAACAGCCCGTTCCTGTCCCTACGGCCGGCTGGCCTCCGGGCGAGGTCGACATGTGGCCGCAGCGGCCGTCGGGACTGTACAACGCGATGATCGCGCCGCTCATGCCGTTCGCCATCCGAGGCGTGATCTGGTATCAGGGCGAGAGCAACGCGTCGTCGGCGTTCCGCTACCGCAGCATGTTCCCCACGATGATCCGCGACTGGCGCGCGAAGTGGGGCCAGGGCGACTTCCCGTTCCTCTTCGTGCAGTTGGCCAACTGGCTTTGGCCGAGCCTCACGCCCATAGACGACGCTTGGGCGGAGCTCCGCGAGGCGCAGCTCATGACGCTGGCGGAGCCGGCCACGGCGATGGCCGTCGCCATCGACATCGGCAATCCCACGGACATTCATCCGCGGAACAAGCAGGACGTCGGCCGACGTCTGGCGCTGGGGGCGCTCGCGAAGGCGCATGGACGCGACGTCGCCTACTCTGGCCCGATGTACGAGTCGATGCGAGGCGAAGACGGGGCTCTCTTCCTGACGTTTGCGCACACGGACGGGGGGTTGGTCTACGAGGGTCGTGAGAACCGGGGATTCGCGGACTCCACGGGCTTCGCCGTCGCGGGTGAGGGCGGGGAGTATCGGTGGGCGGATGCCGAGGTCGTGGGCGATGAACTCCGCGTTTGGAGCGACAACGTTGACGAGCCGGTATCGGTCCGGTACGGATGGTCGACGAACCCGCCATCGACGCTGACGAACGGCGTCGGACTCCCCGCGTCGCCGTTCCGCACGGACGACACGCCAGGCGTCACCGTACTTGAGATTCCTCCGGCGCCGGAGAGCGGGACTGCGCCCGCGGTGACGATCTCGGCGGAGTTCCCGTACGAGTCGAAGTACGTCGATGTTCTCGGCGAGCGCATGCACTACGTCGAAGAGGGCGAAGGCTCCCCGATTCTGTTCCTACACGGCAACCCGACGTCGTCGTACCTCTGGCGAAACGTGCTGCCGTTCCTTCAGCCTCTGGGGCGCGTGATCGCGGTGGACAACATCGGCTTCGGCAAGTCCGCCAAGCCGGACGGCGACTACACGTTCGCGATGCACAGCCGGTACATCGACGGCTTCATCGAGGCGCTGGGACTGAACGACATCACGCTCGTTTCCCACGACTGGGGGTCGGGGTTGGCGCTGCACTACGCGTCGCGGCATGAGGACAACGTGCGCGCCGTGGCGTTCATGGAGGCGCTCGTGCCGCCCGTCATGCCGGTCACCGACCCGACCGCCTTCCCCGAGGACATGCAGGAGTTCTTCCGCACGATGCGTGATCCCGTGATCGGCCCCCAGGCGGTCATCGAGGGGAACGCGTTCATCGAAGACATGCTGCCGAAGAGCATCCTGCGCCGCATGACGCATGCGGAGATGGAGGCGTATCGTGAGCCGTTCCGCGACCCGGCGACGCGTAGACCAATACTCGTCTGGCCGAACGAGATCCCCATCGCGGGCGAACCCGCCGACACGACCGCGGCAGTGGAAGCGTACGGCGCCTGGCTCATGACGACGGACATGCCGAAGCTGCACGTGTACGTGTCGCCCGGCATGATCAACCCGCCACAGGTGGTCGAGGCGTTGACCGGGATGCTCACGAACTACGAGACGGCGTACGTCGGGCGGGGTCTGCACTACATCCAGGAAGATCACCCCGAGGCCATCGGTCGGGCGCTTGCGGACTGGTACCGACGTCTGGGGGACTGACGGGAGAGACAGCTCTCGCTGGCGTGCGCGGGTGACGGGCGCAGGGCATCTGCGTGCTGCGATACGGCCTGTGGCTTGCCCGGAGTGGTTGCAGGGGCGGCGATGGTCGCGGTGGCTGCGGGCCGACTGATGACAGTCACCCACTACATGTCGGGTCCGACTGCGGCCACGAGACAGTGACAGACCTGGCCTGAAGTTGCCCGATGCGTGGGCCCGGTCGCGGTTGTAGGCGCGTACGGCGCATCGTCTGACCGCCATTCGTGTGCGCTTGATCCGCAGTGCGTGGCTGCCGCAGGTCCACCACCGTACGCACTGTATGCACGATCGACAGTGGGCGCGCCGCCGCCGCTACGGGCGTGCCCTACGCAACCCGGCCGCATGACGCTCCCACGCCGTGCTATTCTGACGGCGCTTGGGTCTTTCACAGGACAGGTCGGAGAATCGTGGGAAACGCCACTGCAGGCCGCCAATCGCGGCGCATCGCATGGCACGCACTCGTCTGCGTCCTCATCGCGCTACGGTCGGACGCCGCCGATCTCTTCACGGACGCTGACGCCGTCGTGCCGACGCCAGACGTGTCGGCGCCACGGTATCTCCGCCCGACGACCGATCCCGCGTTCGACACCCGCGTGACGCGGATCACCGACGACCCAGGCGTCACGAGCGGCGACGTCACATGGGGAGATCGCGCGCGGCATGGCTACTCGAAAGTCCAGCCGTGGAACGCCGACGAGTCGCTACTGATGATCCTCAACAGCGGTCGGCCATCGACGCTGATCCTCGATGGCGAGACCTACGAGTACCGATTCGCCGTAGACTTCGCCCATGACGAGATACGCTGGCACCCGACGCGCCCGAACGTGATGGTCTACACGCGCGGCAACACGCTGAACTTGTACGACGTCGCCTCCGCGCAGCACACGCTCCTGCGCCTATTCGCGGAGTACGAGGATACGCGCTATGCCCTGAAAATCGGCCCGTGGGAAGGGAACCTGTCGAACGACGGGGCCTGGATCGCGCTCGTGAGCGCGGCGGAGTCCGGCGAGTACGAGGTCTACGCCTACGACATCTCCGCCGATACGAAGCATCGACCGATGAGCCTCGGGCAGGAGTCGCTCCGCGCCGATTTCGATTGGGCCTCGATGTCCGCGTCCGGGACGTACGTGGTGATCCAACGGAGCGACACGGACACGCGCGTCTACGATCGCGAGATGAACTTCGTCGGGAAGCTGCCCGTGAACATCAGCCACTTCGACCTGGCGGTAGACGTCGACGAAGAGGATGTCGCGGTGGGTGTGTCGAAGCCCGGCGCGTACGACGGAAGCGTCGTGAAGGTCCGCCTCCGCGACGGCCACGTGACGCGTCTGACGACCTTGGGCTACGCGAGCCACACGTCGACGCGGAACATCCGTAGGCGCGGCTGGGCCTACGTGACATACCAGACGCGGTCGGCGAGCTGGCCGCCCTATCACGACGAGATCGTCGCGGTGAAGATGGACGGGAGCGGCGCCATCGAGCGGTACGCGCACATGCACGCTCTGCGAACCGACTATCCAACGGAGGCGCAGGCGTGTCCGTCGCCGGACGGTCGGAGGGTCGTCTTCGCGAGCACGTGGGATGAGCCATCTGGGCGGCCGATTGGCTGCTACGTCGTAGACGCGCGGTGACCTGTCCACATCGGGCATCGGCGTGCGGAAACGAAAAGGGCGAGGTCGCCCTCGCCCTTCCACAAACTCGCTGACTGCGCCGACGAATCGGCCGTTAGCCCGGACTCGATGGCGGCGTCTGCGCCGCAGGAAGACTCGGAAGCTCCGCGCCGGGAGGGATCGCGCCTTCCTCGTCGCGTTCTATCGGCAGGACTGCGCGCCGAATCACCTCGCCCACATGCTCCACCGGCCGGATGGTCATCTTCTTGCGCACGTCGGCGGGGATGTCGACCAGATCCTTCTGGTTGTCCTTCGGGATCAGGATCTCGTCGATGCCGAGGCGATGCGCGGCTAGGAGTTTCTCCTTCAGACCGCCGATCGGCAGCACGTTCCCATGCAACGTGATCTCGCCGGTCATGGCGATGTCGGTGCGGACCCGCCGGCCGCTTAGAGCGGACAGCATCGCCGTCGCGAGCGTGATCCCCGCCGAAGGCCCGTCCTTGGGCACCGCTCCCTCGGGAACGTGGATGTGGATGTCCCACTTCTGGAAGTCCACGTCCTCTAGTCCATGCTCCTGCGCCGCGGATCGCAGGTAACTCAACGCCGTCGTGGCCGACTCGCGCATCACGTCGCCGAGTTGACCCGTGAGCGTCAGGCGACCTTCCTCGGCGATGGTCGACGGCATCTTCGTAGCTTCGATGGTGATGACATCGCCACCGACCTGCGTGTACACGAGACCGTGCGTCACGCCGACGCGGTCCTTCTTCTCTGTCTTCGACTGCAAGAAGCGTGGCGGCCCGAGGTACTGCTCGAGGTTCCGCGCGGTGACGGCGATCGGCTTCGCCTGTTCGTCTCCGTCCGCCTTCTCCGCCGCGGTCTTGTCGGCCTCGGCGACGATGAGCTTGGCGACCTTGCGGCAGATCTTCGTCACCTCGCGCTCGAGGTTTCGCACCCCGGCCTCGCGCGTGTAGAACTCGACGATGTGGTGCAACGCGCCGTCCGTAAGCCGCAGTTGCTCCTTGCTGAGGCCGTGCGCCACCAACTGCCGTGGCAGCAGGAACTGCTTGGCGATCTTCATCTTCTCGAGCTCGGTGTAACCCGGAAGCTCGATCACTTCCATGCGGTCCCGCAACGGCTCAGGGATCGCCGGCAACACATTCGCCGTCGTGATGAACATCACGTTCGACAGGTCGAAGGCGACGTCGAGGTAGTGGTCGCGGAACGTGTTGTTCTGTTCCGGGTCGAGAACCTCGAGGAGCGCGGACGACGGGTCTCCCCGGAAGTCCATGCTCATCTTGTCGACTTCGTCCAAGAGGAACAGGGGATCCTTGGTGCCGGCGTCGCGCATGCCCTGCAAGACGCGTCCCGGGATGGAGCCGATGTACGTCCGGCGGTGTCCACGTATCTCCGCCTCGTCCCTTACGCCGCCCAGCGACATGCGCACGAACTCACGGCCTGTCGCCCGCGCGATCGACCGTCCGAGGGAAGTCTTTCCGACGCCTGGAGGCCCAACGAAGCACAGTATCGGCCCGTGTATGCGTTCGACTAGCTTCATCACGGCCAGGTACTCGACGATCCGCTCTTTGACCTTCTTCAGGCCGTAGTGGTCTTCGTCAAGCATCTTCATCGCGTCGCGGAGTTCGATCTTCGCCTCGCTCGCCTTGTCCCAGGGGAGGGACAGCAGCCAGTCGATATAGCTGCGGATGACACCGGATTCCGCGGACATCGGAGGCATCTGGTCCAACCGGTCGACTTCCTTGAGGCCCTTCTCCTCGGCCTCCTCGGTCATCTTGGCTTCCTTGATGCGCTCGCGAAGCTCTTCCGTGTCGTTGCCGTCTACGCCGCGGCCCAACTCCTTCTGGATCGCCTTGAGCTTCTCCGTCAGGTAGTACTCGCGCTGGGTCTTCTCGACCTGCTTCTTGACCTGGGCGGTCAGCTTCTCCTCAATGTCGATGATCTCGAGCAGGTCGCCGACCATCTCGATGACCATCTCGATCCTGTCCTTGGCCTTCAACGTGTGGAGGACACGCTGAAGCTGCTCGTATGCCAGGTTCAGGTTGTTGGGCTCTTTCTGCCCGCAGTAGAACGCGACGAGGTCCGCCAACTGCCCTGGGTGGGCCTCGTTGGTGATAAGCGACTCGTCCTCGTGGCTTGGGCTGCGGCTGGTCTTTGCGTTGTAGTCCTCGAACGCTTTCAGCAGGCGCCCTGTGAGGGCGTCCATGTCGTCCTTGTCGCTCGCCTCGATCGGCGCGTTCTCGACGATGCGCACGCGGGCGACGAACATCTCGTCTTCTTCGGTGACGTCCAGCACGATGGCCCGCGCGTACGCCTCTACGATGATCTTGATCTCGCCCTTGGGCGTCTCCAGGTTCTCCAGGATAGACGCCACCGCGCCGACTTCGTAGAAATCCCCTTCGCCCGGCTGGCTGTTGCCGGTCTTCTGCGTGAGCAGCAGCACGTCGCCTTCCCCAGCGAGGGCGTGCCGCACGGCGTTGATGCTGCGGGGCCGCGCCGCCCAGAGCGGCGGCTTCGAGGGCATGCCCAGGGGCAGTATGACGCGCTCTTCTTTCAGCGCGATGATGGGCAGGTGGCGGATGGTCTCTAGATAGCCGGTCGGATTACGTCGCTTACGCCTCATCGTGTTGCCACACCGTTCTCAATTCGTTGGGTAGTCTGCGGGCTTGGGCGATGCGTTGGCGGAAGGTCAAGAGCCGTACCGCGCGAGCGATGGGCGCCGCGCTTCTACACTGCCGGGCGGTTCGTTCTCCGTCTGCATAGGAGCCCCAGTCAGCTTGGTTTCTCCCAACCCCGAGCACGCTGAGTATACAGCATCGAATCCATGACCTAAGTATATGCCCGCCACAAGGGCATTTCAAGAAGCCACCGGGGCCGCGGATACCTGGATCGAGGGGGCCTGTGAGCGCGATCATCTGGCATAACCAGCATGGCATCGACGACCGCGTCGCGCTGGCTGTTGCCTCGATACTCCCAACCGTCGAAGCGCCACGCGGCGGCTTACGAGGCACGTCCGGCGGCGTCGGCGACAGCGCTCCTCCGAAGCTGGGCCAACGGCAGAAGGCGCATCGGATGGTTCCTGCGTGTACCGACGCTCCAGAGGGTAGGCAGCGCTGGACGGTGCAACTGCCAGCGTGCTTGGTGGTGGCGTCGGAATCGTGGGTCAACGCTCCGACGAGAAGGCTCGGCGGCCCCTGGCAAACAGGCCAGTCCGTGGCAGGAGTACACGTGGCGTCTGCTGAAGCTGACTGCAGAACGCGTCGAGTGCATGGACCACAGGCTGACCCTGAACGTCGAGACGTACGACGCCTTGCGTCCGGCAGCCCGCCTCGATGAGCGTCCTTCCCAGGCGTTGGGGACGCGCGGGGTCCGCGGCCTACGGCGCTGGGTCCGTAACAACGCGAGGACTGCGAGTATCGGCGTCTCGGCACGCGCAACCTGTTGGTCACGCTCGGCCCGCATCGCGGATGGCGTCGGGTTCATCCCGTTGAGCACTGCGGGAGGATGGGTTGCGCTGAGAGCGTGCGGGAGGCAGTCGAGGACAAGTGTCCGGAAGCGGAGTTGACACAGGACCCACGTGGGCTGGGTCACGTCGAGGTGGTTGCGCGCTAGGCCGAGTCGAGTGCGTCCGCTGGGAACGCAGTCATAGACCGGTACAGAGTGGTTTCCGTTCGCGGACGCGTGTCGAACCGAACTGGCGGCGCCGTCGCCTGACGTGCTCGCGCTCTTCCGCGAGTCCGGTTCGCCCGAACAAGCCTCGCGCACGTAGCCCAGCGGTGGCCCTAACAGGGTCCACACGAGGATGCCACAGGCACACATGCGGCATTCCGCGACGCGTGGCGTGTGTACCCCTGCTAGACGCGGAAGCTGCATGCGTTGGTACCGGGCCTGCGACGGCCGGTACCAACGCATCGCAGCAGTCTGCGGACCTCGCCATCCAGGGTCGCCGACCACCCATCCTCAGCCCACGAGACCTGTCCAGAACACGCGCAAGGGTAGACGAAGGTCCTGACGCGTATCGACCATTCCTTCTCAGTCAAGAATGCACACCATGTACGGCACGTCCGACAAGTACCGCAGGCTTACTTCGCGATGACCATGCGTCGCGATCACGGCCGATGTCCCGTGCGGATCTCGCACAAGTAGACCCGCTAGCTACTCGCCCGTCCTTCCGGTCCCCATCGGGGCCTCGCCGCGCCCAATGTATCTGTCTCGCCACCGCACAGGACAGTTCGCTGGGAGCGGGTGGCTCGATGCAGGCGATGCCGGATACCCACTGGTGCATGTTGCGAGGATGCATCACCCAAGGCCATGGACTGGACGCCCTATCGAGCGTGAGGTGAGCGCCTCACGAGCGGCGCCGATACGACGTTGATCGTGCCGACGTGCCACAACATGTTGGGACTTCTTCGGTGGCGCGATTCGCTGGATTTCGGCTCTCTGTAGAGGCGGTAAGCCCACACTGTGCTGTGGTCGAAGAGGCCCCATACGTAGTGGTGAGCGGGAATCCCATGCCATAACGACTCGCGGTACAAAGCTCGTGGACGACGGGATTGTATCAGATGAGATTCGGGACGATTATAGTGACGATAGTGTCGCGTTGCTTTGCACCGAGCCCCTGCGCCCGGAGTGCGGCGCGCGCATCGGAGGTGGCCACTTCGGCACGTATCCGCAATGGCGAATGTAGGAGGAGGAAGTGCTCGTGAAGAGAACGCTGCCATTCATCGGCCTGGCTCTCGGTATCGCAATGATCGCGGTCTATGGCTGGGGTGTCAGTCATTCGACGGACGCCAAGGAAGCGCGGGATCTGCCACCTGAGCCAACGGTGACGTACTCCGCGGAGGACGCAACGTCTGGGGAGCGGATCGAACACGGCGAGTCGATGTCCGATGTCGAAGAAGCAAGGTACGCGCTACATGCCCAGCACCATGCTCACACCGCTCTCGAGACGCGGAAGATCCCAGGCGGCTTCGAACAGCCAGACATGACATCGGTCGCGGATTTCGCTCTCTCCAAAGACGACCTGGTCGTGATCAACCCCGGCCCTGGTGAGTACGTTCATGTGATGGAAGGGCAAAGACACGGATACCAGAACCTGACCGTAGGAATCACCTACACGGCTCCGGGCGGCGCGCCGCCGATGCACACGCACGTGGGTGAAGAGGCGCATGTGCTCACAGAACGACAGAAGATCCTCTACGCCCTGGGCGACGACGTTTTCGTGATGGAAGGTCCATACGTCGTCAACATTCCCCCGATGGTCCCACACTCGTTCCAGAATCTGGACGACGAGGTAGCGGAACTTGTCGTGATCTTCCCTACCAATGTGTGGGAATACGACGTTCTGGACTACTTCCCGTTCTCGACTCCTGAATCACAGGCAATCGCGGAAGAAGCCAGACAGGGCCAGTAGACACAAGCTGCGTAGGATGAACTGGCATGCGCGAGGAGTCGGCCTCGCTACGAACGCCCGCAGGACTGTGGCTCGCCGCCGGCTGCCGCGGAACATCCACCAATGGCGAGTGTTGGCATGGCACCTAGGGCCCCATTGCCAACGTTATCGGAAGGGCGGCGGGCACACGCCCCGCACGCGCAGCAACTACGTGGATGAGGCGGGAACGACGGTGCAATTGCTGGTTAGCGTGCCCCAACGAGGCGGAAGTCGCCATCAACCCCGTGCCGCACCTGGGCGCGAGAAGTCCGCCGTTAAGTAGTATGGTGGCCCGCCCACTGCACTCACGCGAGCTGCCATCGACCCCGCCTGGCCGCCAAGTGGTTTCGCCGTCTAGTCGGCCAACGGGGTTTCGATGAACAGGCTCGTGCCTTCGCCTGGAGTGGACTCGAATCTCACAGAACCCGCGAGCGATCGCATCCGTTCCTGCATCGCGAGCAACCCGAAGCGATCCTGTACTGGCCCGGCTAGCGCGGCGTCCACGTCGAAGCCCACACCATCGTCCTCCACGACTACCAAGAGACGGTCTGGGCGTGTGTGGACCACGATGCTGACGTTTGCTGCCTGTGCATGCTCAGCGATGTTCATCATCGCCGCGCGGACTACTTGGTATACGGCAGCCTTCACGAGCTGGTGGCGATCCGGAGGCTCGCGATCTCCCTGGACATGAACCGCGATACCTCGTTGGCTCTGGAAGCGCTTGCCGTCTTGCTCTAGTGTCGCGACGAGCCCGAGATGTTCCAGCGTGCTGGGATAGACCTCAAACGACAGCGTGCGCACCTCTTCGATCGCTTGTGTGGCGAACTGGCGCAGTCTCCTAGATTCCCGCTGCACTTCCGTCACATCGGTCGTCTGGGAGAGAACCCTCAATCCGACGAGGAGAGACGACAGGGCCTGTCCAGCGCGGTCGTGGAGATCCCTGGCGATACGAGCCCGTTCCGCTTCCTGTGCCGTCATGACTTGCGCGATGAGTTGGGAGCGCTCGTCCTCCGCCTGCTCGAGGGACTCCAGAGCCGTCTGCCTCTCGGCCAGCGCTTGCCTGGTCCTCTCCGCTTCCTTCTGCCGGGTCATGTCGGTCAGGACGCCATGGACGGCCCACTGCCCCTCGCCGACCTGCTCAATCGTGACGTCCTCGTGCAACCACCGGACGTGCCCGTCGCGGTCGACACATCGGTACTCCTGGTCGTAGCCTGCTGCGCCGTCTCGGATCGCTCCGTTGCCCACATGGTTCATCGACTCACGGTCCTCGGGGAACACGCTCCGTAACCAAGCGGCGTGGTGATCCTCTTCCGGGCGCGTATCGAGTGGCAGGAAGGCATGGAACTCGGCTTCGTCTCTACGCAAGGGCGTCCAGTGGAACTCTCCGTGGACGTCCTCGACACGGCAGTGCCAGAGCAAGGCCCGCGCCTCGCGCGTGACGTGGCTGAGACGTTGGGTCTGCCATTGAATCTCCGTCTCCGCGTCCTCGAGTTGGCCGGTCTGTTCGTCGATGATCCGGCCAAGTTCAGTAATCTCCTGATCGCGCCGGTCCGCTTCCACGTGGATGGCCACGTCTACCGGTGATGCGGACTCGACTAGGTCGCGGTTGACGGCCTTGACCCTGAAGACGTAGTCACCAGGAGCGAGGTCGTAGTAGACGACTTCCTCTGCCCCTGTCGACTTCCACCCTTCATCGACGCCTTCGAGCGTGTACGTATAGCGCATGTTCGTCGTCATCAGGCTGGCGCCGCGGTACACGACTCGCACACGTCCACGGCCAGCGGTTGCTGTAACGGAAGCAGACCCGTCGTGCCATTCGCCGGTGTCTACACCGATGATCCGGATCGAGGGAGGATGGGGAGGGCCAGGCGTATAGCGCCGGACCCCTCGATATGTGCCGATCACGATGCTGCCATCGAGGCCCTGCGCGATCGCGGGAGCGTGGTTGGAGGGCAAGCCGTCGTCCTCGGTCAACGTCTGGACGTTGCTGCCGTGGAACTGGAACGCGCCGGCCCCAAGCGTGGTTCCCCACAGACGTCCAGCGCGGTCGACGAGAACGCGTTTCACCGCTCCGGGCGGGAGCCCGTCCAGCGCGGTAAGGCTTGTGAACGATGACTCCTCGAGGCAGCTCACGCCGACGCGTGTGCCGATCCACAGACGGTCATCCGGGCCCGCTATGATATGCAGGATCTCGTCGTGCAACAGACCGTGGGTTGTCGTGTACGTGCGGAAGTGGTGGCCGTCGTATCGAGTCAGTCCGCCGCCGTTGTAGCTCCCAAACCACATGTCGCCGCTCGCGTCCTGACACACCGTGGAGATGTGGTCGCTGGGAAGCCCATCCCGTGCTGTGAACAGGACGTCGCCACCTCCATCGTGCCGCAAGACGCCGGACCTCGTGGCGACCCATACCGCCCCGTCAGCGGTCTCGTATATGTCGAGGATCTCGGGCGTCTCCGCCCACACACGGGCGAACATACGCGCCGGCTCGAAGCTGAGGATGTCGGAGCGATCCGCGAACAGGAACACCCCCTGTCCATGTGTGCCCACCCAGAGCCGGCCTTGGCTGTCCGGCAGGATGCATGCCACGCGGCTACCGAGGTCGAGACGTTCCTCTTGGTCGTCCAGCCAAGTGAGTGTGGAACGACACCCCCACCAGAGTCGGCCTTCGGGATCCAGCGCCATCGCCTCCTGCACCGGGTCATCCGATACGTGTGCCATTCCAGGCGGAAGGTTGGAGAGGCCGCCGTGCCAGCACGAGAACCAGAGACCGCCCTCGCTGTCCTCGGCGATGTCGTGCACGTCACAGTGGGCGAGACCTTCGGCAATAGAGAACGACGCGAATCGGGCGCCGTCGTAGCGCCACACGCCGTCATGCTGCGTGCCGATCCACAGACTGCCGTGGCGGTCTTCATGTAAGGAAGATATGTAACCGTCGGGAGCGCTGGCTTCTTGGACGAACCGTGGGGTCGCGCCGCTCTCGTAGCGGCATAGACCGGCGTCGTACGTCCCAACCCAGACAGATCCGTCGCATCTGACGCATAGGCTTGTCACATCCTCTGATGGCAGCCCATGCTCAACGCCGTAACGGGTGGTCGACCCCGCGTGGACGAGGTAGAGCCCGCGGCCGGTTCCGGCCAAGATCGCGCCGCGTTCGTCCTGTGCTAACGCTCGGACATCGGTTGCTTCTCGCCCTGGCATCAGCGGGTACGCCGTGCTGACCCCCTGCTCGTACGTCAGTAAGTCCGTGCGGGTGCCGACCCAGACTACGCCATCGCGATCCTCCAAGAGTGATCGTATGGATGTCTCGCCTGTCCCGACCTCCGCGGCAACCAGCAGACCTTCTTGGAACCTCGCGAGTCCTCGGTCGGTGCCAACCCATAGCTCTTGGGATTGGGTCAGTAACAGACAACGGACGTAGTTGTCCGGCAGACCATCTGCCGTGGTGAACCTATGGAACGAGTACCCGTCGAAGCAGGAGAGCCCGCGACGCCTCGAGCCGCTCCACAACTGTCCGACGTCGTCAGCAAGCACACAGCGGCTATCGTGGGTCATACCCGACCGGTGATCGAAACGCCGCCAGCAGCCCGCGGTTACTTCCATGACCTTGCCCTGCCCTGCTCCCATCCCTACCGCAGCATACATCGACAGGCGGGCTTCGTCTCGTGGTGCTGCCGTCTCTGTCAGCGTCATTGACATCTCCACATCTCCACATCTGCCAGACACTGGCACGGGTACATCGACGTTCCTGATCGCATCGATGGTGAACCGTGTTCGCGCCTCGGTGGCCGAAGGTCGAGCATGCGGTATCGTTGTCGGATGGAGGCGACTCAGTCCGCGATGATGGACGGGGAGGCGTATGCTCACAGCGGAGACGTTTGCTGCACTAGACACAGTTCTATCTGGATCTCTTGACTCGCTGTTCGTCCACGACCGCGCTGGGCGCTGTCTGTACGCATCTCCCGGCGTCGTCTCGGTCCTGAGTGCGGAACTGGAACACGTGGTGGGGAAGACGTGGCGGGAATCGGATCTACCCGCGGGCCTCACCGAGTCACTCGAGCGCGCGCGAGAGGAGGCCGATTCGACGGGATCCGGAGCCATCCACGAGTTCACTGTTCCAGCGGATGAAGGCGAGCGGGCCTTCAGCTGTGCAATGCACACGATTGGCGAGAGGGAATCGGAACATAGGGCCGTTGTGTCCACTATCCGTGACGCCACCGAACAGAGGCGTGAGCAGGAAGAGACTGCGAAGCTAGCGCGTCTGTTCCGCACCCTGATGGATCGGGCGCCGGATCAGATCTACTTCAAGGACCGGGAACACCGCTTCACGCACGTCAATCCCCCCGTCGCGGAGAACATGGGCGCGGTTGGCCCAGACGACATGTTGGGCAAGACGGATCTCGACTTCGTTCCCGAGCGGCATGCGCGCGAGTTCATGGCCCAGGAGCAGAAGATCTTCGAAACTGGTGAGGGGGTCATCGGGTCGGTGGAGCCGTACGACGACGGCGGAGACGTCGTCTGGGCGCATGTCACGAAAGTTCCGACGCGGGACGCCGACGGTCGCGTGGACGGGCTCGTTGGCATCAACCGAGACGTGACGGATTACGTGGAGACTCGCGACGCTCTGACGCGAGCGGAAGCGCGTTACCGTACGCTTTTCGAAGCCTCCAACGTGGCAATCGGGCTGGCGGAGCCCGAGGGTCAGATCGTCGACGCGAACCCCGCTCTCTGCGAGATGCTTGGCTATTCGCGGGAGGAACTCGTTGGGATGCGCGTGATGGAGGTCGTGCACCCCGACGACCGGGAGGGAATGGGTCGGCGGTATCGCGAGGTAGCCGCGGGCCGGGAGAGTGGAACGCGGAGCGAGACGCGGTTCATGCGGAAGGACGGATCGACGCTCTGGACCGACAGAGCTGGAGCGGCAGTGCGGGACGAAGACGGTGAGCTACTGGGGCTGATGGTGGTCCTGACGGATATCACGGGACGGAAAGAGGTCGAAGCGCAGTTGCTGGAGGAGCAGCGTCTTTTCCAGGCACTGATGCGCGGTGTGCCGGATGCGATCTACTTCAAGGACCTCGAGTCGCGCTTCGTGCGCGTGAACGAGGCCACGGCGCGGGAGAACGGCGTGGATGACCCGCATCAGCTTGTCGGAAGGACGGATATCGATCTCATCAGCGAGGATCGTGCACGCGTCTATCGCGCCGAAGAGGAGAAGCTGTTCGCGACCGGAGAGTCGGTCACGCATGTGTACGAGCCGGTCACGCGCGACGGTCGGACGTATGGCTGGAAGCACGTGACGAAGGCCCCCCTCCGGGACGAGGAGGGCGGTATCGTCGGTCTCATCGGGATCAGCCGGGACATCAGCGATCTCATGGAGGCCCAGTCGGAGCTTCGGGAAAGCGAGGAACGGTTCCGCGCGGTCTTCGAGTCGGCGCAACTCGGTATCACTCTTGCCGACGCTACGGGCCGCATCTTCCAGACGAACGAAGCGTTCCAGCGCATGTTGGGGTACGGCGAAGCGGAGCTGTGCGAGCTCTCCGTCGCGGACATCACGCACGCGGAGGACGTCGCCGAGACCGCAGCAGTGATCCGCCACATGGCCCTCGGCGATCGTGATGTGGTGGACATGGAGAAGCGTTTCGTTCGCAAGGATGGCGAGGTCGTGTGGGGTCGCTCCATCGCTACGTCGATTCGTGATGCTCACGGCGATGTCGCGTACAACATGGCGATGGTGGAGGACATCACGGAGCGTAGACGCATTGAGCAGGAACTGGCGACGCGAGCGGCGAATCAGCAGGCGCTCTTCAACGCAATGCCCGACCTAGTCTACGAACTGGGACAGGATGGGACCATCTTGTCCGTCCATGGCGGCCGCGGCACGCCGATGTACCGGCCGCGGGAGGAGTTGCTTGGGAAATCGACGCGGGAGATCACTCCACCCGAAGTCGCTTCGCAACTCCTAGAGGCGATTCACCTGGCGGCCGAGACCGGAGAGGTGCAGACGCTGGAATACGACCTGGATATCGGTGGGGAACTCCACACGCGTGAGTCGTACTTCGTTCAATTGCAGGAGGGCCCGATTGCGGCCATCACTAGGGACGTGACCGAACGGAGACAGTACGAGAGACGGCTGGAGGAGCGCGTCCGAGAACGCACGCAGGAGCTGAACCGCGAACTGGAAGACCGCGTGCGCGCGGAACGTGAACTCGGGAGGTCCCAGGAGGAACGGACGCTTCTCCTCCGCCGCATACTGTCCGTGCAGGAGGAGGAGCGGACGCGGATCGCGCGTGAGCTGCATGACCAGACGGGTCAGGCGCTGACTTCGCTCCTCGTTGGTCTTAGGGTCTTGGAAGCCGCTGACTCCGTGGACGTTGTGCAGCGTCGCGTGTCCGAGCTACGCGCCGCGACGAGCGAGGCGCTTGAACGCGTCCGTACGCTGTCGTTTGAGCTACGCCCCAGTTCCGTCGACCATTTCGGTCTTGAGAGCGCCCTCAACCAGGACCTGGAGACGTTCGGCGCGCGGTTTGGGGCCACAGTGGACTTCTACGTCGACGACGACGCTGGCTATGCGTTGTCCGAAGACGTCGAGACGGCGATATACCGCGCCGTACATGGAGCGCTGACGAACATCGTCCAGCACGCGGAAGCGGAACACGTCAGCGTCATTATGCGCGAAGAGAATGGGAGGCTGAGCGTCCTGGTGGAGGACGATGGGGTCGGCTTCGATGTGGACGCCGTGATGAGCGGAGCCGTCGCAGCGCGCTTTGGGATTCTCGCAATGGAGGAGCGCATGCAGTCCGTCGGCGGCGGTCTGCGTGTTGAGTCGTCGCCAGGCGGAGGGACTACCGTCTACATCCAAGCCCCGCTCCAGGTATCCGACTAGGAGAGCAGCCTATCCAGCGCTATTGGTACGGCTAGCCGCGAATGTGGTAGCGTCCAAGGTCACAGTTACGGAGAAGGTCGTGCCACCGGTGATGAGCGATTCCACAACTGTTCCGCTGGCGCTGTCGAACACGCCATACGCCGCGTGCAAGATCGTCGTGCCACTCGACACCGACCCACTGAACGTGACATCCGTCGTGTCGTTTGTAGTCGTGGTCGTGGTGACCGTAGGCGCGCTTATGGTCGCGGTTGGAGTGGCCCAGGCAGTGTTCGCAATGGTCTTTCCGAGCGCGATCGCCAGCGTCCACAATCCCTGAGACATACAGCTAGCGGCGAGCCCCTGTCTGCCCATATCGGCCTCCCCGTTCCCGTCTGTCGCATCCCGGTATACATACGGCTTCCCTCGCAGAACATGACAGTATCCGGGCCAACGGCGCTAGAACCGCCCGAACACTTTCAGCCCAAGATCCGCAGTGCATGTACCCGACACGGGCGCTTCCGTGTTGCGATTCGTCTCGACGTGCCCGGGAAGTGTTCGCGGAGGAGCACACCACAACCCCGACGGGCGCGGGAGCTGCTCCCGGCCGTTCTCCACTCATCCCTCAATGGGTGCCATCGCGTTCGCTAGATATCTGCTGGAACTCGCTCACCGCGCGGTTTCAGCTACTCCGTGGACGAACATGGCGCCACGAGGGGTATGGGTCGTTGTCGTATTCGATGCACGCGTCATGCCAGCGCACTCCGCGCCCCGTTGGCACGCGAAGTGCTGTAGCGTCGGCAGAGACGCCCCTTTGCGCGCGAGGGGTTTGGGAGACCGTGTGCCGATCCGAATCGTCCTGGCAGATCGCTACCGCGTATGCTGCGCAGCTACGCGGTCTGTGCTGGATTGCCATGACGGTCTACGCGTGACCGCCGATGGAGATGACCCCTCGCAGTGCGCCGCACAGACCGGAGTCGAGGACGCGGACGTGGTCGTCGTAGGTCTGAATCGCCTCGCAGAGGATGCCTACGAACTGGTCGTGTCCGTCCGCCGCATCTACGCCCGCACCTCCATTGTCGTCTTCGCGCTCGCGGACGACTGCTGGGATGCGCAGGAGGCGATTCGCCTGGGCGCCACGGCATATGTCACGAGGGATCGTCCCGTCGAGGAATTGCACGAGGCCGTGCTGAAGGCTCACGCCGGTGCGATATGTCTACGTGGGGAGTTCGTGTCACGACTGGATCCCGCCGACGCGTTCGCGCGAAGCAGAACAGCATCCCTAATGGAACTCCCTACGCCGACGCCGCGGCAGCGGAAGATCATCGAACCCGCCGCGTTGGGGCACACCGACGACGAAGCCGCCTCTATCCTCGCAGTGTCCGTCAGGACCGTAGGGAGCCACCGGAGCCGAATGAGAGAATGGCTGGATCTCCGGTCGCGTGGAGGTATTCCGCTACGCGGTGCGGGAGGGCATCGTGAGCATCAGGGAATAGACGCCGAACGTCCTCAGCGCACATGTGTATGGAAGGAACGTGGCAGATGAGAGTGCGTGGGTTCGCCATCGAGCCGGGAGCGTCGCTGGTCGCCGTGAATCTAGCGGAGACCAGATTGCTCAACGCGCGATTACAGGGAGCGGTCCTCTTCCGTGCGAATCTGACCGCAGCGAACCTGCAATACGCCAATCTTCGCGGGGCCAACTGCCGGGAAGTCAACTTCGTGGACGCAGACTTGCGGCATGCCTACCTTGTCGACGCGGACCTGACGGGAGCGTCTCTGCACCGTGCGCAACTGGACGGCGCAGATCTACGGCGCGCCGCCCTGTGTGGGCTGGATCTTGCAGAGGTGCGTTTCGGACGTGTGAACCTAGAGGGCGCGAACCTGACGGACGCCATGATCGAGGGGGCCGACCTGTCCCAAGCCCAACTCCAGGGCTGCTGCATGGCAGACCTCCTCTATGACGATGAAACATCGTTCCCGGACGGGTTTGACGCCGAATCACATGGTGGCGCACGCGCGCGGTGATCCAGCAGCGTGGATGCTGCAAGTGGGTGAGCGCGGGCCGGCTATCCCAACGAGGGTGTGAGTCCGTCCGCGATACCGTCGCGCATCGGTCGGCCGAAAGAGCCCTGCCAGAACGCCTCCAGGCCACGCCGCCATCGCCAATGCGTCACGGCCTCACAGATGAAACGGGCCGGGTAAACAGCGGGAGGGCAATCACCCTCGCCCTTGTCCCACACGTGATACCGGAACGGGCGGCTATCTCGACGGTTCATCTCGAGCGCGCGATCTTTGGCTTTCTGCTCCGTGGCGAACGTCCCGACCTCTTCAAAGTCCTTCCATCGCCTGCCGAACCAGCCTTCGTAGACGATGGGTTTCCCGTCGAAGAGCTTGAAGCTCATCAGCTACTCCTCCGAGCAGAGGACAGCCAGGCCAGGTTGACCCCTCCCAACCAATAGCGCCTACGGCCTCGGCGGAGCACTCGGAGAACCGTCAAGGCCTCAGATGAGGAGTGGCGCCGCCTTCGACGTAGGCTGTCTTGCTGATGCGACCGTGTTCACAGTCATCGCGCCATCGGCCGCCACTGCTCCGATACGATGCGCCACTCATTGTGCGCATCTCGCGCGTACACGAGCGTATGGCGACCTCTGTCCACGAAATCCGGAGACGATCCGGGCTCCGCGCGCCAGCCTACGAAGTCCTCGTCGAAGCTCGATACGATCAGGTCGCCATCACGTTCCACGCTCAGATTGTCGATGTTGACCTTGATGTGGCTGTAGGCTCCGAAGAGAGACTGCGCGCGCGCGGTCAGTCGGGCCTTCGTGAATCCCCGTTGGCTGACCGTCCGGTTCCCAAGGTCAAGCTGTGCGGTATGAGCTTGCGGATGATACAGGCCGACGAAGGCGCCGATGTCGCGCGATTCCCACACACTTCTCCAATCGGCGACCGCAGCCACTATGCTCGCATCGGCCGGAGCGATACCCGTACCTACCGTATGTGATGCCTGCCCGGGCTCGTCGAAGGTGGTGGGGGCCTGTATGGTCGCCACTGCCCGAATTCGCTCCGGGCGGGCCGCCGGTGCCACCGCATCGACGTCCATGGAGGCGATGCTCCTGGCTCCTGTGCCCGATGGACCCATTGCGTTATCGGAGCTCAGGGCGACCGATGCGGTCGACGTCGCCTGGTCCAACGTGGTCGTAGGTGCGATCGGTTGGGGCGCCGGTTGCGGATCTGTCGGGAGCTTCGCGGAGGCGAGCCCGGCCGACTCGTTCAACAGGGGGCCTGCATCTGGAATGGGGACAACCGGAGCAGCCATCGCAACTGCGGCGTCTACTGTGCGCGGGCGTGGCGCATATAGCCGACCGTAGTCGACGACGATGAGGGCAGAGCCCGCGATGGTCGTGCTCTGGGCAAGCAGAGGAGCCGTCGTGTTGTTCTTCGGGGCGGAATCCGCCGGCTGCGACGCAACAGGAGCCGACGGTCGCGGCTGCAGGAGACGTGGGTCCGGGGGTGGATGGATGCCCAGCGCCATCCAACCGACTCCGGCGAATACCGCGACAGAAGCGACGAGGTGCATCGCCGGACCCCGCACAGCGCGCGTCCAGGCGACTACGTGCGTCGCGTGCCAGACCTTCCCTCGCCGATACAGATCCGAAACGGACACGCCTGCGGATTTGGCCAACCAAGACCGCTCGGAGTGGGAGTCCGCCGCATCTTCGCTAACCAGGCGCTCGATTTCGCCTCCCATCATTCGGGCCTCGGAGGGATCGAATCCCGCCGGGAACGCGGTGAAGTCGTCATAGCGGGCCTCGCGCAGGCGAGTTTCCAGCAGAGACGCTCCCTCGAGCTGAGCTCCACGGAGATCCACGTCCACAAGGTCGGCCCAGGACAGATCGGCGTTTCTCAGGTCGGCGCGGCGCAGGTCGGCGTCTTGGAGGATAGCGCCTCGCAGGTTGGCGCCTCGTAGGTTCGCTGCGTGCAGTCCTGCTCCGGTCAGATTCGCGCTGTATAGCGTTGCATCCGCGAGGTTGGCGGAATTCAGCTGCGCGCCGGTCAGGTCTGCGCCGGTCAGATCAGCTCCCTCGAGCTGCGCTCCGCTGAGCGCTGCCCCGCTCAGACGCTTCCACGCCATTTTCGCCGACCGGATCACGGTTCGAGGAACGACGGCGTAGGCGCCCGCAAGCGCCGGGTCGAAGTCGTCTGGAAAACGCGTGTTCGCGTCGTACAGCGCGCGCCGCAATCGCGCCTGCGTGAGGTCGGCCCCGGTCAGGTTCGCGCTGCGGAGGTCCGACCCTACCAGGTTCGCCCCCGACAGGTTCGCTCCCGACAGATCCTCGCCCCTGAACTCGAAGTCGCTCAGGTCGGCGCGTGGAAGATCGGCGCCGGGTCCCAGGAAGCGCATGCCCAAGTCGCGAGTGTCGAACCCGTCGGGGAACCCCGTGCCTTCGTCATACACGGCGTGCTCAAGCCGCGTGTCGAACAGGTTCGCACCTAACAGATCCGCGCCACGCAGGTCGCATCGTTGCAGGTTGGCTCCATACAGATCGGCCTTCTGAAGCGTCGCGCTGTGCAGGACGGCGTTCAGTAGGCGCGCGCCGCGCAAGATGGCGTCCGTCAGGTTCGCGGACTCTAGCCGCGTGCCCTCCATGTTGGCATTCGTGAATGCCGCGCCGATCAGCGCGGCCTCGGATAGCTGGGCGTCGCTGAGATCCGCATCGACGAGGCTCGCCCCGGAGAGATCGGCCCATCGCAGATTCGCCGAACGGAGATTCGCGGTGCGGAAGCCGGCGCCTTCCATCGCCGAGGTGGGCAAGGACGCGCCCTGCATGTTCGCTCCCACGAAGGACGTGCGGCGCGCGATCGCTCCGTGGAAGTATGAGCCAGAGAGATCCGCGCCTCCGAGCCGTGCTCCACTCAGATTGACGCGCGCAAGGTTCACGTTGGACAGGTCGACATTGCTGAGGTCAGTGCCGTTGAGGTTGGGCTCTTCACGCAGAGCCCTCGTCATCTCTTCCTTGGGCAAACGAGATACGGTGGCGAGCATGGGAGCCGTTCTCCTACCGAGATGCCGTTTCGCGCCAGACGTCGTCTCTGCGTTGGTGGCTGCTGCATGCGCGGGCCGCTAGGTCTGCCGGTGGCGGGCCTAGCGCGAGCCGCGCTCCACTGCGTAGCCTGTGGGAATGACGATCCAGCCTACGTTTGCGCGGTCACGTGTCCGACCGTCGTCGAAGGGTTTTCCGGTGTCTCACCACGAGCCAGAGGATGTCGCGCCGAAGCAGGCGCCACTCGTGTTTCGACGCCGGGATGACCGATGCTGTCGACGCGTTCGGCGAGGCCGCGTCTCGCGAGGGTCTTCCGGGTGGTCGCGATGTCTTCACACCGCGTCCTGGGCTTTCCGCTTCCATTAGATCGGGTAGCCGACCAACAGTCTCCTCGTGCGCACTATGGCACACAGCGAGCCGACGGAGTGTCAGGGGTACCCTGGTTTTCTCTGCATTGGATACGGGAATAACGATGCGTCGCGCCCCGCCGCGACGATGGCGGTGTCAGGTCGCCCGGCGGATACCTGCTACCTGAGGCGGCGTACATAGCCCACGCAGGGGCTTGGGATCCGCCCCGGACGAAAGCTCGCGCATGGCTATTCGAGGCTTTGCCTGACACGATCCAGCGCCCTGTTGCGTCAAACGTCTGTCACGTGTGGGTGGCCAGACTCCGTCGCATGTCGCGGAATGCGCTGGCGCGCAACATCCGCGACTACGGCACACGAATGGCCTGCGGTCGAACGTGTTCTGGGATCGCCGGCCGGGATCCGCGCGCCGGTGGCCGATTCCCATTCATGCGATACTGTGGTTGGGGACGTGTACGTATCCAAGGTCCTCACACAAGCTAATGAGAGCGTCCAGGCCCTGCCGGGGGACGCTGGGCATTTCGCCCGTGTCAACGGCTGCCACAAGCGATCCCGCACGCGTGAACCTCAAGGGCGACCGCCCGCCGATACTGTGGTGACCACGTCCGAAGGACACAGTATCGCGCGCCCGACCTCGTCAACTCGTCGCTGGATCCGACGCCACGCGCGCGCAGCTTCCCCAGGTGATCGCTGAGGACATTCTGAGTCACGTCGCAGTCGTGGATGTCCCCAACAACTCTTGCCACTCGATCACGACTTCCAGTGCATCGCGGAACGCCTTGCCGTAGCAACTCTCGAAGAACTCCATGGAGTAGAGCAGTCGCTTGATCGAAGTGCGCATGTTGTCGAGTTCACTCACGCGCTTGGGACACGCGACGTATGGCTCCCGGGAGTACGCCTCCGCCACCCGCGCGGACAGTATGATGCGAGCGTTCCGACGGTAGGTCTCATTCGGTCGGACGCCTTTGCCATGGCTATGCCTCGAGCGCGCGTGAGAGCCGTTTGCGCAGCCTCTTCGCGTCCAGTCGCTGGAACATCGCGAGCATGGGGGCACACGCCGGTTCGCGCTGCGCTACCAACTTGCCGACCAGGTTCCCAACGCCCGGTCGTTCCTCTTCGGAGGGCGTCTCGATATCCCGCGAGGACAGGTCGATCAGGACGTCCAGATCCCGGACAGCTCCCATCGTGCTGGTGATTGTCTCCATCCCACGTAGCAGGTTGCGATAGCGGTTGGGCTTCGGGAAGCAGTCGGCGTGATGACACGCGCATGTCGTGCACGAACTCGATGTCCGCGCCAGCGGCGGCGCCTGACTGGAACGACGTCATCTCGCGGTAACGTGTCGTGATCACGCGGCGCGCGCAGTTCCACCGGCTGCGGTGGGGAGCTAGGCCCTTTACCTTCCACGCCTTCGCCATGGTCTGCGTCCTAACCTGGCGCCACCGTTGAGCAACGCGGAGCGAAGCAGTGGGTCTTATCGACGCGGTGGCCCGCTTCGATCGCGATGGTCGGCGGACCCGCGGGCTCCCTCGCCGCGAGCGAGCATACCAACAGGCCTTAGCTCACTTTACGGCCGCCGCCCCTTGATCCCCGCAGGTGCGGCAAGGACACGCTCCGGCGCGCCAGTAGGCGCATCTCGCTCGCCGGCGAGATCCCTCACATGCACGCATGCGCGTTCGCAGGCTATCGTAGGCGCCATGCACGCCTGCGCAAGCCGGAGGCTCGCCCGTGGTGGCGCATCGAGCGTGGCGCTGACGGCTACGTGACCTTCGGCGCCACGCGCCCGGCCGGCGCCCGAATAGGAGGGAAGGCATGTCCACAGAGTACCCGCGCTCCACTCTCGACGCGGTGCTGGCAGCTTGTACCGACCACATCTATGCGTACGACGCCCAAGGGAGGTACCTGTACGCGAACCCCGCCGGCGCGACCGCGCTGGGGATGCGGCCGGAGGAAGTGACCGGCAGGACGTGGCGCGAACTGGGCATGCCAGCGGAGGCCATGGAGGCGTTCGACGAGCTCCGCGCGGTCGTGCAGCGATCTGGTGAGCCGGCCTCGCAGGAGATGCGCTTCCCGGCGGCCGAAGGGGTGCGACAGTACATGTGCACGCTGAAGCGTGTGCGCGAGGAGGGGCTGGGAGAGGATGTCGTCGTGTGCACGGTGCGCGAAGTCACAGCCCTCAAGGAGCGTGGGCAGGCGCTCGCGGAGCCGATCCGGGGGATGCTGGATGGCACCGAGACCAGCCTGTGGGAGTGGGACGTCGCGTCTGGGGCAATCGAGAATAGCGCTGAGCTGATCCGCGCTCTGGGATTCGACCCAAGGGGTCGGGAGTATAACGCGCGGTGGTGGGCGTCCCGCGCGCATCCTGATAGCGTCCCGGTGGTCCTGGAAGCGCGGGACGCGTACGAGCGCGGGGCTGCCCGTTACTGCGAGTTCGATTGCCAGATCCGGGACGCCCACGGCGAATGGCGGTGGATCTCCGCCCGGGCCGTTGCGACGCGCCGCGACGACAGCGAACGCCCAGTCGCGTACATGGGCATCTGTCGGGACGTGACGACGGAGCGTCAGACGACGTCACGGCTGACCGAGGCCACGGTGCGATGGCGCGCGCTGTTCACCCAGTCGTCAGACGCCGCCTTTGTCGTCGACAGCGCAGGGACGATCGTCTACCACACCGACCCCACGCCGGGCAGTCCAGCGTCCCCTGTGGTAGGTGTGTCCATCTATGATGTGATTGGCGAAGACGATCGTGACGCAGCCGCTAGGTGCATCGCAGCGGCGGTAGCGACCGGCGAAGTAAGTCGCTTCGAGACTCGCGCGCGCCTGCCCGGCGGCGAAGCCGTCTACTCCGTCCGCGTCGTGCGCGTATCCGAGGCGTACGGTGAGGACCGTGCGATGCTCGTGGCGATCGACATCACCGATCGCAAGCGGGTCGAGGAACAGCTTGCCGAGGAGCAGCGGCGATTCCGAAGCCTGATGGATCACGTGCCTGACCCGATCTCCTTCAAAGACCGGGAACACCGTTTCACACGGGTGAATGCAGCCGTCGTGGCGAACATGCGCGTCGATAATCCCGATGTAGATGGCCCCGACTCCCTATTGGGGAAGACCGACTTCGGCTTTCACCCGGAGCCCTATGCCCGTGAGTTCCACGCGCAGGAACGAGTGATCCTCGATACCGGAGAGCCTGTCGTCGGAGCGTTGGAGAGCTACGACCGCGCCGACGGTCGAACGGTGTGGACGCACGTAACGAAGATCCCCACGCGGGACGGCGAGGGTCGCGTAGACGGGCTCATCGGCATCAACCGGGACGTGACGGAACTCGTGGCGGCCCGCGAGACCCTGGCGGAGTCCGAGGCGCAATATCGCACGCTGTTTGAGGCCGCCAATGTGGCCATCGGCATGGCGGGTCTCGACGGCGAGATCGTAGCGGCGAACGACGCCTTCTGCGACATGGTGGGCTATACGCGCGATGAGTTGGTCGGGATGCCAGCCGTGGCTCTGGTGCACCCCACTGACCAAAGCCGAGCGCGCGACCAGTTCCAGGCCGCGATCGGCGGGCGAGCGGGAGCCACACGAGACGAACTCCGGTACGTGCACAAGGACGGCTCGATCGTGTGGGGCGACCGCGCCGGCTCCATCGTCCGGTCCGAGGAGGGAGAGCCGCTCCGTGTAGTGGCAGTCATCACGGACATTTCCGAGCGTAAGCGCACGGAGTTGCTGCAGAAGGCCCTCTTCGCGATCGGCGAGGCCGCGTATGACGCGACAGACCTACCTACCGTATGCGAGGCCGTTCACGGATCGCTGACCCAGGTGCTGGACGCCCAGTTCTTCGCGGTCGGCCTCGTCGACCCGCGCCAGCCAGACCTGCTGTCGATACCGTACCGGGTCGACGCGTCAGGGCCGGTAACTGCCGGCGTGCGCTCCGTCCCACACTCGCGCGCGATGCGTGTAGTCGCCACTGGCCGCCCACTTGCGCTCACCCTGGAGGAAGCGCAGGCGCTGGCCGACTCAGGCGAGATCGACCTGCACGGCGTCGACGCGACCGCTTGGCTCGGGGCGCCCCTGATCGCCGACGACGTCGCGATCGGCGCCGTATGGGTCAGGAGCCCCGACGTGGCAACCGTTTACGGCCAGGCTGACATCGACATCATGACGTTCGTCGCGGAACACGTGGGCCTGGTCATCGCGCGCTCGCGCTCGCGCCAGGCGCTCACGGAGGAGCAGCGGCTCTTCCACGCCCTGATGGACAACGTCCCGGACATAATCTGCTTCAAGGACAGGGAGTCACGCTTCGTCCGTGTCAACGAGGCCGGCGCGCGCGAACTTGGGATCGAGCACCCAGACGACGCCGTAGGAAAGACGGACTTCGATTTCACGATCACCGAGCGTGCACAGGCCTACTACGACGACGAACAAGAGCTCATGAGGGACGGAGCGGTGCGCGCGGGAGTGAACCGGGCGGCTATGGCAGGAGGCGATCTCCAGCGTTGGGACCACGTGACGAAGGCGCCGATATACGATTCGGGGGACGTCGTAGGCTTGATCGGTGTCAATCGCAACGTCACAGAACTCATGACGGCGCAGTCGAAGGTGCAGGAGAGCGAATCGCGTCTCCGGCAACTGGCAGAGAACGTCGACCAGGTCTTCTGGCTACGCGACCACCGCACCCGCGAGTGGTTGTATACCAGCCCGAATTTCGAGGAGGTGCTCGGGTACGCGCCGGAGGCGACCCACGCTGACCCCCATGCCTGGACGCGGCTGATGCATCCGGATGATCTGCCCCAGGCCGTGGCCGCCGTTGGCGTAAACGAACACGGCAACGAGCCTGTCGATCTGGAATACCGCATTGTCCTTCCGGATGGCGCGGTGAGGTGGATACGTGATCGCGCCTTCGCTGTCCCCGACGACGGGTTTGACGGCGGTGGCACCGGGCATAGGCAGGCCGGCATCGCCGAGGACATCACCGCGCGCAAGCGGGCAGACGATGCCTTGCGAGCAAGCGAGGAGCGGTTCCGGCAGTTGGCGGACAACATGCCGCAGGCCTTCTGGCTGCGGGAATATGGCACGTGGGAGTGGCTGTACGCTAGCCCCAACTGTGAGTCTGTGCTCGGGTACGCGCCAGGTCCCACGGCCCCGACCTACGATGAGTGGACGCGGCTGGTCCATCCCGAGGATTTGGATCGAGTGATAGGCGCGCCGGGCGCCGATGCCAACGAGCCGTTCGACGAGGAGTATCGCATCGTCCTGCCGGACGGCGAAGTACGTTGGATCCATGACCGCGCCTTCCCTGTATACGACTCGGACGGGCTCCCGTACCGTCAGGCGGGGATCGCCGAGGACATCACCGACCGCAAGGCTACGGAGGCGGCGCTCCGGGAAAGCGAAGAGCGGTTCCGCACGCTCGCGGAGGCGACGTTCGAAGGTATCGCGGTCTCTGACGCGAGCCATATTCTACACGCCAACGACCGGTTCGCGGAGATGCACGGGTACGAGACACCGGAGATCGTCGGGATGCCGGTGCTCGACCCCGTGGCGCCCGAGTCCCGCCCGGAAGTCGCGGACTTGCGGGCCGCCGCGTCAACCGGGCCGTTCGAGGGCGTTGGCCTGCGGAAGGACGGGACGACCTTTCCTGCCGAGGTGCGCGCCCGTGAGATCACATGGTCAGGCCGACGTGCGCGGGTGACAGCCATGCGAGACCTGACGGAACTGAGACGTCAGGAGGAACGGCTCCAACGAAGCGAGGAGCGGTTCCGCACGCTGGCGGATGCGACCTTCGAGGGCATCGCGATCACGTCTGCGGATCGTCTGCTGGACGTCAACGAGCAATTCGCTGCGATGTTTGGGTACGAGCGATCAGAGCTGGTGGGAATGCCAGTGACGGACATCGTCGCGCCCGCGGCCCAGGAGCGCGTGGCCGCGTTTCGCGCATCGGAGGGAATAGGCCCGTTCGAGGACATGGCGCTGCGCAAGGATGGAACGACCTTCCCGGCGGAGGTCCGATCCCGGCCCGGCGTCTGGCATGGCGAACGAGTCGGCGTGACCGCGATGCGAGATCTGACCGAGCAACGACGGCAGGAGGAAGAGCTTCGTAGGAGTGAGGAGCGATTCCGGGCGCTGTACGAACACGCGCCATTCGGCATTGCCGTCGGGGGTCCAAGTGGTCGGATCATCCGTGCGAATCAGGTCTATCAGGAGATCACTGGTCGTACTGAGCAGCGATTACAGCAATCGGGGTCGTTAGACTACACGCATCCTGAGGACGTCGCCGAGAGCAATCGCGCTTACGAGGAGATGATCGAAGGGAAACACGACCGGTACAGTTCTGAGAAGCGCTACGTCCAGCCGGATGGCTCCGTCAGGTGGGGCAGTCGCGTGGTAACGGCGATCCGTGACGTCGACGGCAGCTTGTTGTACGCCTTCACCATGGTCGAAGACATCACGGAACGCAGAGAGGCCGAAGAACTCCTAAGGAAGCTCTCGCGGGCAGTCGAACAGACCGACGACGCGATAATGCTGTCCGATCGTGATGGCGTCACGGAGTACGTGAATCCCGCGTTCGAGCGTCTGACCGGGTACGCCCGCGAGGAGGTGTATGGCGCCGTTCCCCGGATGTTCCAGCCGGGCGCGGGAGCCATGCCGGAGCAACTGTGGATTGCGGTTCACTCGGGGGAAGCGGTCGCAGCAGAGCTATCTGACGTCCGGAAGGATGGCGCCCGGTACGACGTGCACCACACAGTCGCTCCCATCCGCGATGCTAACGGGGACGTAACGCACTTCGCCACGACATCGCGCGACGTCACGGAGCGGAAACGCGTGGAGGCCGAGATAAGGCAGCTTAACCGTGATCTTGAGCAGCGTAACCAGGAGTTGACGAGGACGACGGAACTGGTCGATTCGCTGGAACGGATTGCGCAGGCGGTTGGGTCTTCGTTGGACATGGGGCAGATACTCGACACGCTGGGCCGGGAGATTCTGCGAGCCGGGGTATTCCGCAGCCTGATGGTCGCCCTGGTCGATGAAGACGCCCACACCGTATCCGTGGCTCGGGGGTTCAACCGCGATCCACACGGTGTCATCCACGTCGTCAACGAACCGATTGTGGGTACGGAATACGACCTCGACGACGCGAATATCACCGCAGTGGTTGCCCGGACCGGCGAGTTGCACGCCCTTGCGGGATGGGATGACCGGTTCGACCCGCGCATCGACGACCGAAGCGCCTATCCAGAGGGCAAGATCGCCTACTTCATCCCCGTAAAGAGCGGCGAACGCGTGTTGGGCGTGCTCGCGACAGGTAGCGAAGCGCAGGAACAGGAAGCGACGCTGGCCGCGATCGACTCCATGTCCGGCCTACTCACGCATACGGCGACGGCTCTCGATCACGCGCGGCTCCATCACCGCGCTCACGAGCACGCGCAGCAACGTGAGGACCGGACGGTGGAACTGCGTGCGCTCGCCGCGAGGCTCACCGATGTCCAGGAGGAGGAGCGCGCGCGGATTGCGCGGGACCTGCACGACCGCACGGGGCAGTCACTGGCGGCGTTCGGCCTTGGCCTGGAACTAGTGCGCACGCGCTTCCTGGACGGCGACGATGATGGCGCCAGCGAGCAGATCGAGCGCTGCCTCGACCAGGTCGAGGAGTTGGGGGGTCATATCCGCGGCGTAATGACCGACCTACGGCCACCGGTTCTCGACGAGTATGGCCTCCCCGCCGCGCTCGAGTGGTTCGCCACACGATACGGCGAGCGTACCGGCCTCGACATCGCGTTCAACGTCACCCCGGATGCGCGCGCCCCGGACGCGCGTGCGGAAACGGCGATGTATCGAGTCGCGCAGGAGGCCCTCGGTAATGTCGCGCGGCACGGCGAAACCGGCTCGTGTCGTGTGTCGCTGCGGAGAGATGACGTTTCCCTCTTGATGGTCGTCGAGGACGACGGCGTGGGATTCGACCCCGCCCTCCAGAGAGCCGCCCGCGAGGGTGGATGGGGATTGGTCAACATGCGTGAACGGATGCGCAGCATAGGCGGAACGCTAACCGTCGAGTCTCAGCCGGGCGGGCCGACGAAGGTGACTGCGGCCATAACTGACCCAGCCGAAGTCACGCGCAAACCCTAACCGCAGCGGGAGATGACCACTCCCTACGTGATCGGCCCTGTTCTCCCGACACCGTCTGGCGTCTTGGGCGGCTATTCTCGGTGCACGCTCCGTCGCAACGGCCGTAAGGGGCGAAACATGCCGGTGACGGTCCTGCTCGCAGATGACCATGCCGTGATCCGGGACGGGTTGCGCGCGCTCCTGGAGGCGGTCGGCTACCAGGTCGTCGCCGAGGCGGCCACGGGCCGAGAGGCGGTCGATCGAGCGCGGGAACACCAACCTCAGGTCGCCGTGCTCGACATCGCGATGCCGGGCATGGACGGGATTGCCGCTGCGCGACACATGGCGGAGGCGAACCTGCCGACGCGCGTTGTTTTCCTCTCGATGCACGCCACGAGCGAACACGTCTATCAGGCCCTAGACGCGGGCGCGTACGGGTATGTGCTCAAGGAGTCAGCCGGTCGGGACGTGGTTGAAGCCGTGCGCTACGCCAGCGCGGGCCGGCGGTACTTCAGCGATAGCATCTCCGACCTGCTTGTGCACGACTACGTGCGACTCGGTGGGCTCGCGGACAGCCGGGGCCCCTTGGACTCGCTCTCTCCACGAGAACGCGAGGTGCTGCAGTTGGTCGTCGAAGGCCAGTCCAGCGCCGAGATAGCCGCCGTCGTCCACCTCTCAGCAAAGACGGTGGAGACGTACCGCGCGCGCCTGATGAGGAAACTGCACGTCCAGAGCGTTCCGGAGTTGGTCCGTTTCGCGATAGCACACGGTATCGTACCGCCTTGACCCCCGACTCCTAGCGCGCTGCCGTCCGCTCTCTATCGTAGGGCACAGCGCAACTCCACGGCTACATTCCCCACTCTGACGAGCCGCCTCCTGTGCGTTCGGCGGCCGCACGGAGTCGTGCTGCCGAAAAACATGGCGGATTTGCGCCCTCCGCGGCGTCATATACATGTATAGAGTAGGATGCGCGCGCGCAGCTTCTGCCGGTCTGGTTCCGTGGGCAGCGAGATGCCGTGCGCGTGGGGAGCCCGAGCATGCCGGCAACTGTGCTTCTTGCCGACGACCATGCGGTCATCAGGGACGGGCTGCGCGCGCTGCTCGAGGCGGCCGGCGACGAGGTGATCGCCGAGGCCAGCACTGGCGCCGAGGCCGTCGACCTGGCGCGGGATCTCGAACCCGATGTCGCCGTGCTCGACATCTCCATGCCGGGCATGGATGGCATCACCGCCACCCGACACATGGCGGAGGGGAACCTGTCGACCCGGGTTGTGATCCTCTCCATGCACGCAACGAGCGAGCACATCTTTCAAGCCCTCGCCGCCGGGGCAAACGGATACGTCCTCAAGGAGTCGGCCGGTCGTGACGTGGTTGCCGCCGTCCTGTACGCCAACGCCGGTCGCCGCTACTTCAGCGACAGCATCGCCGAGCTACTCGTGCGGGATTACGTGCGGGCGGCGAAGCGCGGCGATGCCGTGGGCCCGATGGACTCCCTTTCGCTGCGCGAGCGAGAAGTGCTACATCTCGTCGTGGAGGGGAGAACTAGCGCGGAGATCGCCGGACAGATCCACCTCTCGCCGAAGACGGTGGAGACGTACCGCACCCGCCTCATGAAGAAACTCCGCGTCGGCAGCCTGCCCGAGCTTGTCCGGTTCGCTATCTCGAACGGACTCATCTCCGCCTAGCCCTATGCCCGCGTCGCTCCGCGACACGCCCACGCCAAGTGCCTCATTCCGCCGACGCCGCCCCCCCGAAGTGTAAGGCCCCGGGGATTACAGAGGTATCCCTTCATGGGTTGTAGGGTTTTCCCTACTGTATGCGGGTAACTAACGGTGCATACTGACGGCAGATGCGGTTATTCCCGCAGAGGCAGAATCATGGCGAGTGGTGGTTACGAAATCATGTTGGGCCGTCCGGCGACCCCTCATTCCAACCAAGACGCGGTGGGCGGATCGCGGGCGACGGCTCGCCCAAGTCATCCGCTCGCCGGTCGACGCGTGTGGGGCTCCTCGCTACGCGGCAGTCACGACGTCGGAGCACGACGATGAGGGCCCGGCGCATACGTTCCTATGCGGCGCTGACCCTCGCCCTTTGCGTGAGCTACGCGCTCCTGCGTCGTACGGCGTGGCAGGGCAGCGCCCAGTTGCACACCGTCATGGAGGCGGTTGCCACAACGTTGGCTGCGTTCGTGGGGATGATGGCCCTTGTCCGATACTACAGTCGGAAGAATAACACCTTCCTGTTCGTTGGCGTCGCGTTCCTGGGTACGGCGTTGTTGGACGGCTACCACGCCGTGGTCACATCGTCGTATTTCATGGCCTTCTTCCCGTCGGAACTCCCGTCGCTCATCCCGTGGAGCTGGGTTGCCTCACGCGTCTTCCTGGGCGCGGTCCTGTGGTTCAGTTGTCTAGCATGGCGGCGCGAGGATCGGCTCGGCCCGGCGGGGCGTGTCCGCGAAGGCTCGGTGTACCTAGCGTCGGCGTCCCTGACAGTCTTGAGCTTCCTCTTCTTCGTACTCGTACCGCTTCCACGCGCCTACTTCGCAGAACTCCCGCTCCATCGCCCAGAGGAGCTTGTGCCAGCGGCCTTCTTCCTACTGGCGCTGATCGGCTACCTGCGCAAAGACGCATGGGCGCGCGACCCGTTCGAGCATTGGCTTGTGCTGTCACTCATCGTCGGGTTCATGGGCCAGGCGATGTTCATGTCGTTCTCTGGGCAGCTCTTCGATGGCATGTTCGACGCGGCGCACCTGCTGAAAAAGATGAGCTACGTCGCCGTCCTCACGGGGCTGGCGGTCAGCATGTACCACCTGTTCCTGCGAGCGAGAGTGACCAACGCGGAATTGGAGGCGCAGGTGGACACTCGGGCGGCAGAGATCAAGACAGCACAGGCGGCATTACATGTATCCGAGGCGCAATACCGCGATCTATACGAGAACGCGCCGG
>JABGQA010000031.1 GCA_018644665.1 Candidatus Poribacteria bacterium
TTGACCTCGAGGGCAAGAGGCGTGGCTGACGCGGTCGACGCGCCTCCTAGGAAGGAACCCGCGTTGCCGTTCACGGTCAGGTCGCCCGCCGACGTGTCGTCGAAGTTCCAGTAGCCGCTCAGGCCAGCTTCCGTGCCGGTGAGTAGCTTCGTACTCGCGTTAGCAATTTCCTCCTGCGTCCGCGCGACGCTCCATAGGCGCACGTCGTCGATATCGCCCGTGTAGTACACAGGCGTGCCCGGGTACGAGGTGTGCCCGATCTGCAGCGCCCCGTCCGCGGCCGTCGGAGTGATGGTGACCGCCGCAGCGTTGTTCAGAACGCCGTCGATGTAGACGCGCACCTCGGGGACCGACGCATCGTACACCCCCGCGACGTGATACCAGGTGTTGACAGCAGCCGTGAACCCGACCGTGTCAACGCTCTGTTCGATCGTGTCCGTGCCGATCAGGAACCGCAGGTACTCGCCATCGCCGACCACGATGCCATAGTTGTCGTCGTTCGTGCCGGCGGTGCGCACCCGTTGGACGAGTGCGGCGAAGTCTGTCTGAGCGGTGATCGTGATCGGCGTTCGGAACCACGCCTCGATCGTGGCGTCGCCCGTGACATCGAGGGCCGCGTGGGCCGGGATGTCCACGTAGTCGTCGACACCGTCCAACACCACAGCGGAGTTCGCGGGGAGTGACGCCGTCACGGACGCGACCTCGATCGAGCTGACGCTGATGCCGTCAGACACGGTGAAAGCCACTGTATCCGCGCCCGACCCCGCGTCAGCCGTGTAGTGGATCGTGGCCGTGTTGTCCGTCGGGTCGGCGTCGGAGAGGGTGACGGTGGCGCCAAGGACGCCCGACACCTCCGACACGAGCGCGAAGCTGAGCGTATCCCCGTCTCCGTCTCCCCCGCCAACTGTGATGTCGACGCTCAGTCCGACCTCTACCGCGCCCGAACTGCCCGCCGTCGCGGTGGGCGGCGTATTGGCGGGGTACACCTCGAACGACCCGGGCAGCGAAGCGCCGCCCTCGAGCGTCCCGTGGTTGCCCTGTGCGCTTAGGTCGACCGGCCAGGCATCGTCGAAGGTCCAATACCCCACGAGGCCCGTCTGGGCCGTGGCCTCGCTTGGGTTGAGCGTCTTGTCGTAGGCGTTCGCGATCTCCTCCGACGTGCGCGCGACGTTCCATACTCTGGCTTCGTCAATCTTCCCGTCGAACGCCTGCCCTAGCCCCTGGCGAGCGCCGATCCGCAGTTCGTTGTATAGCGCCTCTCGTTCGATAATCGCGCCCGATCCGGCGACCGGCGTCCCTACCGGAGTGCCATTCTCGAAGGTATCCACCGTGCCGCGGGAGGCGTCGTAGGTCTGCGCGATGTGCGTCCAGGTGTTGAGTGGCGCGACGGCGCCTGTGTCGAACCAGGTGTACCCGGGCGTCGCCATGCCGTGCGCGAACCGAATCGTGCCATCGGGATAACGGGCCAGCAGATACTCACCGGCGCGGCCGAGGATGACGCCGCCGCTGGTGACTTCGCTGCCTGGCCCCGTTGGGTACACCCAGGCCTCGAGCGTGAAGGCATCGGTCAGGGCCAATGACGCGCTCTCAGCGGCATTCACGTAGTCGAGGTCACCGTCCACAAGTAGCGCGCGGTTAGTAGGCGTAGTCGAGGTGACGTTCACGACTTCCGCGGCACTCGTCGCGATACCGTCGCTCACGGTGAACGAGAAGGTGTCGGCGCCGGGTATTGCCGTCGCGGCGTAGTCGACGGCCGCCAGGTTGTCCGTGGTGTCGACGTCAACCACCGTCAGGGAGGCGCCCAACGTGTCGGACGCGCCAGCGGTAGTGGCGAAGCTAAGCAGGTCACCGTCGGCGTCCGCCCCGGTGACGAAGACTTGGCCGGTTTCGTCGGTGAACACCGTCGAGGTGAGACCGCTTGTGGCGCTGGGAGGCGTGTTCGTGGCGAACGCCTCCGGCGAGCCAACGATGCCGGCCTGCCCGCTAAAGGTCCCGTGGTTCGCGTTCGACGTCAGGTCGTTCGCTGTGCCGTCGTCGAACGTCCAGTACGCGACCAGGCCGGGAAGACCCGCGATCTCGGTGGGAGTCAGCGACTTGGCGTAGGCGTTGGAGATCTCCTCGGCCGTCCGCGCGACGTTCCACACGCGGATCTCGTCGATCTCGCCGTCGAACGCATGCGGCGATATCTCGCGCTCGCCGATGACGATGTCGTTCCGGGTCACGTCGGCGTCTCCGATCGCGCCGCTCATGACGTTAGGAGAGCCCGGGACGCCGTTGATGTATGTTTCGACGAGGCCCGTCACCGATGAGTAGGTGACGGCGAAGTGGCTCCATGTCTCCAGGGGCGTCACCTGCCCCGAGCTAACCCATGCATACCCGTACGGCAATGTCGCGAGGGCGTAGTATATCGAGCCGTCGCCCCAGCGCGCGATCGTGTACTCGCCCTCCTTCGAGATGATGGTTCCGCCCGATGCGCCGCCCGACCCCAACGCTGTCGGGTATATCCACGCCTCAACGGTCATCTCGTCGGTTAGGACCAATGAGGCGTCGGCGCCCACGTTGATGAAATCCGCAGTTCCCGCGACCGACGCTGTCAGATTGGGAACTTCCTGCGTCGGCGGAGTCGCATGGATCGTCGCGACGTCCGCGGCGGTAAGGGCGCCATCCCAGACGTTGAAATCTGCGATATCACCACGCCAGAAGTCCCAGCCTATGGCCCCAAGACCCAGCCAGCCTCCGTCCCAACCCACGCCAACTTGGTTGCCCGTCATCGCGAGGTGGTCGATGGCCGACGCCTGGGTGCCCGAGAGCACGCCGTCCACATAGAGGTGGTGGCTGACCGTGTCGCCGACAAGCGCCACGTGATGCCACGACCCGTCGTTGACCACAGCCCCACTGTTGAGCGGCGCGCCCGTGCTCGCCGGCCACAGCCCTCCTCGGAGGAGACCGTCCGAGCTGGTATACAGTGCGGGGACGGTCCCGGAGACCGGGGTCGAGGGGTACGATCCGCCCTGGTATCCGAACAGCACGCCGTTCGTCGCGGTGGTGCGGAACCACGTCTCCACGGTCACATCTGTACGGCTGTGGATCGTATCGTCGGGCGCGTCTTCGTAGTCGCCTACCCCGTCGAGCATCGTCACGACGCCCGTGGACGTGGCCCACGCCACCCCGGGCAGGTTGACTGTTACAGCGACAGCCTCAGCCGCGCTCGTTTCGACGCCATCGGTCACCGTGAACGAGAACGAGTCAGGACCGGCGCCCGCGGTCGCGGTGTAACTGACGGTCGCCATGTCGTCGGTGGAATCGACGTCGGTGAGAGTCAGGGCAACGCCCAGCAAGTCTGAGACGGGCGACACCAAGGCGAACGCCACCGCGTCCCCATCAGCATCGCTGCCGCTGATCTGGATCGCGACCGTGTGACTCGTCTGCATCGTAGCCGCGATGCCCGACGTCGGTGCGGGTCCAACGCCGTTGCCCCCGTAAGCCTCGGCGGACGGCGCGAGCGTTGCGTCACCCGTGAGAACGCCGGTGTTCCCATTCGGCGTGATGTCGTTCGCCGTCTGGTCGTCGAAGTTCCAATACGCCGCCAGACCCGGTAACAGAAGGGCTTCGCCAGCCGTCAGCGATCGTGTGTAAGTGTTGAGAATCTCCTGGGGAGCCCGCGCGACGTTCCACACGCGGACCTCGTCGATGAACCCGTCGAACGCTTGCTCGCCGCCCTGCCGATTGCCGATCTGCAGGTCGTTCTGCGCGCCAGACGCGTCGATGATCGGGCCGACCGTGCCGGGCGTGTACGAATCGACGAGAAGTCCGTTCGCATAGGTATCGACCGTGCCAACGGCAGAATCATACGTCTGAGCGATGTGCGTCCAGGTGTCTAGGGGCGCGACGTACCCAGTGTCCGTCCACACGAATGCCGCCGGATTCGTGCTGTGAGCGGACCGGATCGTCCCGTCCGGGAATCGCGCGAGCAGATACTCGCCCTCACGTCCGACGATCATCCCGTGCGTTCCGCTACCGGGGCCTAGGGGGTGTATCCACGCTTCAAGCGTGAACGTGTCTGTCATGATCAGCGAATCGCCCGTGCCCGCGTTCACGTAGTCGGTCGCGCCATCGAACGACGCAGCGTAGTTCGTCGCTCCAGCGACAGTGAACGTCACCGTCGCCGCGGCGCTAGTCTCGACACCATCGGTCACCGTGAAGGAGAACGTGTCGGCGCCATCCACCGTGGGGAAGAAGGCGACCGTGGCTGCGTTGTCTGTCGGGTCGTCGTCCGTGAGCGTGAGGGCGATGCCTTGCGTGGCCGAAGTCGCGGACGTCAACGCGAACGTCAGGTAGTCACCTACCTCATCGGAACCTGTGATGGTGATGGAGTTCGTGGCGCCGTTGACGGCGCCGGTTGCGAGCGCGTCAGCCACCGGAACGGCGCTGTTGACGCCAAACCCCTGCTGCGACCCGAGAATCGCCGCCTGTCCCGTGAACGTCCCGTCGTTGGCGTTGGCGCTCAGGTCGGTCGCCGTACCGTCATCGAAGTTCCAGTAGCCGACCAGGCCGGTCACCCCGGCAGCCTCGGCCGCACTCAGCGTCTTTGAGTACGTGCTGAGGATCTCCGCCGCGGACCTCGTGACGTTCCAAATCCTGATCTCGTCGATGTCGCCCTCGAACGACTCCGCCACGGCCTGCCTTTCGCCGAAGCGGGTGTTGTTCTGTGCGGGAACCGCGTCGACCATTCCGCCGGCCCCGGCAGAGGTGTAGACCTCCACGCCGTCTGCGTACAGGCGGAACATGCCGTCGACATTCGAGACCGTGAGCGCGACGTGCCGCCAGGCGCCCACAGGGGTCGTATACAGAGTGTTTCGCCACTGAAACCCGTCGTTCCCAGTCGCGTAGCGGATGCTATTGTCCGCCGGCCACCACGCAAGAAGGTACTCGCCCTCGCGGCCTATGATCAGCCCGCCGTTGCCGGCGTTGGCGCCGCTCCCGGTCGGGCGGATCCACGCCTCCAGCGTGTATTCCCCGTCCACTTCCAGCGACACGTCCGCACCAACGTCGAGATAGTCCGCGCCCCCGGCGAACGAGCCGGTCAGGTTTGCAGGCACTGTCGCCGGGGCAACCGCAGCGATCGTCGCCACGTCCGCGGCGGTGAGAGTGCCGTCCCACACGTTGAAGTCCGAGATGTCCCCGCGGAAGAAGTCCCAGGTGCTCGCCCCGCCGACCCAGTTCGTGTACGCGAGCCCCACCTGGTTGAAGTCCATCCCGATGTCGGTGATCGGCCCGACGTACGTCCCGACGGCGCCGCCGTCGACGTACATGTGATGCCGGTCGACATCGCCGACCAGTGCGACATGGTGCCAGGCGCCGTCGTTCACAGCGGACGGTGAGAACATGGGCGGGTTCGCCGCGCTCCACAGGGCTCCGCCTAAGCGGCCATCGCTGTGGACGTAAAGCGCCGGCAAGTTAGACGATGGGAGCGTCGGGTACGTCTGGTCCTGGTAGCCGAACAGACCGCCCCGGGTCTCGGTCGTGCGGAACCACGTCTCAACGGCGAACGCGGCGCGGGTCTGGATGAGCGCGTCCGTAGCGGCCGTGTAGTCCGACGTGCCGTCATAGGTCGTGACAGCGCCGGTGGATGTCGACCACGCCACTGCCGGTACGTCGGGCGGAATGGCGGCGAAACTCGCCACGTCGCTGGACGACACAGGCCCGTCCCACACCTGGAGCCCGCCGATCTCCCCGCCGAAGTAGTGCCACCCGCCGTTGCCGCCGGGCCAGCTGAGCGTGTACCCACCACCGATTTGGTTGAGCGCCATCGTGAGGTGATCGATCGGGCCGACCCCGACCCCAACAAGAGTCCCGTCGAGGTACATCGTGCTCTGGTCGTCGTCGCCGATAAGCGCCACGTGGTGCCACGCGCCGTCGTTCACGACAGCGCCGGTCGTCACGGGCGTCGAGCCGCCGGCCGGGTACCAGAACTTGCCCCTGAGCAGGCCGTCGGTTCCGACGTACAGCGCAGGGGTATAGTGGCCGACGACCGCGCCGCCCACAGCATCCGCCTGGTACCCGAGGATCACGCCGTGCGTGTTGGTGCGGAACCAAGTCTCCACGGTCAACGAAGTGTCCGACTGGATCACGGCGTCGGTGATCGCCGTGGTCTGCCCAGCGCCGTCGTAGACGTTGCGGAGGAACGGGGCCGCCCAGACGATCGACGGCGTGGCCGTCGCGCCGACGTTGGCAACCATGTTGCGGACCTGGTGGCCGTTCGTTTCGGTGCCTGAGCCGCCGGCGAAGCCCGACAACGCGCCGGTGGCGCGCGCGAAGAAGTTGGCGCTGTCTCGTATGTGAGGACGAGGGACCCGTCAAGCCAGATGTCGAAGACGCCGGTGTCGCAACTCACCTGGAAGGGACGCCAGAGCCCGTTGTCCAGTGTCGCGTCGGTGACGGCGGCCAGGGTCGCGCCGTCGTAGATGAACTTGATTTCGTCGTTGAATTCGTCGAAGGACACCGCGTACTGCCCGTTCGCGGTCGACTGCCACGCAGGTTCCGTGTCGGCCCAGAAGAACGAATAGAAGATGTCGGCGCCTGTCCCACCGCCGCTCCGGAACTCGCCGGAG